>JAPWHF010000006.1:161697-315403 GCA_027214125.1 Zoogloeaceae bacterium G21618-S1
GCGCGACCAGCAGCGGCAGCCTCGACATCCAGATCACCGACTCCGTGCCGGTGGCCGTCAATGACACCAACAGCATCTTTGAGGACGCCAGCCCCAACACCGTCAGTGGCTCGGTGCTCACCAACGACACCGTGGGTGCGGATGCCAACGCCACGCCGATCACCGCCGCCAGCCCGACGCTCGCCTACGGCACCCTCGTGCTGAATGCCGACGGCAGCTACACCTACACGCTGGACAACACCAACCCGACGGTCAACGCCCTGAACACCGGCGACACGCTCACCGACAGCTACACCTACACGCTCACCGACGGCGACGGCACCAGCACCACCGCCACGCTCGAGATCACCATCAACGGGTCGAACGACGGCCCGGTGGCCAATCTCGATGCCGCGATTGCGGTGGAAGCGGGTGGCGTGGCCAACGGCTCGGCGGGCGTGAATCCGACCGGCAATGTGCTGACCAACGACACTGATGTCGATGCCGGTGATACCAAAACCGTGTCGGCAATTTCCGGCGGGGTACTCAATGGCGCCACGAATGGTGCTTTCGGTACGCTGACACTCAACGCCGATGGGAGCTATAGCTACGCGTTGAACAATGCCAACGCGACCGTACAGGCCTTGCGCACCAGCGCCAACACTCTGACCGACACCTTCACCTACACCATGCGTGATGCGGCGGGTGCGACCTCGACCAGCACGCTGACGGTGACGATCCAGGGTGCCAACGATGCGCCGGTCGCGGTGGTCGATATCGCGTCGGTGACCGAGAACAACACGGTGAGCCGCACGGCAATGAACGGTGTGCTCGCCAACGACACTGATGTCGATGCAGGCGATACCAAAACCGTGACCGGTGTGTCCTTCGGTGCCAGCAACGTGACGGCCGGCAATGCGTTGGTCGGTACCTACGGGACGCTGACGCTCAACGCGGATGGCAGTTACAGCTATAGCGCAAACCGCCCCGCGGCTGATGCCCTGGCGGCAGGCGCCACGGCGACCGATACCTTTACCTACACCATGCGCGATGCCGCAGGACTGACCAGCTCCACGACGCTGGCGCTGACGATTACCGGAACGAATGACGCACCGGTGGTTGGGACCTCGACCGTGTCGGTGTCCGAAGAGGGGCTCGCGCTGGGCCTGCCGGATGCCCTCGGGAATCCGGTCGATACGACCAATCTGAGTACGCAGTCTGGAACGATCAGCATTGTTGATCCCGACAGCGCGGTGACCGTGAGTCTGTCCGGGCCGGCGGGGATCACTGCCGGCGGTGTGGCTGTGACCTGGACGGGCAACGGCAGCGCCGGCTCGCCCCTGATCGGCTCTGCCGGCGGGGCGGAGGTGCTGCGCGCGACAATCGACAGCAACGGCAACTACACGGTGACCTTGTCCAAGGCCATCGATCACCCGGCAGGTGGCGGCGAAAACGTGGCGCCGGTCAACCTCACCGTGACCGCAAGCGACGGCGCAGCATCGAGCTCAGGTGTGATCACGGTGAATGTCGAGGACGACGCGCCGAACGCGCTTGCCAGCACGCAGGTGGTGACGCTGCCTGCGGTCGATACCAACATCATGTTGATGCTCGATGTCTCCGGCAGCATGGGGTCGGGCGCGGGCAGTCGTCTCGAGATCATGAAGCAGTCGGTCAACGAGATGCTCGACCAGTACGACAATCTGGGCGATGTGATGGTCCGGGTCGTGACCTTCTCGTCGAATGCGAGTGCCTATCAGACCTCGTGGGTGTCGGTGGCCGCGGCCAAAGCCTATGTGGGGGCGCTGGGCAGTGGCGGGAGTACCAACTACGATGCGGCGCTGCTGCGGGCCATGGATGCTTTCGATGATCCGGGAAGGATCAGTGGCGCGCAGAACGTGTCGTACTTCCTGACCGATGGCGCCCCGACGGTGTCGACGGACTGGAATTCGGCACCCTACAACCACCCGGGGGCGCTGCCGAACCAGAGCGGCATTCAGGGTAGTGAAGAGGCCATCTGGGCGAACTTCCTGAATACCAACGGAATCAATTCGTTCGCCTACGGGATGGGGACCGGGGCGACACTGTCGAACATGAACCCGGTGGCCTATGACGGCACCACCGGGACCAATACGAATGCGATCGTGGTATCCAATATCAACGATCTGCCGCCGATTCTGCGCGACTCGATTGTTGCGCCGACCGATGGCGATCTGACGAGCGGCACGCTCGGGGCCGGCTCGGCGCTCGGCGCAGATGGTGGGGCCATGGCGTCGATCACCCTTGACGGCACGACCTATAACGATGGCGGCGCGGTGTCCGGGACCAATCGCGGTGTCTACAATGCCGGCACCAACAGCTGGACGGTCCAGACCCTGAGCGGCGGCAAGTTCGTGGTGGATATGGACAATGGGCAGTACGAATACACCCCGACGGCCAAGGCGTCTGCCGCGTTCAACGAGGTGGTTGGTTACACGCTTGTCGACAACGACGGCGACACCGCCACCTCGACCCTGACAATCACGGTCGAGCCGCCGCATGTCGTCAATCTGTCTGCGACTGCCAGCACCATTACCGGGGTCAACCTGGGACTGGCCGGTGAGTATTTCGGTTACAACGACAACCGTGACGGGACGGCGGGCGATCCAAAATATGCTGGATCGGGCGCGACTCGTCTGCATTCGGACGATGGCTCGGCGGACGCCGGGGCGGCAAATAACGTGGATCGCCTCGCCGACGTCGAGGCCATCGTCGAAGGTCGAAACGGGAATCCCAACCTCATCAACAACGCGATTCTGTCGAATCCGATGGCCGCGGACGCGACCTTCTCGGCCAACAAGCTTGAGTACGGGGTGTTCACGGGGACGGATACCTCGCTGTTTTCCAACGATCTGGGCCAGAACGGCCGCGTGACATCCGGCGCGATCGGCGCCAGCGCGGCGGTGGGCGGGGCAAACAATCTCTACACCTTCCTGAAGGTGGCGGAGGGCAATGCCGACGGGCTCGCGGCCACTGGTGGGCTGGGCGACACCACCGACGCCATCGTGCGCATGGTGGGATACATCTACATCCCGGCCGGTGGTGTTTACGATCTGCGCGTGACGGCGGATGACGGGTACCGGGTCTTGATCGGCGGCCAGAACGTGGCCCAGGCGGATTTCATTCAATCCACCGCGACTCAAACCTATACCGGCGTGACGCTGACCGAGGGGCTGCAGCCGATCGAAGTGCTGTACTGGGATCAGGGCGGGGCCGTCAGCTTGCGTGTCGAGGTCAAGGACAGCGGCGCGGCGAACTCGACCTACAAGATCATCGGGACCGACGAGTTTGCGTTGTTCGCGCCCGATGATGTCCCGACGCTGACCGCGAACCAGGATATCGTTGAGTCCTCGACCAATGGTGTGTATCAGATCCGGACCGGTGCCACTTATTCCGGCGACGATGCTGCCGAGAAGATCATTGGCACCGACGGCAAGGATGTCATCCACGGCGGGGCCGGCAACGACATCATTCAAGGTGGCGCGGGGTCGGACCACATCAGCGGCGGGGCCGGCAACGACACGCTCACCGGGGGGCTCGGTGCGGATGTGTTCGCGTGGTCCCTGGCCGACAAGGGCACGGCCGGTGCACCGAGCCTCGATCGCGTCACCGATTTCGATATCGCCCCCGTGGCGGCCGGTGGCGATTCGCTTGATCTGCGCGATCTGCTGGTGGGCGAAGCGCGTGGGGTGGCCGATGCGGGGAATCTGGCCGACTTCCTGCACTTCGAGTCGAGCGGTGGGAACACCATTGTGCACGTGAGCAGCAGTGGCGGATTCTCCGGTGGATACAATGCGGGCAACGCCGATGCCACCATCACCCTCGACGGGGTCAACCTGTTCAGCGGTGGTCTGAGCTCTGATCAACAAGTCATTCAGGATCTGCTGTCGAAAGGCAAGCTGATTACCGACTGATAGGGCGCAGCCCGGCGGGTGCCGGGCTGCCACCGCCAAGGAGCCGTCTATGGTCTTTGTTAAACGCGATGCAGAGGGACAGATCGTTTCGGCGAGTCTGACCCAGGACGTCGGCCATCCTGAATTGGCCGATGCGGGCGACCCGGCGGTGGCCGGCTTTGCCCGAGCCCTGATGGGCGAAGATCCCCTTGCCGACTCCGACATGCGCCTGGTGCGGGTGCTGGAGGACGTGATTGATCTGCTGATCAGCCGGGATGTGATTCGGTTTACCGATCTGCCGCAGGCGGCGCAATCCAAACTCATGGAGCGTCGGTCGATGCGTCAGTCTCGCGGTGGCCTGGATCTGTTGGGGGGCGACGACTTCGTCTGACGTATTTAGCAGGCCCGACCAAAGACACACCCCCGCCGCGGCGGGGGTGTTTCTTTTCGTGGGTCGTTCTCAGTTGCGGATGCCCGGCCCGGTGAGCCCGTCGAAACCGAGCGCGTCCAGCTGCTCCGCCTCGGTGTGCGTGGTGACTCCTTCGGCGATGACCTGCATGCCCATGGTGTGGGCGATGGTGGCCAGGCCGCGCAGGAAGGTCTGGTTGCCCGGGTTCTGATCGATGCCGCGGATGACGGCCGCGCTGATCTTGAGGTAGTCGAGCCCGACGTCGTGCAGCTCGCCGATGCGGCACACCTGCTGGCTCACATGCTCCAGGCCGATGTGACAGCCCAGCGGCTTGAGTCGCCGGCACAGTGCGCGGAATTCGATGCTGTGGCGGAAGGCTGCGCCTTCGGGCAGGTCGATCCAGAGTTGCCTCGCAGCCGCGGGTTGCGCGCTCAGCAGTTCGGCAATTCGGCTGATGGTCGGCGCGTGGCACAGGGATTCGGCCGACAGATTGATGCATACCCCCGTGCCTTGTTGGGCGATCAGCGCCAGGGCTTGTTCGGCCACGGTCTCGTCGATACGCGAGAGCAGGCCGCAACGCGTGGCCCAGGGCAGGACGTCGCCGGCGGTGAGCTCTACGCCATCGGTCGGGTGCTGCATGCGTACCGGGGCCTCGGTGTGGAGAAGTTGGCGGTGGCGGTTCACAACCGGAAACTGCGCCAGATAGAAGCGCCCGGTGTCGAGTGCCTGTTCGATCAGCGCGCGCCAGCCGGCCAGGTCGGTTGCCGGTCGAGCGGATGGATTGACATGTTCGATCTGCGGCTGGGTGTCGGGCAGCAGTTCGGATCGGTCGAGTGCGACGTCGGCATGCGCCAGCAGTTGTGGCAGCGCATCGCCACGTTGATAGCAGGCGATGCCGACAGGCAAGGCCCGGTAAGCGTCCGGCAGGCTGTTGCTGACGGCCAGTTCGAGTTGTTCGGTGAGCGTGTTGGCGAGCGCATCCGGGGTGTCGAGTGCGGGTGCGAGGATGGCGAAGTCGGTGCCGTTGAGGCGCCCGAGCAGCCAGGCGCCATCGTCGGGGAGCATCGCCTGCAGGCTGTCGGCGAGCTTGCGCAGCAGCGCGTCGGTGGTTGCCCGGCCGAGCGATTCGTTGAGCTGGATGAGGTGCGTCAGACGCACGATGACCAATGCGCCGTGGCGGGGCGCGGTGTCGCTTTCGAGCGTATCGGCCACCTGGGCCAGAAAGTGCTCGCGGTTCAGCAGGCCACTCACCGAATCGTGCTGAACTGCCTGGCGCAGCCCTTCGAGCCGGGCAGATTCCTCTTCGAGCATGTTACGTACGCGGGTGCTGAGGGTATTCATGGCGGTGACAACCGCGGCAAATTCCGGCGTGTCGGGGGTGTCAGTGCTGATGAAGCGGCGCTCGCCAATCGCGCGTGCCTGCTCTACGACGCGGTCGAGCGGGCGAAGCAGGGCGCGCAGCAGCAGGCTGCCCAACCCGCCGATCAGCAATGCGCCGGCAACAAACCAGCCGAGAAGTTGTAGCGTGCCATGCCACAGGCTGCCGTAGGCAAAGGCAGGGTCGCTCTTGAGTGACAAGGTGGCGAAGGGCGTCCAGCCGTCGCTGACCAGACTCTTGGCCGGCTCCGAACGAATCGGGACCAGCGCGCGGAACCACGCCGGCGCCTGCGCGTCGGCCGAGCCGGGCGCCGCACTGGCGATGGCGGCGGTGTCGATGCTGCGCTCCATGATGACCGACTGATTGGCGGGCTCGACCAGGCGGATGAACTCGTAGTGGCTGTTATCGAACTGCGCCGCCAGCAGCAATTCGAGCGTGGTCGGATCTTTGGGCAGCTGGGTCATGGCCAGTGCCAGTGCGTTGGCATTGTCGAGGTTCTTGCGGTGCAGCTCCTGCTCGAGGTAGTCGCGGGCCGACAAGGTGCTGACGACAAAGCTGACGCCGAGAGCCGCGAGCATCACCACCACGATGGCGAGCCAGAGTTGTTTGATCAGAGACATGACCGGGTCCTTCTGCAAGGTGCGTACATCATTGTTCGAATCCTTCGTCGCGCAAGCGGGCGATCAAATCGCGCCACCGCGACAGGCGTTCTGAGGGGTGGGCGGCCGCGGTGCTTGAGCCCGTCATCCACAGACCGCTGCTGTTGAAACTGAATACCGGGAATAGATCGGTACGGCGTGACGCGGGCTGAATATCGCCGACCAGATTGTCGAGTACCAGCGGTTCGCTGGTCGGCGTGTTGAAGTAGCCGAGCACCATGTGCGCCTGGGTCAGTGAGCTGCGTTCGCCGCCGATTTTGGCGCGGACATAGATCAGACGCAATTTCTCGTCCGGTACGCCAAGGATGCGCAGCGACAGGTACTTGGCAATCACAAAGTCCTCGCAGTCACCCGCGCGCTTGGCCAAGGACTCGAGCGGTGTGGCCCAGTAGTCCTTTTGCTGCCAGACCACCACATCATCAAGGAACTGCAATTGCCGGTTGAAAAAGTCGTTGGTGTCGCGCAGCTGCTCGGCTTCCGGCTTGCCCTGCATCTGGGCCATTGACGCACGCCAGTGCTGGACGCGGTTGACAACCTGCCCGTCATAGCGCAGGCGGGCGGTCTGTTCGACCTTGTCGAGATCCGGGTTTGCGCTCGCCAGCACACAGATGGCCAGCCCCGCCAGCGCGTGACAACCCCCCCGCAAAGTCTTGCGAGCCAGCACCTTGAGGCCGGGGTTTGCGACCTGGGTTGTCACGTCAGAAGTGCTTCGTCATAACGGGGTATCGGGGCGTAGCAATTGAAAACAAAGGTGACTTGACGCGAACTTCCGCTTATTAGTGCTTGTTGACGCGCAACTTTTTTACGGTATTCGCTGAATGATTGGGCTAACATCGGCCGCTATCACTTTCTTCCATTTCTTTGTTTAACGGACTGTCGGCGCCATATTTAAGACCATGAAAAAAATTTCCCGCCTGACTGTTGTCGCTGCGCTTGCCCTTTTGCCGCTGTCGCTACTGGCGATGCCGGCCGAGTCGTTGCGTGAAGCAGTTCAGCGTGCGGTCGTCAGCAACCCTGAAGTTCAGGCACGCTGGCATGCCTATCTCGCCGCCGAAGACGAACAGGATGTGGCACGTGGTGGCTACTACCCGCGCGTGGATCTCACCGCAGGTATCGGTCGCGAGCGTCAGAGCGACCCGGGGGTTGCCGATCGCAACTACACCCGCCGCGGCGCCACGCTCTCCCTGAACCAGATGGTGTACGACGGCTTTGCCACGCAGAGTGAAGTCGCCCGCCTGGGGCATGCCAAGCTCACCCGTTACTTTGAAATTCTCGATGCCTCCGAGTCTGTGGCCGGTGAAACCGTGCGCGCTTATGCCGACGTGTTGCGTTATCGCGACCTGGTGCAACTGGCGCAAGAGAACTTTCTGCGCCACAAGGAAGTGTTTGATCAGATCGAAGAGCGTGCCAGTGCCGGCGTGGGCCGTCGGGTTGACCTCGAGCAGGCCGGTGGCCGTCTGGCCCTGGCCGAATCCAATCTGCTCACCGAAGCCTCCAACCTGCATGATGTGAGCGCCCGCTATCAGCGTCTCGTCGGCGAGTTGCCGGGCAATACGCTGCAGCCGATCGGTCGATTGGCCGAGCAGCTCCCACCGTCGGTGGCCGATGCGCTGCGCCTGGCCTATGAGGGCCACCCGGCGTTTCATGCCGCGGTTGAAAGCGTGCGTGCCGCCACCGAAGAGGCGAAGGGCAAGGAGGCCGCCTACCAGCCGCGTCTCGACCTGCGCGCCCGCCAGAGCGTGGACTACAACACCGATGGCGTTGATGGCCGGCATGGCGACAGCGTGGTCGAACTGGTGATGAACTTCAATCTGTTCAAGGGCGGCTCCGATCGCGCCACGGTGCGGCAGTTCGCGCAGCGGCTCAACCAGGCCAAAGACCTGCGCGACAAATCCTGCCGCGATATTCGCCAGACCTTGTCGATTGCCTACAACGATGTACAGCGTCTGGCTGAGCAGCTCAAGTATCTCAACCAGCACCAGCTGTCGATCTCCAAGGCCCGCGAGGCCTATCGCAAGCAGTTCGATATCGGCCAGCGGACATTGCTCGACTTGCTCGACACCGAAAACGAATACTTTCAGGCCCGCCGCGCCTATGTGAATGGTGATTACGACCACACGGTGGCCGAAGCGCGCACCCTGGGCGGCATGGGCAAACTCCTGCCGAGCCTGCAGGTGGCGCGTGAAGATCTGCCCGCACTGAGCGATCTGGCCAAGGACCGCGAGGCGGTGTCGCCGTCGGCCGCCTGCCCGGCCGAAGCGCCCGAGCCCAGCGCTGTGCTGAAACTGCTCGGTCAAGCCAAACCGGCCACCGTCGCCGCGCCGGCTGAGCCGAAGACCGAGAGCATCGCCAGCGATCTGACCGATGCGACAAACAAGTGGGCCGCCGCTTGGGCTGCCAAAGACTACGACGCGTACCGCGCGTTCTACGGCAAGGCGTTCGTGCCGGCCGACGGCCAGTCGATGGCCGCCTGGGAGAAGCAGCGCCGGGTGCGTCTGGCCAAGAAGGGCAACATCTCGGTGGGCGTGGCTGAACTGCGGGTCGAGAAGCTGGGCCCGGATGTGGCCGCGACGGTCTTCCGTCAGACCTACCGCGCCAATGACTATCAAGACGTGGTGGCCAAGCGTCTGGAATGGGCCCGGGTCGATGGCAAGTGGACCATCCAGCGCGAAATTGCCGAATAAGCGAGTACGTCAGGCAATCGCGAGCGGGCCCTTCGGGGCCCGCTTTGCGTTTGTGTCCGGCCGAACGAAGTCAGGCTTTGGCCCTCCAAGCCTTTAGCAGACACGGAGGGCAAGACCATGGCACGCACCGAACACGACAGCCTCGGCCCGATCGAGGTGGCCGATACGGCCTTGTGGGGCGCACAGACCGAGCGCGCGCGCGCGCATTTTCAGATTGGGCATGCACGCATGCCATTGGCACTGATTCGCGCGCTGGCGCAGGTCAAGGCGGCCACCGCCGGCGCCAATGCCGAGCTCGGCAGGCTCGATGTGTCGCTGGCCGCGGCGATTGTGTCGGCAGCCGAAGAAGTGATCGCTGGTCAGCACGACGCGCACTTTCCGCTGCCGGTGTGGCAGACCGGCTCGGGCACCCAGACGCACATGAACATGAACGAAGTGCTGGCCAATCGCGCGTCCGAACTGCTTGGCGGTGAGCGCGGCGCCGGGCGTCGCGTGCATCCGAATGATCATGTGAATCTGGGGCAGTCGTCGAACGATGTGTTCCCGACGGCCATGCATGTCGCGGTGTCGGTGGCGGTGGCCGAGGCGCTCTTGCCGGCCCTGGCGCAGTTGCGTGTGTCGCTGGCGAGCCGCGTCGTTGAGTTTGCCGATATCGTCAAGATCGGGCGAACTCACTTGCAGGACGCGACACCGCTGACGCTCGGTCAGGTGTTTTCGGGCTATATCGCGCAGCTGGATCTGGCGGCGATGACCATTGCGCAGGCGCAGCCCGCGGTGCTTGCGCTGGCAATCGGCGGGACTGCCGTCGGCACCGGGCTGAACACGCCGAAGGCTTTCGGCCCGGCGGTGGCAGCGCGTCTGACCGAGGTGACAGGGCTGACTTTTGTGTGTGCCGACAATCGCTTCGCCGCACTGGCCGGACACGAGCCCCTGGTGGCATTGCATGGCGCGATCAAGACGCTGGCGGCCGCGCTCTACAAGATTGCGAACGATTTGCGCTGGCTGGCCAGCGGCCCGCGATGTGGTATCGGCGAGTTGAGCTTGCCGGCGAATGAGCCGGGTAGCTCGATCATGCCGGGCAAGGTGAACCCGACGCAATGCGAGGCACTGACCATGGTGTGCACCCGGGTCTTCGGTAACGATGTGACGGTGGGCATGGCTGGCGCGGCGGGCAATTTCGAGTTGAATGTGTTCAAGCCGGTGATCGCCCACGCGGTGCTCGAGAGCCTCGAGCTACTGGCCGACAGCATGCGCAGCTTTGAGCAGCACTGCGTGGCCGGCCTGACGGCCAACCGCGAGCGCATCGACGACTTGCTGGCGCGATCCCTGATGCTGGTGACCGCACTTACGCCGCACATTGGTTACGACGCATCAGCCGCGATTGCCAAGCAGGCGCATGCCGAGGGCTTGAGCCTGCGCGAGGCGGCGGTGCGCTCGGGGCAGGTCAGCGAGGAGGATTTCGACCGCTGGGTGCGGCCGGAAGACATGGTGTGAGGCAGGCGACCGGTGATGCGCCGGTTACGCCAACGCTAGGTCAAACGTAACGCGCCACGAAGGCGCCGACGGCTTCCGGCGGCAGCGGCAGCCACACGCGGTGGCCGCTGCCCGGCGCCACCTCGACCGGTTCGCCGGCGGCGTTTTCCATCCGCGTGACGGTCACCTCCCGGTTGCCGGCGGGCAGGATCAGTTCCAGCCGGTCGCCGACGCCGAACTTGTTCTTGACGTTGATCTCGACCAGGCCACGCGTTGCGTCGTAGGCGACGACATCGCCGACATACTGGCTGCGGTCAGACTCGGAGTGCCCGCGCAGATAGTTTTGCGTCTCGGCCGGGGTGTGGCGCTGGTAGAAACCGTCGGTGTAGCCGCGGTTGGCCAGGCCTTCGAGCTGGCCGAGCAGGGCGGGGTCGAGGCCACGCCCAGCGGCGGCATCGTCGATGGCCTGGCGGTAGGTCTGGCAGGTGCGCGCGACGTAGTAAGGGCTCTTGGTGCGCCCTTCGATCTTGAGCGAGTCGATGCCGATCTCCACCAGCCGCTGCACATGCTCGATGGCGCGCAGATCCTTGGAGTTGAGGATGTAGGTACCGTGTTCGTCTTCTTCGATGGGCATGTAGCTACCCTGACGCTTCTCGCGCTCCTCGATCACATACACATCGCCGCTGGCATCTTCAGCCGCCGGTTTTACGTTGAAATCCCAGCGGCAGGAGTTGGTGCACGAGCCCTGGTTGGGATCGCGATGGTTGAAATAGCCCGACAGGAGGCAGCGGCCGGAGTAGGCGATGCACAGCGCGCCGTGCACGAAGACTTCGAGCTCGGTGTCCGGGCAGGCCTGGCGGATCTCGGCGATCTGGTCGAGCGAGAGCTCACGCGACAGAATCACCCGACTCACGCCGGCCTGCTTCCAGAAACGCACGGCGGCGGCATTGACCGTGTTGGCCTGCACCGACAGGTGGATCTCCATCTCCGGCCAGGTCTCGCGCACCAGCATGATCAGGCCGGGGTCGGACATGATCATGGCGTCGGGTTTGAGCGCGATGGCGGGGGCCATGTCGTCGAGATAGGTCTTGAGCTTGGCGCCGTGCGGGTAGATGTTCGACACCAGAAAGAAGCGGTGGCCGAGCGCATGGGTGCGCGCAATACCTTGCGCCAGCACGTCGATGTCGCCGAAATCGTTGTTGCGCACACGCAGCGAGTAACGCGGCTGGCCGGCGTAGATCGCTGTCGCGCCATAGGCGAAGGCGGTGTCCAGCATGCTCAGGGAGCCGGCGGGGGCCAGCAGTTCAGGGGTGCGCAGGGTCATTGATCGGCCCGGTAAGTGTCAGTCAGGGGGAGGATTATACGGGTGGGCAGGTGCCGGCGCGGGCGAGCCGTCAGACGGGCGGTGCGAGTTGCTAGCCTCACAGGCATGGCCGCTTGCGCTCGCCGGTTGTAGGATGCCGGGCTTCACCTCTTGTTGCGCCGAACGGGAACCCTTGATGGAACTGAAGTGGTTGGAAGATTTTCTGAGCTTGGCCGACAGCGGTAGCTTCTCGCGTTCGGCCGACCTGCGGCATATCACCCAGTCGGCGTTCTCGCGTCGCATCCGTGCGCTGGAAGCCTGGCTCGGGGTGGCGCTGGTCGACCGCAGCACCTACCCGACCCGGCTGACGCCGGCCGGGGAGACCTTCAAAAGTGCGGCTACGGACCTGGTCGCGCGCCTGCATGCCGCCCGTGCCCAGGCGCGCGGGCAGGTCGCCGACCGGCCGGAGACCATCCGCTTCGCCGTGCCGCACACCCTGGCCTTCGCCTTCCTGCCGGCCTGGCTGGCGCAGGTGCGGCGCGACTTCGGCCCGCTCAATTCGCGCCTGGTGGCGGGCAATGTGCACGATGCGGTGATGGCGCTGGTCGAAGGCGGCTGCGACCTGCTGGTGTGCTACCACCATGCGGCGCATCCGATCTCGCTCGACCCGGCGCGCTTCGAAGGCATTCGCCTGGGCGGCGAAACGGTGCGCCCCTATGCGCCACGTACCGCCGACGGCCGGCCGCGCTGGCAACTGCCGGGTACGGCTGGTGTGCCCCTGCCCTTTCTGGGCTATGGTGCCAACGCCTATCTGCGCCGGGTGGTCGACACACTGATCGAGCGCAGCGCCGAGGCACCGCATCTGGCGCTGAGTTATGAGACCGACATGGCCGAGAGCCTCAAGGCGATGTTGCTGGCGGGGCATGGCCTGGCCTTTCTGCCGGCCAGTTCGGTGACTCGCGAGCTTGAGCGCGGCGAGGTGGTGGCTGCGGGTGATGGCCGCTGGTCGATCGACATGGATGTGTGTGTCTATCGCGACCGTACGAACACCCGGGCGCCGCTTGAGCGCTTGTGGCGATATCTCGTCCAGGCGAGTTGATCCTGTTGTCGCGAATCTATGCGCAACACGCATGGTTTGATGTACGCAATGCATGCCGCACCCACACGCGCTCGCCGACAATGCCAGCTCTTCCCACAAGGATGCAGGCATGGAAAAGAACACGCGCACGGAGCATGATCTGCTCGGCGATCGCGAAGTACCGAACAACGTGTACTGGGGCGTTCACACTCTACGGGCGGTAGAGAATTACGCCATTTCCGGCCAGCCGATCGGGGCCATTCCGGCTCTGATCCGCGCCCTGGCGCTGGTCAAGCAGGCTGCCGCGAGAACCAACCGCAAGCTGGGACTCCTCGACCCCCAGCGTGCCGAGGCGATCGAGGCGGCCTGTGTTGACCTCCAGCACGGGCGCCTGCACGAGCAGTTCGTCGTCGACGTCATCCAGGGCGGCGCGGGCACCTCGACCAACATGAACACCAACGAAGTCATCGCCAATCTGGCGCTGGAAAAGCTGGGCTGGCCCAAGGGCCACTACGCCGCGCTGCATCCGCTCAACGATGTGAACATGTCGCAGAGCACCAACGATGTGTACCCCACCGCGCTCAAACTGGCGCTGGTGTTCGCCATCGACAGCCTGCTCGAGGCCATGGAAGGCCTGCGCGCCGCCTTTGCCGACAAGGCCGAGGAATTCGCCGATGTGCTCAAGATCGGCCGCACCCAGTTGCAGGATGCGGTGCCGATGACGCTCGGCCAGGAATTCTCCACCTACGCGGTGATGATGCATGAGGACATCGACCGCCTGCGCGAGGCGATCGCCCTGATCCGCGAGGTCAACCTCGGCGCCACCGCCATCGGCACCGGCATCAATACCGACATTCGCTACGCCAAGCTGGCCACCGAGACCCTGTCCGAGCAGTCGGGCGTGGCGCTGGTGCCGGCCCACAACCTGATCGAGGCGACGCAGGACACCGGCGCCTTCGTGCAGCTGTCGGGCGTGCTCAAGCGCGTCGCCTGCAAGCTGTCGAAAGTGTGCAACGACCTGCGCCTGCTGTCGTCCGGCCCCCAGGCCGGCTTCAACGAAATCAACCTGCCCGAGCGCGCGGCCGGCTCGTCGATCATGCCGGGCAAGGTCAATCCGGTGATCCCGGAGGTGGTCAACCAGATCGCCTTCGAGGTGATCGGCAACGACATGACCATCACCATGGCCTCCGAGGCCGGGCAGCTGCAGCTCAACGCCTTCGAGCCGATCATTGCCCACTCGCTGTTCAAGAGCATCGAACACCTGGCCGCCGGCTGCCGCACGCTGACCGACAACTGCGTCAAGGGCATCACCGCCAATCGCGAGTTGCTGGCCGAGCGGGTGCGCGTGTCGGCCGGCCTGGCCACGGCGCTCAATCCGCACATCGGCTACGAGCACGCCACCTGGGCCGCGCGTGAAGCGCTGCGCAGCGGCCGCAGCGTGGCCGAGCTGGTGCTCGAAAAAGGCCTGATGGCGCAGGACATGCTGGACACGGTGCTGCGGGCCGACGTGCTCACCGCACCGCGCGCGGTGTAGCCATGGGCCGGGGAGGGCGCCGATCGATACCGTGATCGATGACCGCGCAGCGGTCGAATCGCCGTCGGCGACCCCCTCTGCCTCAGCGTTGGCGCGTCGCCGGCGCCGCCTGCGCTTTGCCCTGACGGCGCTGGCGCTGGTGCTCGGCGCCGCGCTGTTGGCCTATCTGGTCAGCCAGCCGCTGGCGCGCGGGGCGCTGCGCGAAGACGCCAACCACCGGCTCAACCTCTTCGCCACCGCGGTCGAAGGCCTGATTGACCGCTACACCCTGATCCCCCCGGCGCTCGACCTCAATTCCTCGGTCGTCGGCTTCCTGCTGCAACCCTTCGACGATGCCCGGGCGGTGGCGCTCAGCCGCCAGCTGGCCCAGCTCAATGCGCGCATTGGCGCACAGGCCGTCTATGTGCTCGACACCACCGGACAGGTGCTGGCCAGCAGTAACTGGAACCGGCCCGACAGCTACGTCGGCGAAGACCTCAGCTTTCGCCCCTATTTCCAGCGCGCGGTGCAGGGCGCCGCCACGCGGCATTTCGCCGTCGGTACCACGCGCGGCGATCCGGGCTACTACTATGCTCAGCCGATTCATGCCGGCGATCTGATCATCGGCGTGGCGGTGGTCAAGATCGGCCTCGGCGACATCGAGCAGGCCTGGCCGACGCTGGACCGCCCGGCGCTGATCCACGACAGCCACGGTGTGGTCATCCTGTCGTCGGAGTCTGCCTGGCGCTACACCTCGGTCGCGCCGATCGACCCGACCGACCGGGTGTGGCTCAACAGCGAACGATTGTATGGGGTGCTGCCGAGCGCACAGCCGGTTCGCCTGCCGACAGTGCCCTACGGAAAAGACCGCGATGTGCGCCTGGCGCTGCCGGTCGATGCGCCTCGCGGGCGTACCTTTCTGGCGCAAGCCCGTGGCATCGAGGGCACCGACTGGACGCTGATGCTGTTCACCGATCTGCAGCCGGCCCATGTCACCGCGCTTGGCCATGCCGTGCTGGCTGCCTGCGTGGCCGGGGTCGCGCTGCTGATGCTGCAGGTGGCGGCGCAGCGTCGGCGAATCCTGCTGCAGCGGCTGGAAAACCAGAGCCTGCTCGAGCGGACCAACCAGCAGCTCGAAATCACCGTCGGCGAGCGTACCGCGGCGCTCACCGAGGCCAACCGCCGGCTGCGCGACGAGGTGGCCGAGCGCCAGGCCACCGAGGCCTCGCTGCGCGAGGCGCAGAACGAGCTGGTGCAGGCGGCCAAGCTGGCGGTGCTCGGCCAGCTGTCGGCCGGCATCACCCACGAACTGAGCCAGCCGCTGGGCGCCATCCGCACCCTGGCCGGCAACGCCATCGCCTTTCTCGACCGCGGCGATCCGCACACCGCCGCGCACAACCTGGGCATCGTGAACCGGCTGATCCACCAGATGGGCAGCATCATCGCGCCGCTCAAGAGCTTTGCGCGCAAGTCGCCGGCGGTGGCCGAGCGGGTCGATGCCGCCTGCGCGGTGAGCAATGCGCTGGTGCTGCTGGCGCCGCGGTTGCAGGCCGAGGCGGTGGCGGTGACCGACCTCACCCGTGCCAGCGAGGTATTCGCCTGGTGTGACCAGAACCGGCTCGAACAAGTGCTGGTGAATCTGATCGGCAATGCCTGCGATGCCATGCGCCACAGCACGCCGCGTCACGTCGAGATCGCCGCGCGCGCGACGGCCGATGGCGTGGTGCTGGAGGTGCGCGACTGCGGCCCCGGCTTCACGGCAGAGGTCGAGGCCCGCCTGTTCGAACCCTTCTTTACCACCAAGCCCAGCGGCGATGGCCTGGGCCTGGGCCTGGCCATCTCGCGCGACATCCTGCGCGAGCTGGGCGGCGAGCTGACCGCCCGCGCCACCCCTGGCGAAGGGGCCGAGTTCTGCATCCATCTGCCCCCCATTCCTCACGAGCGAGTGTCCTGACGATGTGCCTGCCGATCCTGGTCGTGGAAGACGACCCCAACCTGCGCCTGGGCTGCCAGCAGGCCCTGCAACTGGCCGGCCTGACGGTGCTGCTGGCCGACTCGGCCGAAGCGGCGCTGAGCGAATTTGCCCACACGCCGCTGGGCGCCCTGATTACCGATGTGCGCCTGCCCGGCGCCGACGGCATGCATCTGCTGCGCACCGTGCTGCGGCGCGACCCCGGTCTGCCGGTGGTGGTGATCACCGGCCATGGCGACATCACGCTGGCGGTCGAGGCGATGCGCAGCGGGGCCTACGATTTCATCGCCAAGCCGTTTGCGCCGGAGCATCTGGCCGAGGTCGCCCGGCGTGCGCTGGACAAGCGCGAGCTGTCGCAAAAGGTCGCGCAGTGGCGCGATCCGCAGGTCGTGCAGGGCAGCCTTGAGCGCCGGCTGGTGGGCGATTCGCCGGTCATGCAGCGGGTGCGCCAGCGGGTCCAGGACGTGGCCGACAAGGCCGTCGATGTGTTGATCCATGGCGAGACCGGCACCGGCAAGGAGATGGTGGCGCGCTGCCTGCACGAACTGGGCGGCCGTGCGCGCGGCCACTTCGTGGCGCTCAACTGCGGCGGCCTGCCCGACACCCTGCTCGACAGCGAACTGTTCGGCCACGAGCCGGGCGCCTTCACCGGCGCGGCGCGGCGGCGGGTGGGCAAGATCGAGCATGCCAGCGGCGGCACGCTGTTTCTCGACGAACTCGAGAGCATGCCGATGGCGGTGCAGATCAAGCTGCTGCGGGTCTTGCAGGAGCGGGTGATTGAGCGCCTCGGCGCCAACCAGAGCATTCCCGTCGACACCCGCGTGGTGGCGGCGACCAAGGCCGACCTGGTGGCGCTGTCGGCAAAGGACCTGTTCCGCAGCGACCTCTATTACCGGCTCAACGTGGTCACCATCCATTTGCCACCGCTGCGCGAGCGGCGCGAGGACATCCCGCTGCTGCTGGCATGTTTCATGCGCGAGGCGGCCCAGCGGCTGGATTTGCCGGTGCCCGAACTGAGCCCGGCGCAGTTGCAGGCGCTGATGGCCCACAACTGGCCGGGCAATGTGCGCGAGCTGCGCAACAAGGCCGACTGCCTGGTGCTCGGGCTGGTGCAGGAGGAGGGCGCTGGCGCCTCTGGCGACGGGCCGAACGGCGCGTCGCTGGTGGCGGCGGTGGAGGCCTTCGAGCGCCAGCTGATCGCCGGTGCGCTGGCGCGCGAGGGTGGCAACCTGAGCCGCACCGCCGAGCAGTTGCGCGTGGCCAAGACCACTTTGCACGACAAGATCCGCCGACTCGGTTTGCAGTCGGTGTCCTGAGGTGGGTGTTCGGTTTTCCGAACGGCAGACGGCGAACCCCGTTCGGCCGGGCGAACGAGGCTGCAGCATGCCTGATAGATAGTGCCGATGAATCAATCGGTTGCATTGATGCGGGGCGGTGATTCCGGCTGGCACGCAAGCTGCGTTAGAGGGGTGGCGCCGCCATGGTGGCGTTAAAAAAAATTCCACAATATTCCGGAGACACCCATGCATTTTTCGCGCACCCTGATTGCCCTGGCCGTGATGGCCGCCGGTTTGAGCGCCCCTGCCGGCGCGCAGGACGCCAGCGCCACGCTGGCCAAGATCCGCGACGCCAAGACCATCGTGGTCGGCCATCGTGAATCCTCCGTTCCGTTCTCCTACCTGGGCGCCGACCAGAAGCCGGTGGGCTACATGATGGATCTGTGCGCCAAGGTGGTCGATGTGGTGAAGGAGCGGCTGAAGATGCCGGATCTGGCCGTGCGCTACCAGGCCGTCACCTCGCAGAACCGCATCCCGCTGATGCAGAACGGCACCATCGACATCGAATGCGGCTCGACCACCAACAGCGTGGCGCGCCAGCAGCAGGTGGCCTTCAGCGTGACGCCCTTCATCACCAGTATCCGCATGGTGGTGCGCAAGGATTCGGGCATCAAGGCCATCACCGACCTCGACGGCAAGCCGCTGGTGACCACCACCGGCACCACCTCCGACAAGCTGATCAAGGACAACGAGAAGGGCCAGTCGGTCAACGTGACCAACGTCTATGGCAAGGACCACGCCGATTCCTTCCTGATGGTCGCTAGCGGGCGGGCCGCCGCTTTCGTGATGGACGACATTCTGCTCGCCGGCCTGATGGCCAACGCCAAGGACCCGGCCCAGTTCGAGATCGTCGGTCCGTCGCTGCGCGACGAGCCCTATGGCGTGATGCTGCGCAAGGGCGACCCGGAGTTCAAGGCGCTGGTCGACGGCACCCTGACCGGCATGATGAAGAATGGCGAGGTGGCCAAGATCTACACCAAGTGGTTCCAGAGCCCGATCCCGCCGCGCAACGTGAACCTCAACTTCCCGATGAGCGAGGCCCTGCGCCTGGCCCTGGCCACGCCGACCGACAAGGGCGTCGAGTAAGCCGCTACGCCGGACGGCGTTCGTCGTCCGGTTCCGTTTTGTGAGATGTGCCGCGCCCGGGGAGCACGACCCTTCCCTCCTCCGGTCGTGTGGGCCGGCACATCCATTTTTCCGAATGCATCCCGGGCTGCGCCTTGGCGCACCCATGAAGGAGTTCCCATGAACTACCACTGGAACTGGCAGTTCTTCTTGCAGCAGACCGACGACGGTCTGCGCTACTACGAATGGATTCTCAGCGGTCTGGGCTGGACCACCCTGGTCTCGCTCGGCGCGCTGGCGCTGGCGCTGGTCGTCGGCTCGGCGCTCGGCGTGATGCGCACCACCGAGCGGCGGGCGCTCGTGCTGATCGGCGACAGCTATGTCGACTTGTTTCGCAACATCCCGCTCATCGTGCAGTTGTTCCTGTGGTTCTTCGTCGTGCCCGAACTGCTGCCCGAGGTGCTCGGCATGTGGGTCAAGCAGCAGCTGCCCTATGTGGCCACCGCCATCGTCGGGCTCGGCCTGTACACCGCGGCGCGCATCGCCGAGCAGGTCAAGTCGGGCATCCAGTCGCTGTCGCGCGGGCAGCGCAATGCCGGCCTGGCGCTGGGCTTCACCGAATGGCAGACCTACCGTTTTGTGCGCCTGCCGATGGCCTATCGCATCGTGCTGCCGGCGCTCACCTCCGAGGCCATGAACGTGTTCAAGAACTCTTCGGTGACCTACGCCGTCGGCATGCTCGAACTGTACTTCCAGTACAAGCAGATCATCGAGAAGACCTCGCAAGTGCTTGAGATCACCCTGGTGGTGACGCTGCTCTACGTGGTGCTGGCCTTCACCATGAACCGCCTGCTCGGCTGGGTCGAGCGCCGCACCCGGGTGCCCGGGCTGATTGCCGCCGGTCAGGGAGGGCACTGAGATGGGTGACTTCGACTTTTCGGTGATCGCCGAGAACTGGGCCTTTTTGGCGGAAGGCCTGCGCTACACCGTGCAGGTCACGCTGGTGGCGATGACCGGTGGCATCGTGCTGGGCACCGCGCTGGCGCTGATGCGCCTGTCGTCGAATCGGCTGCTGCGGCGCTTCGCCGCGGCCTACATCAACATCTTCCGCAGCGTGCCGCTGGTGCAGGTGATCCTCGCCTTCTACCTGATCCTGCCGCTGGTGCTGCGCCTGGTCACCGGCCAGATGATCCCGGTCGGCGCCGACACCTCGGCCTACCTCACCTTCATGGTCTTCGAGGCGGCCTACTACGCCGAGATCATGCGCTCGGGCATCCAGTCGGTGCCGCGCGGCCAGGTCGGCGCCGGCTATGCGCTCGGCTTCACCTACGCCCAGAGCATGCGCTACGTGGTGCTGCCGCAGGCCTTCCGCAACATGTTGCCGGTGCTGCTGACGCAGACCATCGTGCTCTTCCAGGACGTGTCACTGGTATATGCCATCGGCGCCACCGACTTCTTCGGCGCGGCCGACAAGATCACCCAGCGCGACCTGCGCCCGGTGGAGATGTACACCACCGTGGCGGTCGTCTACTTCCTCATCTGCTTTGCCCTGTCGCGCCTGGTCAAACGGCTGCAGACGCGCATTGCCATCATTCGCTAACAGGAGATCCACGATGATCGAGATCAACAATGTATCCAAGTGGTATGACGACTTCCGGGTCTTGACCGAGTGCACCACGCGTGTGGCCGCCGGCGAAGTGGTGGTGGTGTGCGGCCCGTCCGGCTCGGGCAAGTCGACGCTCATCAAGTGCGTCAATGCGCTCGAACCCTTCAACGAAGGCAGCATCACCGTCGACGGCACCTCGGTCGGCGCTCGCGGCACCTCGCTGCCCAAGCTGCGGGCCCGGGTGGGCATGGTGTTCCAGCATTTCGAGCTGTTCCCGCACATGAGCATTACCGACAACCTGGCCATCGCGCAGATCAAGGTGCTCGGCCGCGGGCGCGACGAAGCGCGGCAAAAGGGCCTGGCGCTGCTCGACCGGGTCGGCCTCAAGGCGCATGCAGACAAGTTCCCCGGCCAGCTCTCGGGTGGCCAGCAGCAGCGCGTGGCGATTGCCCGCGCGCTGGCGATGGACCCGATCTGCATGCTCTTCGACGAGCCCACCTCGGCGCTTGATCCCGAGATGATCAACGAGGTGCTCGACGTGATGGTCGAGCTGGCGCAGGAGGGCATGACCATGATGTGCGTGACCCACGAGATGGGCTTTGCGCGCAAGGTGGCCAGCCGCGTCATCTTCATGGACCACGGCCACATCGTCGAGGACGACGACAAGGACGCCTTCTTCGGCAACCCGCACTCCGAGCGGGCGCGCCAGTTCCTCGACAAGATCCTGCAGCACTGAGAGGTCAGACCATGGCGATGCTGCTGGCGGTGTCCGAACACCTGATGGGCCGTTTGCGCTACGCGGGCAAGTTCGCCGTGGTCGGCGGCGTCTTCCTGGCCGCCTTGTGCGTGCTCACCTGGCTGGCGGTGGCGCCGCTGCTCGACGGCGTGCGGCAGGTCGCCGCCGAGCGCCAGGGCCTGGCGGCGGTGGCGCACCTGACCGGCGCCAGCGCCCGCCTGCGCACCGTGCGCGAAGGCGCCCAGCCGCTGCTGGCCGGGCTGTGGGCCGGCCAGGCCGACGCCGCCAGCGCCGCTGCGCAGCTGGCGACAGCCCTGGACGCGCTCGATCCGCTCGCCGAATCGCCGCCCTTCGACGATGCCGCCCGGCGCCGCTGGCAACGCATCCGCCAGGAGGCCCGGGCCTTGGCGCCCGACGGCGGCCTTCGCTCGGAGGCGATCTACAACGGCGCCACCGCGCTGGTGGACCAGATCAACCGGCTGATCCTGCATCTCGGTTACACCTCGGGCCTGAGCCTCGATCCGCACGAGGCTGGCCACTTCGTGCTGCGCGCCTGTGCCGAGGATCTGCCGCGCATCCAGGAAGCCTTCAACCGCCTGAAGGTCGTGGCCATCGCCGATGCCGTGCAGCAGGCCGCCTTTACCGACGACAAACTGGTGCTGACCCAGGCGGCGCGCGAAGTGCGCAGTTCGCTGCAGCAACTGACCGACCTCACCGGGCTGGCGCTGCGTGACGCGCCGGCCGTCGACGGCGCCCTCCGCCAGGCCCTGGACGATGTCGCGCCAGTGCTGGCGCTCACGCGCAAGATCGACGCCGATTTCGTCGCCGCCGACGAACTCGCTATCGACGCCAAGGCCTTTGCCGCCGAGGTGCGGGCCGCCGAAAGCCTGCTCGAGGGGCTCGATGCCAGCTTTCTCGCCGCGGCCGAGACACTGTTGCTCGAGCGCCAGGCCCGCTTGAACGCTCGCCTGCAGGCGGTGCTTGGCGGCATGGCGCTGGTGCTGCTGGTGCTGTTGTGGCTGTTCGGCGGCTTCTACGCGGCGGTGCGCCGCGCCGTGCGGGCCTTGTCGGCCGATTCCAACCGGCTGCTCGACGGTGACCTGACGGTGGGCTTCGCCCTGCGCGGGCGGGACGAGCTGGCCGAAGTCGGCCAGCACCTGGGCGCGGTTGTCGGCGGGTTGCGCCGACTGATCGGCGAGGTGGCCGAGAGCAGCGAGCAGGTCACCGAGGCGGCGGCCAAGCTGGCGTCCACCGCGCGCGAGCAGGCCGGCGGAGCCGGCGAGCAGACCGCCGCGGCCGAGGCCACGGTGGCCGCGATGGCGCGCATGTCGGCGCATATCGGCAGCGCCAGCGCCGATGCCGAGGCGGTGCGCCAGCGCGCCCGCGAAAGCGTGCTGCGCATCGAGTTCGGGCGCGAGCATCTGCAGCAATTGGCCGAGGGGCTGACGCATGCCGACCGCAGCGCCGACACCATGGCCGCCGCCGCGCTGGCCTTTGTCGACAGCACCCAGAGCATCACCGTGATGACCCGTCGGGTGCGCGAAATTGCCGAGCAGACCAACCTGCTGGCGCTCAACGCCGCGGTCGAGGCGGCGCGCGCCGGTGAGCAGGGGCGTGGCTTTGCGGTAGTGGCCGGCGAGGTGCGCAAGCTGGCCGAGCGGGCCAACCACAGCGTGGCCGAAATCGACGGCGTGACCGCCGGCCTCGGCGAGCGTGCCACCGATCTGGCCGACACCGCGCGCTCGAGCAAGGCCGCGCTGGCGACCGGGCTGGCCCATGTGGACGGGGTGCGCGACACCCTCGATGCGGCCAGCGAGGCCGCCGTCCAGGCCGACCGCGGCATGGACGAGATCGCCGCCATGATGCGCGCCCAGCACGACGAAGGCAGCACCGCCTCGACCCAGGCCGGTCACATCGCCGCCCTGGCCGCGCAGCATCAGACCGACATGGAAGACAGCGCGGCGACCGCCCGCGCACTGGACACCCTGGCCCGGCGCATGAGTGCAGCCATCGGCCGCTTCCGCCTGCGTTGATCCCACCCGAAGGAGAGCACCATGGCCCACCCCGTCCTGCGTCTGATGATCCTGATCCTTGCCGGGCTGCCCTGGCAGGCGGCCCAGGCCGGCGAGGTGCTCGACCGCCTGCGGGCCACACGCACCATCACGCTGGCCTATCGCGAAACCTCGATGCCGTTCTCCTACCAGTGGCCCGGTGGCCAACCGGTGGGCTACAGCCTCGACATCTGCCGGCAGCTGGTGCGCGCCATCGAGAAGCATCTGGGCGTGAGCCTCACGCAGCGCCTGGTCCCGGTGACCTCGGCCAACCGCATCGAACACCTCGAGCGCGGCGCGGCCGACCTGGAGTGCGGCTCGACCACCAGCAACAGCGAACGCCGGCAGCGCGTGGCCTTCACCATCCCCACCTTCATCGCCACCACCCGGCTGCTGGTGCGTGCCGACAGCGGCATCCGCGAGATCTGGGACACCGACGGCAAGACCGTGGTCACCACCCGCGGCACCACCGCCGCCGCCATGCTGCGCGACTTCAACGAGAACCGCCTGCTCGGCGCCCGCGCGCTTGAAGCGCCCGACCATGCCGCCGCCTTTGCCCGGCTCGCCGCCGGCGAGGCCGACGCCTTCCTGATGGACGACGTGCTGCTGGCCAGCCTGCGCGCCCGCGCCGAGGCGCCCGAGCGCTTCGTGATCACCGGCAAGACGCTGTCGATCGAGCCGCTGGCGATCATGCTGGCCAAGACCGACCCGGCCTTCAAGGCGCTGGTCGACACCGCTGTCAAGCAGATGATCCAGACCGGGGAAATCGGCGCGCTCTACCGGCGCTGGTTCGAGTCGCCGATCCCGCCGGACAATCTCAACCTGGCGCTGCCGATGCACTTTCTGCTCAAGGATTCCTTCCGCGCGCCGACCGACTGGCTGCCCAACTGAGACGCCACCGGGCGCCGCCGGTGGCGGGGGCGGGCAGGGCGATCTAAGCTGAACCAAGCGCGGCATACGAGCCGTGCCGGGAGTGCCTTATGAGATGGCCTGCCTTTGTGATCCTCGCCAGCCTGCTGGTCGCGCCGCTGACGGCCGATGCGCAGACCCGCTACGTGGTGGTCAACGGCCAGCGACTCGATACCGCCGGCATGGCGCGACTCGATCGCGCGGCCTGCCTGCGCGTGCCCAACGGGCGCTACTGGATCGACATGCGCTCGGGCGTCTGGGGCTACGAGGGCGGCGCGCCGCAGGGGCGTGTCGGCGACAACTGCCGCCAGCGGCGCAAGAGCCTCAGCGAGCGCGGCCTGCTCTATAGCCCGGGCGAGCTGATGCGCTAATCGGTATGGCGCGATGCCTGGCTTGAACGAGTTGCCGGGCCGACAGCGCAGCACACGCCGTTTAAAAAATTCTTTTCATGCCCCGACTTGAAATCACCCTGTGCCGTCCCTATTATTAGCACTCGTTGGCAGGGAGTGCTAACAACCGGGGTCGCAAGCCGCCGGTTCTCTGTTTTCCCTAAGCGCGGCACTGAGCCGCAAGCAATCGAATTTGTTCCAAGGAGAGAACTCGATGAAAATTCGTCCTTTGCATGATCGCGTCATCGTCAAGCGTATTGAAGCCGAGCGCACCACGGCCAGTGGCATCGTGATTCCGGATTCCGCCGGCGAGAAGCCTGATCAGGGCGAAATCCTGGCTGTCGGCAACGGCAAGATCCAGGACAACGGCGAAGTGCGCCCGATGGCCGTCAAGGTCGGCGACCGTGTGCTGTTCGGCAAGTATGCCGGTCAGGGCGTCAAGGTCGATGGCGAGGAAGTCCTCGTCATGCGCGAAGAAGACATCATGGGCGTGGTCGAGGCCTGAGGCCTGTCCGCTACCACGTTCAACGCAATTCACAGTATTCAGCTAGGAGTTAAATATGCCTGCTAAGGAAGTTAAATTCGGCGATTCCGCCCGTGCCCGTATGGTCGAAGGCGTCAACATTCTGGCCAACGCGGTCAAAGTGACGCTGGGCCCGAAAGGCCGCAATGTGGTGCTCGAGCGCTCCTACGGCGCCCCCACCGTGACCAAGGACGGCGTGTCGGTTGCCAAGGAAATCGAACTGAAGGACAAGTTCGAAAACATGGGCGCCCAGATGGTCAAGGAAGTTGCTTCCAAGACCTCCGACGTCGCCGGTGACGGCACCACGACGGCCACCGTGCTGGCCCAGGCCATTGTCCGCGAAGGCATGAAGTTCGTTGCCGCCGGCATGAACCCGATGGACCTCAAGCGCGGTATCGACAAGGCTGTTCTGGCCACGCTCGAAGAGCTGAAGAACCTGTCCAAGCCCTGCTCGACCACCAAGGAAATCGCTCAGGTCGGTTCGATCTCGGCCAACTCCGACGGCGACATCGGCGAGATCATCGCTACCGCCATGGAAAAAGTCGGCAAGGAAGGCGTGATCACGGTTGAGGACGGCAAGTCCCTGCAGAACGAGCTCGACGTTGTCGAAGGCATGCAGTTCGACCGCGGCTACCTGAGCCCGTATTTCATCAACAACCCGGACAAGCAAGTTGCTGTTCTGGAAGACCCGTTCATTCTGCTGTTCGACAAGAAGATCTCCAACATCCGCGATCTGCTGCCGGTGCTCGAGCAAGTGGCCAAGTCCAGCCGTCCGCTGCTGATCGTTGCCGAAGATGTCGAGGGCGAAGCCCTGGCCACCCTGGTGGTGAACAACATGCGCGGCATCCTCAAGACCTGCGCCGTCAAGGCCCCGGGCTTTGGTGACCGTCGCAAGGCCATGCTCGAAGACATCGCCATTCTGACCGGTGGTCAGGTGATCGCTGAAGAAGTCGGTCTGTCGCTGGAAAAAGCCACCCTGGAAGATCTGGGTCAGGCCAAGCGCATCGAAATCGGCAAGGAAAACACCATCCTGATCGACGGCGCCGGCAACACCGAAGCCATCGAGGCACGCGTCAAGCAGATCCGTGTTCAGATCGAAGAAGCTTCGTCTGACTACGATCGCGAGAAGCTGCAGGAGCGTGTGGCCAAGCTGGCTGGCGGCGTGGCCGTCATCAAGGTTGGCGCAGCGACCGAAGTCGAAATGAAAGAGAAGAAGGCACGCGTTGAAGACGCGCTGCACGCCACCCGTGCTGCCGTGGAAGAAGGCATTGTGGCCGGCGGTGGCGTTGCCCTGCTGCGTGCCCGCGCCAACCTGGCCGGCATGAAAGGCGACAACCATGACCAGGACGCTGGTATCACCATCGTGCTGCGCGCCATGGAAGAGCCGCTGCGCCAGATCGTGGCCAACGCCGGTGACGAGCCGTCTGTCGTTGTGAACAAGGTTGCTGAAGGTTCGGGCAACTTCGGTTACAACGCCGGTACTGGTGAGTACGGCGATCTGGTCGAGATGGGCGTGCTGGACCCGACCAAGGTGACCCGCACCGCACTGCAGAACGCCGCTTCGGTGGCCGGCCTGATGCTGACCACCGACTGCATGGTCGGCGAGCTGCCGGAAGACAAGCCCTCGATGCCCGACATGGGCGGCATGGGCGGTATGGGTGGAATGGGCGGCATGGGCATGTAATTGCCCAGGCGCCATTTGCCTCGAAAGCCCCGCTCCGGCGGGGCTTTTTCGTTGACAGCCGTGCCGTCGTGAGGGCGCCGTGGCGTGTCAAAGCGTCCGCGTGCGAAGACGAACCGCCCGGGGACGCGCAAGCGTGGGATAATCGAGCGGAAAAAAGCGGCAGGGAGCGAACCGATGCTTGTTCGCGGCAGCTCCCTGGAGCGAGAAATCCGGAAGATTTCTGGCTCCCGAAGACCGAGTAAAGGAGAACAGCGGGATTGAAGTTATCGATTTCCGCTTACGTCAAACTTACAGTCTGTCCAGCATGCGAATACTTCTAGCGGAAGACGATCCGGTTATCGCCGACGGCTTGATCAGGGCGCTCAAACGCGCGGGCTATGCCGTCGATCATGTGGCAACCGGTTCGGAAGCGGATACGGCCCTGTTGGGGCAGTCGTACGATCTTGTCATTCTCGATCTCGGGCTGCCAAAACTGCCGGGTATCGAAGTGCTGAAGCGCTTGCGCGGCAGAAAGTCGGCCACGCCGGTGTTGATTCTTACTGCGCAGGACGGCGTCGATGACCGTGTTCGTGGCTTGGATGCCGGGGCGGACGATTACCTCACCAAACCCTTTGCACTACCCGAACTTGAGGCGCGCGTGCGTGCGCTGACGCGGCGCGGCACCGGCCAGCCGCGTTGCATTGAGCTGGGCTCCTTGAGCTACGACCAAGCGGATCGGGTGGTCAAGATTGCCGCGCAGGTAGTCGAATTCTCGGCGCGCGAAATGGGCTTGCTGGAGATTTTCATCCTGCGCGCGGGGCGGCTTGTCAGCAAGGATCAACTGGTCGATCAGCTGTGCGGCTGGGGCGAAGAAGTGTCAAACAACGCCATTGAGGTGTACGTGCACCGCCTGCGCAAAAAACTCGAAGCCAGCGGCGTGCGCATCGTGACGGTGCGCGGCCTGGGCTATTGTCTGGAAAAACCCGAGGACGCCGCGTGACCGGTTCCGCCGGCAGCCTGGGAGGCGGTCGTCGCAGCGGGGTGGGGCGGTGATCTCCAAGGCCGCCCGCGCCATGCGCGCCGACAAGGCGGCATCCAAGGAAGAGCGCAAGGGCGGGCAATTCAACTCGCTGTTTGGCGAGATCCTCGACTGGATGCTCGCGCCGCTGCTGTTTCTGTGGCCGATCTCGATCATCGTCACACACAACGTTGCCGACAACATTGCCAACGAGCCCTACGACCGCGCCATGGCCGAGAGCGTGCGCACGTTGGCACGCCTGGTGGTGCTGGACGAAAAAACAGTGCGAGTGGATTTTCCTGCACCGCCACGGGTGTTGTTCCGCGCCGACCGTGACGACACGGTCTATTACCAGGTGGCCGACCACCAGGGCGAAGTGGTTGCCGGCGATTGGGAGATTCCCTGGGTGCCGCCGCCCATCCGGCTGCTGCCCGATGATGTGCTCTATCGCGACGCGGTGATCCAGGGCGAAGAGGTGCGCGTGGCCTATCAGTTCATGCGCGCCTATCCCGAACCCAGCAGTCCGCTGGTGTTGGTGCAGATTGCCGAGACGCGCAACAAGCGGGCCGAACTGGCCTCGCGCGTGGTCACCGGGGTGTTGCTGCCGCAGTTCGCCATCATCCCGCTGGCAGTCATTCTGGTGTGGGTGGGCCTGTCGCGCGGTATTTCTCCATTGAACCGCTTGCAAGGCGTGATTCGTCGCCGGCGGCCGACCGATCTGGCGCCCATCTCGACCGCCGGGGTGCCCGAAGAATTGCGCCCGCTGATCGTCGCGTTCAACGACATGATGGCGCGCCTTGAAGAAAACCTGCAGGCGCAGCAACGCTTCATTGCTGACGCCGCGCACCAGATGCGGACGCCGCTCACCGGTCTGCGTATGCAGACCGAGTTGGCGCTGAACGAGTCCGATCCCGAGATGCTTCACGAGGCGCTGACCCGCATCGCGCTGAGCACCCATCGCGCCAGCCACTTGATCAACCAGTTGCTCACGCTCGCCCGGGCGGAATCCAGCTCGGAAAAAATCTATGCGGTCGATCGCGTTGACCTGGAGATATTGGTGCGCGAAGTGGCGCTCGATCTCTATCCGCGCGCCCAGGTCAAGAATATCGACCTGGGTGTGGAAGACACCGGCTGGCCGCTGCTGATCGACGGCAATCCGGTTTTGCTGCGCGAAATGATCATGAACCTGATGGACAACGCCATCAAATATACCCCGGTCGGGGGGCGTGTGACCGCGCGAACCCAAGCCACGGAGTTCGCAATTCTTGAGGTGGAGGACACCGGCGCCGGAATCCCCGAGGAAGACCGGGAGCGCGTGTTTGAACGCTTTTACCGGGTACTCGGCAGCGGTGAGGATGGTTCCGGTCTCGGCTTGCCGATCGTGCGTGAGATTGCGGAGTTGCATCGCGCGACCGTGACGCTCAAGTCCAGCCCCACAGGCACAGGTACGCTGGCCCAGGTGATCTTCCCGCGCAGCTATACGCGGCGGCCTACTGCCGACGTGTCATGAGGCGGAACGCCGCCCACAAAAAACAGCGTGGGGGTGTTTGACGTGGCAAATTATTCAGCTATAATGCGCCCTCTTTTGGGCCAGTTAGCTCAGTTGGTAGAGCAGCGGATTGAAAATCCGCGTGTCCTTGGTTCGATTCCGAGACTGGCCACCAAAACACCAAAAGCGCCGACCCGATGGGTCGGCGCTTTTCTTTTCGGCAGCCGGTTTCTCGCCACGTGGCATGCGCCGACCCGGTGGCCGACTCGGCTGACAATGCTCAAGCTTTGGCAGTGGGGCCGGGTGATATAATTCGCGCTCCGTCCGCCCCAGATCATCCGCTGCATGCCTCTTTTCGCGCTTGGCTTGAATCACCACACGGCACCGCTTGCCATTCGAGAGCGCGTGTCGTTTCAGCCTGAGCGTCTTCTGGGCGCGCTCAAGGATCTGACCTCGGTGCAGGTGCAGGAGGCCGCCATTCTGTCGACCTGCAATCGGACGGAGCTGTACTTCTCTACCGATACACCCGAGTTTGCCGCCGACTGGCTGGCGCGCTACCACGATCTGCCGCTGGCAGACATGGCACCCTATTTGTACACCTATCCCGCACACGACGCGGTCCGCCATGTGTTTCGGGTGGCCAGCGGACTGGATTCGATGGTGCTGGGTGAGCCGCAGATTCTGGGTCAGGTCAAAGATGCTGTCCGCCACGCCGAAGAGGCGGGCACGCTTGGTACTACGCTTCATCAGCTGTTTCAGCGCACTTTTTCGGTCGCCAAAGAGGTGCGCTCCAGCACGGCGATTGGCGCCAATGTGGTGTCGATGGCAGCGGCGTCGGTGCATCTGGCCGAGCGCATTTTTGAGCGCATGTCGGATCAGCGGGTGCTGTTCATTGGCGCTGGCGAAATGATCGAGTTGTGCGCCGCGCACTTTGCCGGCACCAAGCCGCGCCGCCTGACGATTGCCAACCGGACCGAAGCGCGCGCGCAGGGCTTGGCCGACCGCTTTGGCGGCGACACCTTACGCCTCGACCTGATTGGCGACGTCATGGCTCAGTACGACGTGATTGTGTCCTGTACTGCCGCGCCCCTGCCCATCATTGGCTTGGGCATGGTCGAGCGCGCGCTCAAGGCGCGTCGCCACCGGCCGATGGTGATGGTCGATCTGGCGGTGCCGCGCGACATCGAGCGCGAGATCGCCGATCTGGACGATGTGTTTCTTTACACCGTTGATGATTTGGCCCAACTCGTGGCCTCGGGCAAGGAGACGCGTCAGTCGGCGGTGGTCGAGGCCGAGGGCATCATCGACGAGCGCGTGCGTGGATTTTTCTCGTGGCTCGAAGGGCGCGACGCGGTGCCGGTGATCAGGGCGCTGCGCGAAGAGGCAGAGCGGGTGCGTCAGCAGGAACTGATGCGCGCAGCCAAACGCCTGGCCAAGGGCGACGACCCTCAGAAGGTGCTTGAGGCTTTGAGTCAGGGCATCACCAACAAGCTGATTCACGGCCCGTCGCGCTATCTCAACCAAGCCGAAGGCGATGCGCTGGCTGAAGCCGGACGCGTGGTCAGCACCCTGTTTCAGCTCGATCGCAACGATCGTCACTAGCTGAACTCTTTTGTGGCGTGCCGGCAACGGCGCACCGGACCCCTATGAAGCTATCCATTCGCGACAAACTCGAGCAGTTGGCGGTCCGCCTTGAAGAGCTGGATCGCCAGATGTCTGACGGCTCGGTGCCGCTCGACGGTGCTACCTTGCGCCGGCTTGGCCAGGAGCGCGCCGAGCTTGAGCCCGCGGTGCAGGCCTACGCCGATTTTCGCCAGGCCGAGCAGGACGCCGAGGCCGCCCGCGAGATGCTGTCCGACCCGGAAATGGCGGCGCTGGCGCGCGAAGAGATTGAGGCCTGCGAGGCGCGTCTGGCGTCCCTCGAGAAAACGCTGCAGGCAGCGCTGCTGCCCAAAGACCCTGACGACGGCCGCAATTTGTTTCTCGAAGTGCGCGCAGGCACGGGCGGCGAGGAGGCGGCGTTGTTTGCCAACGATTTGCTGCGCATGTATCTGCGCTACGCCGAGTCGCGGCGCTGGAAGGTCGAGACCGTGTCCTTGTCTGAGTCTGAACTGGGCGGCGTCAAGGAGGCGGTGGTTCGCATTCTGGGCGACGGGGCCTATGCGCGGCTCAAGTTCGAATCGGGCGGCCATCGCGTGCAGCGCGTGCCGGCGACCGAAACCCAGGGGCGGATTCACACCTCGGCGTGCACCGTGGCGGTGATGCCCGAAGCCGACGAAATCGAAGAGGTGGCGCTCAACCCGGCCGACCTGCGCATCGACACCTATCGCGCCAGCGGCGCGGGCGGCCAGCACATCAACAAGACCGATTCTGCGGTGCGCATCACCCATCTGCCGACGGGCATCGTCGTGGAGTGTCAGGATGACCGCTCGCAGCACCGCAACAAGGCGCAAGCCATGTCGGTGCTGGCGGCACGGATTCGGGATGTGCAACAGCGGGCGCGGCATGAGTCGGAGGCGGCCACCCGCAAGTCGCTGGTGGGCAGCGGCGATCGCTCCGAGCGCATCCGCACCTACAATTTTCCGCAAGGCCGGGTTACCGATCATCGTATCAATCTCACACTGTACAAGCTCGACGCCATCCTCGAAGGCGCGTTGGACGAAGTCGTCGATGCGTTGACGGCCGAGCATCAGGCTGATCAGCTCGCCGCCCTGGCCGATGACGAACGCTGAGACCATCGGCGGTGCACTGGCCGCCTGCCGAGGCCGGATCGACCGTGTCGACGCCCGCATTCTGCTGGCGGAGACGATCGGTCGGCCGGCCAGCTATCTGGTGGCCTACCCGGAAGCGCCGCTAACCGCTGAGCAGCAGCACCGCTTTGCCGACTGGGTGACGCGGCGCGCGCAGGGCGAACCGGTCGCGTATCTGGTGGGCTCGCGTGAATTCTATGGCCGGCGCTTTGAGGTCTCATCGGCGGTGCTGATTCCGCGGCCGGAAACCGAAGGCCTTGTGGAGCTGGCAAAAGAGACGTTCCCGAATGCGCCGAGCGCTGTACTGGACCTGGGGACGGGTAGCGGCGCGATTGCCATCACGCTGGCCTTGCTCTGGCCCGACGCCGAGGTCATGGCGGTGGATCGTTCCGCTGACGCCTTGGCCGTGGCGAGGCGCAATGCGCATCGACTGGGCGCACGGGTCCGCTTCGCCGAAAGCGACTGGTTCTCAGCGGTGCCGGCTGAGATGTGCTTTGATCTGATAGTGTCCAATCCGCCCTACGTGGCCGCAGGCGATCCGCATCTGGCCGAGGGCGATGTGCGTTTCGAGCCCGTGTCTGCCCTGGCTGCTGGGCCGGACGGGCTTGACGATATCCGGCGAATTGCCGGCCAGAGCGTCCCGAGGCTTGCACCGGGTGCTTGTCTTTTCATCGAGCATGGCTACGATCAAGCAGAGGCGGTGAGTGCCATTCTGGGTCGGTCGGGCCTCAAGCGCGTGCAGACATGGCCCGACCTGGCAGGTATTCCTCGCATCACCGGGGGCTGGCTTGACGCTTCGGCGGACGAAGCCTAAAATTTCCCGACTTATTAACTCAACTATTCGAGCGTCCCCATGAGCGTCCAAGACCAGATCCGCGAGCAAGTTACCTCCAACCCGGTTGTGCTGTACATGAAGGGCACGCCGCAGTTTCCGCAGTGCGGCTTCTCCGCGACCGTGGCGCAGATCCTCAAGCTCTGTGGCCTGCAGAATTACGCCTCGGTGAACGTGTTGGCCGATGAGCAAATCCGCCAGGGCATCAAAGAATACGCCAACTGGCCGACCATCCCGCAGCTCTACATCAACGGCGAGTTCGTAGGTGGTTGCGACATCCTGCGCGAGATGTACGAAAACGGTGAATTGCAGGAAATGTTGAAGGGCGTTCCGCAGGCTTGAGTCTGCCAAAAGAAGCATTCAAAACGGGCCGCGTCATGCGGCCCGTTCTGTTTCGTCTGCCTCGTCCGTGGTCGGTTTGTCTTCTGGCGTGATCGCCTTGCGCGCTAGGTGCAAGGCCAACAGGTGCGGCGGCATTCTCAGCCAGTGCCCCCGGATGTAGAGTGCCAGTCGGGCGGGCGCGCTAAGTGCATCGTTGCAACCGGGATGCTGTGGCCTTAAAACACGCGAGTACATGGTGTCGAGCAGGCGGATGCGCAGGGTGCCTGGGGCTGCTGAGGCGAGCGATTGCGCGATGTCTGCGGGTACAGGCGTGGCGAAAATATGTTGAGTGTAGCGTAGCGCCAGCCATAAGGGATGCGTCAAGTGTTGTTCTCTTGCGCGGGCTGCGAGCCGGTGCCAGAAGTCGTTGTTGGCGCCTTCGCTGAAGTGGCGCAAGAGCAAATCCATGTCCGATAGGTCCCGCAACGCGTTGTCAGCTTCGCCCTCGTGAAACAAGTGGGTGGCTGAATGCAGAATCATGTCGGTCGGGGCGAGCACTCGCACGCCGGGCCAGCCGGGCACCGGGACACTTTCGCTTACCAGCGACGCCGGGTCGGGGTGGTAGCGCGCGGTCGGCGGCAAAATGGTGTGGTGTACGTCAAGCGCGCTGCCGCGGAACATGTGCTGCATGGGCGGCAACTCGTGCATCCAGCGCCGGTAGTAGCGTTGATCGTAGTTGCTCAGCTCGGCACCCATCCAGCCATGACGCATCAGCGCTGACTCGGCCTGTGCCAATTGCGGCTTTGGCACCAGGATGTCTATATCGGAAAAAACACGGCCGGCAGCGGATGGCAGTTCGGCCACGACATAGGCGGCGCCTTTGAGCAAAATGACGTCAATGCCCTCCGGTTGTAGCGCGCGCCGCAATTCATCGGTCTCGTGGCGCACGGCTTGGTGTTGTCGCCGCGCCAAATTGTGGGCGGCGATAAGGTGGCGTCTGGGCGCCTCTGGCACGGACGCGAGCCCGTCGACTGACGCCATCCGGTCGTGCAGTCGCGCCAGCAAATTGGCGTGGCGTGCGTGGCGGATGAGCAGATCCCATTCGCGAGCGGACTGGCCGCGCGTCTTGGCCGGATCGCTCAGGCAGTCGACCAGCGACGAGTGGGATTCAAGCGGCATTGGCGAGCTCATCAAAGGCGGCGATCGCATCGTCGAGACGGCTGTACTCGAAGCGGTAGCTGGGGCTGGCGTCAATCAGTCGTCCGATGGCATGGAAGCCATCCTGGCCCAGGATGTGATAGTTCATGGCGTTGTCAGCGAGCGACAGAAACGCTTCGCCTTGGCTCATGGGCGTCAGTTGGGGCGCGGCGCCGGCGGTGTATTTGGGTAGCACGATCCAGGTTGGTTTAGCCGGCAGCGCTGCGCTCATTACACTGGCAGTGGGGGGCCGCATGAGCCCGACCGTGCCTTTGCTGGTGTCTTCGATCACCGGCCCAAAGATGGCTTCAGGCGCAAAGTCACGCATGATCTGGATCGACGCATTCTTCAGGTTCACCGGGCGAGCCAGGGGTTGAATCTCTCCGGTTTCCAGACTGATCAAGGTTAGCTCATCCGACAGCAAGCGCCACCCCCGATTGATCAGCGCCGCACAGAGCGTGCTTTTCCCCGAGCCCGGCGGTGCCGGGAGAATTGCCGCGTGATCGCCTTTGGCGACGGCTGCGGCGTGAATGACGAGCTGGTGGTGGCCGTAGGCCGTGATGCACCAGTTCATGCCCCATTCCAGCATGGCAAGGGCTTGGGCGCGTGGCAGCGGCTTGAAGGGTTCGACGCCATCCACCTCGAAGCAGGCTTGCGGACGCAGCCAACGGCGCACATGGCGGCCGGCGTTGATGGCGATGTGGTAATCGACGAATTCGTCGTCCGCGGCTAGCGGGGTGTCGGCGTGAAGTATCCGCAGGCCGTCGTGAATCTCTGATAATGGGCTGCGAATCGAGAAAACGAATGGCCCTGTGCGCAGGCGAACGCCGGCGCGGCCAAGGCGGCGCGCGAGTTCGGCGTTACTGAGTTGTGCAAGGTTCAAGGGTGGAGATCTCGATCAGCTGGGCGCCGACCAGTATACCGATCGCAAGCGTGATGCGATTTGGGAGATCTTCGGTGACCGTGGCGTCTGACACATCGGAGAGCTGCGTCGCCATGTCCTCTTGGGTCAGTCCGGCGGGGGCGGTCTGAATGCAGTCAAAGATAAAACGGCTGAGGGGATCAATGACAAAGGTGTTGCCGGTCTGTTCAGCGTAGCCGACCCAGCCTTCGGAAAGCTCTTTCCAATGAATCAGGCCGGTTCCGCGCGATATGTAAATCGCCGAACCGGCCTGCTCGGTAGTGCTTGCGGACAAGTATCAGTGCTCGCCCATGGTGTATTTGAAGTAGGTTGTCACGTCGGACTTTCCCCAGTTAACCAAGGGGTAAGTTACCGCCGGGTAGGAGCCAGTCGCCCCTTTCTTCCACATGTCGCACACGGTCGAAGGCGTGACCGGGTAGCCCGACCCGCTGTTCGCGTTTGCCCATGCTGCGACACAGTACCGGAGGAACTCATCGGAGTCGGCCAGTGCGTCTTTCAGCTTCTTGTTGTTGTGGTTGCTGTTGTAGCCGCAAGCGCCGAGAGTGTCTTTGACTTTGTAGTCTTTCCAGCCAGGGGCGGAGGAGTTCTGGCAGGCTACATGCCAGTCAGTCGGCTTCTTGTAGTACTGCTGACAGGTTTGACTGCCCGGGTTGCTCAGATTGCCGGAAACGGAAAAACCTGATGGCTGCTTGCAACTGAAGGTGGCAAGCGCCGGCGTACTCTTGAGCAGCAGTAGCAGAGGGGCCCCTGACAGCCCGCCTTGCACGAGGCGGCGTCGGCTATCCGAAATCGGCTTCGAAGGGATCTGATTGTCTTGGCTCATAATTTGTCTTCTCTGGCGCGTTCCGGTGCAGATAAATGCTTGTCCAAGTATAGGTCAGCATCTGCGCCGGTGTCGTGAAGTATGCCATGTCTAAAGCGGCGGATGCCTATGGGCAAGCAATAATGATGCCTTATTCTAAGATATGCGTATCTCGTTGAAAATAAAGTATTAAATTTTGTCTTGCTCGGCTGGCAAGGATTGAGTGTCAATTCGCTCGACAGCTTTTGCGTGATACCCCGGAGTGGTGTCGGTCGGGCAATTTGTGGCCGACAGTGTGTTTTCTAAATGTTGGCGACCCGCGCGCTGGTCATCGACAGGCGCCCGGCCAGGACTTCAAGGAAAGCCTTGTAGAAGTGCATCCGGCAGGTGTCGGAGGCGCGCTGCAGGGCGCGGGCGCGGATGGTGATGACTTCGATCTCGGTGGTGGCTTCGACTGAGGCGGTGCGCAGGCCGCTGCCGGGGGCGAAGACGGCCATTTCGCCAAAGCAGTCGCCGGGGGTGAGCAGGTGGAGCAGGCGGTCGTGCTTTTTGACACGGGCTTCGCCGTTGGCGAGGAAGCAGAAATGGTCGCCGGGTTCGCCTTCCTTGAGTAGCGTGGTGCCCGGTTCGGCAAAACGCCATTCGGAGAAGCGCACGATTTCCCAGATTTCGACGTCGGTGAATTCGCGGAAAAAAGACAGGCGACGCAGGGTCTGGAATTTCTGGGTGTCGGAGACGGTGCGCTTGCGGTTGCCGAGGCCGATATTGCGAAACGCGTGGGCCAGATCGTGAGAGAACTCGACCCAGTTCTGGTAGCGGTCGTCGAGCGATTTCTGCATCGCCCTCCGGACAATCGCGTCGAGCTCGGCAGGCACGTCGGCGCGCAGGGCGATCGGCGAGGGCGGGGTTTCGTGGGCGATGCGGTAGAGCAGGCTGTAGTTGTTGGTGGCTTCGAAGGGCAGCCGGCCGGTGAGGAGCTGGTACATCACCACGCCGAGCGAGTAGATGTCGGTCTGATGGTTGAGCGGCATTTCGCGCACTTGTTGTGGCGACATGTAGGCGGGGGAGCCGACGCCGGAAATTTGCGTGGTGTCGGCGGCGTTGAACAGGGCCGCGCCAAAGTCGGAGAGCTTGATGTCTTGCCCGTCAGGATCTTCGAGCAGGATGTTGGCCGGTTTGATGTCGCGGTGGGTGATGCCCTGGTGGTAGGCGTAGTCAAGGGCGCGAGTGGCCTTGAAGATGATCTCGATCACGCGATCAAAGGGCAGCAGCCGATCGGGCCGGCAGAAAGGCTCGAGCGTGCCGCCGGGCACGTATTCCATCACCACGTAACCCTGTTCGCCCTCGACGGTGGCGTCGTAGATCTGGGCGATGTGGGGATGGAACAGCCGGCCGGCGAGTGAGGCTTCGTTGATCAGCAGGTGGCGGTAGAGGCGACCACGCTCCGGGTCTTTGAGAACCTCGGGGTAGAGCTGTTTGACGGCGACGTCGCGCTGGGTAAACGCGTCATAGGCCAGATAGACCGCACTGGTGGCACCTTCTCCCAGCAGTTGCCGGAGTGTGTACTTGCCAATGCGGTCCATGGTCGAGCGCAGCTCAGCCGAGTGCTGCGCGGGCGCGAGCGATGGCGGCGCGCACCTGGGCGGGCGCGGTGCCGCCGATGTGGTTGCGGCTGTCGAGCGCACCTTCGACGGTGAGCACCTGGTAGATGTCCTCGTCAATCAGTTCGGAGAAGTTGCGCAGGTCGGGCAGCGGCAGGTCGGGCAGGTCGCAGCCGCGCTCTTCGGCGGAGCGCACCGCGCGGGCAACAACTTCGTGCGCGTCACGGAAGGGCAGACCCTTCTTGACCAGGTAGTCCGCCAGATCGGTGGCGGTGGCGAAGCCCTGGCTGAGGGCGTCGCGCATGGCGTCGGCCTTGACGCGGATGCCGGTGATCATGTCGGCGTAGATGCGCAGGGTGTCGATGAGCGTGTCGGCGGTGTCGAACAGCGGCTCTTTGTCTTCCTGGTTGTCCTTGTTGTAGGCCAAGGGCTGGCCTTTCATCAGGGTCAGCAGGCTGATCAGGCTGCCATTGACGCGGCCGGTCTTGCCACGCACCAGCTCGGGCACGTCGGGGTTTTTCTTTTGCGGCATGATGGAGCTGCCGGTGCAGAAGCGGTCGGCCAGATCGATGAAGCCAACGCGCGGGCTCATCCACAGGATCAACTCTTCGGAGAAGCGCGAGAGGTGAATCATCAGCAGCGCGGCGTCGGCGCAGAACTCGATGGCGAAGTCGCGATCCGACACCGCGTCCAGCGAGTTTTCGCACACGCCGTCGAATTCCAGTTCGCGGGCAACGAATTCGCGGTCGATCGGGAAGGACGTGCCGGCCAGTGCGGCGGCACCCAGTGGCAGACGATTGACGCGCTTGCGGCAGTCGGCAAAGCGCTCGGCGTCGCGGCGGCTCATTTCGTAATAGGCCATCAAGTGGTGTCCGAAGGTGACCGGCTGAGCCACCTGCAGATGCGTGAAGCCCGGCAGCGGCGTGGCGGCATGGGTTTCGGCCAGATCAAGCAGGGCGCGCTGGTAGTCGGTGAGCAGGGCGAGGATCTGGTCGATCGCGTCGCGCAGCCACAGGCGGATGTCGGTGGCGACCTGGTCGTTGCGGCTGCGGCCGGTGTGCAGGCGCTTGCCGGCGTCGCCGATCAGGGCGGTGAGGCGTTTTTCGATATTGAGGTGGACGTCTTCATCCTGCAGCGACCAGGCGAATTCGCCGCGCTCGATTTCATCGCGGATCTGCCCGAGCCCACGTTCGATGTCGGCCAGGTCGTCAGTGCCGATGATGCCCTGACGCGCCAGCATCTTGGCATGCGCGAGCGAGCCGCGGATGTCTTGCGCCGCCATGCGCTGATCGAAGAAAACCGATGCGGTGTAACGCATCACCAGTGCCGATACCGGTTCGGAAAATCGGCCGGACCACGCCTTGCTGGCGTCATCCCGATTGGATTGCTGATCTGCCATAATGCCCAGAATACTTTATGAAAAGTGGTTCGATGGGATGTTGCCCGCCATCTCGGCGGCGACCCTGCCGACCACGTGTCTCACATGAGAGCGCATGGCCGTGGTGTCCCCCGGAAAGACGCAAAGTATAAGTCAAAAGCCCAAGGCGCTTGCCATCCACGGCGCCTTGCCGGACTTTCGCAATATCGGCGTGATTCTGCGCGTGATTCTGCTCGTCAATGCCCTGGCGGTGGGTACGGTGGTGCTGCACAGCCGAGCCGGGGCCGAAATCGTCCCGGCCGCAGTGGCCTGGGCGGGGTGGCTGGAGTTGCCGCTGTTCATCACCATACTGCTGCTCTATGTGCTCCAGCCCGTGTTGGTGCGCCTTTCGCCGGGGCGTTTCTGGCCGGCGGTGATGGCAGTCAGCACTTTGGTGGCCGTGTTCGCCTATCCGCCCCTGGGTGCGCCGTCGGGTGCGGCGCTGTGGCGCTGGATGGGCTGGAGTATCTTGGCGTCATTCACCGTAATGGGCTACTTTGATTATCGAGGGCGTCTGTATTCGCCGGCCCTGACCGAGGCGCGTCTGCATGCACTGACGGCGCGGATTCGGCCGCATTTTTTGTTTAACAGCCTGAATGCGGTGCTTGGCGTGATGCGTGAAGACCCTCGGCGGGCCGAGGTGGCGCTGGAAGAATTGGCGGACATGTTTCGGGTGCTGATGAAGGAACACAAGGAGCTGGTGGCGCTCGACAGCGAGATCAGTCTCTGTGAGCGCTATCTCGATCTGGAGCGTTTGCGTCTGGGTGAGCGCCTGGTAGTGAATTGGGACCTGAGCTGCAAACCGGCGCAGGCGCTGGTGCCACCGCTCTTGCTTCAACCTTTGCTTGAAAATGCCGTTTATCACGGCATCGAACCGTCGCAGCAGCCAGGGGATATCGCCGTGCGGGTTGCACGGCGCAGCAGTGAGGTATTGATCGAAGTGAGCAATCCGATCGTTGACACGCCGCGCGCCCAGAAAGGCAACCAGATTGCCCAAGCCAACATCCGTGAACGTCTGTCCCTGTTTTTCGATCTCGAGGCAGATATGCGAATAGACCGCAGTGGAGGCCGCTACAGCGTGCGGATCCGGCTGCCTTATCGGAGGCTCAATACATGACGCAATCCGAACTCCGTGTCCTCATTGTTGATGACGAAGCGCCCGCGCGCGCCCGTTTGCGCGATGTGCTGGGCGACGTCAGACAAGAGCAGCCCACCCGGGTGGTGGGCTTTGCGGCCAACGGTGAAGAGGCACTGAGACTGATCGACGCCGAGGCGGTCGACGTGGTGCTTGCCGATATCCGCATGCCGGGCATGGATGGCGTGTCGTTGGCGCAGCATCTCAATGGCCGCGCCGACCCGCCGGTGGTGATCTTCACCACGGCTTACGATCAGTACGCCGTGCAGGCTTTCGATCTGTCGGTGGCAGACTACCTGCTCAAACCGGTGCGTGCGGCGCGCTTGATCGAGGCGCTGGAGAAGGCGCGCAAGCTCTGCCAGGGCACCGAGGCGCGGGGGGAGGACGAAAAGCCCCTGAGCGTGACCGAGCGCGGCCGCATCCTGCTGGTCGACATCGGCCGTGTGTTGTATCTGCGGGCCGAGCAGAAATACGTCACCGCACGCACCGTCGAGCGCGAGTATCTCCTCGACGATTCACTGGTACATCTGGAAGAAAGCTACCCCGGTCGCTTCCTGCGCATTCATCGCAATTGCCTGGTGGCGCGCAAGGCGATCGCCGGTATCGAGCGCGAAGCCGGGGAGGGCGAGGGGCGCTGGCTGGTGGTGCTGGCGGGGCTGGACGAGCATCTGCCCATCAGCCGCCGCCAGTGGCCAAGCGTGAAGGCGATCCTCGATATTTAAGCGGGGCGCGGCCAGTGCGTGCTCACAGTTGGCCTGTGAGCACGCCCTAGATGTCAGCCAGATGCATGCCGTCGGTGGTACGTCGCCCGCGCCGATTTCGGCGGTCGTCGAGCCCCCGCGCGATGTGCATGTGGCTCTCCGGCCGGTAGGGATTGCGCCGATCACCGCGACGACGATCTTTATAGTGACTGAAGGTGCAGCGGCAACGCGTGGTGTCGCAGCTGGCCAGCGGCAGCAAAGGGGCTTCCGCTGAGAGAAAACGGATGCCCTTGAGTGTCTGCGCTGTGCGGCAGGCGCCTTGCCCCGAGTTGATGGTGACGCAGTGGTAGGGGTGGGCGGTGTTTTCGGCCTCATCCTCGTTGTCGGACGGCCGGCCGCGCATCACAAACCAGGCAATCAGCGCCATGACGGACAACATGACTGCAAACCATTCGATCGACATAAGCTTGACTCTCTTTCGGTTTTGCCTCCTTTCAGTATGGCTGCTGCAGCGCGGCAGTGCAGCGACAGCGCCACAAAGCACAATGGGATTTTGTATCAAAAGGTTAGCCGCGCCGCTGCATTGCTGTGAATGAACGCAGGGCGCGGGTTTTCGCGCGGTGGTGGGCAGTGTGCTGCAAGGCGCCCGACTGACCTTCGATATAGGTTCTGAGAGGGTCGGTCAGGCGTTTTGGGGCCTTAACCGCTGTTTCGCAGGCCTGCGGCAATGCCGTTGATGGCGATGTGAATGCCGCGGCGGATGCGTTCGTCCTCGGCGCCATTGCGGTGGCGGCGCAGCAACTCGACCTGCACATGGTTGAGTGGGTCGAGGTAGGGGAAGCGGTTGCGGATCGAGCGCGCCAGCAGTGGATTGCCATCAAGCAGCTCGTGTTGGCCGGTGATGGCGAGCAGCGCGTCGACGGTCGCGGTGTGCTCCGCGCAGATGCGCGGGAAGATCGCTTCGCGTAGCGCCGCATCCGACACCAGGGCAGCGTAACGCCCGGCGATGGCGGTGTCGGATTTGGCCAGAACCATGTCCATGTTCGAGAGCGTGGTCGAGAAGAAAGACCAGTCGCGGCACATGGCTTGCAGCAGCGCCAGCCCGTCGTCCGGGCGCTCGGCCAGAAAACGCTGCACGGCCGAGCCGAAGCCGTACCAGCCCGGCAGCATCAGCCGGCATTGCGCCCAGCTGAACACCCAGGGAATGGCCCGCAGGTCTTCGATGGCGGTGCTCTTTTTGCGCGAGGCCGGGCGCGAGCCGATGTTCAGCGCCGCGATTTCGGTGATGACGGTCGACTCCCAAAAGTAACGCTCGAAGCCCGGCGTCTCATACACCAGGCCGCGATAGGCCTCAAACGCGTAGTCGGACAGCGCCTGCATGGCGTCCATGTACTCGGGGCGCGGCGCGGGTGAGGCGTCGGCCTGCAGGCTGGCTTGCAGCGTGGCGGCGACCAGCACTTCGAGGTTGCGCCGGCCGACTTCGGCATTGCCGTACTTGGCACCGATCACCTCACCCTGTTCGGTGAGCCGGATCTGCCCCTGCACCGCGCCGCCCGGCTGCGCCAGGATGGCCTCGTAGCTTGGGCCGCCGCCACGGCCGACCGAACCGCCGCGGCCATGAAACAGGCGCAGGCGGACGTCGTGTTTGCGGAATACTTCGACCAGCGTCACTTCCGCCTTGTAGAGCTCCCAGCCCGAGGTCAGGAAGCCGCCATCCTTGTTGCTGTCGGAGTAGCCGAGCATGACTTCCTGTGCCCGGCCGCGGCTGTCGAGCAGGCGTTGATAGGCCGCAAGGCTAAAGACCCGGTCCATGGTCGCGCCGCTGGCGCGCAGGTCGTCGATGGTTTCGAACAGCGGGATGATGTTCATGTCCAGCGCCTGCTCGTGCGGCCGGAGGATGCCGGCCTCCTTGAGCAGCACCGCGACCTCAAGCAGGTCGGAGACCCCGTCGGTTTTCGAGATGATGTAGTTGGGCAGGGCGGCAATGCCGTAGCGCAGATGCGCGGCGCGGGCGGTGCGCAAGATGGCCAGCTCGCCCTCGGTCAGTTCGCTGTAGACGATGTGCGGCGAGCGCAGCGGCCGGGTGGACATCATCTCGGTCAGCAGCAGTGCGATGCGCGCGTCTTCATCGAGCGCGAGGTAGTCGACCTTGGGGTCGGCGGCCTGGAGCAGTTCGGCCACCACTTGTTCGTGCACATCCGAGTTCTGCCGCAGGTCGATCGGCGCCAGATGGAAGCCGAACACCTTGACCGCCCGGCGCAGCTGGCGCAGCCGGCCGCGGGTGAGCGGGGCGGAGTCATGGGCGAGCAGCGAGTCGTGGAGAATGTCGAGGTCGGCCGTCAGTGCCGCGGCGTCCGGATAGGCCGGTGCCTCACCGGCCGGCGGCGGGGTGGTGGCCTTGCCGAGCAGGGCCTGATGGGTGGCGGCCAGGCGGGCGTACATGCCGGCAATGGCGCGGCGATAGGGCTCGTCTGCGCGATGCGGCGAGCGGTCGACGCTGGCTTCGGCGAGGCGGTGCAGCGCGGCCGAGGGGGTGACGAGGCCGTCGGCCAGCGACAGTTGCGAGCCCAGCGTGTGCAGCTCTTCCAGATAGAACGACAGCGCCACCGTCGATTGCATCAACTGCGCCTGCGCCAGCACCTCGGCGGTGACGAAAGGGTTGCCGTCGCGGTCGCCGCCGATCCAGTTACCGATCTGTACAAAGGCCGGCCAGTCTTGTCCGGCAAAGGGGGCGTGCAGCCCGGTGAGGGTGTCTTCGACCTTGGCGTACAGGCGCGGCACTTCGCGCAGGAAGGTCGAGTCGAAATAGGACAGCCCATTGGCGACTTCGTCGATGACTGACAGCTTGGCCGGGCGCAGCATGCGGGTCTGCCACAGGGTGAGCACCGCGCGGCGCAGCGCGGCGTCGGACTCCTCGGCTTCGTCAGGCGTAAGGGTCATGCGGTCGCGTTCGTCGAGCAGGCGGGCGATGGCCGTCTGGCAATTGAGAATGCTCTTGCGTTGCACCTCGGTGGGGTGGGCGGTGAGCACCGGGCTGATCAATGCGGAATTGAAAAAGGCGCCGAGGTCGTCGGCGCTGGCGCCATCGCTGAAAACCCGTTCGATGGCGTGCGCCAGACTGCCGGCGCGCGGCGCCGAGCCGCCGATGAGGTGGGCACGGGTGCGCCGGATGTGATGCTGGTCTTCGGCAATGTTGGCCAGGTGCGAAAAGTAGCTGAAGGCGCGGACCACATCGATGGTCTCCTCGCGCGACAGGGCGTCAAGCGTCGACTCCAGCCCGGCACGGGCCGCTTCGTCGTCGTCGCGATGGAAGCGCACCGACAGCTGGCGGATGCGCTCGACCAGGTCGAAGGCCGGCTCGCCGCGTTGTTCGCGCACCGTGTCGCCGAGCAGTCGGCCGAGCTGGCGGATGTCTTCGCGCAAGGGGAGGTCTTTGTCCTGATCCATAGTGATATCCGTCGTCTGTCCTTGGGGAGCGTCGCTTACCCTGGCACAAAAAGTGGGGCCGGGGCTCATGCTAGAATCGCCCCCGGCGCTGGCGCTATCGGGGGCATCCCGCATGCTGCCATGCAATATGCGCTGACGCCAGCCATCCTATTTCAAGTCCCTGTTCGAGCGAGTCGCCCATCGTGAATCCGACCCAACCCGCCGTCGCCGCCCCTGAGCGCATCGTTATTGCCACCCGTGAAAGCCGCCTTGCCCTGTGGCAGGCCGAGCATGTCAAGGCGCGACTCGAAGCGCTGTATCCGGCCTGCGAAGTCGTACTGCTCGGCATGACCACCCGTGGCGACCAGATTCTGGATCGTCCACTGGCCAAGATCGGTGGCAAGGGCTTGTTCGTGAAAGAACTCGAAACCGCCTTGCTCGACCGTCGCGCCGATATCGCCGTGCACTCCATGAAAGATGTGCCGATGGAAATGGGGGCCGAGTTTGCGCTGGTGACCATCTCCGAGCGCGAAGTGCCGCTCGACGCCTTCGTGTCCAACAAGTACGAAAGCCTCGACGACATGCCGCCGGGGGCTGTGGTCGGCACCTCCAGCCTGCGTCGCGAGTCGCAGCTGCACGCCAACTACCCAACACTGGCGGTCACCAGTTTGCGCGGTAACCTCGACACCCGTCTGCGCAAGCTCGACGAGGGCCAGTACGACGCCATCATTCTTGCCGCCGCCGGGCTGACCCGTCTCGGTCTGGCCGAGCGCATTCGCAGCACGCTGGCCTCTGAGGTGTCGCTACCTGCTGCCGGACAAGGCGCCTTGGGCATCGAGGCACTGTCTGACCGGCCCGAAGTCGCGGCCTGGATGGCGCCGCTCAATGACACCGACACCTCCGCCTGCGTGCGCGCAGAGCGTGCCGTGGCCCGCGCGCTGGCCGGCAGTTGCGAAGTGCCGTTGGGCGCCTACGCGGTGGTCGAGAACGATGGCTTGTGGTTGCGTGGTTTTGTGGCCCGGCCCGACGGCAGCGAGATCGTGCGCGCCGAGCGCCGTGGTGCGCTGATCGAGGCCGAGAGCCTGGGCAAGGCCCTGGCCGACGAGCTGCGTGCCGGCGGCGCGGCCGAGATCCTCGCCAGCCTCTGAGCCGACGCCATGAACCAGTCGCCAAGCTTGCCCTTGGCCGGGAAGCGCATCGTCGTGACCCGGCCGCAGGCACAGTCTGGCAGCCTGTGTGAAGCCATCGCCGCTGTGGGCGGGGAGGCGCTGTGCATTCCTGTCATGCGTATCGATGCGGTGCCGGTCAGTGCCGAATTCAGCGCGCTGATCGATACGCTCGACCAGTTTCATCTTGCATTCTTTGTCAGCCCGAATGCCGCCGAGCATGGCCTGGCTGCCGTGCGTGCGCGTCGCGACTGGCCGGCCACGCTGGCCGTGGCGACGGTGGGCAAGGGCAGCGAGCGCGCGCTGCATGCGCTGGGTTTTGACCCGGTCATCGCCCCCGACGCCGGTTTCGACAGCGAAGCGGTGCTGGCCTTGCCCGAGTTCTCGGCCAGCGCCGTGGCCGGTAAGCGAATCATCATTTTTCGTGGCAACGGCGGACGCGATCTTCTGGGTGATACACTGGCACAGCGAGGTGCGGCGGTCAGCTATGCCGCATGCTACGCACGACGGGTACCACCGGAGGGCGCGACCAGCTTGCTGGCTGAAGCCGACCGGATGGATGCTCTGATACTGACCAGTAGCGAGGGCGTCTCCAACCTGATGACCATGTTGGGAGCACAGATGAGCCGACTGGCCCGCATCCCGGTGTTTGCACCGCACCCGCGCATCTGTGCCCGGGCGACGGCTGCGGGCTTCGCACGGGTCGTGGAAACTGCGCCCGGTGATGTCGGTGTGGTCGATGGCCTCGCACGCTACTTTCTCGGCGGTTGCCGCAACGCTTGATCCAGACAAGACGATATGAGCGAAGACACTCCTGCCCTCAACCGTGCTCAACCCGACACGGATGCCCCTGAAACGACCGAACCGATCCGCGACGATGCGGTAACGGACGAGACGCCGCCGGTCGCGACTGAGCCTGCCAGGCGCAGCGGCATTGTCGTGCCCGTGTTGCTGCTCATCTGCCTGCTGGCCATCGCCGGCATCGGTTGGCAATGGTGGGCCATGCGCGGTGAGTTGGCGAAGACTCAGGAAGAGCTGACCCGCCGCCTGAGCGAGAGCGACAACATGGCTCGTGAGGCCCGCGCCAGCGCACGCCAGTCCATCGACACGCTGACGTCCGTGCAAGGCAAAGTCGGCCTGCTCGAAGCCAAGGCCGAAGAGGCCGGCGGCCAGGCCGCGGCGCTCGATGCCTTGTATCAGGAATTCTCGCGGACTCGCGATGAACGCACCATGGCGGAGATCGAGCAGGCCGTTACCATTGCCGGGCAGCAACTACAGCTCGCCGGCAATGTCGAAGCCGCGCTGATCGCACTTCAGGCGGCCGATGCCCGGTTGTCCGGCTTTGACGAAGCCCGCCTCGGCCCACTGCGCCGCAGTCTCAAGCGTGACATCGAGCGCTTGCGCGCCGCGCCCCGGGTCGATATCGCTGGCATCACTTTGCGCCTCGAAGGGTTGCTCGAGTCCGTCGATCGCTTGCCCCTGGCCTTTACTGGCGAAGCAGTGGGTTCTGAGGCGCCCGAGAAGACCGCTACCGGTTCGCCGATGGACGACCCGCTCGGATTCGCCCAAGCGGTGCTGCATGACTGGTGGGCCGAGATCCGCTCGCTGGTGCGGGTCGAGCGCCTCGACCGCTCCGCCGAGCCGGTACTGCTGTCGCCGTCGCAATCGACCTATCTGCGCGAGAACCTCAAAATTCGCCTGCTGACGGCGCGTCTGGCGCTGCTCGGCCGTGATCACCGCACCTTTGAGGCCGACATGCATCAAGCTGCGGTGTGGCTCGAAAAATATTTTGACCAGCGCAACGAGGCCGTGACCGAAACCCTCACCTCGCTCAAGACTTTGGCCGAAACGCAGATCGCTCCGACCCAGCCGGCCTTGACCGAAACCCAGGCAGTCCTCAAGACCTTGCAAGGGAAGCCGGGCGTCAGCGGTGCCGAGGCGGCGCCGCAAGCGGCGAAACCCGCCGCCACACCCAGGACCGCCAAGCCTGCCGACGCACCTGAAGGCAAGCCCGACGCCGCTGTGCCGGCCGTCGCGCCTGCCAAAACAGCGGAGTAAGCGCCATGCGAGGATTGCTCTGGCTGATCGCCCTGTTTGCCGCGGCCGTCGGTGTGGCCATGCTGGCACGGGCCAACGATGGTTACGCTCTTCTGGTGCTGTCGCCCTATCGGGTGCAGGTATCGCTGAATTTGCTGGCTTTGGCGCTGGTGGCGGTGTTTCTGTCGAGTTATTTCTTGCTGCGCGTGCTCACCCGCGCGGTGCGCTTGCCGGGCCAGGTCGTGGCCTACCGGGGCCGCCGTCGCAAGGAAAAGTCGGCACTCGCCTTGCGCGAGGCCTTCCGGCTACATCTCGAAGGCCGTTACGCGCACGCACTGAAACAGGCCAAGAAGGCCTATGACCTGGCGGATGAAGATGGCGTTGCCGCGCTCATGGCGGCGCGCGCCGCGCATGCGCTGCGCGATGACACCCGCTATCGCGAATGGTTGGGCAAGGCGGCCACCGATGACCGCTTGCGGGCGGCACGCATCATGACCGAAGCTGAAATGGCCGTCGAAGGCCGCCGCTTCGACGAAGCCGCCGAGCGCATTCGTGCGCTCAAGGGGAGCGACAACCGGCCGGTGGCGACGCTTCGCCTGGCGCTCAAAACGGCGCATGCGCTCGAAAAGTGGGAAGAGCTGGTGCGTATCGCCCGCCAGCTTCGCAAGCACAAGGCCTTGAGCAAAGAGCAGGCCGAGCCGCTGCTGCGTCGGGCGCACTTGGCGGCTTTGCGTGAGCGCGATGGTCAGCATGATGCGATTGCCCGCTACTGGCAGGATATTCCGTCCGATGAGCAGCAGGATCGGCGTCTGGTCGAGAAAGCCGCGCCTTTGCTGGTCGCCAACGGCGAGGGCGCGACGGTGCGCAAGATGCTTGAGAAGCTGCTCGATGAACAGTGGGAAAGCGAGCTGGCGCGCCTCTACGGGTATTGCGGCGAGAACGATGCGGTGGCCTGCCTGAATCGCGGCGAGAAATGGCTCAAGGCGCATCCGAATGACGGCGGCTTGTTGTATGCATTGGGTCGGCTCTGTCTGTCGGCCCAGTTGTGGGGCAAGGCGCAGAGCTATCTCGAGGCGTCGGTGTCGGCGGCGCCGACCGTGGATGCGCACCTGGCCTTGGCGCAATTGTCGGAGCAATTCGAGCGACCGGAAGAGGCTCAGAAGCATTTTCGGCGCGCTGCGCAATTGACGGGTGCTGCACAAGCCGGGCCGGCACTGGTGCAGTTGTCTGCGCCGGAGTGAGCCGGATCTGACACAAACAAAAAGCGCGCCTCGGCACGCTTTTTGTTTGTGTGCTCAGACCCAGTCGCGAGGCGGCAGGAAGTCTTCGTAGAGCTTGGCTTCGGCGCTGCCCGGCTCGGGATGCCAATCGTAGCGCCACTGCACCCGCGGTGGCATCGACATCAGGATGGACTCGGTGCGCCCGCCGGACTGCAGGCCGAACAAGGTGCCGCGGTCGAAGACCAGGTTGAACTCGACATAGCGCCCGCGACGATAGGCCTGGAAGTCGCGCTCGCGTTCGCCGTAAGGCATGTCGAGGCGGCGTTCGACGAGCGGAACATACGCGTCGGCGAAGGCGTCGCCGACGGCGCGGGTGAGCGCAAAGCAGCGGTCGAAGCCGCCGGCATTGAGGTCGTCGAAGAACACGCCGCCGACGCCGCGCGCTTCGTTGCGGTGCTTGAGGTGGAAATAGCGGTCGCACCAGGCCTTGTACTCGGCATGCACGTCCGGGCCGAACGGCGCCAGGGCCTGTTTGCAGGTGGCGTGGAAGTGGCGCACGTCCTCTTCGAAGGGGTAGTACGGTGTCAGGTCCATGCCGCCGCCAAACCACCACACCGGCTCGGCGCCGGGCTTGCTGGCGATGAAGCAGCGCACGTTCATGTGCGCGGTCGGGCAGTAGGGGTTGCGCGGGTGCATGACCAGCGACACGCCCATGGCCTCGAAGCTGCGCCCGGCCAGCTCGGGCCGGCTGGCGGTGGCCGAGGCGGGCAGGCCCTCGCCCATCACATGCGAGAAATTGACGCCGCCGCGTTCGAACACCGTGCCGTCTTCAAGCACCCGGGTACGCCCGCCGCCGCCGTGCTCGCGTGTCCAGCAGTCTTCGCGGAACGGGGTGCCGTCGAGGGCTTCGAGGCGGTCGGCGATGCGGTCCTGCAGGCCGGTGAAATAGGCCTTGATGGCGGTGGTGTCGATCATCGCTTGATGGCGCGGTGGCCGATGTCGCGGCGGTATTGCTTGCCGGCGAATTCGATGCGGTCGGCGATGTCGTAGGCGCGGGTTTGCGCGGTACGCACGTTGTCGCTCAGCGTGGTGACGCACAGTACGCGGCCGCCCTGGGTGAGCAGTTTGTCGCCATCGAGGACGGTACCGGCATGGAAAACATGCGCGTCGGGGCTCTCGTCTGGCAGGCCGGTGATAACGTCGCCCTTGCGCGGGCTGGCCGGATAGCCTTCGGCGGCGAGCACCACGCCCAGTGCGATGCGGCGATCCCACTCGGCTTCGGCGGTGTCGAGTTTGCCTTTGATGGCGGCATCGAACAGTTCGACCAGGTCGGACTTGAGACGCATCAGGATGGGCTGGGTTTCCGGGTCGCCCATGCGGCAGTTGAATTCGACCACGCGCGGGTTGCCGTCGGTGTCGATCATCAGGCCGGCGTAGAGGAAGCCGGTGTAGGGCGAGCCTTCGGCGGTCATGCCGGCGAGGGTCGGGTGAATGATCTCGCGCATGACCTTGGCGTGGATCTGCGGCGTGACGACCGGTGCGGGCGAGTAGGCGCCCATGCCGCCGGTGTTGGGGCCTTCGTCATTGTCCTTGAGGCGCTTGTGGTCCTGGCTGGTCGCCAGGGCGAGGGCGTGCTTGCCGTCGGCCATGACGATGAAACTGGCCTCTTCGCCCTGCATGAATTCTTCGATCACCACCCGGGCGCCGGCCTGACCCATGCCCGCGTCGCGCAGCATCATGTCGATGGCGGCGTGGGCTTCGTCCAGCGTCATGGCAACGACCACGCCCTTGCCAGCGGCCAACCCGTCGGCCTTGATGACGATCGGCGCGCCTTCGGCCGTGACATAGGCATGCGCGGCATCGGCGTCGGTGAAGGTCTGGTACTTGGCGGTAGGGATCTTGTGGCGGATCAGGAACTGCTTGCAGAAATCCTTGGACGCTTCGAGCTGGGCCGCCTGCTGGGTGGGGCCGAAAATCGGCAAAGCGGCGGCGCGGAAAGCGTCGACCACGCCGGCCGCCAGTGGCGCCTCGGGGCCGACCACGGTCAGGCCGATGTCTTCATTGCGCGCGAAGGCCAGCAGATCGTCGATTGCGGTGATGGCGACGTTGTCGACCATGGGCTCGTTGGCCGTGCCGGGGTTGCCGGGGGCGACGAAGACCTTGGTGATCCGGGGGGATTGAGCGATTTTCCAGGCCAGCGCGTGTTCGCGTCCGCCCGATCCGATGACGAGTACTTTCATGTGTGTTGCCGTTGCCCAAGCGCCGGCGCGGCGTGTGCGCGCCGGCTAAAAGTGAATTAGTGACGGAAGTGGCGGAAGCCGGTGAGAACCATGGCAATGCCGTGTTCGTTGGCGGCTGCGATCACCTCTTCGTCGCGCATCGAGCCGCCCGGCTGGATGACCGCCGTGGCGCCGGCTTCGGCCAGCACGTCGAGACCATCGCGGAAGGGGAAGAAGGCGTCTGACGCAACCACGGTGCCGGTGATGGAGAGGCCGGCGTTCTCCGCCTTGATCTTGGCGATGCGGGCTGAATCGACCCGGCTCATCTGGCCCGCGCCCACGCCGACGGTCATGCCGCCCTTGCAGTAAACGATGGCATTGGACTTGACGTATTTGGCGACGCGCCATGCGAACAGCAGGTCGCCCATTTCTTCGGGCGTCGGGGCGCGGGCGGTGACCAGTTTGAGGTCGCCTTCGCCGATGCGGGCCACATCCGAGCTCTGCACCAGCAGGCCGCCGGCGACGCGTTTGTAGTCGAGTGCGCCGTCGCCCGAGCCCATCGGACAGGTGAGTACGCGCACGTTTTTCTTGGCGAGCAGCAGGGCGAGGGCTTCGTCGGTGTAGGCCGGGGCGATCAGCACTTCGAGGAACTGGGCGCTGACCGCTTCGGCCGCCGCCGCGTCGACGACGCTGTTGAAGGCAATGATGCCGCCGAAGGCAGAGGTCGGGTCGGTCGAGAAGGCCTTTTTGTAGGCTTCGAGCGGCGACAGGCCGAGGGCCACGCCACAGGGGTTGGCGTGCTTGACGATGACACAGGCGGTGGTATTGAAGGCCTTGACGCACTCCCAGGCCGCGTCGGCGTCAGCGATGTTGTTGTAGGACAACTCCTTGCCCTGCAGCTGGGTGTAGCCGGCCACGCCACCTTCGGCGGCATTGGGCTCTTGGTAGAAGGCGGCGCTCTGGTGCGGGTTCTCGCCGTAGCGCAGGTCCTGCACCTTGTCGAAGGCCAGCTGCAGCCGGTCCGGATAGGCCATGCGGCTGCCGTCCTCGGCCAGCGCGGTCAGGTAGTTGGAGATGGCGCTGTCGTAGCGGGCGGTGTGGGTGAAGGCTTTGACTGCCAGGGCGAAGCGGGTCTTGGCCGACAGGGCGCCGTCGGCCTTGATCTCGGCCAGCACCGGGGCGTAGTCCTCGGCGTCGGTCAGCACGCCGACACCGCCGGCTTCGTTGCCGTGGTTCTTGGCCGCGGCGCGGACCATGGTCGGGCCGCCGATGTCGATGTTTTCGATGGCGTCTTCGAGCGAGCAGTCGGGCTTGGCGATGGTCTGGGCGAAGGGGTAGAGATTGACCACCACCAGATCGATGCGCGCGATGCCGGCGCCGGCGATGGTGTCCATGTGCTCGGCCAGATCGCGGCGGGCGAGGATGCCGCCGTGCACCGTCGGATGCAGCGTCTTGACCCGGCCGTCGAGCATTTCGGGGAAGCCGGTGTGCTCCGACACATCGGTGACCGGCAGGCCAGCCTCGCGCAGCAGTTTGGCGGTGCCGCCGGTCGACAGGAGCTTGACGCCAAGCTGGTGCAGTTCGCGGGCGAAGGCTTCGACGCCGGTCTTGTCGGAGACGCTGATCAGGGCAGTGGAAATTTGCATGTTTAGGGGGCGCGCCTTGCGGCGTTTGGTTTAGAGAAGATCGTATTCGGTCAGTTTGCGTCGCAAGGTATTGCGATTGATGCCGAGGAGCTGGGCGGCGACGGTCTGGTTGCCGTCGGTCTGGCGCAGCACAAATTCCAGCATCGGGCGCTCGGCGCTGCGGATCACCAGATCGTGCAGGGCCACCGGCGATTCGCCGTCCAGATCCTTGAAATATTGGTCGAGCGTGCGCGTCACGGCGCTGGCGATTTCGTTGTGTTGGCTCATGCGGCCAGTTCCTCGAAACAGGATGCCTGATAGTGCGGAGTGACACCCTGATGACTGAGCTGAGTAAAGAAATGATCGACGGCGGCCAGTTGTCCGGCCACGCTGTCTTCGGTGTTCATGGCTTGCCGAAACACATGCGCGCCGGCCAGCCCTTTGGTGTACCAGGCGATGTGCTTGCGCGCGATGCGCACGCCAGACCACTCGCCATAGAATGCGTACAAATCGTCGAGATGGCTGCGGCATATGTCGCGAATCTCGATCACTGGCGGCGGAGGCAGGGTGTGACCGGTCGCGAGGTAGTGCGCAATCTCACGGAAAATCCACGGCCGGCCCTGGGCGGCGCGGCCAATCATCACGCCATCGGCGCCGGTGTGGCGCAGTACGGCGGCGGCTTTTTCGGGCGAATCGATATCGCCATTGGCAATCACCGGAATGCCTACGGCCGTTTTGATGGCGGCAATGGTGTCGTACTCGGCATTGCCCATGTACTTGTCTTCGCGGGTGCGGCCATGGATGGCCAGTGCGCGGATGCCGCTGTCTTCGGCGATGCGGGCGAGGTGGGGCGCGTTGCGGTTGTCGCGATCCCAGCCGGTGCGCATCTTGAGCGTGACCGGGGTGTCCGGCACGGCGGCGACCACGGCGGTGAGAATTTGCGCCACCAGCGCTTCGTCGCGCATCAGCGCTGAACCGGCGGCCTTGTTGCACACTTTCTTGGCCGGACAGCCCATGTTGATGTCGATGATCTGCGCGCCGTTGTCGGCGTTGAAGCGGGCGGCCTGCGCCATCAGCTCGGGGTCGGCGCCGGCGATCTGCACAGAAATCGGCTCGGTCTCGCCCGCGTGGTCGGTGCGCCGGCGGGTTTTGTCGGTGGCGTAGAGCAGCGTGTTCGACGACACCATTTCCGACACCGCCAGCCCCGCGCCCAGTCGCTTGCACAACTGGCGGAAAGGCCGGTCTGTCACGCCCGCCATGGGTGCGACAAACAGATTATTCGGCAGGGAAAAACCGGCGAACTGCATGGGGATTGGAGCGCGAGCGACAAAGCCGCCATTCTAACCGATGGGGGGGTGTCGGCGAAGCCTAAAAACGTAACGCCCATCGGAAAGTGGAGGGCGGTTTCGGCACCGCGTGGCCGGTTTCTTGGGTGCCTGTTGGTGACAGCCGTTGGCCGGGTCTCGCCCCGGCGGGCGAGTAACTTCTTTGTGGCGACAAAGAAGTCACCAAGAAAGCGCCCCCGCTGTACCGCCGGCTTCGCCGGTGCCCTCACTGCGCCCGGTGGCGGCGGGTCGTGTCGCAAACTCGCCCGTTCCGGGCTCAAACAGGCGACACGACAATTCCCGCCGTCCCCGGACTACGTTCGGCGGCACAGAAGGGGATGGGCGCGCGGGCTCGGCTTCGCCATCGCCCGCTTTGGTGGCGCGTCGTAGGGCGGGTTTTAACCCGCCATCGGTATTCGTTCGCAGGTCATTGGCGGGTTGAAACCCACCCTGCAAAACCATCACGACTGGCCGATTCGGGCACAACCGATCCGCCCTCTGCCGCGCCAACCGGAGGCGGTGGCGGGCGGAAAAAGGGGCTTCGCTGTTTGAGCCCGCAGGGCGAGTTCGCGAAGCACCCCGCCCGACATTGCCGTAGGGCGGGCACCCCGAAGGGGCGCGAAAGCGGGCTGTGCTTCTTTGCTTAGCTTTCTTGCACAAGCAAGAAAGTCGCCCGCCGGGGCGAGACCCGGCCAACGTCCGCATGCACTCGGGAAAGCCGCCCAAAAGACCGGCCAATCTATTCAAAAGCGCGAACGCGCAAACCCGCTCCTATGGCCAGGCCCGCGCCCCAAACATCATCCGTTTGGCCACGAAGTGGCGCAGCGGCGGTGCGAGATCAAGCGCCAGCAGGCCGAGGCCGCGCAGGCCGCGCAGGGGTGGCAGGTCGTTGCTGAACAGGCGAACCAGGGTGTCGGTGAAGCCGACGGTGCTGGCGCGGTCGAGGCGGCGGTCGCGCAGGTAGGCGGCGAGCACCTGTGCGTCGCCGGGGTCGCCGGCCGCGTTGAGGCGTCGTGCCAGCGCCCAGACGTCGCGCAGTGCGAGGTTCAAGCCTTGACCGGCAACGGGGTGAAGTGTTTGCGCGGCGTTACCCAGCCAGACCTGGCGATTGGCGACCGGGGTGTGGCGAACCCGGAGCTGGAGTGGAAAACGCTCGCGTGGGCTCACGCCAATGAGTTTGACGCGCTGACCGAAGGCTTGCTGCAGCTCGGCGAGGTAGGCGCCATCATCAAGCGCCAGCCAGGCGTCGGCTTGCTTGGGGGCGGCGGTGTGCACGACGGCGAAGTCGGTGCCGCAGGGCAGCAGGGCGACCGGGCCGTTGGGGGTGAAGCGCTCGTAAGCGGTGTTGCCATGGGCGACGGCGGGCGTGGCCATGCAGATGACGGCGTGCTGGCCGTAGTCGCGTACGCGGATGGCTGGATCGTCGGCGCGCATGCCGCCTTCGGCGCAGACCACGAGCTGGCAGTCCAGGGCTTCGGCGGTGTTGGCGCGGTGCAGCAGTACGCGGCCGTGCAGTTCGGGGTCGACCTCGGCGTCGCTGTGGTCGATGACCGGGATGTTGGCAGCGGTGATGGCGTCGTCGAGCGCGGCAGCGAGGTCGCCGGCGCGCACGACATGGCCGAGGCCATCGAGGGCGTAGTCGGACTCGTTGAGCTGGGTGCGGCCGAAGCCGCCTTGCTGCGAGATATGGATGTGGCGGATCGGGGTGGTGGGCAGGTGGCTCCACACGCCGAGGCGCTCGAGCGTGAGCCGGGTGCCGTGGGCCAGGGCGAGCACGCGCGGGTCCTGGCGTGAGGCGCCGCGGCCGCGGGCGTCGATGAGCGTGACGGTGTGCGGCCCGCCGTGCAGCGCGAGCGCCAGTGCCATGCCGACCGGGCCGGCGCCGATGATGGCGATGTCGGGCGTTTTCATGCGCGGGCGTCCCGCATCAGGGCTTCGATGTCGTCGATGGTCTTGGGCGTGGCGGCGGAGAGGATGTCGCAGCCATCGGCGGTGACCAGCACGTCGTCTTCGATGCGGATGCCGATGTTCCAGAAGGCCTCGGGTACGTCGTCGGCGGCTCGGATGTAGCAGCCGGGCTCGACGGTGAGCGTCATGCCCTCCTGCAGCGGTCGCCAGTCGCCGTCGCGTTTGTAGTCGCCGGCGTCGTGCACGTCGAGACCGAGCCAGTGGCCGGTGCGGTGCATGTAGAAGCGGCGGTAGTCGCCGGCTTCGAGCACGCCGTCGAGCGTGCCGGTGAGCAGGCCGAGGTCGAGCATGCCCTGGGCGAGTACGGCGACGGCGACGTCGTGCGGGACGTTCCAGCCGACATCGGGGGCGGTGGCGTCGATGGCGGCCTGCTGGGCGGCGAGCACCAGCTGGTACACATCGCGCTGCGGCCCGCTGAAGCGGCCGTTGACCGGGAATGTGCGGGTGATGTCGGAGGCGTAGCCGTCGAGCTCGCAGCCGGCGTCGATCAGCAGCAGGTCGCCATCGGTCAGGCGGGCAGCGTTGCTCACATAGTGCAGCACGCAGGCATTGGCGCCGGCGGCGACGATGGACGGGTAGGCGGGCGACTGGGCGCCGCCCTGGCGGAAGGCGTGCAGCAGTTCGGCTTCGACTTGGTACTCGTGTATGCCCGGCCGAGTGAGTTGCATGGCGCGGCGGTGGCCGACGTCGGAGATGGCGGCCGCGCGGCGCATGGTCAGCACCTCATGGCTGTCCTTGATCAGGCGCATTTCGTCGAGCACGGCATGCAGATCCTGGACGCTGGCTGGTGCGGTGATACCGGTGCGCACCTGCTCGCGCACGCGATTGAGGGCGTCGACCAGGCGTTTGTCCCAGGCCCGGTCGTGGCCAAGCGTAAAATATACCGTGGGCTGGTTGGCCAGCAGGGTGGTCAGTTGCGTGTCGAGGTCGGCGATCGGGTGGGCTTCATCGAAGCCGAATTCGTCGGCGGCCGCTTCCGGGCCAAAGCGGAAGCCGTCCCAGATTTCGCGTTCGATGTTTTTGTCGCGGCAGAACAGCAGGCTGCGCGGGGTGTCGCCGGCGACCAGTACCAGCACCGCGTCGGGTTCGGGGAAGCCGCTCAGGTAATGGAAGTAGCTGTCGGGCCGGAAGGGGTAGTGGGTGTCGCGATTGCGCGCGACCTCGGCCGACGTCGGGATGATGGCGACGCCGCCACCGCGAGCGGTGAGGGTGTCGAGCAGGCGTTGGCGGCGGGCATGAAAGGGCGCGAAGAGGGGGTTCAAGGCGACGTTCCTGTTGGGTGTGTCGTTAAGACGGTGAGCCTGCCCGATGGTTCGGGTCGAGTAGTGTGTTCAGCTCGGTGAGGCGTTCGGGGGTGCCGATGTCCATCCACAGGCCGTCGAAGCGCTCGGCGCTGACGCGTCCGGCGGCGATGGCCTGGCGTAGCAGCGGGCCGAGCGGTGCGGGCTGGCCTGAGATCAAAGGCGAAAACATGTCGGGATGATAGAGCCCAATGCCCGAAAATGTCAGCCGCTCGCCATCGCTCAGACTGGCGCGGGCGCCGTGCAGGTGAAAGTCGCCTGTCGGATGGTGGGGCGGATTGGGGATCAGGACCAGGTGGGCGAGGTCAGCGCCCAGCCGGCCGGCGCGTTCGGTCAGGGCGGTGAAATCGAGATCGCAAAACACGTCGCCGTTCACCACCAGAAAGGGCGCCTCACCGAGCAGTGGCAGTGCCTGGCAGATGCCGCCGGCGGTTTCGAGCGCGGTGGGCTCGGGCGAGTAGTGAATGCGCACGCCGAAGGCGCTGCCGTCGCCCAGCGCGGCTTCGATCATCTCGCCCAGATGCGCGTGGTTGATCACGACTTGATCGATGCCCGCCGTTGCCAGCCGGCGCAGATGGTGAACGATCAGCGGCACCCCGCCGGCCGCCAGCAACGGCTTGGGGCAGGTGTCGGTGAGCGGACGCATGCGTTCGCCGCGCCCGGCGGCCAGGATCATGGCGCGCATGGCGTCTCTCAGAAGGTGTAGCCGACGGTTTCGTCGACCGGATCACTGCGGTTGAGGATGCGGATCAGCGGCCGCAGTTCGCTGTAGCGCTGGCAGGCCTTGCGCAGATAGTGCGAGACGCGCGGCATGTCGTCGAGGTAGCCGGCCTTGCCATCGCGGTGGCACAGTCGGGCAAAGATGCCGAGCACCTTGAGGTGGCGCTGCACGCCCATCCATTCGAAGTCGCGGTGGAAGTCGGCGAAGTTCTGGTGCACCGGCAAGCCGATCTGCCGTGCCGCTTCCCAGTAGCGGGCCAGCATGTCGAGCACGAAGGCTTCGTCCCAGTCGATATAGGCGTCCTTGAACAGTGAGGCGAGGTCATAGGTGATCGGGCCATACACCGCGTCCTGGAAGTCGAGCACGCCGGCGCCATGCTCGGTGACCATCAGGTTGCGGCTGTGGAAGTCACGGTGCACGAAGACCTTGGGCTCGGCCAGATGCGCGTCGAGCAATCGTTCAAATACCGTATCGAGCGTTTCGCGCTCTTTGTCGTCAAGTGTGATGTGCTTGTGGCGCGCCAGATACCAGTCGGGAAACAGCTGCATCTCGGCCAGCAGGCGCTCGCGGTCGTAGTTGGGCAGCACGTCGGGCGCGCTGGCCTTCTGGATGCAGATCAGCGCGCCCAGGGCGTCGGCATAGAGCGCGTGGGCGCTGTCGGCGTCGAGCGCGCTCAGGTAGGTGGTGTCGCCCAGATCGGTGAGCAGCAAGAAGCCGGCGTCCGTGTCGGCGTCGAGTACCGTCGGTACGTGCGCGCCACTGTCGCCGAAGAGTTTGGCGATGCGGATGAAGGGGGCCGTGTCCTCTTTTTCCGGTGGGGCGTCCATGGCGATAAAGGTCGCCGGTTCGCCCTCGACATGCACCCGGAAGTAACGGCGGAAGCTGGCGTCGGCCGACGCGGGTGCCAGATCGATCTGTCGGCCCGGATATCGGGTGCCCAGCCAGTGCTTGAGTTGCGCGAGTCTTTCCACGGGTGCCGTCCGATGTTCGTGTAAAATCGCGAATTTTATCAAAGACCGCAGCCGGAACGCTGTTTGCCGGTGTGCAGCCGATCCGCCGCTCATAAAACGGAGACACGCATTGCCGACTGCCACGCGTTGGACCTTGCGGGCCATCCCCTTGCTGCTGGCCGCTTTGCCGGCCACCGGGACCGCTGCCGGATTGCCGGCGCTGGTCATCCCCGCCGATCTGATGGGCGCCCCTGCGCCTGCGCCAAAACCTGTTGCGCCCGAGGCGATTGCACCCGCGCGTCGCGCGTCGCCTGTGTCGAATCGTGATCGCGCCAAGGCAGTGCCGACACCGCCCGTCAGGGGCAAGCCGGTTGCACCAAGCACAGCCGACCCGGCGGTTGCCGGTGCGGCGGCAGCGTTGCCGGCGCTCGGCGTAACCACCATTGACGCGGACCGAATCGTTGGGCAGCAGGATGTGGAGCTGACCGCCGTGGGCAATGCCGTGCTGCGTCGAGACGGTTCGGTGCTGACCGCTGACCAGATCAAATACCGCGAGGCACTGGACGAAGTCGAGGCCGAGGGCAATGTCGAGTTGCGCCGCGGTGATGACCGCTTGTCCGGCCCCAAGGTGCAGATGCGCATGGATGAACAGACGGGCGAGTTGCAGACGCCGTCGTATGAAATCCACCGTATCTCGCGCAAGGGCGGCATTGAGCGCCCGGTGACGGGCAGCGGTCACGCCAGCGTGATCCGCTTCGAAGGCGAGAATCAGTATCGCCTTGAAGACGCGACATGGAGTACTTGCCAGCCGCAGGATCCCGACTGGTATATCAAGGCCGGGGAGCTGGATCTGGACTACGACCGCGAAGTCGGCGTGGCGCGTGACAGCACGGTGGTGTTCAAGGACACCCCGATCTTCTACATGCCGTGGGTCGAGTTTCCGTTGGTGGCGCAGCGCAAGTCGGGTTTCCTGCCGCCGACTTTTGGCACCTCCAACAAGAGCGGCGTGGAATTGACCGTGCCCTACTACTGGAACATCGCGCCCAACTACGACGCGACGCTGGTGCCCAGGTATATCAGCCGTCGCGGCCTGCAACTGGGGGGGGAATATCGCTATCTGACCGATTCCATGCGGGGTGCGGTGTCGGCCGAGTGGCTGAGCAGTGACAGCGTGACCGGCCAGTCCAACCGGGCCGCCGGCTCGATCCGCCACCAGCAGGACTTCGGCTACGGCCTGAGCGGGGCGCTCGATCTGAATGGCGTGTCGGACAAAGAATATTTCGAAGACCTTAGTTCCCGACTGGCGGTGGCTGCGCAGACCAACCTGCTGCGCCAGGGGGTCTTGAGTTACAGCTCGGGTGACTGGTGGTCGGCTTCGGCCTTGGTGCAGAGCTTCCAGACATTGTCGGGTGACCGGCCGTATCGTCGCTTGCCACGGCTGTCGCTCGGTGGCGAGCGCACGACCTGGGGGGGCGGCGAGTTTACCCTCAATACGGAATACACTCGTTTTGCCCATCCCGATGCGGGCAAACCGGAAGGTGACCGGATCATCCTGAACCCGACCATTCAGTGGCCGCTGGGCACCGCCGCATACACGCTGACGCCCCGCTTCGGCGTGCATTACACCCGCTACGATCTGAGCACGCCGCTGACGGTGGGTGAAGAGAGCATCACGCGTGCGCTGCCGACCTTCTCGCTCGACAGTTCGGTGATTTTTGAGCGTGACACCACTTGGGGCGGCCGCGACATGGTCCAGACCATGGAGCCACGGCTGTATTACGCCTATGTGCCGTATCGTGACCAGTCCGACATCCCGAACTTCGACTCCGGTCTGTTCGACTTCAACTTCGCGCAGATCTTCTCCGAAAACATCTTCAGCGGCGGTGACCGGATCGCCAATGCCAACCAGCTCACCGCGGCGGTGACCTCACGCTTCATCGATTCGGAAACCGGCGCCGAGCGCTTGCGTGCAGCAGTGGGCCAGCGCTTCTATTTTGAAGATCAGCGCGTCACTTTGCCAGGCACGGCGGCGCGCACCAGCCGGCGTACCGACATTCTGGCCGCGCTGGGTGGGCGAATCGACAAGATCACCACCCTCGATACCGCCTGGCAGTACAACCCGGAAGACAGCCAGACGGAGCGCTTTAGTGCTGATTTGCGCTTCCAGCCCGGTTTTGCGAAAGTCGTCAACCTGGGCTATCGCTACACGCGCGATGTGCTGCGCGATGTCGATATTGCCGCCCAGTGGCCGCTCGGTGGACGCTGGTATGGCGTGGCCCGCTACAATCGTTCGCTACGCGATCACCGCGTGACCGAAGCGCTTGGCGGTCTTGAGTACGATGGCGATTGCTGGGTGTTCCGGGTCGTCTTCCACCGCTTTGCCACCAACGCCGAAGACGTGACGCAGGCGATCTTCCTGCAGCTCGAACTCGACGGCCTGGCCAGCGTGGGTTCCAGTCCGCTGGATCTGCTGCGCCGAACGGTGGGTGGTTATGGCACCATCAATCAACCCATGGCAGATCCGGTGTTTGGTCAAGAGTGATGCTGCAGCAGTTAATTATTGCAACAGGATATCTATGAAAACGGCGCTTCCCCGATTCCTTTCCACGCTGCTCTTCTCTGCGCTGGCGGTTCTGCCGGCGGCTTCCGGTGCGGCTCGCACGGTGCTCGTCGATCGTATCGTTGCGGTGGTCAATAACGACGCCATCACCGAGTCCAGTCTGGCTGAGCGTACCGAGCAGATCAAGCGCCAGTTCGGCCGTCAGGGCGGTCAGTTGCCGCCTGATGAGGTTTTGCGCAAGCAGGTGCTTGAGCGCCTGGTGGTCGAGCGGGCGCAACTGCAGTTGGCCGGCGAGACCGGCCTGCGCATCGACGACACCGCCCTGGGCGGCGCGATTGACCGTATCGCGTCGTCCAACAAACTGAGCGCGGCCCAGTTCCGTGCGGCGCTGGAAAAGGACGGCGTCGATTGGTCGGAGTTTCGCGAGAACATTCGTCAGGAAATGCTGATTGCCCGCTTGCGCGAACGTGAGGTTGACGCCCGTGTGGTGGTGACCGACGCTGAGATCGACAATTTTCTCAAGAACTCGCCCGATGCGGCCGACAGTCGTGAATACGACCTGTCGCATATCTTGTTGCGCGCCCCGGAGGGGCCGAGCCCGGAGCAACTCAATGCCTTGGGGCAGAAGGCCGAGAGCATTCGCGCCCGCGCGCTGGCGGGGGAAGATTTCGCGAAGCTGGCAGCCGAGTTTTCCAATGCGCCGGACGCACTGCAAGGTGGCGCACTCGGCTGGCGGCCGACCAGTAGTGTGCCGGCGTTGTTCATCGAGGCGCTGCAGAGCTTGAAGCCAGGCGAGGTGTCGCCAGTCATGCGCAGCCCCGCAGGCTTTCACCTTGTGAAGGTGAACGATATCCGCGGCGCGAAGGCAACGGACGTGGTAGCCGTTCAGCAGACCCAGGTCAGCCACATTCTGGTCAAAACATCTGAAGTGGTCTCGGATACCGATGCCCGCCTGCGCCTCGAAACCCTGCGCACCCGCATTCTCAACGGCGAAGATTTTGCCGCCCTGGCGCGTGCCAACAGCGCCGATCTGTCTGCTGCCAAGGGTGGCGAGATCGGCTGGGTGTATCCCGGTGACACGGTGCCGGAGTTTGAGCGTGCCATGGATGCCTTGAAAGTCGGCGAGCTGAGCGCGCCGGTGAAGTCGCCCTTCGGCTGGCACCTGATTCGGGTCGACGCGCGTCGTACGCAGGATGTGTCCGAAGAGCGCAAGCGCGCCGTCGCCCGCAACACCCTGCGTCAGCGCAAGGCCGACGAGGCCTACGAAGACTGGCTGCGCCAACTGCGCGACGCGACCTTTGTCGATTATCGTCTCGACGAACTGAACTGATCTTCCCGCAATGAACGCGCTTCCCACGCCAGTGCTGGCGGTAACCAGTGGCGAGCCGGCCGGGGTGGGTCCGGAGCTGTGCCTGCAGTTGGCAACACAGGCCTGGCCGGGGCGCGTTGTCGTGCTCGGCGATGCCGATCTGCTGGCTGAGCGACTTGGCGCGACGGGTCAGACGCTGACACTCCAGCCCTATCAGCGCGATGTTGCACCACCCGCCGGGGTACTCGAAGTACTCGACGTGCCGGTGTCGGCGCCCTCGGTGGCGGGGCTGCTCGACCCGGCCAATGCCCGTCCGGTGCTGAGCATGCTCGATCGCGCCATTGAAGGCTGTGTGAGCGGCGAGTTTGCGGCCATGGTCACGGCGCCGGTACACAAGGGGGTCATCTGCGATGCGGGTGTGCCCTTCACCGGTCATACCGAATACCTTGCCGAAGCCACTGCCACCCGTCGGGTGGTCATGATGCTGGTCGGTGGTGGTCTGCGGGTTGCACTGGTGACTACGCATCTGCCGCTGTCGGCCGTGCCGGGGGCGATCACGCCAGCGGCACTGGCCGAAACCCTGGCAATTCTCGATCACGATTTGCGGACCCGATTCGGGCTCGTGTCACCACGCATTCTGGTGGCCGGGCTCAATCCGCATGCGGGTGAGGGCGGCCATATGGGGCGCGAAGAAATCGACGTGATCGCGCCGGTGCTCGACCGCTTGCGCTCGACCGGCATGCAATTGATTGGCCCCTTGCCTGCCGACACGTTGTTTGTTCCTCACACGCTGGAGCAGGGCGATGCCGTGCTGGCGATGTATCACGATCAAGGACTGCCGGTGCTCAAACACGCCAGTTTTGGTGGCGGAGTGAATGTCACGCTCGGGCTGCCGATCATTCGAACCTCGGTCGATCACGGCACGGCGCTGGATCTGGCCGGCACCGGCCGCGCCGATCCGGGTAGCCTGTTTGCCGCCGTCAAGCTGGCCTTCGACATGGCTGCCGGAGGCGCCCAGGCATGAGCCATCAGGCGCGAAAACGGTTTGGCCAGAATTTTCTGTCCGACCCCAACATCATTCGCAAGATCGTCGATACCATCGCGCCGCAGCCCGGCCAGCGCATGGTCGAGATTGGCCCCGGTCTGGCGGCCATGACCGATCCCTTGCTGGCGCGGCTTGGAAAGATGGACGTGGTGGAGATCGACCGCGACCTGATCGCGCTGCTCAAGGAACGCTACAGTTCGGACGCGTTGACCATTCATGAAGGCGATGCGCTCAAGTTCGATTTCGGCGCGCTGGGGCCCGATCTGCGCATCGTGGGCAATCTGCCCTACAACATCTCCACGCCCATCCTGTTTCATCTGGCGGATTTTGCCGATCAGGTGCGTGACATGACCTTCATGCTGCAAAAGGAAGTGGTGATGCGCATGGTGGCGGAGCCGGGCACGAGCGAGTTTGGCCGCTTGTCGGTGATGCTGCAGTACCGCTTTCGCATGGGGCGAATGTTTGACGTGCCGCCGGGGGCGTTCAGGCCAGCGCCCAAGGTGATGTCGAGCATTGTGCGGCTGGTGCCGCGCCCGACTGAATCGCTGGAGGCCAAAGACGATGCGCTGCTGCGCAAGATTGTTACGGCGGCCTTCGGACAGCGGCGCAAAACCTTGCGTAATACACTGCGCGACTATATTGACGAGGCCGGGCTGGCGGCTCTTGGCATCGATCCGGGGCAGCGTGCGGAGCGCCTCTCGGTGGCAAACTACGTGTCGATCACCAACGCCTGCTGCGCCAAGCGGAAGGTGTAGAAACAACAGGCCGGGCATGCCCGGCCTGTTGCATTCTTGAAGGGCGTGTTCAGCGCTTCTTCATCGGGCAGGTGTTCATGCCCAGCAGCGTGTAAGCCGGGCACCAACCCAGTGCCCCGGTGGCTAGCGGCACAATGCCGATCCAGGCCCACACCGGGCCACCCATCAGCGCCCAAGCGATCAGTGCGATGCCTGCGATGATGCGCAGCACTTTGTCGATTCCGCCCACGTTGACTTTCATGATCAGCTCCTTGATTCGAATTGCGACAGTGACGCCATTAGACCCGTGCGGCAGACCCTGCGTCTGTAACCTTGGTTACATAGCCCTAACTATTTTGCGCCGCGACATGCGGCGCGATAGCGGTTTGTATCGCGTTTTACCGCGTGCGGTGCCGAGATGTGCGTTTGCAATAAAGTGTCGCGCGTTTCTGCCGTTAATCGTAACCAACTATTTCGACACCAGGAGCCGTCATGCGTAAGTTCTCCGATACCCCGATCTGGCTGCGTTTGACGGCTGTTATCTGGGCCATGTTGATGTTGGCGTTTGGCGGGCTGATTGCCTGGGAAACCCAGGTCAATCGCGAGACTGCGATTGATCAGGCCCATGAATTTGCCATGTCGGTGCACGACATGACCATGGCTGGGCTGACCGGCATGATGATCACCGGCACGGTGGGCCAGCGGGACGTCTTCCTCGACCAGATCAAAGAGTTGTCCTCGGTGTCCGGCTTGCGTGTCATCCGTGGTGACGCGGTGTCGGCACAGTTCGGGCCGGGCAGTGCCACCGAGGCCGGCACGATGGACGCGATTGAGCGACAGGCGATGAGCCAGGGGAAGCCCGTGCTCGAGGTGCAGGACGCGGGTGCCAGCAAAGCGCTCAGAGTCGTGGTGCCGGCACTGGCGTCGACCAATTATCTGGGCAAGAACTGCGTGACCTGTCATGTAGTGCCCGAGGGCACGCCACTGGGCGCGGTGAGCATGAGTATCTCGCTCGACAAGGTGGATGCCGCGGTCACCAGTTTTCGCAACAAGAGCGTGCTCTTTGCCGGCCTGATGTCCGTGCCGCTGATGCTTTGCGTGTTCCTGTTCATCCGCCGGTTTGTGATCACGCCGCTTGAGCACATGACGAAAACGCTCGAGGAAATCGCGGACGGTGGTGGCGATCTGACCCGCCGCCTGCCGATTGAGCATAAAGACGAGATCGGCCGAGCCGCCCACAGCTTCAATCGCATGCTCGCCACTGTGGGCGAACTGGTTCGACAAGTCGGCGCGTCGGCCGGTGAGGTGGCCAGTGCTGCGCGTGGCGTATCCGCTAGCGCCAGGAGGGTGGCCGACGGCTCTTTGCAGCAACGCGAGCAGACTGACGCCGCCGCCGGGGCGGTGGAAGGCCTGCGTGGAAGTATCGCGGATATTGCGGCCAGCGCCGATCAGGTGTGTGCGCGTTCGCATGAAAGCCTGACACGCTCCGAGTCGGGCCGAAAGGATCTCTCCCGCTTGATTGGTGAGGTCGGTCATGTCGAGTCGGCCGTTACGGAAATGGCCGATACGGTGAAAGCCTTTGTGGCTTCGACGACGGCCATCACCCATATGACACAGGAAGTGCGGGAAATCGCGGATCAAACCAATCTGCTGGCCCTGAATGCCGCGATCGAAGCGGCGCGCGCCGGCGAGCAAGGTCGCGGCTTTGCGGTGGTGGCCGATGAGGTGCGCAAATTGGCCGAGAAATCGGCGCGCTCCGCCGGCGAGATCGACGCGGTGACCCGAACGCTGTCCGAGCAGTCGGGGGCGGTGCAAAGTGCCTTGGTCGGCGGCATGAAGCATCTGGCCACGAGTCGCACGGTGGCGGGCGATGTGGCGGATGGTCTGGGCGCGGCAATTGAGTCGGTGGCGCAGGTGCGCAGCGGCATGGACCAGATTGCCCAGGCCACCGTGGACCAGCGTGCAGCCAGTCAGTGCGTGAGCGACAACATCGATGCGATCTCGGCCATGGCACGCGACAACGATGTTGCTGTCGGCCAGACGGTGGCCTCGGCGACCGAAATGGAAGGGCTTGCCGGCCAGCTTCAGGGGGCTGTGGCACGATTCAAGGTGTGAGCTTCCCGGTCGGGGGCAGCAAATTCGCATGACGTATGTCATGATGATTTGCATGCGCTATTCAAGTAGGATTGATCGCGGCCGGTACCTGAGTAATGATCGATGGGTTTTTGAGCCTGGTCGCGGAACGTGAGGATGCATGCAGATTAGTGCTTTCCTTCGTTGGTTGAGTGTATTCGCGCGGTTCACCGCGTGCATTGCGGTACTCAGTGGCGCGCCGGGCGCCCATGCAGGCAGGGTGTCGGCACCGCTGGTGCTGAGCGATGCTGATAGCGCGTGGTTGGCTGAGCATCCCGTCATCCGCGTTGGCATTGATCCCATCTTTGCGCCCTATTCCTTTGTCGACGGACACGGTCGGTTCAAAGGGGTGGCGGCGGATTTTACGCAACGCATCGCTGATATGCTCGGCGTGCGCTTTGAGCCCGTGATCGGTCTCAAGTGGCCGGCGGTGATGAAGGCGCTGGAGCACGGCGAGATTGACGTGATTGCCACGATCAGCTTCTTGCCCGAGCGCACCCGTTTTGCGTTGTTTTCCGAACGGTATTTGCCCACGCCGGTGGTTGTCTTTACGCGGCACGGCACTGCGCAGCTCGGTTCGGTCGATCAGTTGGCGGAAATGAAGGTTTCCCTGGTCGAGGCCTATGCGGCGAGCCAGAAAGTCGTTGAGCGTTTCCCGTCGCTTCGACCCATCTACGTGGATACGCCTTTGCGTGGCATGCGAGCATTGGCCTTGGGCGAGGTTGACGCGTATGTCGGGGTACTTGGGGCGGGTGTCGAATTGGCGCGTGAGCAAGGCCTCACCAATATCAAGGTCAACGCCGCTTTCGCGATGGATAGCCATGGGCAGCATTTCGGTGTACGGAAGGACTGGCCGGAGTTGCTCAGCCTGATCGACCGCGCGCTGGGTGCGATTGATGACAGACAACGCGAGGATATCTTTCGCGAATGGACGCCTGTCTTGGCCAGCGATGTGGTGGCGCTTGACTATGCCCCTTTGTTGAAGCGCTACGCGCCCTGGATAGTGGGGTTTGGCGTGTTTGCGGTTCTGGTGGCACTGGCGATGGTGTTGATGAACCGCAGGTTGCAGCACGAACTGAAACGGCGCGAAGTGGCGTGGGCGGAGAGCGAGGTGCGGTTCCGGGTCACTTTCGATCAGGCCGCGGTAGGTATTGCGCATGTCGCGCCGGACGGCAGCTGGATCCGGGTGAACCGGCGCTTGAGTGAAATTGTCGGCTACTCGCAGGATGCCTTGCTCGCCGAGACCTTCCAGGACATTACGCATCCCGACGATCTCGACGTCGACCTTCAGCAGATGCGGCGTACGCTCAGCGGCGAGATTTCGGGGTACACCATCGAGAAGCGCTATTTTCATCGAGACGGGCACACCATCTGGGTCAATCTGACCGTTTCACTGGTGCGCCGCGCCGACGGCGCGCCAGACTATTTCATCTCGGTGCTTGAGGATATTTCGGAGCGGCGCCGGGCTGCCGAAGCCAGTCAGCAAGCGGCCGCGGTGTTCGAGAGTACGCGCGAGGGCATCATCATCACCGATCTGAACCGCCGCATTCTGGCAGTGAATCCTGCGTTTTCAGATATCACGGGCTATTGCGCCGACGAAGTGCTTGGCAAGTCGCCGGCCATGCTTCAGTCGGGGCACGAGAGCAAGGCGCTTTACCAGAGCATGTGGACCAGCATTTATGCGCAGGGCCATTGGCAGGGCGAGGTCCTGAATCGGCGCAAGAACGGTGAGCTCTTTCCCGAGTTGCTGACCGTCAGTACGGTGCGTGACCCGGAGGGGCAGCCGTCCCAGTATGTGGCCTTGCTGACCGATCTGAGTCGGCTGCGGCAGTCCGAAGCGCAGCTGGCGCATCTGGCCCACTATGACCCGCTCACCGATTTGCCCAATCGGCTGTTGGTGCAGTCCCGGCTCGATCATGCGCTGGACACAGCGCTGCGTGAGAGTGGATTGCTGGCGGTCATGTTTATCGATCTTGATCGCTTCAAGGACGTGAACGACAGTCTCGGCCATCCGGTGGGCGACGAGTTGCTGGTGGCGATCGCCCAGCGCATGCGCTCGCGCTTGCGCGAGTCGGATACGCTTGCCCGGCTTGGTGGGGATGAGTTTTTGGTCGTGCTTGAAGACATTCGGCGCCCGGAAGATGCGGCCGAGGTGGCGCAGGGCTTGATCCGATTGCAGGATGCCCCGATTCGTCTGCCGAGTGGCCACGAGGTATATGTCGGGGTCAGTATCGGTATCAGCCTGTATCCCAACGATGGCGACACCACAACGGAACTGATCCGTCAGGCTGACGCGGCCATGTATCAAGCCAAGAACCAGGGGCGCAATACCTTTCGCTTCTATACCGCCGCACTCACCGAGGCGGCTGACCAGCGCCTGGCGATGGAGGGGCGTTTGCGGCGAGCCCTGTTGGCGGGTGAATTTGTCGTTCACTACCAACCGCAGTTCATCGCCGCCACGGCCGAGATTATTGGCTGCGAGGCCTTGGTGCGTTGGCAGGATCCGGAGGGGGCGCTGGTGCCGCCCGCAAGCTTTATCCCCCTGGCCGAAGACACCGGGCTGATTGTGCCGCTGGGGCGTTGGGTGCTCGAAGCCGCCTGCGCGCAAGCGCAAGCCTGGCGCGCGGCGGGGGTGGCCGATCTGGTGATGGCGGTCAATCTGTCGGCCCGCCAGTTGCAACAGCGCGATCTGGTGTCGGTGGTGGCTGACGTGCTTGAACGCACCGGTTTGCCGGCCGATCGGCTCAAGCTCGAGCTGACCGAAAGCATGATCATGGACCACGGCGAAGAGGCCATCGCCTTGCTGCGCTCGCTCAAGGCGCTCGGCGTGAGCCTGTCGATCGACGACTTTGGCACCGGCTACTCGTCCCTGGCCTACCTCAAGCGCTTTCCGATCGATGAAATGAAGATCGATCGTGGTTTTGTGCGTGATACGCCGGACGATGCCAATGATGCTGAGATCGTGGCTACCATCATTGCCATGGCGCGCAACCTCAAGCTGCGCGTGGTGGCCGAAGGCGTCGAGACACAGCGGCAGCTCGATTTCCTGATCAGACTCGGCTGCAGCGCCTGCCAGGGATTTCTGGTCAGCCCCGGCCTGCCGGCGCCCGATTTCGAGCGCTTTCTCGCGCGCGGGCGCGTCGCCAGCAACGGCTGATACCGGTGCCCGTGTGGCGGCGGGCCGGGCACTCTTCTACAGTGAAGAGGTGGCCGTATGGCATCGGAATTCATGACTCAGATCTTCATCTCCTATCGACGCGAAGACAGCGCGGGCCACGCCGGCCGCCTGGAAGAAGCGCTGGAGCGCCATTTTGGTGCGGGCAGTGTTTTTCGAGATGTCGAAGACTTGCCACCGGGCCAGCCCTTTCCAACCGCGCTTCAAGCACGTCTGCACAGCGCCGACCTGGCGTTGGTGTTGATCGGCCCGCGCTGGCTCACCGCCGAGCGCGACGGCGTTCAGCGTCTGAGTCTGCCAGATGACTATGTCCGTATGGAGGTCGTGCGGGCGCTGAGTCGGGGCATCCCGGTGGTGCCGGTGCTGCTCGACGAGGCGAGTCTGCCAGCCGAAGAGGATCTGCCGGCGGATGTGCGGCCGCTGGTGCAGCGGCATGCGGTGCGGGTGTCAGATGCTGGCTGGGCGGACGATGTGGCACGCTTGATTGGCGCGCTGACGGCCGAGCTGGGTGACCCACGCCCGCCGCCGCCGATGCGTCGTCGCCTGGCGCTGGCCGGCCTTGTCACCGCGCTGGCGGCCGGTGCGTGGTGGTGGCTCGGCCCGCAAGCGCCAGTGTTTCCGGCGGGCGCCTGGCAGGCCGAGGTGCGCTATCACTGGGGCGACACCTATCAGGAGCGCTTCGAATTTGAACTGGCGGGTAATGCGGTGCTCGGCAGTGCCAGCTTTCTGGGCCGCGCTCGTGCCCTCGAAGACACGGGTTGGCGCGACGGGCAGCTTACTTTTGTGACCCACTCCGAGTCGACGATGGGTAGCGAAACCCGAACCAGCACGCACCGCTACTTCATCACCCGTGAGGGCGAGCAGCTCAAGGTGCGCTACAGCACCGCGGGTGGTTTCGAGTCTCCGCCGCCCATGGTGTTTCTGGCCTCGCCGGTCAAATAGGGGCTCAGCCGCCGGCCATGCGGCGCAGTCCGACGGCGTCGACAATCTCGATTTGCTCGCGCGACAGCTTGACCAGCCCCTGCGCGGCAAAACCCTTGAGTAGTCGGCTGACAATCTCGCGCACGCTGCCCAGTTCATCGGCCAGTTGCTGGTGGGTGGTGTGCAGCAAGCGACCTTTGCCGAGCAAGAGCGCGGCCAGGCGTTGGTCGAGTTTGTGAAAGGCGACCTCTTCGATGAGGTGCATCAGATCGGCGATGCGATCGGCAAACAGGTGGAAGACGAAGCGGCGAAAGGCGGGTTCGGCGAGCAGTTCGTCGAACACCGCTTTGGGCAACAGCACCAGCTCGGTATCGGTTTCGGCGATGCCGCGGGCGTTGTAGTCCTCGTGGCCGAGCAGGCAGGAAGATGAGATCACGCAGGTCTCGCCCGGTGCGACCCGGTAGAGCGGCAGTTCGCGGCCGCTGGCCGATGCCTTGATCACACGGATCGAACCGCGCACCACAAATGGGAAGCCCTCGCAGGCCTGATGGTCGTCGAACAGCACCGTGCCCGCTGGCACTTGCATGGTGTGGAGCCGCGCCATGACGGTGTCGCGCACCGCGGGCGGCAGTTCGGACAGGACGGGGTAGCGGTCGGCAAGTTCGGTGGTGGCGGTCATGATCGGATTAGCCGTCGTGTGAGTGTAACCAGTCGAGCACGGTGCCGACCGATTGTGCAGGCAGCGCGTGATGGGTGGCGTCAATGCGTTGCCACCGACTCGCCGCATGCGCGGGTGCCTGCCGGAAAGCATAATCGATTCCGGGCGGGGCCGTGCCATCGACGCGCTCCACCAGCCACAGCATGGGCAGGGGGGGCCGCAGTCGCCGGCAGTTGTCGGGCCAGACGGCGGCGCCGTCCGGCGCGAAGGTGCTGAGATAGTGGTCGGGGCGTATGCGCAGCTGCCGGGGCTGGCCCTGATGCACATCGATGAGCGGGATGCGCGTCTGGCCGTGGCCATTCGCCAGCGCGTGTTTGGCCGTGGCGAGTGAGGCGGCGGTGTGACCGTCGGCGGCGAGTCGCTCGGGGAAGTGGCCGGGGGCGAGCAGGATCAGGCCGTCGATGCCGCCGCGACGGGCCGCGGTGGCCAGTGCGGCGCAGGCGCCGAGGCTGTGTCCGCACAGAATGATGCGGGAGCAGCCGGCGTCACGCAGGGCGGTGGCTTCGGCGGCGATCTGATCGAGCGCGGTGTCAAAAGAAGCGTCGTACAGGCGGCGCAGCGCCCACGGCAGGGTGGGTAGACGCCAGGGGTGGCCGGCCGCGGTGAGGGCGTCGGTCAGCGCCGCGATGGCGAAGGGCGCCTGGTCCCACTTGCCATGGAGCAGGACGACGCCGGTTGTCACTTGGCCAGTTCGATCAGCACCGGCGCGTGGTCGGACGGGCGTTCCAGCTTGCGCGGCGCGGTGTCTGTCCAGCAGCGTCGGCACTCGGCCACCAGCGGGTCGGAGATAAGCAGGTGGTCGATACGCAGGCCGAAGTTCCGGTCGAAGGCGTTCATGCGGTAGTCCCACCACGAGAAGGCTTTGTCCTCCTGATCAAACAGGCGGAAGGCGTCGGTGAGGCCGAGCAGTTCCAGGGCCACAAAAGCTTCGCGCTCGGGAGCCGAGACATGAATCTCGTCCTTCCAGGCCGGGTGGGCGTCGCGGTCTTCGGGCGCGATGTTGAAGTCGCCGGTGAGTACCAGGCGCGGATGCTGGCGCAGTTCGCCGCGCACCCACCCGGTCAGTGCGGCGAGCCAGTCCAGCTTGTAGGCGAACTTGTCGGAGCCCACCGCTTGGCCGTTGGGGAAGTAGCCGCAAATAACGCGAACGTCACCGATCGTGGCGGCGATGATGCGCTTCTGCGGGTCATCAAAGCCGGGGATGTTCTTGACGACGTCGGTCGGCGTTTGGCGACTGAGGATCGCCACGCCGTTGTAGGTTTTTTGCCCGTGGAACACTGCCTGGTAGCCCGCCGCTTCGATCTCGGTCAGCGGAAAGGCGGTGTCTTCCATTTTCAATTCCTGCAGGCACAGCGCGTCGGGCTGTTCGGCAGCGAGCCAGTCGAGTACGTGTGGCAGGCGGACCTTGAGGGAGTTGACGTTCCAGGTGGCGATTTTCATGGGCGAATGCTTGGGCTTTGAGTGGGCAGGGCGAGGGGCGTATCGTTCCGGCGGGATTCCGACGGGGCCGGCATGGCCGTTCCCGCCGGATGTTTGTCGGCTCAGGCCGCCTCGAGCATGCCGCTGTGGCGGAGCAGGGCGTCGACTTGCGGTTCGCGGCCGCGGAAGGCGATGAAGGAGTCGAGCGCCGGGCGGCTGCCGCCGACGGCGAGGATTTCGCGCCAGAAGCGCTGGCCGGTGGCCGCGTCGAGCAGGCTGCCACGCCCTTCGCCGGCTTCTTCAAAGGCGGCGAAGGCGTCGGCGGAGAGCACTTCGGCCCACTTGTAGCTGTAGTAGCCGGCCGAGTAGCCGCCGGCGAAGATGTGCGCGAAGCTCAAGGGGAAGCGGTGCCAGGCCGGTGTTTTGGTGACCGCGACTTCCTTGCGCACGTCTTCGAGCAGGGTCAGCACGGTGTCGATAGGCACCGGCTGAGTCGCATCCACCTCGTGATAGAGGCGCAGGTCGAAGAGGCTGAATTCAAGCTGGCGCACCATCTGCATGCCGCTCTGGAAGTGGCGCGCGGCGAGCATCTTGTCGAACAGTTCGCGTGGCAGCGGCGCACCGGTGCTCACATGTGCGCTCATGCCGCTGAGCACATCCCATTCCCAGCAGAAGTTTTCCATGAACTGGCTTGGCAGTTCGACGGCGTCCCACTCGACGCCGTGGATGCCCGAGACGGCGACCTCGTCGACCTCGGTGAGCAGGTGATGCAGCGCGTGGCCGAATTCGTGGAACAGGGTCAGCACGTCGTCGTGGGTGAGCGTGGCGGGCTTGTCGCCAACCGGTGGCGAGAAGTTGCACACCACGTAGGCGACAGGGGTGAGCAGGCGGCTACCGCTGCGTTGGCGGCTGCGGGCCGAGTCCATCCAGGCGCCGCCGCGCTTGGTGTCGCGGGCATGCAGGTCGAGGTAGAGCTGGCCAATGAGCTGACCGGCGCGCTCGATGCGCAGCACCTTGACGGATGGATCCCACACGGTGGCGTTGTCGTGGCGCAGCTGCACGCCGTAGAGCGATTCGATGACGCCGAACAAGCCGTCGAGCACGCGCGGCTCGGGGAAGTACTGGCGCACCTCGTTTTCGGAGAAGGCGTAGCGCGCCTGGCGCAGCTTCTCGCTGGCGTAGCCCATGTCCCAGGGGTTCAGCTCGGCGATGCCAAGGTCTTTGGCAGCGAAGGCCTTCAGCTCGGCCAGGTCGCGCTCGGCGTAGGGCTTGGCCTTGACGCCCAGTTCGCGCAGGAAGTCGAGCACCTGCTCGGGGGTTTCGGCCATCTTGGGCACCAGCGACAGCTCGGCGTAGCTGCGGTAGCCGAGCATCTTGGCCTCTTCGGCGGCCAGCGCCAGCAGGCGGCCGATGATCGGGCCGTTGTCCCACTCGGGCTTGCCGTGCTCGGAGGCGCGGGTGCCGTTGGCACGGTACATCACCTCGCGCAGCCGGGCGCTGTCGGCGTATTGCATCACCGGCAGGTAGGAGGGCATCTGCAGGGTGAACTTCCAGCCGGGGCGGCCGTCCTTTTCGGCCGCGGCGCGCGCGGCGGCGACCACGTCCTCGGGCAGGCCGGCCAGCTCGGCCTCGTCGGAGACCCATTCGGCGAAGGCGTTGGTGGCATCGAGCAGGTTTTCGGAGAACCTGGCGCCGAGCGCGGATTGCTCTTCGGCGATGGCCTTGAAGCGCGGCTTTTGTGCCTCGGGCAGCTCGGCGCCGGAGAGGCGGAAATCGCGCAGTTCATGGTCGATGATGCGCTGGCGCACCAGCGACAGGCTGGCGTATTCGGCGCTGTCGTGCAGCGCGCGGAACTTGGCGTAGAGCGCTTCGTTCTGCCCCAGGTCGGCGTAGAAGCCGCTGATCTCGGGCAGCAGCGCGTTGTAGGCGGCGCGCCAGTCGGGGGTGTCCATCACGCTGTGCATGTGGCCGACCACGCCCCAGGCACGGCCGAGGTGCTCGGTGGCTTCGGTCATGGGGATGACGAAGTCGTCCCAGGTGGCGGGCGTGGCGTCGGCTTCGAGCTTGGCCAGCGTATCGCGGGCGGTGTCGAGCAGGTGGCGAATGGCCGGCTCGACATCGGCCGGCGTGATGCGGTCGAAGTGCGTCAGATCGGAGAAGTCGAGCAGGGGGTTGTCGGAAACGGCAGACATGATGGTTCCAGAAAAAGCGAATGGGCTGATTGTAGGCAAACTCGGCCGCGACTGCGCGGGCACGGTCGGGCCGATGGGGGATATTGAGCAGATCGGGGCGTGGTGCCGGGAAACAAGGCCCCCGGCGCTGGGGCCGGGGGCGGCGGGCCGGGTGGGCCCGCGTGGAGGAGCGGTAGCGGTTTAGTCGACCAGATCGCGGTAGGCGTGCCAGGAGGCGTGACCGAGCAGCGGCAGAAAAAGGGCCATGCCGACCATCAGGGTGGCAAAACCGAGCAGTATCAGTGCGACGATAAGCGCCGCCCAGATCAGCATGGGCAGGGGGTTGAGGGCGACTGCCCGGATGCTGGTGGCCATGGCCGTCATCATGTCGGTGTCGCGGCCGATCATCATTGGGATGGCGATGACCGTGGCGCTGAACACCACCGTGGCGAGGATGCCACCGACGGCGATGTAGGCAAGTACCAGCACGGTGTAGTCGCCCGAAAAGAAGATCGACTGGAAGAAGTTGCTCAGGTCGGGCACGTTGTCGGCATAGAACAGGGCAAAGACCACGGCGGACACGCGTTCCCAGACGATCAGCATCAGGGCCAGCAAAATGCCGAAATGGAAGAGAACGTCGGCGCGTTGACGCAGGCCGGTCAAGGACGTCACGAGGCTGGTGCGTTTGCCCGTTTCATGGCGCCGCGAAATCTCGTACAGCCCGGCGGCGGCCAGAGGGCCAATCAGCAGAAAGCCGGAAATGGCAGTGGAGAACAAATAGGGGCGTGGGGCGGCGAATATCAGCAGCCCATAGCCGATTAGCGCAAAGAAAATGCCGTAGGCGAGGCTGGCGCTGAGGTTTTCCCGCATGTCGGACCAGCCGCGCTGCAGCCAGTCGAGCGGGCGTTGCGGGGGGACTTCGCGGATGCGGGGGAGATCGAAATGCTGCGACAGAAAGTCGGCATGTCTATCCATGAATGCGCTCCAGATCGAAAGGGCTGTCCCATCAATCTAGAACGCATTCAAGGCGAAGGAAAGCTGCACTGCGGCATCAGCACCGCAGGGCGGGTTCAGCCGAGCTGGCGGCCGGTCAGGCGCTCGTAGGCTTCGACATACTTGGCGCCGGTACGCGCCGCTACGTCGGCGGGCAGGCGCGGGCCGGGGGCCGTTTTGTTCCAGTCGAGCGTTTCGAGGTAGTCGCGCACGTACTGCTTGTCGTAGGACGGTGGGCTGATGCCCTCACCGTACTGGTCGGCCGGCCAGAAACGGGAGGAGTCGGGCGTGAGCGCTTCGTCGATGAGGTGCAGCGTGCCGGCGGCGTCGACGCCGAATTCAAACTTGGTGTCGGCAATGATGATGCCGCGACCGGCGGCGTAGTTGGCCGCCTCGGTGTAGAGCTGCAGGGCAGCCTTGCGGGCCTCTTCGACCAGTTGCGCGCCGTTCTTGCCGGTGCCGGCCAACAGGCCAGAGAGTACGGCGGCGGTGCGGGTCTGGGCTTCGGCGAAGGAGATGTTCTCGTCGTGGTCGCCCACGTCGGCCTTGGAGGCGGGGGTGAAGATCGGCGACGGCAGCTTGGCCGCTTGCTTGAGGCCGGCCGGCAGGGTGATGCCGCAGATCGCGCCGGTTTGCTGGTAGTCCTTCCAGCCCGAGCCGATCACATAGCCGCGCACCACCGCTTCGATGGGCAGCGGCGTGAGGCGTTTGACCACCAGCGCGCGGCCGATGACCTGGTCGCGCTCGTTCGGTGCAACGACGGTTTCCGGCGCGATGCCGGTGAGCTGGTTGGGTACTACGTGGGCGAGCCGGTCGAACCAGAAGCCGGCCAGCGCGGTGAGCACTTCGCCTTTGCGTGGGATCGGGTCTGGCAGGATGACGTCGAAGGCGGACAGGCGGTCGGAGGTGACGATGAGCAGTTTTTCGTCGTCGACGGCGTAGATGTCGCGCACTTTGCCGCGGGCGAGCAGGGGTAGGGAGGTAATGCTGGACTGGAACAGGGGCGTGGTCATGGAAGTCGGCCAGAGCGGGTCAAAGCGGAATTATAGCGGGGCTGGGGGGCAGTCGTGGACTCGGCGGTGCGCGGTCGGTCGACGGTAATTGGATGTAACAGGTTTGACCCCGCTGCGGGCGCGACATGCATGCGTTAACTGAGGTGCTCGTGCCGGTACGGCCAGGTGCTGACATGCGTGGATACAACTGTGGTGCAATCTCGCGCGATATCGCGGTCTACCGGGGACAAATGACGACATTGTCGTTCGTCCGAGGAGGTCGTATGAAAACGCAGATGTTTGGTGTGCTGGCCGGGGTCGTCTTGCTGGGTGCTAACGCATGCAGTACATGGGACAACCTGTCCGCCCGAGAACGCAGCGCGGCGATTGGTGCCGGTGCGGGTGCGGTTGCGGGTGCCGTCATAACTGACGGCGGAGTCCTCGGCACCATCGGTGGGGCGGCCGTCGGTGGCGTGATTGGAGATCAGGTAGGCAAGTAGCGTTGCCGCGCCATCACAAGGTGTCTGGCGGCGGTGCGGTCGTTGGCGTGAATCGGCTCCATGCCCGCGCGCAAGGTGCTCACATGATCATGAATGACCGCTTTCCTCTGCTGCCAGCGCTTTGCGCATCCTTCGCATGCCAAGCGCCACGGTAGCGGCGATGACGGGGATGGCGATGGCGGTGAGGATTTCTGGTGTCAGTGGTTCGATATGGTGCTTTACGCCTTTGGCGACATAGTTGACCAGTTGCGAGGCGTAGTAGGTGATGGCGACCACCGACAAGCCTTCGACCGTTTCCTGCAAGCGGAGCTGGAGTTTGGCACGGCGGTTCATCTGGCCGAGCAGTTCCTGGTTTTGTTGCTGGAGGGCGATGTCGACGCGGGTGCGCAGCAATTGGCTGCTGCGGGCGATGCGGGCGGAGAGTTCTTCTTGCCGGCGGGCGATCGCGGCACAGGTGTTGATGGCCGGCGCGAGGCGGCGTTCGATGAAGTCGGTGATGTTGGGGTAGCCCGCGTGGCGTGTTTCGCGTAGTTCCGCGGTGCGTTGCTGGACGAGCCGGTAGTAGGCCGCGGCCGCGCCGAAGCGGTAGGTGGTGCGCGCGACGGCGTGTTCGACTTCGGTGGCCAGGCGGGTGAGGCGGGTGAGGATGTCGCGTTCGTCGGGCACGGTGGCGGTTTGCGCCATGGCGTCCATCAGATCGGCCAGTTCGTCTTCGGCGGCCTTGAGGGTTTTGCTGATGGCCTTGGCGACGGGGAAGGCCATCAAGGCCATCATCCGGTAGGTTTCAATTTCCAGAATGCGCTGTACGTTGCGGCCGGCCTGGCGGCGGTCGAGCCCGTCATCGATGATGGTAAAGCGGGAGAAACCGTCGTGGATCTGGAAGTCGGTGAACACCCAGCCGGCGCCATCGGCAAAGCGCGAGACGATGATCGAGCGGTCGGGGTCGGCCAGTTGCGCGGCGCGGGCTTCGGCGGGGTGCTGGCCCGCCGAGAGGACAGCCACGTTGGAGGCGACCATCAGTTTGCCGGGGATGGCCTTGCGCCAGGCGGCGGGCACGGCGAGCAGGGCGGTGGCGTCTTCGGGTTCGGCGTCGTCGACGTCGCGCAGAAAGGTGTAGCTGGAGAATTCGTTGTGGCGCTCCCACTTGAGACGGAAGTCGCCGGCGTCGAGCAGGAGGTGCCCCTTGGCCGTTTCGGGGAGCGCAATTTGCAACTGACGGGCGAGCTGCTGGAGGTGATGGTGCTCCCGATCGCTGCTGCCGCTGTCGTGCACGAAGGCCAGGTAGCTGATGCGGGTCGGGCCCCGCAGCGGAATCGGCGGGCGGGAGTGGACTTCGTCGTTGAGGCTTTGCCGGAGCGGGTGTTCTTCAAACAGGGTCATGGGCGTAGGCACCGTGATGCGGGCGGCGTAGCGCCGGAAGCGGCCTACTGTAGCAGCCTGATTCGTGGTCGGGTAGGGTGGTGACGGGGCGGGTTACACGTCTGACCGGTCGGTCGGAAAATGACGATCCATAAAGCGGGCCTTGCCGTGTCGCATGAAATGCTCGGCGTCCCAGTCGCCATCACCCAGGCGGTGGATGCGGGAAGGGTGGAAGACGTAGACCCAGGCGCTGACCGCAGCGCCATCGTTTGTGTGGACTTCGACGCTTTCGCGGCGGTACAGCGTGCCCTCGAAGGCGTTGAGTCGTGCCAGTGTTTTTGGGGTGATGTTGAGATAGAGCACACCGTTGATTCGCGCACCGGTGGCGGGGCGGATGCCGGGGTAGTCTTCGCCGCGCACCGGGTGGCGGCGGTAGCCGTCGAGCCACGCGGGCTCGGACGGGCAGGACTGGCCGGTGACGGCGCGGAAAATGTCCTCGCACATCAAGGAGCCGTAGGTGAAGCAGGCGGAGGGGGCGCTCATGCTGGGCCGGATGCGACAACGGCACCCGCAGGTGCCGTCGATCGTGCCGAGTGCGCGGTGCTCAGCGCACGACCTGGGTGAGCTCGCCGGAGAGGTAGCGGGCGGCGACCTTGTCGAGCGAGATCGGCTTGATCTTGCTGGCCTGGCCGGCGCAGCCGAAGGCCTCGAAGCGCGCTTTGACCACCCGCTTGGCGGCTTCGCGGGCGGGCTTGAGGTATTCACGGGGGTCGAACTTGGACGGGTTTTCGAACATGAACTTGCGGATCGCGCCGGTCATGGCGAGGCGGATGTCGGTGTCGATGTTGATCTTGCGCACGCCGTATTTGATGCCTTCGACGATCTCCTCGACCGGCACGCCGTAGGTCTCTTTCATGTCGCCGCCGAACTCGCGGATGATGGCCAGTAATTCTTGCGGCACCGAGCTTGATCCGTGCATCACCAGGTGGGTGTTGGGCAGGCGGGTGTGGATGGCCTTGATGCGGTCGATGGCGAGGATGTCGCCGGTGGGCTTGCGGGTGAATTTGTAGGCGCCGTGGCTGGTGCCGATGGCGATGGCCAGCGCGTCGCAGTCGGTGCGCTTGACGAAGTCGGCGGCCTGGTCGGGGTCGGTGAGCAGCTGGGAGTGGTCGAGCGTGCCTTCGGCGCCGTGGCCGTCTTCGTCGCCGGCTTCGCCGGTTTCGAGCGAGCCGAGGCAGCCCAGTTCGCCTTCGACGGTGACGCCGATGGCGTGCGACATCTCGACGACCTTGCGGGTGACTTCGACGTTGTAGTCGTAGGAGGACGGTGTTTTGCCGTCTTCGAGCAGCGAGCCGTCCATCATCACCGACGAAAAGCCGGAGCGGATGGCGCCCAGGCAGACGGCGGGCGATTGGCCGTGGTCCTGGTGCATGACGACGGGGATGTGCGGGTAGGCTTCGACGGCGGCGTCGATCAGGTGGCGCAGGAAGGCTTCGCCGGCATATTTGCGGGCGCCGGCCGAGGCCTGCATGATCACCGGGCTGTCGAGCTCGGCGGCCGCTTCCATGATCGCCTGCACCTGTTCCAGGTTGTTGACGTTGAACGCGGGCAGACCGTAGCTGTGCTCTGCAGCGTGGTCGAGAAGCTGTCGCATGGATACGAGCGGCATGGGTGTCTCCTGAATGGGGTCGAAGCGTGCCGGCGCACCGGGCGCCGGCAAAACGCAACTATTTTACCGTGAGTACCGCTGTTGCGGTGCGTCAGGCGTCACACGGGCGGAATGCCTTGCGAGGCTTTGGCCTGGCAGGCACGGATTTCGGCGTTCAGACCATCGGCATTTTGGCCGGTGCCGCCCCAGGTGTCGAAATGCAGCAGCTCTTCGAGCGGCAATCGCGGACGCCAGCCGGCCGCTTCGAGCTCGGGCTTGTCGAAGAAGTGGCTGACCTTGCCGATGCACAGGTAGGCGACCGGCATGATGCGCTCGGGCAGTTGCAGGATGTCGCGGATCGCCGACTGGCGGAAGATGCTCACCCAGCCGACACCAAGGCCTTCGGCACGCGCGGCCAGCCACAGGTTTTGTACGGCGCAGACCGAACTGTAGATGTCCATGGCCTTGATGTGGGTGCGGCCGATGACCACCGGGCCGGCGCGGTCGCGGTCGCAGGTGATGCACAGGTTGATTGGCGCCTCGACGATGCCTTCGAGCCGCAGGGTTTTGTAGGTCTCGCGCTGTGCGCCTTCGAACATGTCGGCCGCTTCGGCATTGGCCTGGGTGAAGGCGTCGTGCACGCGCTGCTTGACTGCCGTGTCGCGCACCAGCACGAAGCTCCACGGCTGCATGAAGCCGACCGAGGGCGCGAAGTGCGCGGCGGTGAGAATGCGCGCCAGCATGTCGTCCGGCACCGGGTCGGGCAGGAACTGGCCGCGCACGTCGCGGCGGGCGAGGATGTTGCGGTAGATGACGGCGCGGTCGGCGTCGCTGAATTGATGAATGGTCTGATGACCTTGGGTCGCTTGCATGGAGTCCCCTTGATTCAAGCGCAGTGCACGGCAGCCGGGCCTGGCTGCCGATGAAAACGCACTCCGGCCGGTCTTCTGACTCGGGTTCAGCGTCTACCGCGCCTTCCCACCCGGACGGGCAGTGGCATGTTGCGGCAGACATCCCCCTCACAGCGTTGGGCACGTTGCGGATTGGGTGGCCGGGCCTGACCCGCCACTTCACCGCATTCCCGATTCTTCCGTTTCGCAACGGACACCGGAGCGCGAACTGAAAACGGCCGCCAGTCTAGCAGAGCGGGCGACCGTGAATGCTGCGGTTAAATCAGTGTCCTTCAGGGGCGGAGTGCTCGCCAACGCGGACAATCTTCAGTGTATTGGTGCCGCCCGCGCTGCCGATCGGCTCGCCGACGGTCAGCACGATCAGGTCGCCGTGCGTCACCACGCCCTGGTCGATGAGGATCTGCTCGGCCTCCCAGAGCAGCATGTCGCGGTCCTGGTGCGGTTGCGACATGAGCAGCGGGTATACCTCGCGGTAAAGCGTCATCTGGTTGCGGGCAGCCTTCTCCGGGGTGAGGGCGTAGATCGGTACGCCGCTGTTGAGCCGGCTCATCCACAGCGCGGTCGAACCGGTCTGGGTGAGGGCGGCGATGGCCTTGACCTTGAGGTGATGAGCGGTCCAGATCGCGGCCATCGCGATGGACTGGTCGATGCGGGTGAATGTGCGGTTGAGCACATCGCGGTCGAGCGTGACCTCCGATGACTTTTCGGCTTCCAGACAGACTCGCGACATGGCCTCGACCACTTCCACCGGGAAACTGCCGGCCGCAGTTTCGGCGGAAAGCATGACCGCGTCGGTGCCGTCGAGGACTGCGTTGGCCACGTCTGACACCTCGGCACGGGTGGGCACCGGGCTGGTGATCATCGACTCCATCATCTGGGTGGCGGTGATGGTCAGTTTGTTTTTCTCGCGGGCGGCGCGAATCATCTTTTTCTGCAGCGCAGGCACCGCTGCGTCACCGACTTCTACTGCCAGATCGCCGCGCGCCACCATGATGCCGTCCGAGGCGTCGAGGATTTCTTCCAGATTGGTGACCGCTTCGGTGCGCTCGATCTTGGCGATCAGCAGTGCCTTGCCGCCGGCGGCGCGCATCAGCTGGCGGGCCATATACATGTCGGCGGCACTCTTGGGGAAGGACACGGCGATGAAATCGACACCGATTTTGGCCGCGGTGCGCACATCGTCCATGTCCTTGGCGGTCAGCGCCGGCGCCGAGAGGCCGCCGCCCTGGCGGTTGATGCCCTTGTTGTTGGAAAGCTGGCCACCGACGCGCACCCGGCAATGAATGGCCGTGCCCATGACTTTTTCGACCTTGAGCTTGAGCCGACCGTCGTCGAGCAGCAGGATGTCGCCGGGGCCAACGTCGCCGGGCAGGTCTGGATAGTCGAGGCCGACGCGGTTCTCATCGCCCAGTTCGCAGGTGGCGTCCAGGATGAACGTGGCGTCCTTGATGAGCGTGACCTTTCCGTCGGCAAACTTGCCAACCCGGATCTTGGGGCCCTGCAAGTCAGCCAGAATTCCGACCGGCCGGCGGGTTCGCGCGCTGACCTCGCGAATGGCATCAGCGCGGGCGATGTGATCTTCGGCCGTACCGTGAGAGAAGTTCATGCGCACCACGTCCACCCCGGCATGCACCATGGCTTCGAGGACGGCGGGGTCGGAAGAGGCCGGGCCGAGTGTGGCGACGATTTTGGTGTGGCGAGACATGTGGCGTCCTGTTGTTGTGATATGGGCGACGTAAACGTCCTATTCTAGCGGCTGTGCTCGCCTTGGGCACGACAGGCGTGTGACAGCGCTGAGTGAGGCGGCAAAAGGCCATTGCCGGGCGGCCATCTCCCTGGCGGGACGGCGTCCGGTGCGCGTGTCATGCTGAACTGGAAGATGGCTGATAGACGGGCATGTTGACGTTAACGTCAACGTCGCCTATTGTGTTCTGGATAATTTTCTCGAGGGCAGGGCGATGGATTTGAAAGGCAGCGTATTTGTTGTGACGGGTGGCGGGTCAGGACTCGGCGCCGCGACGGCACAGATGGTGGTCGAGGCAGGCGGTAGCGTGGTGCTGGCCGATGTGAACGTCGAAGCCGGCGAGGCGCGCGCGGCCGAGCTGGGTGCCAAGGCGCGCTTCGTGAAAACCGATGTGACCGATGAGGCCAGCGCGCGAGCCGCCTTCGCCGCTGCCGCCGAAGCCTTTGGGCCGGTTACCGGTCTGGTGAACTGTGCCGGCGTGGCGCCAGCAGAAAAAGTGGTCGGGCGCGATGGCGCGCATCGGCTCGATTCCTTCGCCAAGGTGGTGGGGATCAATCTGATTGGTACCTTCAACATGATTCGCCTGGCCGCCGACGCGATGAGCCAGAACACGCCGAATGCCGCGGGTGAGCGTGGCGTGATCGTCAGCACCGCTTCCGTGGCCGCCTTTGATGGCCAGATCGGTCAGGCGGCCTATGCGGCTTCGAAAGGTGGCGTTGTGGCGCTGACCTTGCCCGTGGCGCGCGAGCTGGCGCGCTCGGGCATTCGCGTAATGACCATCGCCCCGGGCATCATGGAAACGCCGATGCTGATGGGGATGCCGGCCGACGTGCAGGACGCACTCGGCAAAATGGTGCCTTTCCCCTCGCGTATGGGCAAGCCGTCGGAGTATGCCGCGCTGGTGCGTCATATCGCCGAGAACAGCTATCTGAATGGCGAGGTGATTCGCCTGGATGGTTCGATCCGCATGGCGCCGAAGTAAGTCTGTGGTGGTGTCAGAAAAAAACGCGACCCGGGTGGTCGCGTTTTTTATGGGCTGGCTGTTTGGGGCACCCGCGCAAGTGTGATACAAGGCGTCGGTTGGTGCGGCGCAATGTGCACCGGGTTTTTCATCGAGGTTTATGGTGTCTGATCGATCCGACGCGGCGGTTGACGACGGTAGCGAGTGCTACCACTGCGGACTGCCTGCGACCGATGGGGTTTGTTACGACGTAGTGATTGGTGGCGAACGTCGCCACATGTGCTGCGCGGGCTGTCAAGCGGTGGCGCAGGCGATCGTGGACACCGGCTTGACCGACTATTACCGCCATCGGGATGCCTTGCCCGAGTCGCGCAAGGAAGCCTTGCCCGAAGCGCTCGGCGAGCTCGGTCTGTTTGATCATCCCGATTTCCAGAAGTCCTTTGTCCGCCCCCTCGGCGAGCACAGCCGCGAGGCCTCGCTCTTGCTCGAAGGCATCACTTGCGCCGCCTGTGTGTGGCTGAACGAGCAGCATGTGGCACGGCTGCCGGGCGTTGAAGCGATCGAGATCAACTACGCGACCCGGCGTGCCCGCGTCCGCTGGGACGCCGAGCGGGTCAAGCTGTCAGACATTCTCGGCGCCATTCAGGCCATTGGCTATCGCGCCTACCCCTACGACGAAGCCCGTTCGGAGGAGATCGCCCGGCGCGAGCGCCGCAGCGCCTTGTGGCGTCTGTTTGTGGCCGGTTTCGGGATGATGCAGGTCATGATGTACGCCATCCCGGCCTATGTGGCGGGTGAGGGTGACATCACCGCCGACATCGACCAGCTCTTGCGCTGGGCCAGTCTGGTGTTGACCGTGCCGGTGGTGCTGTATTCGGCCGCGCCCTTTTTTCAGCGGGCCTGGCGCGATGTGCGTCTGATGCGACTCGGCATGGATGTGCCAGTGGCGCTGGGGGTCGGCAGCGCGTTTGCGGCCAGTTGTTACGCCACGGTGATCGCCTCGGGCGAGGTGTATTTCGACTCGGTCGCGATGTTCGTGTTTTTCCTGTTGTGTGGCCGCTATCTCGAAATGATCGCGCGGCAGAAGGCGGTGCGCGGGGTCGAGGCCTTGGGCAAGGTCTTGCCCGCGTTTGCCGAGCGCGTGCTGCCCGATGGCAGCGATGAGCGCGTACCCGTATCGACGCTGGTGCCTGGTGATCGCGTCCGGGTCAAGCCCGGTGAGGCGATTGCCGCCGACGGTCGGGTGGTCGACGGCGAAAGCGCCGCGGACGAATCCTTGCTGACCGGTGAGAGCCGACCGGTGCCCAAAGGGGTGGGCGCCGTGGTGACCGGCGGAAGTGTGAACATCAGCAGTCCGGTGGTGATCGAGGTCGAGCAGGTCGGCGACGCTACGCGCCTGGCTGCCATTTTGCGATTGATGGAGCGTGCTGCTACCGAGAAGCCCCAATTGGTGCGTCACGCCGACCGGATCGCGGGCTATTTCATCGCCGCGCTGATCGTGCTGGCGGTATCGGCCGGTATCGGCTGGTATCTGGTGGATGCCGATCGGGCGCTGTGGGTGTTTGTGTCGGTGCTGGTGGTGAGTTGCCCCTGCGCCCTGTCGCTGGCCACGCCGGCGGCGCTCACGGTGGCGTCGGACGCGCTGGCCCGGTGCGGCGTGCTGGTCACCCGCGGCCACGCGATAGAAGCCTTGGCGAGTGCAGACACCATCATGTTCGACAAGACTGGAACGCTGACCGAAGGCTCGGTGCGTCTGGCCGACATGCGTGCCGCCGAAGGAATTGATCGACAGATTGCGCTGTCCATCGCCGCCGCGCTCGAGCAGGGCTCGGAGCATGCCATAGCGTCCGGTGTGCGGGCGGCCTCAAAGGGGGTACGCAAGCAGGCCATGGCTGTCATGGCGCAGACCGGGCGCGGTGTCGAAGGTGTCGTTGATGGGGCGCGCTACCGCATCGGTCGTGAGGATTTTGTCGAAGAACTGGTGGGGTCACCGTTGCCCGTTGCGCTTCGTCCAGTGCCGGGGGACACCCGGACGCCAGTGTTTTTGGGCGGCGACACAGGCTGGCTGGCGATCTTGTTGCTGGAGGACGAGACCCGACCCCATGCGCGCGAGGCGCTGCAGTGGATGGCGTCTCACGGTCTGGCCTTAGGCATCCTGAGCGGCGATGCGCCGCAGACGGTCAAGGCCTTTGCTGAAAAGCTTGGCGTGGCGAATGCCGCAGGCGGGCTCTCGCCGCAGGACAAGCATGCGGCCATCGAGGCGCTTCAGGCGCAGGGGCATGTGGTGGCGATGGTCGGAGATGGCGTCAATGACGCACCGGTGCTCGCCAAGGCTCATGTGTCGATAGCGATGGGCGAGGGCACTGAACTGGCCCGCACCCACGCCGACATCGTGCTTCTGGGCGGCCAGATGATGGCGCTCACCGAGGGCATCGTACTGGCGCGGCGGACGCTGAAGATTATTCGGCAAAATCTGTATTGGTCATTCGGCTACAATTTTTTGGCCATTCCGCTGGCCGTTGCCGGGTGGGTTACGCCTTGGATGGCCGGTATCGGCATGTCTGCCAGCTCCCTTTTTGTTGTGCTCAATGCGTTGCGCTTGCAGCGTGGGCGATCGGCGCGTGAGTGACCATGGATAGTCTGTACCTGCTGATTCCGCTTTCAGTCTTGCTGGTCTTTGTGATCGGACTGCTGTTTTGGTGGTCGGTGCGATCGGGACAGTTCGACGACCTCGAGGGGCCGGCCTATCGACTGATGATGGATGACGACCGTCCGCCGTCGGAGACGAAAGCCAGTGATTCCACGGCAGATGCGGCTGCTGAACCAGATCGCCGAGACGGAGACTGACCGCCTTGCGGCGCTCAATTTTTTCAGATTGATCCATGTCAACGCCCCTGTTTTTCGTAAAGTCATACTACGCACATGGGTATTGGCATGGGCCGCGCCAAGACGGTGCCGAAATGCCAGTCAAACGGTTTCAAGTCTCTCTGTTGGGGTTGGGGGTGCGTGCAAACGCACCCTTTTTTTTGTGCCTCGTATACCCTTAACCCCCGTTGCGTCAAGGCTTTGCGCGCATCTTGCAGTGCAATACAATATTGACCTGTATCAAAAGCTCATCCCGGTCTAAGCGTATTCTTCGTCCGGTGCATATTAGGCTGCCATGCCAATATGCAGGGGGGTTCCAGGTTTTAATTCTAAGAGGTGACTCACATGCAATCGCAAGCGACTTACAACTACAAAGTCGTGCGCCAGTTCGCCATCATGACGGTGGTGTGGGGGATTGTGGGCATGCTGGTCGGCGTGATCGTCGCAGCACAGCTCGTATGGCCCGAACTGAACTTCGCCGAGTGGTTCCACTTTGGTCGGCTGCGCCCGCTACACACTAACGCCGTGATTTTCGCTTTTGGCGGCTGTGCGCTGTTTGCAACGTCTTACTATGTGGTGCAGCGCACGAACCATGTGCCCTTGTTTGCACCCAAGTTGGCGTCATTTACGTTCTGGGGATGGCAACTCGTCATCTTGCTCGCCGCGATTACCTTGCCGCTGGGGATTACCACCAGCAAGGAATACGCCGAGCTCGAGTGGCCGATTGACCTGTTGATTGCGGTGGTGTGGGTGTCCTACGCGATCGTCTTCTTTGGCACGATTGCCAAACGCAAGACATCTCACATTTATGTGGCCAACTGGTTCTACGGTGCGTTCATTCTGGCGGTGGCGTTATTGCACATCGTCAATAGCGCAGCGATTCCGGTCAGCTTGACCAAGTCCTACTCCGCCTATGCGGGCGTGCAGGACGCGATGATCCAGTGGTGGTACGGACACAACGCGGTGGGCTTCTTCCTGACCGCCGGCTTCCTGGGCATGATGTACTACTTTGTGCCGAAGCAGGCCGACCGTCCGGTCTATTCCTATCGCCTGTCGGTGGTGCACTTCTGGGCGCTGATCTTCACCTACATGTGGGCAGGCCCTCACCATCTGCACTACACGGCATTGCCGGACTGGACCCAGTCCGTGGGCATGGTCTTTTCGCTGATTCTGCTGGCACCGTCCTGGGGTGGCATGATCAACGGCATCATGACCTTGTCGGGCGCCTGGCATAAGCTGCGTACCGATCCGATTCTCAAGTTCCTGATCACCTCGCTGTCTTTCTACGGCATGTCGACCTTCGAAGGTCCGATGATGTCGGTGAAGACCGTGAATGCGCTGTCGCACTACACCGACTGGACCGTCGGCCATGTGCACTCCGGTGCGCTGGGCTGGGTGGCCATGGTGTCGATTGGTGCGATGTACTACCTGCTGCCGCGCATGTACGGCAAAACCGAGATGTATTCGACGAAGCTGATCACCACCCACTTCTGGATCGCGACCATTGGCGTCGTGCTGTACATCGCCTCGATGTGGATTGCCGGTGTGATGCAGGGTCTGATGTGGCGTGCCACCAACCCGGATGGCACATTGACCTACTCCTTCGTTGAGTCGGTGAAGGCCAGCTATCCGTTCTGGTCGATCCGTCTGCTCGGTGGTGTGCTCTTCCTCAGCGGCATGCTTCTCATGTTCTACAACATGATGAAGACGATCGCTGGTCAGAAAGCCTATAGCGCACCAGTGGTCGCGCCTCAGGCCGCACACGCCTAATCCGGAGAGACGAAAATGGCTCAATCGAAGCATGATTTTATCGAGCGCAGCGTCGGTTGGATGATCGTCCTGACGCTGCTGGTGATCAGTATTGGTGGTCTGGTTGAAATCGTTCCGCTGTTCTTCCAGAAATCGACGACGACGCCGACCAACGAAATAGTCAAACCCTACGATCCGGTGAGGCTGGTCGGGCGGGACGTGTATATCCGCGAAGGTTGTTACAACTGCCATTCGCAGATGATTCGCCCTTTCCGCGCTGAAACCGAGCGGTATGGCCACTACTCGGTTGCCGGTGAGTTCGTTTATGACCATCCCTTCCAGTGGGGGTCCAAGCGTACCGGGCCGGATCTGGCTCGTGTCGGCGGTCGTTATTCGGACGAATGGCATCGCATTCATCTGAACAACCCGCGCGACGTGGTGCCCGAGTCGAACATGCCGGCTTTTCCATGGCTGGAGCGTCCGGCCTCGGTGAGCGACATCGAAGACAAGATGCGCGCGTTGAACAAGGTTGGCCTGCACAAGTATTCGGACGAGGAGATTGCCGGCGCCAAGGCGGCCCTCGAGGGCAAGACCGAGATGGATGCCGTGATCGCGTACCTTCAGGGTATGGGTCTCGCGCTTCAGAACGTGCAGTGACAGGGTGAGGTGGCGTCGTGGAGCTCAATGATCTGCGTTCAATCCTGACGGTGCTGGGTTTGGTGTGTTTCCTGGGAATTTGTTTCTGGGCGTACAGCAAGTCGGCAAAGCAGGGGTTTGACGAAGCGGCGCAACTGCCCTTCACCGATGACGATCTGCCGGTCCGGAAAGATCCGGGCCAGCAACGGAAGGAAGGATAAGAAAATGGCTGACTTTGTGAGCGGCTTCTGGAACGCCTATGTGATGGTTCTCGTGAGCCTGAGTATCGCGTTCTGTGTATTCATTCTGATGTCCAATATGGGCGAAGGAAAAGGCGCCCGAAAGGGCGAAAAGGTCGAACTGCACGGGCACATTTGGGATGAAACGCTGGCCGAGTACAACAACCCGCTACCGCAGTGGTGGAAGTATCTGTACTGGATCACGGTGTTTTTCGCGATCTTCTATATGGCGGCTTACCCGGGATTCGGTAACGTGAAAGGCTTCCTGGGTTGGTCGTCCGCCGGGCAGTACGACGGCGAAATGACCAAAGCTGAGGCCACCTACGCGCCGATTTTCAAGAAGTATGCCGAAATGGATCTGGCTGCCGTTGCTGCGGACCCAGAAGCCAAGGCGATGGGGCGTCGTTTGTTCCTGACCTACTGTGCGCAGTGTCATGGCGGCGACGCCCGGGGTGCCAAGGGCTTCCCGAACCTGGCCGACAATGACTGGCTGTATGGCGGCGAGCCCGACGTGATCAAGACCACGATCCTTGGCGGCCGTCAGGGCATGATGCCGCCGATGGGCGGTGCGCTGGGTGGCGACGGCACCGAAGATGTTGCCAACTATGTGCGTTCGCTTTCCGGTCTGGCTCATGACTCACTGCGTGCTGGTCGGGGCAAGGAGTTGTTCGAGCAGAACTGCGCGGCCTGTCACGGTGCGGATGCGAAAGGGACGCACGCTGTCGGCGCGCCGAACCTGACCGATGAAACCTGGCTGTATGGTTCGTCGAAGGCGACGATCATCGAGACCATTACCAAGGGTCGCAGCAACCGGATGCCGGCATTCGAAGCCTTCTTGGGCAACGACAAGGCGCACCTGTTGGCGGCTTACGTGTATGGGCTGTCAGACAAGACTGCAGCCAAGTAATCCTGTCAGTCTGTCAGTTGGACGAGCATCTGTCCCCGGGCGTGCCCGGGGATATTTGCCGCGTCAAAATTAGAACATATTGATATAGCGATCATGACAAACCCCGCTCCCCAACCCATCAAAATTGTCCCTTCCAAAAAAACGGCCCCGTTAGAAGGTCAGGAAGGTTCGCTCTACGAGGCGCGCAAGAAAATCTATGTGCGGGCTATCAGTGGTGCGTTCACTAACTGGCGATGGATTCTGGTTTGGGCGACACAGTTGTTGTATTACGGGCTGCCTTGGTTGCAATGGAATGGCCGGCAAGCGGTGCTGTTCCACTTGGTTGAGCGCAAGTTCTATATTTTTGGCTGGGTGTTCTGGCCGCAGGATGTGTTTTTCCTGGCCATTCTGCTGATCATTTCCGCTTATGCACTGTTCTTCTTTACCGCGGTAGCGGGTCGCTTGTGGTGCGGGTACGCCTGCCCACAAACGGTCTATACCGAAATTTTCCTCTGGATCGAGGAAAAGATCGAAGGCGACCGGAACAAACGCATGAAGTTGGACAAAGCGCCCATGGACGGTCGCAAGTTCCGGCTTAAGGCAACTAAGCATGCGATCTGGGCGGCAGTCGCTTTGTGGACTGGCTTCACCTTTGTTGCCTACTTCACCCCACTCAAGGAATTGCTCGGTTCCTTTTCGCCCTTTACGTTCGGCGGATGGGAAATTTTCTGGATTCTGTTTTACGGTGCTTTCACCTACTTCTTCGCCGGCATCATGCGCGAGCAGGTGTGCAAGTACATGTGTCCGTATGCCCGTTTTCAAGGCGTCATGTTTGATCCGGACACATTGGTCATCACTTATGACGAGGAGCGTGGTGAGCCGCGTGGCGCACGCAAGAAGGGCGTGGATCCGGCCTCTGTCGGCAAGGGCGACTGCGTCGACTGCGGTATCTGTGTTCAGGTATGCCCGACAGGCATCGACATTCGCGATGGCCTGCAATATGAGTGTATTGGTTGCGCTGCGTGTATCGATGCCTGTGATCAGGTGATGGACAAAATGGACTACCCGCGCGGCCTGATTCGCTATTCGACCGAAAATGCGATCAAGAAGCATTGGGGGCGAAAGGAGATCGTTGGCCACGTGATGCGGCCGCGAACCTTGATTTACGGCGGCATTCTGGCCGTGGTGTGTCTCGCCTTTGTGTGGGGTCTGGCTACGCGCGAGCCTTTGCGCATGGATATCATTCGAGACCGCGCAACCCTGTCACGCGAAGTGGCGGGGGGCTATATCGAGAATGTTTACCAGCTTCAGGTCATGAACATGACCGAGGTGCCGAGGAACTTTGATGTCACCGTCGACGGACTCGACGGCATCCGGATTTCTGACTTCGACGGCAAGATTGATGTGCCACCGGCCACGATGCAGGCAGTGACGCTGCGAGTCCAGGTGCCGGTCGATACCGGCGAGGCGGGCTCGTCGAACGTCATCCATTTTGAAATCAAGGCGAGCGACGACCCCTCCGTGGGTGTGCGTGAAGCCTCCACCTTCCTGTTGCCCCGTTGAGAATGAGCATGGCCCTGAATAAACCCGCCGCCCCTTGGTTCCGCCAGGCCTGGCCCTGGTTTCTGGTGTCGCTGCCATTGACTGCCGTGATTGCCGGGTTCATCACGCTTTGGCTGGCGGTGGTGTCGGATGACGGCCTGGTTGCCGATGACTACTACAAACAAGGCCTGGCTCTTCAGCAATCGATTGTGCGGGATCACGAGGCCGCACGCCTTGGGCTGGTGGCGAAGCTCCGGTTCGGCGGCGGGCAGGTCATGCTGAATTTGTCCAGCACCGACACTGTGATGCCGCCCACCGTGTTCTTACGACTGGTACACCCGACCCGCCACGACATGGACCGCGCCATTTCGCTGGTGGGCGACAACGGAAATTACACAGCAAGCACCGACGCGCTGGATGGGCGTTGGCAAGTCTTGCTCGAAGACGAGTCCCGCGCATGGCGTTTGACCGGGACCATAGAACTCCCCGCAGAGACAGAAGTGCGCCTGGAGGCGCTACAACCTGTGAACTGAAGGAGAAGCATCATGGCTTTCAAGGAACTGTTCAGTACCGATATTGGTTTGCTGAGCGTCTTTACCATTGCGTTCATCATCGGCATGGCGATCTTTCTCGGGCGCTACGTCAAGCAGCATGTCGAGGAAGATGAGCGCGCCCACGGTCAGGGGCAGTAAGCGTCACGACCGCTGCGGATCAGACAGGGATCAAGCATGAAACAGATTCTCGTATTTTGGCCGTCGTTTCTGGTGGCCGGCATTGCTGAGATGGTTTTTTTTACAGTGATGGATCCGCAGCAGCTGTATCTGTTCGGACAGCCCGTCGAGTTCTCGCCGATGGCAACCTATTCGATCGGTTTTTTCGGCTTCTGGCTGGTGTGTGCTGCTTCCAGCATGCTGACGGTGTTCTTTCAGCGCTCGGCGGATGACATCAATCGGGCGGGAGGCGCCGAGCGCTAAGGCGCGCTCTGAGGCGTGCTCTTAACGCTTGAGTACGCGCGCCGTGAGTGAGTTCGTCGTTACTTTGAATCGGCCGGGCAGCGCTTATGCACGCTGAAAATGCAGGTCATTGTGGCGATCGGCAGTGCAAGCATACTGACAAGCTCTCGTTTGCCGAGTGCGCCTTAGGCAATTCAGTGACTGAAGTCTGCTAGAAGATCTAGCACCTGTACGGTGCTCGCTAGTTGGATGGGCCGACCCCGATCGGTGGCGGTGCAAGTGTTACGATGCGCGAGAACAAGGCACTGAATTCATTTTCGGCATCGGCGCTGAAGCGCGGATCACCGTTTTCGCCGAAGGCCTCGGCGATCTCCACCCAGTCCGCTTCGGTCAGATGTTTTTTTGCCAGCGGCAACAACACCTTTTCTTCGAGCGCCATGTGTTGCCACATGGCTTCCGTGAAGGCGTCAACCGCTTCGCCAAAGGCTGCCAGTCCGCCCGGCTTGCCGGCTTCGTAGGCATCCAGTTGTGTGTGGAGGGCGGTGACCAGTTGCCCGCCTTCTTGGTGCTGTTTTGTCAGTTCCTCGATCACCTCATCGGCTTCGTGTGTCCGGCGCAGCAAACGTGCGAAGACGTAGACATCTTCTTTGGGGTGATGCAGCCGTTCGGGGAAGTTGTCAACGTAGTGGAGCATTGCGCGCAGTACTTTGAAGTCGGCGCGCGCGGTATTGCTGCGGGCGTCATTGACCAGGTATTTCAGGCCATGAACAATCGCGGCCAGCGAGCGGTGCTCTTCCTGAATGATGTTGATGGCGGCATTGAACATGGCGTGTCTCCGGGGCTTAGCGGAAGACCAACACCGGAATTTTGGTGTGTGTCAGCACTTTCTGTGTTTCACTGCCCAGCAGCAGACTGGCCAGACCGCGACGACCGTGCGAGGCCATGAAAATGAGGTCGCAGGCATGGCGTTCAGCCGCGGCGATGATGGCTTCGTAGGGCACTTCATTGACGACAGTGTCGGTATCGCAGGCGATGCCGACGGCTTCGGCCTTGCCACGTGCGCTGGCGAGAATTTTTTGGGCCTCTTCTTCGGCACCCTTGGCGAACTGTTCCGGCGTCGTCGGGTCGATCAGCGCGCCTTCGCCATAGATCGGCATCGGAAAATCGGGTTGCGCATAAAAAAACGTGATTCGGGCGCCCGCATCCTGGGCAAATGAAATGGCGCGGTTGACCGTGGCTTCGGAGATGTCGGAGCCGTCGGTAGGGACCAGCAGATGCTTGAACATGGCCTTGCTCCTTTTCGGATGATCGTACTGATTATAGTCGTCGCATGGCGAAAACCGTGATTGATGCCGATCAAACACTGCGGGGTATAGCGGCGCACAATGATTCCTTGGGCATGCTGGTCGCGCACGAGGATCGGTGTGCAATAGAGGAGTCTCTTATGAATACGCGGCGACGCGCCGATACCGGAGCCAATCACAAGCTGGCACCGGTCCAGTTGGCCGACCAGGCGCTTCGGCAACTTCATGTGCAGTGGGAGTCGACGGTCGATCCCATGGGTGTGTTCGCGCCCTTGGTGCACGCCCAGCTTGGCTGGTGGTCGCATCCGCAGGAGCTGGCCGAGTCGATGGTGGGCTTCTCTGGACAGTTGTGGGCCCTGCAGTGGCACAGTCTGAGGCGCATGATCGGTGCGCCCAGCGTCGATCCCGTACGCCCGCATGAAGACGACACACGCTTTAACGACCCCATCTGGCATGACTCGGCAACCTGGGATCTGGTCAAGTCCTGGTACTTGATGACCACGCGACACACCCAAGACATGCTCTACTCGACCCCCGGTCTGTCGAGTGCCGAGCGCCGGCGCGCCGCGTTCTGGTGGCGCAACTGGCTCAACGCCATCGCACCCACCAATTTTTTGATGACCAACCCGGTCGCGCTGCGCAAGGCCACCGAAACCTTGGGCGGCAGCTTGCATGCGGGGTGGCAGAACTTTGTTGATGACATGCGGGCCGGCATGGTGCGAATGAGTGATCCGGATGGGTTCAAGGTCGGCGGCAATCTGGCGACGACGCCGGGCGAGGTGGTGTTTCGCAACGCCCTGGTCGAAGTCATTCACTACGCGCCGACCCGCTCCCGGGTGCGGGCTCGGCCGATGGTCATCATCACGCCGTGGATCAACAAGTTCTACATCCTTGATCTGAATGAGCGCAAAAGCATGGTGCGCTACCTGCTGGATCAGGGGATGGACGTCTACATCACCAGTTGGAAGAATCCCGATGCCAGCCAGCGGGAGCTCAGTTTTGACGATTACGTTGTCGATGGCGTACACGCCACCATCGAGGCCGCGCGCGCGCAAAGCGGGCAGCCAACGGTGCACGCGGTGGGCTACTGCATAGGCGGAACCGCCTTGTCCACCTACATGGCCTGGGCCAATCGGCGCTTCGGCACCGACGCAATGCCGGTAGCCGACTGGACCTTGCTCACTACGCTGGTGGATTTCCGCAAACCGGGCGATATCGAGGTTTTTGTCGACGAGGGGAGCGTCAATTTCATTACCGCGGGCATGGCGCGTAAAGGCTATCTTGACGGAGGGCAGATGGCGTCGGCGTTCCGGCTTTTGCGCTCCAACTCCTTGATCTGGCACTTCGCGGTGCACAGCTGGCTGTATGGCGAAAAGCTGCCGGCCTTCGATGTCTTGTTCTGGAATATGGACACCACTCGCATGCCGTACCGCATGCATGCGTGGTATCTGCGAGAGCTCTATCTGCACAACCGGTTGATTGAGCCCGACGCCCTGTCTGTTGCCGGTGAGCCGATCGATCTGAACCAGATCGCCCAGCCGCTGTACGCGGTGTCGGCCGAGGATGACCATATCGCGCCCTGGCAGCAGACCTTTCGCATCGTTCACTTCGTTACCGCCGATAAGCGGTTTGTGTTGTCGAGTTCGGGCCATATTCTGGGTATTGTCAATCCGCCCACCAGGCCGGCAAAGCGTCGCTACTGGGCAGAGACCGCCCATCGGGCGGATCGTTGGGAGGCATGGCACGCACGCGCAAAGCCTGCCGATGGTAGTTGGTGGGATGACTGGATGCGCTGGCTCAAGCCGCGCAGCGGCGCCCTGGTTCGGGCACGTCCGGCTGCGGATGCCGCACATCCCAGCCTCGCGCCTGCACCAGGCCTGTATGTGCAGGAGCACTAATCGGGCGATGAGTGCGATGGCGTTCCCAGGCATTGACATGTCGGGGCCGGCGGGCAACGGCGCGAACACAGGCCGACCTTGCCGCGCAGAGATTCTGCTCGTGTCTGCATTTCGCGCCGGCCGACGTCACAGCACTTCACGGTGAGGCATTTTTCAAGGATTTTACAAATCCATTCGATATAGCCGAAATCATCGGTTGATGCGTGTCAATGCGGTGGCCTGTTGGTGCGAGACAATCAATCCAACACATCGACAGCATTCACGGAGCATCGGACGGTATGGCAGTTTTATCTCAAAAAATGGCAGCGCATCACACCCATTGTGATGGTGTTTTTGCGCGTGCCGAGGCTGCGGCTGAACGCGCTGACTGGGCCGCTTGCGCGCTGGACGCGAACGCGTTTCGGGACGACGTGCTGGCGCATTTCGCCGTTGAAGAGGACACGATTTTCCCCGCGTTTGAAGCGGCAACAGGTATGACCGAGGGGCCGACGCGGGTGATGCGCGGCGAGCATGTGCAGATGCGCGACCTGATGGCCGCGCTGGTCGCCGCGGCAGCGGCATCCGATGCCGAGGCCTTCTCGGACGCGGCTGAAACGCTCTTGATTTTGATGCAACAACACAACATGAAAGAGGAGAACATCCTTTATCCCATGTGCGACCAGACCGTCGGAAATGATCCAGTCGTCTGCACTGCGGTTGAGGGGCTTGTTTAAAAGGAATGCTATGACGGATCGCCTCCCCCCCATCGTTGTAGATGCGCGTCGCCTGCTGCCGCCCGAGCCGATGGAGCGCACGTTGGAAGCGCTGGACGAAATGCAGCCCGGCCAGGAAGTGTTGCTGATGATCCCGCGCCAGCCAGCGCCCTTGTTCGACATGCTGCATAACAACGGCTACGCCTATACCGTCGAGTCGCAACCGGACGGGGTGTTTCACATCACCATTCGTCAGGCCTCGGGCGATTGAGTTGCACGTGTTCAGCTCTTGGGCAATGCGGTCAGCGCGCGACCCGGCAACGGAAGTTTAGCGCTTAAGCCATGCAGGCTTTGTCCTTCGAACAGGCGCCGCCCCCGTCGGTGCCGATACGGTTTTTTCTGACCGCGCCGCTGTTCATGCTCCTTGCCGGACTGCTCTTGCTGATCGATGGCGAGGCGGTGATGGCGTCGCGCTGGACGCCCGCCGCGCTCGCGCTGACGCACCTGATGACGGCCGGCTTCATGCTCCAGGTGATGCTTGGCGCACTGTTTCAACTCATGCCAGTCGCGGCGGGTGCCAACCTCTGGCGCCCCAGCGTGCTGGCGCTGCCGGTGCATTTGCTGTCCGCTATTGGCGCGGTGCTGCTGGTGGCGGCATTTCATCATCAGATCGCGTGGGCTTATCAACTGGCCGTGGTGGCGATCGGCTGCAGTGTGTTGGCGTTTGTTCCGGCGGGCATGCTCGCCCTGTCGCGTCCGCCAGGCACAAGCCATTCGCTCATTGCGCTGCGGATCGCGCTGCTGGCCTTCTTCGCTACCGTGCTCGCTGGCGCCACGATGGCCCTCGCGCGGGCGGGCCTTATCGATACCGGTTGGTTGCGCTTTTCATCCAGTCATGTTGCGCTCGGACTTGCGGGATGGGGGTGTGTGCTGGTGGCCGCGGTGGGGTATTTGGTGGTGCCGATGTTTCAGCTCACGCCGGCGTATCCCCGGTGGTTTGCCCGCAGCTTCGCGCCGCTGATGGTGCTGGCGATCGGGCTCGGCATGGTGGTTTTGCATCCGACTGCCTGGCTGCCGCTGATCGGTTTGGTCGCGCTGTTTGCCAGCGTGACATTGGATCGGCAGCAGCGTCGGCGGCGCGCCAAGCTGGATGCGACCTTCCGGTTCTGGCGTTTCGCCATGGGCTGCGTGCTGTTCGCTTGCGCAGGGTCGGTGCTGATGATCTTCAATATCGGAGGCAACGCGGTGGCGCTTGCGGTGGGTGTGCTGGCTATTCTGGGCGGCTTTGTCTCGGTGATCTCGGGCATGCTCTACAAGATTGTGCCCTTCATCCTCTGGCTCTATCTTCAGCCCAGGGTGCAGGGTGTGCCACCGATGACGCGCATGCTCAATGAGCAGTGGGTGCTGTGGCATTTGCGTGCGCACGTGGCGATGATCGGCGCTGCGCTGTTAGCGACGCTGTGGTGGCCCGCGGTCTATCTGGTGGGTAGCCTGATGGTGGTGTCTGCGGCCTTGCTGGGGGGGCAGTTGTTGCGTGTGGTAGGCCGCGCTCGCGCGGCCTTGCGCCTGGCTCAGCCTTCGTAGTTGCGTAGTTTGTTGACGTCGTGCAGGGCGATGTGCTTGCCTTGCACGGTAATCAGGCCGACATCGCTCAGGTCGTGGAAAATCCGCGATAGCGTCTCGGGGGTGAGGTTCAGGCGGGAGGCAATGATCTGCTTGCTTGTCGGAAGGTCGACGTCGACCTGAGAATTGGCGCAAGGGGTATCGGGCACTTGCTGGAGCAGGTAGCCGACGACACGTTGCGTGCTCGAGCGTAGCGAATAGGACTCGACGTCACGCACGATGCTGTGCAGACGGATGGCCATGCCGGCCAGCATGCGGCGAGCAAACCCTGCGTCCTGATCGATCAGGTTAAAAACCGCATCGCGCGTGATGTGCAGCAACAAGGTGTCAGCCAAGGACTCGGCGAATACCGGGTACTGTCGATCCATGAACATCACGGCTTCACCAAAGCTTTGGTGGGGGCCAAGGATCTCGACCACCTTCTCGTTACCATTGGGTGATGAGAAGGCAAGTTTGATTTGACCAAAGATGACGTAGTAAAACCCTTTGGGCTGGTCGCCGCGCTGGAAAAGCAATTCGCCTTTCTGGATGCGTTTTTCGCGCGTGGCGTCGGCGACATGTTGCAAGTCGTCCGCCGACAGTGCGCTAAACAGCGGCATGCGGCCCAGCAATCCGTGAATATCGATTTTTTCTTGACTCATTTTGAGCAAACGTCACCAGTAGCGGCAGAATGTACCACGCTCCCAAGCCCGGCGTAATGGGTGGTTGCATATCAGAAATTCATGATGAACCGGCAATTACCGACAACTCACTTTCGATGGCTTTTGGCGGCGCCTCACCGCGCCATGTTTTTTTCGGGGGCCATGCAGCTGGTGCTCGTCATGCTGCCGTGGGCGGCCGAAATGTTCTCGCGGCTGCTTGGCGTGGCCTTGCCGTGGGCGTGGCCGTCCGCATGGTGGCACGCGATGCTGGCGGTGTACGGCATCTTTCCGTTCTTTGTGTTCGGGTTCTTGCTGACCGCCATGCCGCGGTGGCAAGGCTATGGTGATTTGCCCGGTTCGGCATTTCACCGGCCATGGTATTTGCTGCTCGGCGGTTGGAGTGTGATCTACCTGAGCATGGTCTTGCCGTCGATGCGTCTGCTGGGGATGGCACTGGTTTTTGTCGGCTGGGCGTGGCTTGTCGTGATGCTCGCGCCCATTGCGTTTCGTGCCGGCGGCGGGCGCCTGCATGCCGTGCCGGCCTGGGTGGCGACGGTGGTCGGTCTGATCGGTTGGGGGCTGTGGGGGCTGTTCGCTGCCAACGGCGATGGCACGTGGGCGCGTTCGGCGATTGAACTGGGTATCTGGGGCTTTTTGCTGCCGGTGTTTTTCACGGTCAGCCATCGGATGATTCCCTTTTTCTCCAGCGCCGTGCTGCCAGACTACAAGGTCTTTCGCCCGCCCTGGGCCTTGTTCATGATGCTTGGCGCCGCCATCGGGCATGGCGCGCTGGTGCTGCTCGATGGGGCGGCGACGACCTGGGTGATTGATCTGCCCGCCGCGGCGCTGGCGATTTTCCTGACGATACGCTGGGGCTTGGTGCGCAGCTTTGCCGTGCAATTGCTGGCCATGCTTCATCTCGGCTTCATGTGGTTGGGGATCGCGTTGGCGCTGTTTGGCGTGCAGAGTTTTGCGGCCTGGCAGGGTGTCGCGGCGCTTGGGCTGGCGCCGCTGCATGCACTGGTGATTGGCATGTTTACGGTCGTGGCGATGAGCATGGTGTCGCGGGTGACGCTCGGCCATTCGGGGCAGGCGCTGCTGGCCGACACGATGACCTGGCGCCTGTGCTGGGCGGTGCAGGGCGTGGCGGTGCTGCGCATCGCGGCCGAGTTGTGGTTGTCGGCACACGGCGTTTTGCTGGTGCTGACCGTCATGGGCTGGCTGGGGGTTTTTGGTTTGTGGGCCAAACGGTATGTGCCGATCTATCTGCGCCCACGCGTTGACGGCCGGGCGGGGTGACGACGATGTACCTGACAATCAAGCATATTCATATCACCTGCGTCACACTCAGCGGCTTGGGCTTTCTCGTGCGCGCCTGGTGGATGTTGACCGACTCACCCCGTTTGCAGCACCGTCTCACTCGTATCCTTCCGCACGTCATTGACACGCTGCTGCTGAGTACGGCGATTGCCCTGTCGGTGATGATGGCGCAGTATCCATTTGTGCATGGCTGGGTGAGTGCCAAGGTGTTCGGGCTGCTGGCCTATATCGGTTTTGGCACTGTTGCGCTCAAGCGCGGCCGAACTGCTGGCGTGAGGCGCGTGGCACTGGCGGCCGCCGTGCTGACATTTGGCTGGATTGTTTCGGTGGCGTTGACCAAATCTCCCGCCGGGATTTTTGGTGTGATCTGAAGGGGGCTGGATGACCGAATCGTTGTTGTCGAAACCATTGGCACCGGGGCTGGATCAACCGCTTGAAGTGCTGACTGCCTGCCATGGCCGGATGATGTCGCAATTGCAGACGCTCGACCGTCTGGTGCGCTGGCTACCCGATCATGGGGCCGATGCAGACGCCTGCCGCGCGGCGACGAATGTCGTGCGGTATTTCGATACCGCGGCAGTAAATCATCACCAGGATGAAGAAGACAGCCTTTTCCCGATCCTGTTCGAGCGGGTGTCCACGGCCGGTCGGCCGCGTCTTCGGAGGCTTGTCGACTGGATTTGCCAGGATCATGCCGAGATGACTGCGGCGTGGGGGAGTCTGCGTCGTCAGTTGATGGCAATTGCGGCTGGCGAGTCGGCCGAATTGTGCGCCGACGAAGTCGCGAATTTCGCTTCGCGCTATTACAGTCATATTGATCGGGAAGACAACGAGTTGTTTCCCTATGCCGCCCAGTTGCTCACCCCCGCCGATTTGACGGCATTGAGTGAGCAGATGGTGGCGCGTCGGCGTTTGCCGCGTTGATCAGACGCTGGGCAGGTGGCTAAGCAGCGCTTTGAGGCCGCCGATGTTGACGATGCGGATGTGTTTTTGCTGCACCTTGATCAAGCCGTTTTCCTGAAAACGCGAAAACGCCCGTGAGACGGTTTCAAGCTTGAGACCGAGGTAGGAGCCGATTTCTTCACGCGTCATGCGCAGGTGAAATTCGGCAGCCGAGAAGCCGCGTGCGGTAAAGCGCTGCGACATGTTGATCAGGAAGGCCGCCAGCCGCTCTTCGGCGCGCATCGAGCCGAGGAGCATCATCACGCCATGGTCGCGCACGATTTCGCGACTCATTACTTTGTGGAACTGGTGCTGCAGCGATTCGACCTCGCGAGACAGTGTTTCCAGATTGGCGAATGGGATGATGCATACATCGCTGTCTTCGAGGGCGACGGCGTTGCAGGTGTGCGCGTCGGTGCTGATACCGTCGAGCCCGATAATCTCCCCTGACATCTGAAAACCGGTGACCTGCTCGCGACCGTCTTCGAGCAGTACGTCGGTCTTGAAAGAGCCGGTACGCACAGCATATATGGCTTCGAAGGTGTCACCAACGCGATACAGATGTTGGTGGCGCTTGACTTTTCGACGTGCGCCGATCAGCCCGTCGAGCTGGTTGATGTCACCGTCGCTCATGCCGAAAGGCAAGCACAGCTCTTGCAGGTTGCACTGCGAGCAGGCGGTCTTCAGCCCTTCAGCAGTAATTGGCACAACGGCCCGATGAGGCATAGCCTGCATTCTCCTTGATTCGTTTGTCGCCCGGTAATGAGGCGTTTGATCCACGTCAACCCGCTTGGTTCGGCTTTTTGAGATCGTGACTGCTAATACGTTAAAGCCAGATTATGGATAACCAGAAAGAACTCGTTTTCGACCCGCAACTGATCCGCCGATTCGACGTCAATGGCCCAAGGTACACTTCGTACCCTACGGCAGACCGTTTTGTCGAGGCGTTTAATGCCGATGCATTGGAGAGTTGGTTGGGGCAGCGCACGGTTGGCGGGTTTGGCCGACCGTTGTCATTATACTTCCACATCCCCTTCTGCAATACGATCTGCTACTACTGCGCCTGCAATAAGATCATCACCAAGGATCACGGGCGTTCAGAAAAGTACCTCAAGTATCTGGCCAAGGAAGTCGCCATGCAGGCGGCGAGCCTGGATGGCGGGCGCAATGTCATTCAGTTGCACCTCGGCGGTGGTACGCCAACCTTCTTGTCGCATGATGAAATGCGGCAGTTGATGGCTACGGTGCGGGAGCATTTTACGTTGCTACCCGATGGAGAGTATTCCATTGAGGTCGATCCACGCAAAGTTGATTTTGAAACGGTCGCCTTGTTGGCCGAGCTCGGCTTCAATCGCATGAGCATTGGCGTGCAGGATTTCAATATCGATGTTCAGCGTGCAGTCAATCGTGTGCAGAGCTTCGAAGAAACCAAGCTGGTTCAGGACGCCGCTCACCAGACCGGTTTCAAGTCGGTGAGTATGGACCTGATCTACGGCCTGCCCAAACAGAATGTGATCAGCTTCAACAATACGCTGGAGCGTGTGCTTGAGCTGTCGCCCGACCGCATCTCGCTCTACAGCTACGCGCACTTGCCGGGTCTGTTCAAGCCGCAGCGCCGGATCGAGCCCGCCGATATGCCCTCGGCCGACACCAAATTGCAGATTCTGCAACTGGCCATTCGCCGGCTGACCGAGGCGGGCTATGTGTATATCGGCATGGATCACTTCGCCAAGCCGGACGACGAGCTGGCCGTGGCGCAGCGTCAGGGGCGACTGCACCGCAACTTCCAGGGCTACTCCACCTACGCCGAATGCGATCTGTTGGCCTTTGGTGTGTCGGCCATTGGCAAGGTGGGGCCCACCTACGCTCAGAACGTCAAGACGCTGGACGAGTATTACGACATTCTCGATCAGGACCGTCTGCCGGTGTTGCGGGGTATTGAGCTGACGCCGGATGACATCCTGCGGCGCTCGATCATTCAGGCCTTGATGTGCCATTTTGAGCTCTCGATCGATGCGATCGAGGTCTCACACATGATCGATTTCAAGCGCTACTTTGCCGATGAGATCGGCGATTTGCGCACCATGGAGTCTGCCGGCCTCGTCAAGCTCGAAGACAAGTGGATTTCCGTGTTGCCGGCCGGGCGTATGTTGGTGCGGGGTATTGCCATGGTGTTCGACCGCTATCTGCGCTCCGACCGTGAGCGTGCCCGCTACTCGAAGGTAATTTGAGTCGGACGGAGCTTGTCAGCAAAACAGGCGGAGGGGGCGTGCTGTGATAGGCTCGCCCCCTGTTTTTTGTTTGCTGATTCATTGAGCTGACACATGCCTGAAACCGGCTATATCGCTGTCTTTCTGATCGGCCTGCTTGGTGGCACGCATTGTGTTGGCATGTGCGGCGGTATCGTCAGTGCGCTGACGGTGCAGATTCCCGGCCAGGTCAAACGACAGTGGCCGATTCATCTGGCCTACAACCTTGGCCGGATATCCACTTATGCCATGCTCGGTGCGCTGTTTGGTGCGATCGGGACGCTGGGCCTGCTGTTCGAAGACTTCCTGCCGATCCAGATGGGCCTGTATATCATGGCCAATCTCATGCTGGTGGCCCTGGGTTTGTACCTGACCGGCTTTACCCGGCTGCTCGCGCCGCTCGAGCGCGCCGGGCAATCGCTGTGGCGGCGCGTGCAGCCTCTGACTCGCCGCTTCCTGCCGGTGCGCGGTTTGCGCCAGGCCTTGCCGCTCGGTCTGTTGTGGGGTTTTCTGCCTTGTGGGCTGGTCTATAGCGTGCTGGCGACGGCGCTGGTGACCGGCTCGGCCGCCGGGGGCGCAAGCCTGATGCTTGCCTTTGGGCTGGGCACCTTGCCCAACCTGATGCTGGCCGGGATGCTGCTCAAACGGTTGCAGGGCGTCACCCGCCGGCCCTGGGTGCGAACTTTTGCTGGGGCGGTTGTGCTGGGGTTTGGCGTCTTCGGATTGCTCAACGCTTCGACGCTGGGGAGCCGTTTGTGGAATGGCGTGCTGTGCGTGACATAGCGCGACCGGGAAATATCAGGCTATTCTAATGCTCTTTCGGCGCCGAGGTGGCGTCGTGACGCATTTGGAGTCTGACAATGAGCAAGTCCAGCCATGATCTGGTCACCGAGGCCAAAAACCTTATTCATGAAGTGAGTCTCGAGGGCGCCCGACAGCTCATCCAGGACGGCGCGGTGGTGCTTGACGTCCGTGAGCCGGAAGAATTCTCTGGCGGGCATGTCCCGGGCGCGGTCAATATTCCGCGCGGCCTGCTCGAGTTCAAGCTGGCCTCTGTGCCCGAGTTGAACGACCCGAATCGACCGATACTCGTGTATTGCAAAACCAGCGGGCGCGCTGCGCTGGCGACCGCTGTCATGCAGGTGATGGGCGTGTCCAGCGCGGTGTCGCTGGGGGGGGGCTTCGACGCGTGGGCGGGCGCTGGCCTGCCGGTAGATCAACCCGCTGCGATCGACTTCGAATAAGCCGCGTTCTGCCGCTCGTCCGGATGGGCGAGCGTATGCAGGATCGGGCAGGGCTGTGCGGTCGACGAGTGTTCGCAACAGTCCACCAACTCGGTCAGGGCGTTGCGCATGGCGCTCAGCCGGGCCATGCGTTCGTCGATCTGGGCGAGCTTTTCCTTGGCTAGCGCGCGCGCCGCGTTGCGGTCGGTGTGCTCGTCCAGGCCCAACAGATCGGCGATTTCGTCCAGACTGAACCCGAGTTGCTGCGCGCGGCGGATAAATCGCAAGCGCGCCAACGCGCCGTCTCCGTAGTGGCGGACCTGTCCGTGCGTCGGCTCGGGCACCGCGAGCAGGCCGCGACGCTGGTAATAGCGGACCGTTTCGACGCCCACCTCGGCGGCCGCAGCAAGGCGGCCAATGGTCATTGATGTCATGCTTGACTCCGTACCTGACTACAGGCTTTAGACTGCGCCTGTCAGACTCACAAGGTCAATCATGAACAAGCAGAATTCCGCCCCTCCCCGACGTCTAGACCTACCCATCCAGGGCATGACGTGCGCCGCCTGCGCCAGTCGCATCGAGCGCGTCCTCAAGCGCCTGCCCGGTGTTGAAGCACAGGTCAATTTCGCCACCGAGCGTGCCACGGTGCAGCTGACCGGCCCGGACGCGGCCGGCGCAGACGCCGTGGTGGCGGTAATTCGAAAGGCAGGTTTTGATGTGCCGGATGCGCGGATCGACTTTGCAATCTCCGGCATGACCTGCGCGGCCTGCGCCACCCGGCTGGAGAAGGTCTTGAATCGTCTGCCGTCGGTGAGTGCGACGGTGAATTTTGCGACTGAAACCGCGCAAGTCCGCTTGCCGGCGGGGGGCGTCACGGAGGCCGAGTTGATCGCCGCGGTGGACAGTGCGGGGTTTGTCGCCCATCGCCGGGGAGAGGGCGCCCGCGCAGAAGAAAAGGCGCGCAAGGCGGCCGAGTGGCGCGCGGAGCGCAACCGGTTTTTGATTTCCCTCGCGCTGACTGCGCCTCTGTTGGCGCAGATGCCCGCCATGTTCTTCGGTTCGGGCGAGCACGAATTCATCCCGCGCTGGGTGCAGTGGGTGTTGGCGACGCCGGTGCAGTTCTGGATCGGCTGGCGCTTCTATCGCGGCGCTGTGTCGTCCTTGCGCGGCGGTGGTGCCAACATGGATGTGCTGGTGGCCTTGGGCACCTCGGTGGCTTATGGCTTCAGCCTGGTCGTGACCGTGCTCGGGCGGATGGATCTGCATGTGTATTTCGAAGCCTCGGCCACCATCATCACGCTGGTGTTGATGGGCAAATTGTTGGAAGCGCGGGCCAAGGCGCGTACCTCCGAGGCGCTCGAAGCACTGGTGCGGCTCCAGCCCCGCAGTGCCTGGGTGGAGCGTGAGGGTGTGTTGCGGGAGGTGCCGGTCGAGTCGCTTTCACCGGGCGACCGCTTTGTGGTGCGGGCCGGCGACAGCGTACCGGTCGACGGGATGGTACGCGCCGGGCATTCCGCACTGGACGAATCCATGCTTACCGGCGAGAGCCTGCCCGTGGCCAAGACCGAGGGCGACACGGTGTTTGCCGCCACGGTGAACGGCGATGGCGCCCTGCATTGCGAAGCGACCGGCGTGGGCAGCGAAACGATGCTGGCGAGCATCATTCGCCTGGTTGAACAGGCGCAGGGCAGCAAAGCGCCAGTGCAGCGTCTGGCTGATCAGGTGGCTGCGGTGTTTGTGCCGGTGGTGGTGGCGATTGCCGTGTTGACGTTTTTCGGCGGCTGGTGGTGGGGCGGTTCGGTGACCGAGGCCCTGGTCAATGCGGTCGCGGTGCTGGTGATTGCCTGTCCCTGTGCGCTTGGCCTGGCAACGCCGACGGCGATCATGGTGGGCACCGGTCTGGGGGCGAACCACGGCATTCTGGTGAAGAACGCCGAAGCCCTGGAGCGCGCGCAGAACCTGACGGTGCTGGCGGTCGACAAGACCGGCACGCTCACCGAGGGGCGCCCGGCGGTTACCGATGTGGTGCCGGCCGACGGCTTTTCGCGGGACGAGGTGCTTGGCTGGGCCGCGGCGCTGGAGTCGGCCAGTAGCCATCCGCTGGCGCGGGCGATTGTCGCGGCGGCTGGGCAGGTTGCCACCGCCGAGGGGGTTGAAACCGTGCCGGGGCAGGGTGTGCGCGGGATGCTTGGCGGGCGTTCGGTGTTGGTGGGGAGCCCGGCTTTCTTGCGCAATCAGGGCGTGGACGTGCCGGACGGTGCCGTGAATGCGTTGGCCGCGCTGGGGCGCACGCTGGTGGCGGTGGCCGTCGATGGCCGTCTGGCGGGCGTGATCGGCGTGGCCGATCCGCTACGCAGCACCTCGGTGGCGGCCGTGGCACGTTTGCAGCGGGCCGGCATTTCGGTGGTGATGCTCACGGGCGATCATCCGGCGACGGCGCGAGCGGTGGCCGAGGCGGTGGGGATCTCGCGTTTCGAGGCCGGCGTGCTGCCAGCGGACAAGGCGAAGGCCGTGCAGGCCCTGGTTGCGGACGGACAGCGGGTCGGGATGGTGGGGGATGGCATTAACGATGCCCCCGCGCTGGCGGCGGCCGATGTGTCTTTCGCCATCGGCTCCGGTGCCGATGTGGCGGTGGCAGCGGCGGACATCACCTTGATGCGGGGCGATCTGAACGGTGTGGTGGATGCGATCGAATTGTCGCGCGCGACGCTGGCCAAAATTCGCCAGAATCTGTTTTTTGCGTTTATCTACAACGTGCTCGGCATTCCGCTTGCGGCCTTCGGTTTTCTCAATCCGGTGGTCGCGGGGGCGGCGATGGCGCTCAGTTCGGTGTCGGTGGTGAGCAATTCGTTGCTGCTCAAGCGCTGGCGGCCAGGCAAGTAATTTTTCATGAACAGACGGTCAGGAGAAAGACATGGAGCAGGTGACGATCAAGGTGGGTGGCATGAGCTGCCAGGGTTGTGTCAAAGGCGTGACCGCCGCCTTGGTAGCGGTGGCTGGCGTGGCAGCGGTGAGTGTGGATCTCGGCGCAAGCGAGGCGCGAGTTGAGTTCGACCCGCAGCAGGCCACGGTGGCAGCGCTGAATCAGGCCGTCGAGGACGCCGGCTTTGAGGTCGGGTGATCGCCCAGCTTGATCAGCAGTTGACGGAAGGCGTCGGGCTTGAGTGGTTTGGCGTAGAGATAGCCTTGTGCCAGATCGCACTTGAGATGCGTCAGGAAGGCCGCCTGAGCTTCGGTTTCGATGCCTTCGGCCACCACTGACATGCCCATGTGGTGGGCGATGCCGATGATCGCCTTGGTCAGGTGAGCGTCTTCGGCGTCGTCGGGGAGACCCCGCACGAAGGATCGGTCGATCTTGAGCTTGTCGAGCTTGAAGCGCTTGAGATAGGCCAGTGACGAATAGCCGGTGCCAAAGTCGTCGATGGCGAGTTTGACGCCCAGGGAATGGATGGCGGCCAGCGTACTGGTGGCCTCGTCCTGGTTTGCCATCAGCGCGCTTTCAGTGACTTCCAGCTCGAGCAGATGGGCGGGCAGGCCGCTGCTACCGAGGGCGTCGAGCACGGTGGTTTCGAGAACGTCGCGGCGTACCTGAAGCGCCGAGATATTCACCGCGATCGACACATCCTGAAGACCCTTGTCGCGCCACGTTTGCGCAACGCTGCAGGCATGGCGCAATACCCAGGTCCCGATGGACAGGATCAGGCCGGTTTCTTCGGCAATGGGAATGAACTGTTCGGGTGGGATCATGCCGCGATCGGGGTGTTGCCAGCGCAGCAGGGCTTCTGCACCCACCAGGCGACCACTCGCCAGGTCGAACTGGGGCTGAAAGTGCAGTGAGAATTCTTCTCGCAGCAGCGCACGGCGTAGCTCGTTTTCGAGCGTGAGGCGCGTCTGGGCGCGTTCGTTCAGCGATTCGGTAAAGAACTGGTAGCTGTTGCGACCGTTTTCCTTGGCCGAATACATTGCCGCGTCGGCGTTCTTCAGCAGCAAGTCGCGGTTGTCACCGTCCTCTGGTGAGACGGTGATGCCAATGCTGGGGGTGACTGACAGTTCGTGACCGCTTACCTCGTAGGGCGTGGCGAGTGCCTTGAGAATCTTGCTGGCGACCTCCGCTGCGCGCCCGACCGTGTCGAGCTCGGTGAGCAAGACGACGAATTCATCGCCGCCGATGCGACTGACCGTGTCGGTGCTACGAATGACGGCACCGAGGCGGGAGGCGACTTGCCGCAGCAGGCCGTCGCCGACAGCATGGCCGAGGGAGTCGTTGATGTTCTTGAAGCGGTCGAGGTCGATGAACAGCACGCCGAGGTGCTTTTGATTGCGTCGGGCGTTTTCGAGCGCGCTGCCCATGCGGTCAAGGAGCAGCGTGCGGTTGGGCAGGCCGGTCAGGGCGTCATATTCGGCCATGTGGCGCAGGCGCTGCTCGGTGAGCTTGCGCTCGGAGATGTCCGAAATCGAGACCACGAAATGGGTTGATCGCCCGGCGTCGCCAGTGACAGCGCCCAGCGAAATCCAGCCCGGGTAGTGACTGCCGTCGGCTCGTTGCAACCGGGTTTCGCCCGCCCAGTGGCGGGTCGATCTCAGGCGGGCGACGGTGCTGCGCCAGCTTTCGCCGTCGGTGGGTTCGCCGATGAGTTGTTCTGCGCAGTGGCGGCCGACAACGTCGTGCTGGCGATACCCGCTAATACGCTCCAGTGCCGGGTTGACCGAGACGATCCGGAAACGATGGTCGAGAATTGCGATGGCTTCGTTGCTGGCTTCAAAAACCTGCGCCGAGAGTTGCAGTTCGCGCGCGCTTTCCTTGAGCGCACGTTTGCGCTCGTCAATGTCGCGTTGGTAATACCGGAAGCGTTGGTCGATCCAGCGGTAGAAGATGATCGACACGAGCAGTGCCACGGCGGTGGCCAGCAGCATGGTGAATACGGTCACCGTGAAGTCTTCGTGTTTGTTGGCTTCCATCCGCGCGCGCTCGGCGGCGACCGTCGGGGCCATGTTGTCGAGCCGGGCAATGGCCGCCAGTGTCCACCCCCATTGATCCTGGCCGGCGATGTAGCCCAGATGTTGCCCGGTTTTTGCTGAGCCCTCCGTTGTGTCCGGCTCGAGCGCAAGGCGTATGGTGCTGCCGCCCAAGCGCCCGGCGCGGGCGATTTTGTGGACCCATTCGGGCGTTGGTCCGGCAAGCGCAGGCAGCATTGCGCCGGCACTGCTGGCGAGGATCTGACCGTGTTGATTGACCACTACAATGACCCGGTCTTCGAGCGGGCGGTAGCGAGAGAGGGTTTCAAGCGCCTGCGCACGGGCTGCGGCATGCGCATGTTGGTTGAGTGTGGCGATACCCACAATCCAGCCGAGCGGTTCAAATCGGCTGACGTGGGCGTAGAGGTCGGTCATTGATGTGGCGTCGTTTGTGGGGCGCCAGCGAAGTCGTGTATGTCCGTCGCTCAGCGTTGCGGCGTCGGACAAGCGGTCCATCAAGGCCTGGCCGATATCGTCGATACGATCCGCCAGCGATTGCCCTTCCAGGTCAGGGTCGGGGGCAAACAGGCGAAGCCTGCCGTCGGCTTCGACAATGAACGGGGTGATGCCTTGGGCCGGGCGACCCATGGGGCGCAAGAGTTCGGTGAGGATGATCCGCAGCTGCGCGTTGCTGACCGTGCCATTGAGTCGGCCATAGGTGTGCTCGATGGCTTCGAGCGCAATCCGTGCTTCCTGTTTGAGTTGAAGGGCCAGGTCAGGTTCAAAGCCATTGCGGCGTTCGTTCAGGTTGTTGGTGAGGTGGCTGACTTCTTCCTGGAGCGATTGTTCGAGACGGGCCAGGGCTTGCGTTTCGATGTCATCAATGCGGATCTGGAACGCCTGCTCGTGCCGATAGATGTAGTAGCTGCCCATGCTCATCAACAGGCCAAGGACGAGCGCCAGCATGCCGCCCAGCATGACGCGCGGCAGCCATCGCTCTGCGCGTGCTGACGATTTGCCAGCGCTGTGGGCGCTGACGACGCCTTTGGGAGGCTTGGACATCGGCCGGAGGGTCTCCTTGTCGGCGCCGGGACCTGGCCGGCGCATCGGGGTCGATCAATCGTTTGAATTAACGGCGGTGTGCGTCAAGGCTTGAGTCGCGCGGGCAATGATTTGGCCGTAAGGTTTTTTGCCATCCGCAAAAACCCCTATAATCATGCAAATTTTTCCAAGGGGAGGGTTGTATGGGATTTGATCAAGTCAATGCCGGCAAGGATGTGCCGAACGACGTCAATGTCATCATCGAGATCTCGGCGCAGGGCGAGCCGATCAAGTTCGAAGTGGACAAGGACAGTGGCTGCGTATTCGTCGACCGCTTCATGGGCACGAGCATGCGCTACCCCTGCAACTACGGCTATGTGCCGCACACCGTCGCCGGCGATGGTGATCCGGTCGACGTGCTGGTTGTCACGCCCTTCCCGCTGCAGCCGGGTGTGGTCATCCGCTGCCGTCCGGTCGGCGTGCTGAAGATGGAAGACGAGTCCGGTGAAGACGCCAAAGTGGTCGCCGTGCCGGTGTCCAAGCTGACGCCGCTGTACAACAAGGTCGAGACCACGGAAGACCTGCCCGAGCTGCTGATGAAGCAGGTTGTCCATTTCTTTGAGCACTACAAGGATCTGGAGCCCGGCAAATGGGTCAAGGTCGTGGGTTGGGGCACGGTGGAAGACGCCCGCCAGGAAATCCTGACCGGTATCGCCAACGCGGGCTGATCAGCGCGCTATTGTCTGGAAAAGCCCGCTTCGTGCGGGCTTTTTTCATGCAACGGGCGGTTTGGGGCGGAAGGGGCTGCGCTCGTCCAGTTCGTCCAGATAGCCCGCGATGCCGTCGCGTTCACGGCGCAGGTAGTCGGCAATGGCGTTGGCAAAGCGCGCATCGCGAATCCAGTGTGCCGAGGTGATGGGTGTCGATGCCAGGCCGCGCGAGAGTTTGTGCTCGCCCTGGGCGCCGCCTTCGAAGCGCGATAGTCCGTGCCTGATGGCGTAGTCGATGCCCTGGTAGTAGCAGGCTTCGAAGTGCAGGCAGGAGATGTCCTCCACGGCGCCCCAGTAGCGGCCATAGAGCGCTTGCGCGTCGGCCAAAAACCATGCACAGGCCACCGCCCGGCCATCGCGATAGGCGATCAGCAGACGCACCGAGGCCGGTGCCGTGGCATTCAGGCGGGCAAAGAAGTCGCGCGTGAGGTAGGGCGTCGAGCGGCGCAGGGCGTAGGTGAGGCAGTAGCAGTGGTGAAAGAAATCGAGATCGGTCTCGTTGATTTCGTCCCCGGTCTTCCAGACGAAGTGCACGCCGGCCCTGGCCACCCGCTGGCGCTCCTGGCGGATTTTCTTGCGTTTGTCGCGGGTGAGGTGGTTCAGAAAGTCGGCGAAATCGGTGTAGTCGCGATTGCGCCAGTGAAACTGCACCCCGTGGCGAATCTGCAATCCGGCGGCGGCGAGCAGCGCGGTGTCTTCTTCGCCGGGAAAGAGCACATGGAAGGAACTGCCTTCGCCGGTGGCGATCCACGCCAGCGTCTTGTGCAACAACTGGCTGCGCGTGGCGACATCGATGCCCAGCAGGCGACGACCCGGCAGGGGCGAGAAGGGGATGGCGCACAGCCATTTGGGGTAGTAGTCGAGACCGTGCTGCTCGTAGGCCTGTGCCCAGGCCCAGTCAAAAACGTATTCGCCCCAGGAATGCGTTTTGCGGTACAGCGGCATGGCGGCGACCAGCGTGTCGTTGCGCCATAGTGTGGCGTGGTGTGGCGTCCAGCCCGTGTCGGCGCTGGCGCAATGGCTGGCTTCGAGGGCATGCAGAAAGGCGTGTTGCAGCCCGGCATGGTCGCCCGCCAGCGCGTTCCATGACGTTGCCGGAATGTCTTCGATACGGCTGAAAAATCGGAGTGTGTCGCTCATGGGCTGGCATTCTTCACTGCGCTGGCCGCGTGCCGACGATAGTTGCCGGGGCAGCTGCTGCATGATGGGGCAGAGTGTTCCCGCCTGACGGGGTCTTGGGCCCCGTGGGGTTTATCCACGGTTTATCCACAGGCTTGTGCACCGGAATTGTGGATAGCTTGAAGTGCGCCGCACTCCGCACAAATCCGGGGGCAGACGGTATAGTTACACGCCTATGAAAACATCGCTTGCTATTGCCGTCGCCCAGTTCAACCCTGTGGTGGGCGACCTGTCCGGGAATGTGGCGCAAATTCGCGCGGCCATGAGTACTGCCGCGGCCGATGGCGCGCGCCTGCTGCTGACGCCGGAGCTGTCGATCTGTGGTTACCCGCCAGAAGATCTGCTGCTGCGCCCCGATTTTTACGATCGCTGCCGCGAGGCCGTCGAGACGCTTGCCTTGCAGACCGACGAACTGGCGGTGGTGGTCGGTTACCCCGAGGCCGATGGCGACATCCGTTACAACGCGGCGGCGGTGCTGCATCGCGGTCGGATCGTGGCGCATTACCGCAAGCAGCGCTTGCCCAATTACGAAGTGTTCGATGAGCTGCGCTACTTCGGTGCGGGTGACGCGGCCTGCGTTTTTGAGATCGATGGCGTGCGCTGCGGGCTGCTGATCTGCGCCGACCTGTGGGGCGCCGCGCCGACCAAGGGGCTGATCGAGGCGGGTGCGGACGTGATTCTGGTGATCAACGCTTCGCCCTGTCATTTGAACAAACAGCAGGATCGCTACCGGGTGGCCGCCGACCGGGCCCGCGAAAGCGGTTTGCCGGTGCTCTACGCCAACATGGTCGGCGGTCAGGACGAGCTGGTATTTGATGGCGCCTCTTTCGCCATGCAGGCCGATGGGTCGATTGCCTGGCAGGCGCCGGCGTTTGCCGCGCACGCCAGTGTGGTGCGGCTCAATGGCTCGGCTTGGGTGCCTACCACGGTCACGCCGCTGCCGGAGGTCGAAGAAGAGGCCTATACCGCGCTGGTGGTGGGTGTGCGCGATTACCTGGGCAAGAACGGCTTCCCCGGCGCCATCATTGGCTTGTCGGGCGGCATCGATTCGGCACTGACGCTGGCGGTGGCGGTCGACGCGCTGGGTGCCGACAAGGTGCGCGCGGTGATGATGCCTTCGCCCTATACGGCGCAGATGAGTCTGGATGACGCGGCCGAGATGGCGCGGATTCTGGGGGTGCGTTACGACGTGCTGCCGATCGAACCGGCGATGAAGGTGTTTGCCGGCATGCTCGAGGCGCAGTTCGCGGGCTTGCCCGAAGACACCACCGAGGAAAACCTGCAGAGCCGGATCCGTGGCATGTTGCTGATGGCCTTGTCGAACAAGACCGGCAGCATCGTGCTGACCACGGGCAACAAGAGCGAGATGGCCACCGGCTACGCCACGCTCTACGGCGATATGGCGGGCGGTTTCGCGGTGCTCAAGGATGTCTACAAGACGCTGGTGTATCGCTTGTCTGTGTGGCGCAATGCGCGCAGCGCGATCATTCCGGAAAACATCATTACCCGGCCGCCGTCGGCCGAGCTCAAGCCGGATCAGGTCGACCAGGACAGTCTGCCGCCGTATGCGGTGCTCGACGCGATCATCGAGGCCTACATGGAGCGCGACGAGTCCCCGCGGGAGATCGTTGCCCAAGGGTATGATGAGGCGGTGGTGCGACGCACCGTGGGCATGCTCAAACGCAATGAATACAAGCGCCGTCAGTCGCCGGTAGGCATTCGCCTGACTCGGCGGGCCTTTGGCAAGGACTGGCGCTTCCCGATTACGGCCCGGTATCAGGACCCGTACTAGACACAAGAACGATACGACACAGGAGCGATGCATGAAGAAGATCGAAGCGGTGATCAAGCCGTTCAAGCTGGATGAGGTGCGTGAGGCATTGTCGGAGGTCGGCATCACCGGCCTGACGGTGAGCGAAGTCAAAGGCTTCGGCCGCCAGAAAGGGCATACCGAGCTGTATCGCGGCGCCGAGTACGTGGTGGATTTTCTCCCCAAGATCAAGATCGAGATCGTGGTCGGCGAGGACGTGGTCGAGCAGGCCATTGAGGCGATCATCAAGGCCGCGCGTACCGGCAAGATCGGCGACGGCAAGATTTTTGTCACGGCGGTGGAGCAGGTGGTGCGAATCCGCACCGGCGAACTGAACGAAGACGCGATCTGATCGATCGCTGATGCCGAATCATGCAGCGGCCGCCCTTGGGTGGCCGTTGTGTCGTTTACGGCGTGCGGATCTTGTCGGGCGCGCGCAGTAGCACGCGCAGGGCGCCGCTGCCGCCCTCGTTGGCGCGGGCCTGACAGAAGGCGAGGATCTCCTCGCGCTGAGACAGCCAGCCTTTGGAGAGCTGCTTGAGAATGCCGACCTTGCCCGGCGAGCGCAGGCCTTTGCCATGCACGACCCGCACGCAGCGGATACCACGGCGCAGTGCGCTGGCGAGGAACTCTGCCAGCGCGGCGCGGGCCTCGTCGCGGGTCAGACCGTGCAGATCGATTTCACCCTGCACCACCCAGCGGCCGCGGCGCAGATCGGTGAGCACCCGACGCGGCAGGCCGGCGCGTAAAAAAACGGCCTCGTCGCCCATGTCGAGCCGGTCTTCGAAGCTCAGCGGCGCTTCCATGCTCTCGCGCAAGGCGGCTTGCTCGTCGGCTTCACTCAGGCGGGGTGCGGCGACCGGCGGCGGGGTGGCGATGTCGGCGCGGTTGGCGGGTTTGAGCGGCTGCGTGCCGCTGGCCAGCCAGGACATGATGTCGTTGGGTTGAGGCGTGCTGGGCTGAACAATCTTGGCGGTTTCGGCGCGCGGCACCGGGTCGAGCCAACCGCGATCGTCCTGCGGCAGCGGCACCACGTCCTGCATGTGGTGTTGAAACCAGGCGCCTTCGTCGTGTTCCGGCGGCGGCGCATGACGGCGCGGCAGGTCGTCGTCGGCTTCGACCGGTCGGGCTTTGGGGACGGGCCGCGGACGCGGCGGCGTTATCTCGGCGCGGTTTGTGTCGGCGATGGGCTGGATGTCGCCCACGCTGGCGCGAAACAGATCGGGCGGCGGCAGTGTCTCGTCGACGGGCGGGGCGTCGGTGGCCGCTGGCGGGGCGGCATGTTCCGAGGCCTTGTTTTTGTTCGCCTTGATCCGCTTGAGCGAGGCGAAGCGGGTGTCGGGCAAACGCGCCGGCGACGCCGCTTGCGCGGCGGCGGGGCGACGCTTGCGTGCCATGGTCTTAGCCAGCCTGGGTCAGGCTGTCGAGGTAGCGCTCAGCGTCGAGCGCGGCCATGCAGCCGGTGCCGGCGCTGGTCACCGCCTGGCGATAGATGTGGTCCTGCACGTCGCCGGCAGCAAACACGCCGGGCACGCTGGTGGCGGTGGCGTTACCTTCGCGGCCGCCGTGGGTGACGATGTAGCCGCCCTCCATCTCAAGCTGGCCTTCGAAAATATCGGTGTTCGGCTTGTGGCCGATGGCGATGAACACGCCCATCAGCTCGATGTCTTCTTTGGCATCGGTCTGCACATTGCGCAGGCGCATGCCGGTCACGCCCATCTTGTCGCCCAGCACTTCGTCGAGCGTGGCGAAGAGCTTGAGTTCGATCTTGCCTTCGTCGACGCGCGCCATCAGCTTGTCGATCAGGATTTTCTCGGCGCGGAAGGTGTCGCGACGGTGCACCAGCGTGACCTTGCTGGCGATGTTGGCCAGATACAGCGCTTCTTCCACGGCGGTGTTGCCGCCGCCGACCACAGCCACCGGCTTGTTGCGGTAGAAAAAGCCGTCGCAGGTCGCGCAGGCGGACACGCCTTTGCCCATGAAGGCTTCTTCGGAGGGCAGGCCGATGTACTTGGCGGTGGCGCCGGTGGAGATGATCAGTGCGTCGCAGGTGTACTCGCCCTGATCGCCGACCAGCCGGATCGGCTTCTCGTTGAGGTGCGTGGTGTGAATGTGGTCAAACACCATCTCGGTGTCGAAGCGCTCGGCATGCTTCTGGAAGCGCGCCATCAGGTCGGGGCCCATCACGCCATCGGCGTCGGCCGGCCAGTTGTCCACGTCGGTGGTGGTCATCAGCTGGCCGCCCTGGGCCATGCCGGTGATCAGGACCGGGTTGAGGTTGGCGCGCGCGGCATAGACGGCTGCGGTGTAGCCGGCCGGGCCGGAACCGAGGATGAGGAGTTTGTCGTGACGGGTGCTCATGGTGGGTCTTCTCGATGGTGGAAGGACAGTAGCGGCAGATTATAACTGGAGCCGGCGCGAAGGCATTCCAAGCGTTTGCTCCTTCCTGGGAGCAGGTGCGGCGGTGGGGAGGCGTTACGTTTCTATGAGAACGTGATAGTGTCGCAGTTGCCCGGCAGCAACGAATCGCCTGTGGTCTCAGGGTGTCGGCTCCGGCGCAGCCTTACCGACAGGAGAGTTGTATGGTTCAGACGGCCGCGGTTTCAAACATCGCATTGCGTACTTTTCCGTTGTTTCAGGGGCTCGGTGATGAGCGTCTGAGTAGCGTGGCCCGTTGCGCCATGATGCGTCGCATACCGCGCGGACAAGCCGTTGTGCGCGCGGGCGACCCGCCCGATTATGTGTATTTCGTGCTCACGGGCAGCCTCAAGGTGCTGGTGAGTGACGAAGACGGACGCGAGGTGATCCTGACCATTCTCGGGCAGGGCGAGCTGTTTGGCGAGATGGGCATCTTTGAAGAGCAACCGCGCTCAGCCTCGGTGGTGGCGGTGATGCCCTCTGATCTGGTGATGATCTCCAAGCACGATTTCAAGCAGCTCATGCGCGACGATTTTGATATTGCGTGGCGCATCATGAGCAACCTGGCCGACCGCCTGCGCAATGCCGACCGCAAGATCGAAAGCCTGGCGTTGATGGATGTGTATGGTCGCGTGGCCCACCTGTTGCTCGAAATGGGCGAGGAGCAGGACGGCGAGATGGTGGTGGTGCGCAAGATCTCGAAGCAGGATATCGCCAAGATGATCGGCGCCTCGCGGGAGATGGTCAGCCGCGTCATGAAGGATCTCGGGCTGCAAGGCCTGATCGAGGAAACCCCGAACGGGATCATTCTGCGCGATCGCATCCAGGAACTCTGATCGCCGGTCGTAGCATCGGGTTTACGCCCGGTTACGGTTCGTTTCGTGGCCCGCCGCATAAGGCGGGCCGTTTTCGTATAATGCGGCAGTGTCTTCTGGCCGCTGTGTCGCACAGCGTGTGTGTGCTCCCCCATGGCGTCTTCGTCTCAAACCCGTTCCCGCAATCAGCCGCTGCCTGAGCGTATTGCCCATCTGCTCCAGGAAACTCGCTGGATTGTGCTGGGCGTCGTCTCCATCTACGTGGCGATGATTCTGCTCGGTTATAACAAGGCCGACCCGGGCTGGTCGCATGCCACCGAAGTGGCGCGGGTCACCAACCCCGGCGGACGTTTTGGCGCTTGGCTGGCCGATGTGCTGCTCTACCTGTTTGGCGGCTCGGCGTGGTGGCTGGTGATCTTTCTCGGCTATGGCATTGCGTGGGGCTTCCGTCGTTTCCGGCACGAGTTCAACGCCGACAAGCGCTCGTTTTTCATCGTCATGGCGGGTTTCCTTGTTGTTCTGCTCGCCAGTGCCGCGCTCGAAGCCCTGCGCTTCCATTCCACTGGCGCCGGCTTGCCATTGGCACCGGGCGGCCTCTTGGGTTCTGAGCTTGGCGCCGCGGCGCTGCGCTATCTCGGCTTTACCGGCGGCACGCTGGTATTGCTGGCGCTGATCGCCGGTGGCTTGAGTCTGTTTACTGGTATTTCGTGGTTGTCGGCGACCGAGCGGCTCGGGTTGTGGCTTGAGCAAACCTGGCTAACGCTGCAACGTGGGGGGCAGGCCTGGCGGGATCGTCGCGCAGGCCGCGAGCTGGCGCAGAAGCGCGAAGCGGTGGTCAAGACGCGCCGCGAAAAGGCGGAGCGCTCTCCCGCGTCGCCTGTGCGTATCGAGCCGGCGGTGGCGGTGGTCGCGCCCTCCGAGCGGGTACAGAAAGAGCGTCAGCAGAACTTGTTTGGTGCGGCGGGCGATGGCAGTTTGCCACCCGTGTCGCTGCTTGACGAAGCCTCGCAGGATGTCACGCCGCCGAGCGCCGAAACGCTGGAATTCACCTCGCGCTTCATCGAGCAGAAGCTGGCGGATTTTGGCGTCGAGGTGAAGGTCATCGCGGCGTATCCCGGCCCGGTTATCACCCGCTATGAGTTCGAACCGGCCACCGGCGTCAAGGGCGCACAGGTGGTCAATCTGGCCAAGGATCTGGCGCGCGCGCTGTCGCTGATCTCGATCCGCGTGGTTGAAACCGTGCCGGGCAAGTCGTGCATGGCGCTCGAGTTGCCCAACCCCAAGCGCCAGACCGTGCGCCTGTCGGAGATTCTCGGCTCCAAGGCCTATCACGACATGCACTCGCCGCTGACCATCGGTCTGGGCAAGGATATTTCCGGTAATCCGGTGGTGGCCGATCTGGGCAAGATGCCGCACCTGCTGGTGGCAGGCACAACCGGTTCCGGCAAGTCGGTGGGTATCAACGCCATGATCCTGTCGCTGCTCTACAAGAGCGAGCCCGACAAGGTGCGGCTGATCATGGTCGACCCGAAAATGCTGGAACTGTCGGTCTATGAAGGCATCCCGCACCTGCTCGCACCAGTGGTCACCGACATGAAACACGCCTCGAACGCGCTCAACTGGTGCGTGGCCGAGATGGAAAAACGCTACAAGCTGATGGCGGCGGTCGGTGTGCGCAATCTGGCCGGCTTCAACAAGCAGGTCACCGAGGCCCGCAAGGCCGAAAAGCCACTGACCAACCCCTTTGCCATCAATCCCGACAATCCTGAGCCGCTCGAGACGCTGCCACACATCGTGGTGGTGGTCGACGAGTTGGCCGACATGATGATGGTGGTCGGCAAAAAGGTCGAAGAGTTGATTGCACGTCTGGCGCAGAAGGCACGGGCGGCCGGCATCCACCTCATTCTCGCCACCCAGCGCCCCTCTGTCGATGTGATTACCGGTCTGATCAAGGCCAACATTCCGACCCGCATGGCTTTCCAGGTGTCGTCCAAGATCGACTCGCGCACGATTCTCGACCAGATGGGGGCAGAGAGCCTGCTAGGCATGGGTGACATGCTCTACCTGCCGCCCGGTTCCGGCCTGCCGATGCGGGTGCACGGCGCCTTCGTGGCCGACGACGAAGTGCATACTGTGGTCGAGTTCCTCAAGAAGCAGGGTGAGCCCGATTACATCGACGGCATTCTCGACGCGCAGGAAGAATCCGGCGACAGCATGAGCAGTGCAGACGGTGACGATGTGGAAGCGGATCCTTTATACGATCAGGCGGTCGAAGTGGTGGTGAAAACACGTCGCCCGTCGATTTCGCTTGTGCAGCGCCATCTGCGGATTGGTTACAACCGGGCGGCCCGACTGATTGAACAAATGGAACGCGCCGGGCTGGTGTCCTCGATGGGCAGCAATGGCAACCGGGAAGTGCTCGCCCCGGCGCGCGAGGAGAATTGATTGAAGCGGTTGTGTAGAGGTGCGGGCCGCTGGCTCGTGGCGGTGATGGCCTTTGGGCTGTCGAGCGCGGCCCTGGCCGAATCGGGCGTGGTGATACTCAAGCGCTTCGTGCAGCAGACCGAGCGCGCTCAAGGCCAGTTCGTGCAGTCGGTGTATCGCCAGAATGGCGGCCGCGGCGAGCAGTCCGACGGCAGCTTTGCGTTCGAGCGGCCGGGCAAGTTTCGTTGGGAATACACCAAACCGTATCCTCAGTTGCTCGTTGGCGATGGCAAAAAACTGTGGGTCTACGACCCAGAGCTTCAACAGGTGACTGTCAAAACCTTGGGCGACGCCCTAGGCGCGACGCCCGCCGCTATCCTGGCCGGCAAGGACGAGCTCGATAAAAACTTCACCCTCGAAGACGGTGGCCGGATGAATGCGCTCGATTGGGCGGTTGCCACGCCACGCGCGGCTGACAGCAGTTTTGCCCGCATGAAGATGGGTTTTGCCAACGGACAGCTGGTGGCGATGGAGATTCAGGACAATTTCGGTCAGACCACGCTGCTGCGCTTCACCGAGTTCAATGTCAATCCTGCGCTCAATGCCAGCCTGTTCAGCTTCACGCCACCCAAAGGCGTGGATGTCGTTGGCGAGTAGGCGGCGACATCGGTGAGCTCCGGCGACCTGTTCTCCGCCGAGCCGCCCATGGCTCAGCCGCCGACTGCCAGCATCCCGCTGGCTGAGCGCCTGCGCCCCGCGACGCTCGACGATGTAGTCGGTCAGGCGCACCTGCTGGGCGAGGGCAAGCCGCTGCGCCTCGCCTTTGCCTCGGGGCGGCTGCATTCGATGATTCTGTGGGGCCCGCCCGGCGTCGGCAAGACCACGCTGGCGCGCCTGATGGCCGAAGCCTTCGAGGCCGACTTCGTCGCTTTGTCAGCGGTGTTCTCGGGCGTCAAGGACATCCGCGAGGCAGTGCAGAAGGCGCAAGTGGCACGGGATCTCGGGCGTCACACGATTCTTTTCGTGGATGAGGTGCATCGCTTCAACAAGGCCCAGCAGGATGCGTTTTTGCCCTTCGTCGAGCAGGGCCTGCTGACCTTCATTGGCGCCACCACCGAAAACCCTTCTTTCGAAGTCAATGCCGCGCTGCTGTCGCGGGCGGCGGTGTACGTGCTCAAGTCGCTCGACGAGGCCGAGCAGACCACGCTGTTTGAGCGCGCCCGTCATGCGGCCGATGCGGCGTTGGTCATTGATGACACCGCGCGTGACCGCTTGATTGGCTTCGCCGACGGTGATGGGCGGCGCTTGATCGGCTTGGTCGAGCAATTGGCGATTGCCGCGCAGACCGCAGCGGTCAATCCGGTGACGACCGCGTTTGTTGATCAGGCGCTGTCGCGCAACCTGCGTCGCTTCGACAAGGGCGGCGATGCTTTCTACGACCAGATCTCGGCCATGCACAAGTCGGTGCGCGGCTCCGACCCCGATGCGGCGTTGTACTGGTTGTGTCGCATGCTCGATGGCGGGGCCGACCCGCGCTATATCGGCCGACGCCTGGTGCGCATGGCCAGTGAAGACATCGGTCTGGCCGACCCGCGTGCGCTCGAAATGACGCTGCAGGCGTGCGCCGCCTACGAACGGCTCGGCTCGCCTGAAGGCGAACTCATGCTGGCGCAGGCCACGGTGTTTCTGGCCTGCGCAGCCAAGTCGAACGCGGTGTATACCGCCTACAAGGCGGTGCGCCGTTTCATTGCCGAAGATGGCTCACGCCCGGTGCCGATGCATCTGCGCAATGCGCCAACCCAGCTCATGAAAAGCATGGGCCATGGTGACGGCTATCGCTACGCGCACGACGAAGCCGATGGCTACGCCGCCGGCGAGCGCTACTTGCCCGACGGCGTGGGCGCGCAGCTGTGGTATCAGCCGACCGACCGCGGCATGGAAGCGAAAATCCGCGAAAAACTCGATCACCTGCGTGCGCTCGATCGCGGCGCAGACAAACCCGAGCGCGGTTGATCCACGCCGCCGTGACAACGCTCAGTGCGTTGTCGGGTGGTCGGCAATAAAGCGGGCGATCACGGCGCGGGCGCGCACGGCCTTGTCGTGCTGGCCGGTGCGCTCGGCCCGGTCAACAAGATCGGCCATGTAGCGCGATAGCAGCAAGACGCCTTCGGGTGTTTGTACCAGTCCGCAGGCGACCTGTGCGGCCGCGATGTCCGGGATGCCTTCGTGTTCGGCAATGAGGGCGACCTCATCGTCGGTGATGTCGCAATAGTCCAAGCAGTCACGCATGGATAGCATGGCGTTCTCCTCCAGTCCTTTGATTGGGCTCTCTGACCTGGCCCGTTCTTTCTTGGTTCTTATCTACTCAGGATAAGCCACTCATTGGACTTGGCAAATTTCGATTTTCTCTCGGTTTGTTTCCTGCCATAGCACCCTTCAATGGTGCGTCGCAGCGGTTTAGAATAGACGTTTCCATTCCGGCGTCCTGCGCGCTTGCGCGGGCTGAAGACATGCTCGACATCCAACAACTCCGTTCCGACATCGATACCGTGGCCAAGGTGCTGGCAAGCCGCCGCGTGACGCTCGACACCGCTACCTTCACCACCCTGGAGGCTGAGCGCAAGCAACTTCAGACCCGCACGCAAGAGCTGCAGGCCAAGCGCAATACGCTGTCCAAGCAAGTGGGCATGCTCAAGGGCAAGGGCGAGGATGCGACGGCCGTGCTGGCCGAGGTGGGTGGCATCGGCGATGAACTCAAGGCCAACGAGGTGGCGCTGGCCGATCTGCTGGCACGCATCGACGCCTTCATGGCCGCGCTGCCCAACCTGCCGGCCGATGATGTGCCTGTTGGCGCGGACGAGTCGGCCAACGTGGAGGTGTCGCGCTGGGGGACGCCGCGCGAGTTCGACTTCGAGGTCAAAGACCATGTCGACGTCGGCGCGGGGCTTGGCGGATTGGACTTTGAAACCGCCGCCAAGATTTCCGGCGCGCGCTTCGCCATGATGCGCGGCGGCGTGGCCCGCCTTCACCGGGCGCTGGCCCAGTTCATGCTCAACACGCATATCGCCGATCATGGTTACACCGAAATCTATACGCCTTACCTGGTCAACGCCGAGAGCATGTATGGCACCGGGCAGCTGCCCAAATTTGAAGAAGACCTGTTTTCGGTACCCAAGGCCGACGGTGGCAAGTTCTACCTGATTCCGACCTCGGAAGTGCCGGTCACCAATATCGTGCGCGGCGAAATGATTGCCGCCGACACGCTGCCGCTCAAGTTTGTGTGCCACACGCCATGCTTCCGCTCCGAAGCTGGCTCCTACGGGCGTGACACGCGCGGCATGATCCGCCAGCACCAGTTCGACAAGGTCGAGTTACTGCGCATTGAGCATCCGGACAATTCCGCCGCTGCGCTTGAAGAGCTCTCCAGTCACGCCGAAGCGATTTTGCAGAAACTCGAATTGCCGTATCGCAAGATCGTGCTGTGCACCGGTGACATGGGCTTTGCGGCCACCAAAACCTACGATCTCGAAGTGTGGTTGCCGGCGCAGCAAACCTATCGCGAAATCTCGTCCTGCTCCAATTGCGGCCCCTTCCAGGCGCGCCGAATGCAGGCGCGCTTCAAGGACGCGCAAGGCAAGAAGGGATTGCTGCACACCCTCAATGGTTCGGGACTCGCCGTGGGCCGCACGCTCGTGGCCGTGCTGGAAAACTACCAACAGGCCGATGGCTCGGTGGTGGTGCCGGCGGTGCTGCGCCCTTACATGGGCGGGCTTGAGGTATTGACGCCGGCGCCCTGAGCGCCGCGGTTGGGCATCGGGGGCGTCGGCGGGAGTAGCGCGTCGCCCCCTGTCTCAGGCATGTCGAGGCGGCGCAAGATGTCGAAATACGCGCGCACATTTTCGGTCATGTGCACCGCCTCGCCGCCGCGCGCCGGACCGGCCTTCAGACGTCGGGCAAAGCTGGGGCGCGACATCAGTGGCAGCATCGTGCGCAGGGACACCCAGGTCAGGTTGTCGCGTCCCATCGTGTTGGCAATCTGCCGCGCACCGCGCAGGTGCCCAAGCCCCAGGTTGTAGGCGGCCACGGCCATCCAGGTGCGATCGGGCTCCTGGACGTCGGCGTCGATCGAGTCGAGCATGAGCTTGAAGTTCTTTGCGCCGCCCAGAATGCTCTGTGCCGGGTCCAGCCGGTCGCGCACTTTCATCCGCGTCGCGGTTTCGTCTGTCAGCATCATCAAACCGCGTACTCCGGTGGGAGAAATGGCGAAAGGGTCCCATTGGGACTCCTGGTAGCCAATGGCGGCCAGCAGCCGCCAGTCGAGCCCGGTTTTCGCGCCGGCGCTTTCGAACATGGCGCGATAGCGCGGCAGTCGGGTCTGGATTCGGTCCACAAACGCTGCGATGTCGATCACACTCAGGCGCTGAACGTGCCCGAAGTAGCGGTCCTCCAGGCGAGTGATGGTGTTGTCCTCGTGCGCTCGAAACAGGAAGCGGCCGATGGTGTCAAAAAGTTCGGCCGATGCCGCGGTGTCGGGCAGTGCCCAGGCCATGGCCGCGGTGCCCGGCAAGGCGCTCACTTGTTGCAACTCCGGACGCAACTCGGCAGCCAGCGCGAGGTGTGCTTCGTCGGTGGCCAGCAGGGCAATGCGCCCGTCTGCAACGGCTGCCAGCAAGACTTGATCTGGTTGGCCGGCGACGGTGTTGATGCGCATCGTCGGAACGTCGTGCTGCAGTTCTCGCAGGCGCCGCGCCGCGAGCGTGCCTTTGCGCGCCGTCACCGTCTTGCCCGCGAGATCCTGAACGGACTGGATGGCCGATGCTGTCTCGCCGGTGCCAGCAATGAGCAATTTGAGCTCTCGTACGATGGGCGACCACCGGACATGGCGTGCCTTGTCATTCCGGCCCAACGACGCCGCCGCCAGATGGGCGTCGCCGCGCTGCACCGCTTCCAGTGCGCGTGCCGCAGTCGGGTAGACGATGAATTTTACCGGTACGCCCAATTCGCTGGCCAACTCTTCGAGCAAGTCGTGTTCGAATCCGCTCGCGCCCCCGTCAGGTTCCGTCCGGTAGGTGACCGCATCGATACGCGTCGCCACCCGTAGTTCGCCCAGCGTTCTGTAGTCGATAATCACCGGCGCCTCGCCGCGCGGGCAGCCGGTGAGCAGGAAGGCGATAAACACAAGAAGCAGGGCGCGCATGGACAAACTCCCGTTCAGGGAGCCGATTGTCGCCGGAGAGTGTGCGTGCCGCAAATCGACTGGATCAAGGCAACCCATACGCAGTGGTATGTTTTCTAAAAATTCGATAAAATGAATATTCGAAAACGCTTATGAATGGAGTTGGCCGTGAGCAAGTCGTTCAAACAGATCACCAGCGATGTATCAAAAGGCCTGGAAGCCATGCACAAAGAGGTGCCTGACACCATGAAGGGCTTCTCCGCCATGGCCAAGGCCGCCCTGGCCGGCGGCACCATCGACGCGCTTCACAAAGAATTGATCGCGCTGGCCATTGGCGTGTCGTCGCGTTGTGACGCGTGCATTGGCTACCACATCAAGGCCCTCATCCGCCTCGGCGTGACCCGCGAACAATTGATGGAAACGCTCGCTATTTGCACCTACATGGGCGGCGGGCCGACCCTGATGTATGCCGCGGAAGCCGTTCGTGCCTACGACGAAATGTTGCCGAAAAACGTCTAACGTAAGTCGAAGGTGCTTTTTTTCCAGAACCTTTCTATAATGCCGTCCTTCGAGCGGAGAGGTGGCAGAGTGGTCGAATGTACCTGACTCGAAATCAGGCGTAGGTGCGAGCCTACCGCGGGTTCGAATCCCGCCCTCTCCGCCAGTCGTTTTTAAAGCCCTTGAATTTCAAGGGCTTTTTGTTTTTTGGCGGGCCATTTTACGGTCAACTCCACGAGTGTTTTCGTATAGGGAAAGCCTACGATTTTGGCGCCGGAGTGCTTCCGATGCGATTCGGGGTGGAATGCTGCGAGGCGCGGCGTTTAGGCGAGTTGATCGGCGAATGCGTGGTTTACATCGCGATGCCCGGCTTCGTCGGCGCGTACGGCGACAATGACGTCAGCCAGACGGGCGTCTGCAGGGAGTTTCCAGTAGTCGATTGCCCTTTTTGGCGCAAGGGGGTTGTCGATGTGCCCGGCTTCGACTTCGGCGAGAAACGCTGTGTAGCTGACCACAGCCTCTTCTTCGAAGTAGCCCACCATTCGATGGGCGGTCTTTGGCGATATCAAATAGAGCAGGAAGAAGCCATTGTAGAAGACGCCTTGGGCGAGAATGATGAGGAGACGTTCCAGGGCATTCGGTTTGGCTATTTCTATGAACGTGAGCAAGTGCATACGCTCGTTCTCGGCCTCGTCCATCAGCGTCCGGATCCAACCGTAGTCGTCAGACATATATCGCAGCGCCTTGAGATGTTGCAGTGTTGCGCCGACCATCCCGGGCACGGCGGCGACTGTTTCGAGGACGATTGCGCGGTGCCCGTATCGCCGCGCGAAGAAGGTATCCGCGAGGAGGCGCATGGTTTTTGTCATTGCCCGAGCGAATCGGTCAGAGAAGGTCACTGCGGCATAGGATTTGTTCAGATCGATCTCTTCGTCCATTTCCGGTCTCCTTGCGTCCTCTGGGAATTGCCCCCGCAACCGCGCAAGCGTCGCGCCATTGTTCCCTGTGGGGAGGGGATGGCTGGCCACTAGATTGGTGGCGCTCGATTCGCTGGAGATGCATGAGTCAGCGGACATCATGTCGGCATTGGCGGGTGAGGTGATGTCCGGCCGTTGCACCAAGTCGAGTCACCCCGTCTCGAGCAAGCCGGCGAATTCATCGGCATGCTCTTCTTCGACCACGAGAATTCCTTCAAGCAGGTTCCGTCTCGTAGGGGCCCTATCGCCAAAGAAGGCAATCATCTCCCGATCGCTTTCAACGGCGATTCGCTCGGCGATCAGGTTCTCCTTGATCGTTGTTTTGAGCGAATCGCAGGTGACATATTCCGCATGCGACTGCGCTGCGAGTACGGAGGGGTTCAGCTCTGGTGTTCTTCCGAGTTGCACGATGCGCTTTGCCAGCGTGTCGGCGCGACTCAACTTTTCGCTCGAGTGCGCCAGAAACGCCTGCGCCACGGGCTCTGCATGAATGCCCTTGGCCACGAAATGGTGCTGGCGATAGCGCAACACACAAACGCACTCGGTTGATAGGGCTATATTGAGAACTCGTCCGCCCTTCGCTGGCTCAATGTCGTAATTTGCTGTTGCCGCGCATTCCATGATTTCCTGTCTGGCGCGCTCACGCAGGGGGCCTACGTCCAGCAAAAAGCGGGACGCTGCCGGTTCGGATTTTTGCTTTTTTTCCTTCGTGTTTCGCGCCTGCGTCATCTTGAGCTCCATTCATGGTGCGGCATGCGGTCTGCCGTGCGCGCCGCACCCGTTTTGACATTTACATTTTGTTCTTCACGTCCTGGGCCGTTTCCTGCACCTTTTCGCCGCCCGCTTCAATGTCTTGGCCTGCGCCCTTGATCGTGTTGCATCCTGTCAAGGCAAGCATTCCGAAAAGGAGGATTGCGATAGCGCTTTTCATGATGATTCTCCTGTGTCAGTGATATGCATCGGTCACCGTTGGTAGGGGCCGTTTTGCATCAGGGCAGGATCATGGTATTTACTTGTGCCACTGGCGCCTGTCGGACAAGACCCAAGTTGATGTCAGACGATTCCTGCGCTTGGTGTTCGGTATGAGCCCGCGTTTGGTGTAGCTGACGTCGAGGGCATGACTTCGCGCGGCGCCCGGCGGAATACACGCGCAGCGTCAGACCATGACTCACGGCTGAATTCAAGGCGATAATGAAAAACTCTTCATTCGGGCCCCGTCCGGACATCGGTATGCCGATGAGTACGGGGTCGGCGTCTCAGTCAGGTGCCAGTCGGGTCTGGTCCCATGTGTTGTTGGCGACCGGCTGTGCTATCGCAATTACCTTGTTGGTCACCAGCTATATTCAGTCGTCGCTCGGGCTCCAGGCGCTGAAGGAGTTAAGTACGCAGACTGCGCGTATCGATCAAGTTGATCGCTTGCAGATGCTTCTGATCAACGCTGAGACGTCGGTGCGCGGCTATCTTTTAACGGGTGAGCCGGTTTACCTTGAGCCGTACGAGCAGGCCGCGCCCAAGATCGATCGAGCAATCGAGCAGTTGCCGATGACTTTTGCCGATCACGCCAATGTCGACGTTGCCGCGCTCGCCATTCTCGCTCGCGAAAAATGGAAGGTGATGTCGGAGGCCGTCGCCCGCCGATCCGTCGGAGAAGAGGCGCCGGACGACATGGTGGGCAAGATATTAATGGACGAGGTTCGTCGCCAACTCAATGTCCTGCGGAGCAATGTTCTGGAAGAGGGCAGGGCGGTGGTGGGACGCTCGGCGGGTCGGTTCGCGCTGGCGCAGAATGTCGGCGCAGCGCTCGCTGTGGCGACGCTCGTCCTGTTGATTGCCTTGTTTGCGGTGCTGCAGCGTCAGTTCAGTCTGCGCGAGCGGATCGCGCAACTGCACGCCAGTGAGAATGAGCGGCTCGACGCCCAGGTGCGAGAGCGCACGGACGAATTGCGGCAGCTCGCGCGGTATTTGACGAACGCGCGCGAGTACGAAAAGGCTCGGTTGGCACGGGAGCTGCACGATGAACTCGGTGCTTTGTTGACTGCCGCCAAACTGGATGCCGACTGGATCGCACGCAAACTGCCCGACGACAGTCAAATCGCGCTTCGCCCACGTTTTGATCGCCTTAAGCGTACCTTGGCTGACGGTATCGCGCTCAAGCGGCGAATTATTGATGATCTGCGCCCGCCGCTGCTCAAAGAGCTCGGGATCCTGGAGTCTTTGCGCGCACTCGCTTTCGATGCGGGGGTGGGGCCAGAGATTCAGGTGGACGTCGAACTGCCCGACAGTGCCCCGGAGATTGACAACGAACGGGCTCTCGTTTTGTTTCGCATTGCGCAGGAAGCATTTACCAATGCACTGAAGTACGCCAACCCCAGCCACTTGAAGCTGTCGCTGACAACGGATGAACACGCCGCACATCTGCGTATTTCAGATGATGGTGGGGGGTTTGTCGTTGAACAGCGGCCCCTTGATCGGCATGGGATCGACGGAATGAAGCATCGCGTACAAACGTATGGTGGTGAATTTGCGATTCACTCGACGCCAGGACAGGGCACCACTATTAGTGCAAGTGTTCCGTTCCGGTAGGCCTTCTCACCGGTGACTGTTTTCAGCCGACAAGAATATGCGGCGAAGTAGCTCATAGCGCGGAGTGGGAATCAACGCCGTCGGGCGAAACTCACTGAACGCTCTGAGCGAAAGCTATGCAGCCGACCGTAGTGCTTCGACATAGTCGATCAACGCATCCATCCCCATGGACTTGTCAAAAAAAGCGCTTGCACCAAGTTCCGCGCAACGCGCTTTCACGGCTACGTGACCATAACTGGAAAACACGACAGCATGTGGCGCGCCAAAGCGTTCCGGTGTGTCATGCAAGCTCCGCAATATATTCAGGCCACTACCCTGGTTGAGTTCGAGATCAATGATTGCCAAGTCTACAGACAGTGCGCCAAGCTGTTCGATGGCTTCATTTTCGCCCGCGGCCTTCGCGCCCACGATGACGCCATCTAGCTCTTCCAACATTTCCGTCAATACCTCTTGCAATAGCGGAGAGTCCTCCACCAGTAGAACTTGCAAGGTATTTGCTGTCTTGCCGCGCATGTCAGAGCCTCATTCCATCAATAATCCATTCCGCAACGCGTAGGCCGCCAGTTCAGCGTTGCTGCCGAGTTCAAGCTTTTCCAGCAGACGTGAACGGTAGGTACTCACTGTTTTTACACTTAGGTGCAGGCCGTCGGCAATTTCCGACACCGATGCGCCCTGTGCCAGACGCAGGAAGACCTGCATTTCACGCTCGGATAAGGCTTCGTGCGGGCGAGACAAGCCTTCGCCCATCATTTCTGCCGCCAGCAGTTCTGCTGTACGCGCTGACAGGTAGCGCCGCCCTTGGGCGACGGCCCGGATGGCTTTGAGCAACTCTTCGCGCTCGCAGTCTTTGGATAAATAGCCGCTCGCGCCATTCTTGACCATGGCCAACGCATACCGCTCTTCTGGAAATCCACTGAGCACCAGGACCGCGACATTGGGGTGGCGTTGACGAACGCTGCGCAATACGTCGATTCCGCTTTGTCCCGGCAATGATAAGTCCAGCAGCATGACATCGCACTCACGCAACTTCAGGTGTGCGAGTGCCTCTTCTCCAGATGCGGCTTCAAAAGCGATCTGTAAGCCGAGTTCTTCGCCAAGGAGCTCGCGAAACCCGGCTCGAACGATTTGGTGATCATCAACAATTGCGATGCGCAGCATTTCGATTCCCCATCCGTCACCAAAGGCTAAAAATAACTGATCAATGCGAACCGGGCCAACATTGGCCCGGTTCTTCAACTTTCATCGCCCCCGTGTGGCGTTGATCAGGAAGCTGACGACAGCCATGATCAGGAATACCACAAAAAGTATCTTGGCAATCCCTGCTGCGCCAGCGGCAATGCCACCGAAACCGAATATTGCAGCAATGATGGCGATGACAAAGAAAACGACTGCGTAGTGAAGCATGATGTCCTCCTTTCCCGTGTTGCTTTCGGGCCACGGGGGCATGTCGTCGTTATTGGCGCTGGGACTCTTCCCAGGATTTCAGCTGTTCCTCCGCTTCGTCGAGCGTCACGCCGTAGCGTTCTTGGATCTTGCCTGCCAGCATCGTACGTTGCCCTTCGATGACATCCAGGTCGTCATCAGTGAGTTTCCCCCACTGCTTTTGTACGTTGCCTTTAAGTTGTTTCCAGTTTCCTTCCAAGATATTGCGGTTCATGATTCGACTCCTTGGCTTATGAGTATTTGCATGCATCCGGCGGCTACTTTTTTTGATCGTTCCGGCCTGATGCATGGCTTTACTTTAGAGACTGGAGGTTTCGGACAGCATCAGCACTCTCCGAAAGCTGTGTCGGACATTCCTTACACCCGGTATGGGGCGATCTCAAGCCAACCGATATCCGTGATCGATTCATCGTCCGGAGATTGCGGCAACGACCCGCATCGCGTCGATACGGTCGCCAGCGAGTTTGAAGGTGATCAATATCGGAACCGCCATAAGTGCGCCCGGAATGCCCCACAGCCAGAACCAGAACAGCACGCTCAGGAAAACGACCAAAGGGTTCAGTGCTAATTTTTTACTCAATACCAGGGGCGTGATGATCTGCCCCTCGAAGATTGTGAGCGCGAAGAACGTGGCCAGCACCAGCGCTGGTTGGGTATAGCCGTCAAATGTGAGCAAGGCGGTGATGCCAAGCGCCGAGGCTGTCATGACTGATCCCAGGTAGGGGATGAAATTGAGCGCCGCCGCCGCGCAACCCCATACGAAAGGGTTGGGCATGCCAAATCCGTAGAGCACGAGAGAGACCAGTACGCCAAGGCATAAATTGATGGCAGTGATGGTTGCAAGGTATTTAGATACTTCCTCTTCTAGGATTTTTGTGAGTGCGACGAACTGGTGTTGCTGGCCGCGTTCGTTCATCAGATTGCCGATGCGTTTGATGACGACGCCACCCCATGAGAGAAAAAAGTAGAGCAGAAGAATCGCCACCGATGCGCCAGTGACCAAGCCGCCGGCGTTTTCATAGAGCATGTCTTTGTAGCTGATGCCTTTGATTTCTATTGATTTATTTGCATCGACTGAGGTTATTCGATCGACTTGGTCCGCCGCCTTGTTGACTTCTTGAACTGTTTTTTTGATCGGATAGACTTTGCGTTCGAGCTGTTTCAAGACGCGCGGCGCCTGGTCGAACCAAGCGCTCAGGGGGGCTATGGATGCCGAAAGTCCAAAGGCCAGTGTGATCAGGAGCAGCGTCACGATGGCGCCGGCGCCCACGGTGCGAGAAATGTTGTGACGTTCGAGCCATCGCACAACGGGGGCCAGGATCAGGCTGATCAAGAATGCCAGCATGATGGGAACAAAAAGGGTTCGTCCCAGCGCCAATGTGTAGATGAACGCGAGCCCCAACAGCGCAATGAGTAGCCCGCGGATGACGTGCAGATCAGGGCTGTTGCTGTAGGCTGAATCACCGGGGGCGCCCGATTCCTTGTTGGCGCGGGTCGCTGTGTCGGTCGTCGGGCGTGGGGTGGCTGCTTGGCTCATATACGCGCTCCGTCAGGGAATGAGGGCCTTGTGGTTTCAAACTTTGTGATGCTGCGGGCCGTACAGGAGAGCGCTGCTGTGGTGGCCTCCTGTGCCTTCGGTCCAGTGTCTGTGTTCGGCACTGTCAGCGGCGCCAGAAGCGATCCATCATTGGCTTGACACTAATGCCATGCGCCAGAATCGACAGCACGATGGCGAGGAGCGTCATGTGAATCAGGTCGAGCGCCACCTCTTCGGGGAGGCCATGTTGAATGGCGTACATGAGGTAGTAGAGTGATCCGATACCCCGTACGCCAAACCAACCGACCATCCCGCGAATACGCCATGGCGTGCGGGTGCCTAGAAGTCCGAGCATGACACTTAGCGGGCGGGCCACGACAAACAGGAATAGCGAGAAACCGATGGCCCGCCAGCTCCATGAGTCAAGAAACAGCGACCCACCAACAAGCAAGATGAGCAGCAGCTCTGACAATCTTTCCAGGTGCTCTTTGAAGATCAGGGAGCCCTTGCTGACCGTGAGTGACTCTTTGGTTGTCGATGCTGCCAGGTGTGCCGCTTGTTCGTCGGTCGTGACCTGCGGGTGCCGCGCCGACTGCTTGATGTATTTCAGCTCGGTCTGGCGCAGCGAGACGGCTGCAAAAAATACCGCTAGAAACCCCCAGGCGTTGGCAAGTTCGCTGAGGCCATAGACAAATCCAATCAGGCCGAGTCCGAGAAAGTCGTCCATCAGGTCATGCCCATTGCCGTGCGGGCGAACGGCCATGCTCAGTCGTGCGAGCAGTGCACCGAGCACCGAGCCGATCGCAATACCAGCCATGGTGGCCCAGAGCACATCGATCACGGCCCATCGCCAGCCGAATTCACCTATGTCGTGGAGGCCGAGCAGGCCAAGGCCGAGCATGACGAATGGAAACGCGCTGCCATCGTTCATGCCGGCTTCACAGGTGAGGTTGAAACGCAGCCGGTCTCGATCACCAGGATGGCGAATTTGCACGTCTGTCGCCAGCACGGGGTCGGTTGGCGCAACAATGGCGCCCAGAAGAACGGCCGCGCCGAGCGATAATCCAAGGGCGTAATAGCTGTAGGCAGTGACCATCGCGACGCTTGCGACCATGGAGACGGTTGCGAGCAAAACCGGCGTTCGCCAACGATCAAATGTGATCGGCACAGGCATCTTCACGCCAGCTGAAAACAGTGAGATCAAAACCGCCACCTCGGTCAGCACTTCGAGCAATGCCGATTGCTTGAGGGGGTTGAAGTGGAAAACGCTGAACACCGATGGCCCGGCAAGCAATCCGATGGTCAAGTAGATAATGGCCGGGGTGACCGGGAGTTGGCTGATGATTCGTGGCGTTAAACCCATTACGAGCAGGAGCCCGCCGACCAGCAGGAACCAAAGTTCAGCAGTCATTTCTGTGTTGTCTCAAGGGGCGGGACGTGGTGCCTTGTCAGGCAACCGTCGTCCTTGGTTGTTGGCTGAGGGCGCGACGTTTTATCCTTGGCATGCGCCAGTGAGCTCGGGCAGACACGTTAAGCGGATATGTGAGGATGGGACCGGTGCCGCAGCGAGTGCCCACGGCGTATTGCCTGCTGAGTGCCAAGGCCGTGGGTAGATGTCGAGCGCAGGTGCGGGCTTCGCTCCGGCTACAAAGGTGTAGCATCACGAGAAATTGCCCGCGCTATCACCCATTGAAATGATGCTGCAGTCGCTTTACGCATCAACTCTGCGGTGAGGATTGCACTGAGTGGGCCTCGCAAGTGTTTCAGGTTAACCAGTAGTGCACCCGTGGCGGCGCCCATGGCCAGCGAACGCACGGGGTGACGCCTGACCAGCTCACTTGCGGCCGGTTCGAGCACATGCGCCAAGACAGCAAGCTCTCGCAACGGACTGGTTTTGTGCTCGTCGCTCCGAGGCGTTGGCCGTGCCGTTATCGTGCGGCGTATGCGAGCCCGGTTTGCTTCAAGACGCATTTCTGCCGTCAGCGCGTGGTCCGATGCTGGATTCGTGTTCGGTTGCATTGGCATCGTGGCTTCCTCCAATAACTTTCAGGTCGGCATCAACCTGCTTGCAGAGTCGCGCCAGAGGGTCTTCTGATTGCTTGAAACGATACAGGCCAACAACGCACGCAGAGGTCAGCACTAGCGGCACCAGCGGAACCGCGAAAAACACCCAGTGCGCCTCATGTTGTGCCGCCCAGAGCAAGGCCGCTACGCCGCCCAGAACGCTGCCGATCAAGCCTCCCGCAGCGGCGAGGCACAGCAACGCTATTTGGCGCCTGAGGTGGCTGATGAATCGACGTAGATCCGCTCGCGTCAGCTCGAGGTAGGCACTCAGGTGCTCGGCGAGCAGTTCCGGTTCGCGAATGAAGAGGCGGATCAGCGGGGCGATCATGAATGGCATCCCGGTTGCTGATACGACGCGAGCGTCCTGACGAATCGATTAATGGCGGCCAGCCTTTCCGGCAACGATCGCAATGAGCGCACCGGCGGCGGTGGCAATCAGGAGAGACTTCAGCGGCTGCTCTTGAATGTAGGCTGACGCGCGATTACCGATTCGCGCCGCGACATCCTCTACCTCGACGGCGCTATTCCGCACGGCGTCGATCCCTTGATCGGCCAGCGCTCTGGCCGCGACGCCCGCTTCGGTCAGTGAGGCGTGGGCGTGGCGTACGGCTTCCTCTGTCGCCTTGGTGGCAGTCGTGCGCGATTCCTGTTGCGGGGTGTCGGTTTTCATGGCCGGGCTCCTTTTGTGATGATTTAGACGGTGAGCGGGTTGCGATCCAGTTGCCGCCACCGCTCGAGTGAGCTCATGCTATGAAAATCGGAGCTGGCGCATTGTGGGCTCCGGCCTTGTTCTCAAGTCAGACCGGAGAGCATATCGTTGTAGGACAACGCCGACACGCTTCATTCTGGTGCGTGCTGCGCTCGGTCTTTGGGTGTTCACCAACAACCGGGAGATCACCCCGCCTCATGCCAGCGTCACAACAAAAAACTGAGTGATATGGCTGATTGAGTCGACAAAAAATGCCCGGCAGTGCCGGGCATTGTCAGTGGCTGCAATACTGAAGCTTTAGCCGGCAACGACCGGGATTTTTCCGATTTTTGCTTGCCACAGTTTCGGGCCCGTCTTGTGCACCGATTCGCCCGAGGCGTCGACGGCGACGGTGACCGGCATGTCGACCACGTCGAACTCGTAGATCGCTTCCATGCCCAGATCAGCGAAACCGACCACCTTCGATGCCTTGATGGCTTTGGATACGAGATAGGCGGAACCGCCGACGGCCATCAGATACGCCGCCTTGTTGTCCTTGATTGCCTCGATCGCGACAGGACCGCGCTCGGCTTTGCCGACCATGGCGATGAGCCCGGTTTTCTCGAGCATCATGCGGGTGAAGCCGTCCATGCGTGTGGCGGTGGTGGGGCCGGCTGGGCCGACGACTTCGTCGCGCACTGGGTCGACCGGGCCGACGTAGTAGATGACGCGGTTGGTGAAGTCGACCGGCAGCTTCTCGCCTTTGGCGAGCATGTCGGCGATGCGCTTGTGGGCAGCGTCGCGACCGGTGAGCATCTTGCCGTTGAGCAGCAGGACCTGACCCGGCTTCCACGAGGCGACCTGCTCGGTGGTGAGGGCGTTGAGGTCGACCCGGGTGGCGACGTCGGTGTCGGCTTGCCAGGTGACGGCCGGCCAGTCTTCGAGGCGGGGCGCCTGCAGGTGCACGGCGCCGGTGCCGTCGAGCACGAAGTGCACATGGCGGGTGGCCGCACAGTTGGGGATCATCGCCACCGGTAGCGAGGCGGCGTGGGTCGGGTAGTCGAGAATCTTGACGTCGAGCACGGTGGTGAGGCCACCGAGGCCTTGCGCGCCAATGCCCAGCGCGTTGACCTTGTCGAAGAGCTCGAGGCGCAGTTCTTCGACGCGGGTCAGCGTCTCGCCCTTGGCGGCCTTGTCCTGCAGCGCCTGGATGTCGACATGGCCCATCAGCGATTCTTTGGCCAGCAGCATGGCTTTCTCGGGTGTGCCGCCGATGCCGATGCCGAGGATGCCCGGCGGGCACCAGCCAGCGCCCATGGTCGGCAGGGTCTTGAGGACCCAGTCGACGATGGAGTCGGAGGGGTTGAGCATGACCAGCTTCGATTTGTTCTCCGAGCCGCCGCCCTTGGCAGCACAGGTGATGTCAACGGTGTCGCCCGGCACGATCTCGTAGTGCACCACGGCCGGGGTGTTGTCTTTGCTGTTCTTGCGGGCGCCGGCGGGGTCAAGCAGCACCGAGGCGCGCAGCTTGTTGTCGGGGTCGGTGTAGGCGCGACGCACGCCTTCGTTGACCATCTCCTGCACGCTGAGCGTGCTGTCCCAGCGCACGTTCATGCCCACCTTGAGGAAGACCACCGCGATGCCGGTGTCCTGGCAGATGGGGCGGTGCCCTTCTGCGCACATGCGGCTGTTGGTGAGAATCTGGGCGATGGCGTCTTTTGCGGCGGGTGATTCTTCGCGTTCGTAGGCTTCGCCCAGCGCCTGGATGTAGTCCAGCGGATGGTAGTAGCTGATGAACTGGAACGCGTCCGCGATGGACTGAATGAAGTCTTCCTGCTTGATTGTGCTCATGGTGGGCTCCCTCACAGAGAAAGGCAGGCGCCGCGGGCAAAACAGCCCCTGCGATGATGCGTCCACGAATCGCTTGACTCGCGTCGTGGCGTCGGGCGAGATTCTAACACCGCGGAGTGAACTGCTTTGTGCTGCAGTGCCACGAAGGTGTAAGTCCTGTGTAAGATAGATTTCATTTAATGCGGTCTGTTCTCAGTGGCCGGGTTTTTGTGCGTCGCCGCTGATGGTAATGTCTGTTGATTGTTTCGGCGCAGGCTGGAGCAAGTAACCGAATTTCGATTCCGTGAATTGAGGAGAGGTGAGAGATGTCCGACAACGCCCAGAAGCTGTACTACCCCCCCGAGTCGCTGGTCAAGAATGCTGCAGTTCCCGGCATGGAGGCCTATCAGGCGCTGGTCAAGCAAGCTGAGACCGACTACGAAGGTTACTGGGCGAATCACGCCCGCAATCTGCTCGACTGGAAGAAGCCTTTCACCAAGGTGCTGGACGAGAGCGATGCGCCGTTCTTCAAGTGGTTCGATGACGGCGAACTTAACGTGTCGTACAACTGCATCGACCGCCAGGTTAATAACGGTTTGGGCGACAAGGTCGCGATCATTTTCGAGGCCGATGACGGCCAGGTCACCAAGGTGACCTACAAGGATCTGCTCTCCCGCGTCTCCAAGATGGCCAATGGCCTCAAGAGCGTCGGCGTCGCCAAGGGCGACCGCGTGGTCATCTACTTGCCGATGTCGATCGAAGGTATCGTGGCCATGCAGGCCTGCGCCCGTATCGGCGCGACGCACTCCGTGGTGTTCGGCGGTTTCTCCGCTCAGTCGCTGCGCGATCGTATCGAAAGCTCCAGCGCCGTGGCGCTGATTACCTCCGACGGCCAGTTCCGCGGGGGCAAGTCCCTGCCGTTGAAGCCGATTGCGGACGAAGCGCTGGCCATGGGTGGCTGCGAATCCATCAAGAAGGTATTGGTCGTCAAGCGCACCGGCACCGAAACCAATATGGTCGCCGGGCGCGACGTATGGCTGAGCGAGCTCGTTGAGAGCCAGTCCGAAACGTGTGAGCCGGAATGGGTGGGTGCCGAGCATCCGCTGTTCCTGCTCTACACCTCCGGTTCGACTGGTAAGCCGAAAGGCGTTCAGCATTCGAGCGGCGGCTATCTGCTGCACGCCATGCTGACCATGCAATACACCTTTGATATCAAGCCGGACGACGTCTTCTGGTGCACCGCCGACATTGGCTGGGTTACCGGTCACACCTATATCGCCTACGGTCCGCTGGCCTGCGGCGCGACCCAGGTGGTGTTCGAAGGCGTGCCGACCTATCCGGACGCCGGGCGGTTCTGGAAGATGATCCAGAACCACAAGGTCAGTGTTTTCTACACCGCTCCGACGGCGATCCGTTCGCTGATCAAGGCGGCCGATGCCAACGAAGCCGTGCATCCAGATCGTTACGACATGTCGAGCCTGCGCATTCTGGGTTCGGTGGGTGAGCCGATCAACCCGGCGGCCTGGGAGTGGTACTACGAGAACATCGGCGGCAGCCGCTGCCCGATCGTCGATACCTTCTGGCAGACCGAAACCGGTGGTCACATGATCACCCCGCTGCCGGGCGCCACGCCGATGGTGCCGGGTTCCTGCACGTTGCCGTTCCCGGGTATTCAGGCCGCAGTGGTCGACGAGACCGGTCTCGAGCAGCCGTGGGGGCAGGGCGGTATTCTGGTTGTCAAGCGTCCGTGGCCGTCGATGATCCGCACCGTGTGGGGTGACCCCGAGCGCTTCAAGACGTCTTACTACCCGGCAGACTTCCAGGGCAAGTATTACCTGGCGGGCGATGGCGCGATCCGCGATATCGACACCGGCTACTTCACCATTACCGGTCGTATCGACGACGTGCTGAACGTCTCCGGTCACCGCATGGGCACGATGGAAATTGAGTCCGCGCTGGTCGCTCACGAGAAAGTCGCCGAAGCGGCTGTGGTGGGCCGTCCGGATGACACCACGGGTGAGGCCATTGTGGCTTTCGTGGTGCTCAAGGGCCCGCGTCCGTCGGCTGCCGATGCGCCAGCGGTCATCAAGGAGCTGTCGGCTTGGGTGGCCAAGGAAATCGGGCCGATTGCCAAGCCGAAGGACATCCGTTTTGGCGAGAACCTGCCCAAGACGCGTTCGGGCAAGATCATGCGCCGTCTGCTGCGCCAACTGGCCAAGGGCGAGGAGATCACGCAAGACACCTCTACCCTCGAGAATCCGGCCATTCTGGATCAGCTCAAGGGGTAAGTGCCTGACCTCCGCGGAGGCGCCGCACTGACGGCGCCCCGCAAAAAGAATAAAGAGGGGAGTCTGCCGTAGAGCGGGCCAATACATGAGGAGACGAAGGCGCGGGAACGCGCCTTCTTTTTTTGCTGAACCGAACCGCTGAAGCTGTCGGGGCGGGCGTTGGGAGCGGGCTATAATGATTTTCCGTTTTCCGGACGAGGTGCGGTGATGCGCAAAGCGCTCGCACGGCAACGCCTGATCGCCTGCACCCTTTTTGCGGCGCTGGCATTCAATGCGCCGCTCCTGTGGTTGTTCGACGCCGCCGTTGCCGTGTTTGGCGTTCCGCTAGTGTTCCTTTTCATGTTCGGTATCTGGGCCGCCGTCATTGCGGTGCTTGCCTGGATCGTCGAAAGCGGTTTTCGGTAGGAGCGCGCCATGTTGTCGAGCAGTGTCATCGTTGGCGCCTCATTCGCCTATCTGGTGGTACTGTTTGGCGTGGCCCTTTATGGTGATCGTCGCGCCGACGCGGGCCGCTCGCTGATTTCCAACCCTTGGGTCTATGCCTTGTCGCTGGCGGTGTATTGCACGGCCTGGACCTACTACGGCAGCGTGGGTCGCGCGGCAACTACCGGCCTCGGCTTCTTGCCGGTTTATCTTGGCCCAACGTTGGTCATGGGCGTTTCTTGGCTGGTTCTGCTGAAGATGGTGCGGATCAGCAAGGCCTATCGGATCACCTCGATCGCCGACTTCATCGCTTCGCGCTACGGCAAAAGCCGGCTGCTGGCGAGCATGGTCACCCTGGTGGCGGTGATCGGTATCGTTCCCTATATCGCCTTGCAACTCAAAGCCGTGTCCAGCGAGTACGGTTTGCTGACGGGCGCGCATCCGGGCACCAGCGGCGATTGGTATCGCGACACGGCGCTCTACATGGCGCTGGTGCTGGCGGCGTTTACGATGATTTTCGGCACCCGCCACCTTGATGCGACCGAGCGCCATGAAGGCATGGTGGCGGCCATTGCTTTCGAGTCCATCGTCAAGCTGGTGGCCTTTCTGGCAGTCGGCGTCGTGGTGACCTATTTCATCTTCGATGGTTGGGAGGATCTTTTTGTGCGCGCGGCCATCGCACCAGATCTTGCCCCGTTGCTGAGTCTGGATACCGCTGGCAGCAAGGCGGACTGGTTCGCGCTTACCGTGTTGTCGGCGCTTGCGTTCTTGATGTTGCCGCGGCAGTTTCAGATTGCTGTGGTCGAGAATGTCGACGAGCGTCATCTCAAGCGTGCCACCTGGCTGTTTCCGTTGTATCTGTTGCTGATCAACATTTTTGTGCTGCCGATCGCCTTGGGCGGCATGTTGCGCTTCCCGTCGGATGTCATCGACCCCGATTCGTTTGTGCTTACCCTGCCGCTCGCCGAGGGCTACTTCACGCTCACGTTGCTCGCCTTCATTGGCGGTCTGTCGGCCGCAACCAGCATGGTGATTGTCGAGACCATCGCGCTGTCGACCATGGTGTGCAACGATCTGGTGATGCCCCTGTTGCTGTCGAGCACACGTTTTCGGCGTTGGGCGCCGCATGACCTCACCGGGCTGCTGCTGTTCATCCGGCGTGGTGCGATTGTGGTCATTCTGCTGCTGGGCTACCTCTATTTTCGACTCGCCGGGCAAGCGTATGCGTTGGTGTCGATCGGTTTGATCAGTTTTGCGGCGGTGGTGCAGTTCGCTCCTGCCTTGCTCGGCGGCATGTACTGGCGGGGCGCGACGCGAAACGGTGCCGTCGCCGGTCTGGCGGCGGGATTCGGTGTGTGGCTGTACACCTTGCTGCTGCCCTCGTTTGCCAAGTCGGGCTGGTTGCCGATGGCCTTTGTCGAATCAGGCATGTTCGGCATCGAACTGCTGATGCCGGAGCGGCTCTTTGGTTTTGGTGATGTCAATGCGACGACGCACGCCTTGTTCTGGAGCATGTTTGCCAACATCGGCGCCTTTGTGGCGGTCTCGCTGTGGCGGCCACCCACCGCGGTGGAGGCCGGGCAGGCCAGTGTGTTTGTCGACATTCTCAAGCGCGAGCCGCGCGGGGCGGCGCGCTTCTGGCGCGGACAGGCAAAAATTGACGATCTCCTGGCTTTGCTTGCGCGCTTCCTCGGCGCGGAGCGTGTGCGGGTGAATTTCTCGGCCTATGCGCACAGTCAGGGCGTTGAGCATATTGAAGACCTGCAGGCGGACGGCGATCTGGTGCACTTTGCCGAAACACTCCTGGCTGGTGCGATTGGCAGTGTGTCGGCGCGGGTGATGATCGCCTCGGTGGTGCAAGAGGAGACGCTCGGCATCGAGGAGGTGATGAACATCCTCGATGAGGCCTCGCAGGTGCGAGCCTATTCACGCGAGCTGGAAGAGAAGTCGCAGGCTTTGCAGGCAGCGACCGAAGACTTGCGCGCCGCCAATGAGCGCTTGCAGGAGCTTGATCGGGTGAAAGACGACTTCATGTCCTCGGTCACGCATGAGCTGCGCACGCCGCTGACCTCGATTCGCGCCTTCTCGGAAATGCTGCTGGACGATCCGAAGATCGATCTGGCTGAACGAAAGCGCTTTCTGGGCATCATTGTTGAAGAAACCGAGCGCTTGACCCGCTTGGTGAATCAGGTGCTGGATCTGGCCAAGATCGAGTCCGGCCATGCACAGTGGCACGACACGGATGTGGATCTGATCGACCTGATCGAGCATGTGGCGACCACGGCGGGGCAACTGGTCCGGAACCGCCAGGCAGAACTGGCACTGGCGTTGCCGCCTGCGGTGACCGTGTTGCGGGTGGATCGCGATCGACTGATCCAGGTGCTGACCAACTTGATCGGCAATGCAGCGCGTTTCGTGCCCGAGCACAAGGGCGTGGTTCGGGTCGTGTTGAGTGAGAGTGAGACGGGTGTGCGTGTCGATGTGTGCGACAACGGCCCGGGTATTCCGCAAGATGCTCAGCGCGAGATTTTCGAGAAGTTTCGTCAAGTCAGCGGAAGCGGAGGCAAGCCCACCGGCACGGGGCTGGGCTTGCCGATCAGCCGGGAGATCATCGAACACTTTGGTGGTGCCTTGTGGGTCACAAGCGAGCCCGGTCACGGGGCGGTGTTCTCGTTCGAGTTGCCCCGGAAACTGGCGGTATCAGCCGGCGAAAAGGGTGAGCCGACCTGATGCGTTGAGCTCAGGGCAATGACTTAAAATGTGATGTGAGGGGGAGGGAACGTACATGACACAATCAAAAAAAATACTGATCGCCGACGACGAGCCGAATATCGTCATCTCCTTGGAATTCCTGATGAAGCGCGAGGGCTTTGACGTCTCGATCGCGGGCGACGGGGAAGAGGCGATTGCCAAGATCCGCAGCGATTCACCGGACCTCGTGCTGCTAGACGTGATGATGCCGAAGAAGAGCGGTTTCGACGTTTGCCAGGAGGTCAAGGGCGATCCGGCCTTGTCCGCGACGCGCATTCTCATGCTGACGGCCAAAGGCCGGGACTCCGAAATGGCCAAGGGGCTGGCGCTGGGTGCCGATGCCTACATGACCAAACCGTTCTCCACCAAGGAATTGGTCGATCGGGTGCATGAATTGCTCGGGTTGAATGCATGAGCCCAAGAAATCGACTTCTCGTCAGCGTTGCGTTGGTTTGTGCCTGGTTGCTGATCGTTGTCGGCGTCTGCGGCTGGGTGGTGTGGGCTGACCTCTCACCCGATGAGCGCGAGGCCTTGGTGCCCATCATTTCGCCGCGGGGGGCCTTGCTGGGCGCGATGCTGGTGATGGCGATGGCCGTCAGCGCGATCGTGCTGCGCGATCTGCATCGCCGCTATGTGGCGGTGCCAGCCCGCCTGGCGGAAGACGGACGGACGCTGCTCAAGGCCGAGCCCACGCGTCGCCTGACCGCCGACGGTAATGCCGAGACCTGTGCGTTTGTCGACATCATCAATGCGCTGGCCGATCAGCGCCAGAGTCTGCAGGACGATGTGGAAATCCGTGTTGCCGACGCGCGGCGCTCGGTCGAGGAAGAAAAGAACCGCCTCGGTGCGCTGATGTCGGAGCTCACGCAAAGCGTGGTGGTGTGTAACCTCGATGGGCGCATCCTGCTCTACAACAACCGCGCACGGCTGCAGTTCCGCGCCATGTCCGACGCGCCGGGGGCGGCCGGTGGTGGCGAGCTGATTGGCCTGGGACGTTCGATCTACGCGGTCATGGATCGCCACCTGATCGCGCATGCACTTGAAAACATCCAGCACCGCCTGCGCAAGAGCGCAGCGCAGCCGGTCACCAACTTTGTGACCACCACGCGCGCCGGTCAGTTGCTGCGCGTTCAGATGGCGCCGGTGCTCGGCGTGGCGCCGGAAGATGGTGCCGATCGTCCGGTATCCGGTTTCATCCTGATGCTCGACAACATCACCCGCACCATTGAAAACGAAGCGCGCCGGGATGAAATTCTGCACACCCTGACCGAAGGCAACCGCGCCTCCTTGGCCAATGTGCGGGCGGCGGCCGAGATGCTCGATTTTCCTGATCTGGACGATGAGTTGCGCACCCGCTTCCGCGGCGTGATCCGCGACGAAGTCAAAGCCATGAGCGATCGACTCGATCACAGTGCGTCGGCGTTTGCCGATTCTCTCAAGGCGCGCTGGCAGCTCGAAGACATGCTGGGCGCCGACCTGGTGGCCGCGGCCCAGCGCCGTATCGAGAGTCGGTTGTCACTGCGCACCAAGGTCGAAGAGGTCGATGAGGCGCTATGGGTGAAGGTCGACAGCTTCTCGCTGCTGCAAGCCGTCACCTATCTGGCGAGCCGATTGTCGGACGAGTTCGAAATCCGGGAGCTGCGCTTCCGTCTGGTGTCGGCCGGGCGACTGGTGCACTTGGATCTGATCTGGTCCGGTCAGGCGATGAGCACCGAAACCGTCATGAACTGGGAGCTCGAGCCGATGCGTTTTGCCGGTGAAAACAGCCCGCTGACGGTGCGTGATGTGATCGAGCGACACGACGGCGAGATGTGGATGGAGCGCGAGAAGGTCAAGCACCGGGCGTTCTTCCGCCTGGTGCTTCCGTCTGCCACACCGCAGGAAGAGGTGACCTCGGATGTGTATCTGAAGGGCGACAGTCGGCCTGAGTACTACGACTTCGATCTGTTCAGCTGGTCCGAACGCAATCATGAGCACGACGACCAGCTGTTGTCCGAGCTGACTTATACGGTGTTCGATACCGAAACGACGGGGCTGAATCCCTCGCAAGGTGACGAGATTATCCAGATCGGCGCGACGCGCATTCTGAACGGCAAGTTGCTGCAAGGTGACGGCTTCGAGCAATTGGTCGATCCCAAGCGCAGCCTGCCACCCGAGTCAACCAAGATTCACGGCATCTCGCCCGAAATGCTGGTCGGCCAACCCGATATCACCAAGGTGCTGCCCGCATTGCACGCCTTTGCGGCGGATACCGTGCTGGTGGCGCACAACGCGGCCTTCGACATGCGCTTTCTGCAGTTGAAGGAGGAGGCGACGGGGATGAAGTTTGATCATCCGGTGCTCGATACCTTGTTGTTGTCGGCCATCATTCATCCCAATCAGGATAGCCACCGGCTCGAAGCCATCGCTGAGCGTTTCGGGGTGACCGTGATCGGACGGCATACCGCGATGGGCGACGCCATCGTCACGGCCGAGGTCTTTCTAAAAATGATCCCGCTGCTGGCGGAGAAAGGCGTGCACACGCTCGGCGAGGCTCGCGAGGCCGCACAAAAAACCTACTACGCGCGCTTGAAGTACTGAGGCGTTGCGAACGGCTCAGCGACTTGGCCACGAGCGCGCGGTAGCCGCGCGCCAAACCCCAGGCGTTTGGCGTGTTCGCGCAGGCTATACTTGCGCGAACAGGCGGGCGCTCAGTGCGCTTCGGCAACAGGGGAGCGGCGGCACGCGTGGCGGATTCCGGATTTTCTCAGCAACTGCGTCGGTACTACGGCTGGTATACCGGCTCGTTCGCCGTTTTTGTCCTGTTGCTGGCGGTGGGCGAGCAACTTGGGCTGTCTCAGCGCATTATCGGCCACCTGTTTCTCTTCGCGACCATCGCCATCTACGCCACGATCGGTGTCATGAGCCGCACCGCCGACGTGGCCGAGTATTACGTCGCGGGACGGCGTGTGCCGGCAGTGTTCAACGGTATGGCGACGGCGGCCGACTGGATGAGCGCCGCGTCGTTCATCGGTCTGGCCGGCACGCTCTATTTCTCGGGTTTCCAGGGCCTCGCCTTTGTTACCGGCTGGACGGGCGGCTATGTGCTGGTCGCCCTGCTGCTGGCGCCGTATCTGCGCAAGTTTGGTCAATACACCATTCCAGATTTTCTCGGTGCCCGCTATGAGGGCAACACCGCGCGTCTGGTGGGTCTGGCCGCCACCATTCTCGCCAGCTTTGTGTATGTGGTTGCGCAGATCTACGGCGTCGGCCTGATCGCCAGCCGGTTTCTCAGCGTCGAGTTCGAGATTGGCCTGTTTGTCGGGCTGGCGGGCATTCTGGTGTGTTCCTTCCTCGGTGGAATGCGGGCGGTGACCTGGACGCAGGTGGCTCAGTACGTGATTCTCATCATCGCTTACCTGGCGCCTGTGGTGCTGCTGTCCTGGAAGGTGACCGGGGTGCCGGTGCCGCAGATTGCCTACGGCACGGTGCTGAAAAAAATCAGCGAAAAAGAACAAAAGCTGCTGACTGATCCGGTCGAGATCGATGTACGCAACCAGTATCGCTTCCGGGCGCAAGCTTTCGAGCAAAAGATCGCTGATCTGCCCAGCTCGATGGAAGCCGAACGGCTGGCCTTGGGTGAGCGGGTGAAGCAATTGCGCAACGAGAACGCCTCGGCGCGCGAAGTGGCCATGGCCGAACGCGACATGCGCGACCTCCCCAGAACCGAGGCCGAAGCGCGTGTTCGGTGGGATTCGGAGCGCGCAGCCGCCCTTGAGCGATCTCGCGCGCCACCGCGCCACGCCGAGGCGTTTCCCGGCGATACGCCTGAAGAGGTTAACGCCTCGCGTCGAAATTTTCTCGCACTCATGTTCGTGCTCATGGTGGGCACCGCCGCCCTGCCGCATGTGCTGATGCGTTACTACACCACCCCCGGCGTCTCCGAAGCGCGTCGATCGGTGATGTGGTCGCTGTTCTTCATTTCGCTGCTCTACATCACCGCGCCGGCCTACGCCGTGTTTGCCAAGTGGGAGGTGTACAACAACCTGGTCGGCAGCAGCATCGCCTTTCTGCCCGACTGGGTCGCCTCCTGGGGCAAGATCGGGCTGGTCAGCGTTGAGGACCTCAATGGCGATGGATTGCTCCAACTCGCCGAACTCACGCTCAACACCGACGTGATCGTGCTCGCCACGCCCGAGATCGCCGGCTTGCCCTATGTGGTCTCCGGCCTTGTCGCCGCAGGGGGGTTGGCGGCCGCGTTGTCGACGGCAGACGGTTTGCTCCTCACCATTTCGAACGCGCTGTCACACGACCTGTACTTCAAGGTCATCAACCCGCGCGCCTCCACCCAGCGCCGGCTTGTCATCTCCAAGTCGCAGTTATTGTTGGTCGCCGCAATCGCGGCCTGGGTCGCTTCGATGCGCCCCGACAACATCTTGTTCATGGTGGGGCTGGCGTTCTCCATTGCCGCGGCGTCGTTTTTCCCGGCGCTTGTGCTCGGTATCTTCTGGAAACGGGCAAATAAATGGGGTGCCGTGTGCGGTATGGGCGCGGGGTTGGCCATCACGCTCTATTACGTTTCGTTAACCCATCCTTTCTTTCACGGATCGATGGCGCGTGCGTGGTTCGATATTGACCCGATCTCCGCAGGCGTCTTTGGTGTCCCGCTTGGTTTTATCGTCACCATCGTCGTCAGCGTGCTGACGCCGCCGCCTTCGGTCGAGGTTCAGGCTTTGGTTGATTTTGTTCGCTATCCCAGCGTCACCGAGACGCCGGATCGGTAAACAGGGACCTGTCGAAATTGTCGCCCGACAGGGGTTTCATCGTGTCAGGATTCTGATAAACTTCCGCCTCTTCCACGGAGAGGTGGATGAGTGGTTTAAGTCGCACGCCTGGAAAGCGTGTTTGGGATAATATCCCAACGCGGGTTCGAATCCCGCCCTCTCCGCCAGTACATCTAAGTTAAGTCGCTGATTTTTAGCGGCTTTTCTTTTGCCTGTTGCGAAGCACCTATCGGTCTGCTGTTATGCTACCGCCTAGGTTGCGTCGCGTGGCCGCAGAGCGTTATTAAGTATCGGAGTCTGTCTTGTCGGCGGCGACTGAGGCCGCCAGAGTGTCGATGGCTCGCTGGCGATCTGTCATGTCGTCGCGTGGGCTGCCGATCAGGCCGGACCAGTCGGGGTGTGCGCGGGCCAGATCGAGTGCGTCGGGTAGGGATGCGTCGCGCCAGCGACTGACTTCTTGTGCGCTGAGTTCGACCGGGGCGAGGGCGGCATGGCCGCGACCGGCGAGGGCGCGCAGCAGGTGTTGTTGGCGAAGGGCGAGCAGGCGGAGGGTGGCGTCGTCGACTGTAAGCTCCCGGCTGCCGGTGAGTTTGCCGAGGAGGCGGTCGCCATAGTCGCTCAGGCTTTGCCAGGTGCCGCCGATGATTGCACCCAGCGCCGCCGCGGCGCCCAGCGTGAGGCCGCCTGCGAGCAGGTCGATGCCGACGCCAGCGGCAGCACCGGCCGCCGCGCCTTTGCCCAGCGAAATGCCCATCGACCGGAGGCTCTCCGGGTTGAACAGGTCATCTTCCCAGCGTCCGTCCAGCAGCGGGAGCGGTGCGCTGCTAAGGTCTTTTTCTGAAAATTCATAGAGCGCGAGCAGGGCGTCAACGCAGCGTTGTTCGCGTGCGCGCACGGCCTGGTGAAGGGCGTCGACGGCTTGCTGAATGGCGTGCTCGTCGGCGTCAACCTGTTTGCGCGTGGCGGCGACGTCGATCAGCAGCTCTGCGACCAGCCTTGCGGCGGCGGTGTGGCGTGAGCGGGCATCGCGTTCACGGCTGGCGATGAGGTGCTCGAGTTCGCCGCGGCGGTTGTTGAGCAAGGTGGCGAGGGCTTCGTAGAGGCGGCGCTCGCCGCCAAGTTCGGGGGCGACGGTGTCGAAGCGAACTTGGGCGTGGAGGCCGACGCGGGCCAGCGCCTCTCGCCATTGTGCTTCACGCGATTCGGGTGCGTGGACGAAATTGAGCACTGGGAGGATCGGGCGGGCGCAGTCGGCCAGCAGGGTGAGCTCGTCGCGGTGCTTGGGCAGCACGGGGTCGCGCACATCGACGACATAGAACGCGGCATCGCTGTCGAGCAGTTGGCGCAGCACTTTGGCTTCTTGCTCGTAGCGGGCTCGGGCTTCGGCGCTGTTGAGAAAACGTCGGATGCGCTCCGGGCCGTCGCTGCGGGCATTGGTTGGCGCCAGCGTGTCGATGTAATCGAGCAGGGCGATGGCGTCTTCCATGCCCGGGGTGTCGAAGAGGCTGAGGATGGGCGTGCCGTCGGCCAGCAGGCGGGCGCCTTCGACGTGGCGGGTGGTGCTGGGGCGGTCCGACACTTCGCCAAAGCGGGTGTCACGCAGCAGGGTTCGCAGCAGCGACGTCTTGCCGGTGTTGGTGTGGCCGACGACGGCAATGCGGATCGGGTCAGTCATGGTCAGCCTCCAGCCAGGCGCGGGCGATATCTGCGGTGTCGGCGATATGGTCGCTAGCCAGGCCGATCTGGTGCAGGGCGTCGCACCAATGCTCGGTACGGGCGGTGTCGGCCGCTTGGCCGTAGAACCATATGGCGGTGTCGTCTGCGTAGCGACTGAGTTCCGCAATGACTGCGAGTGCGCCGCGATCGGGTGAGAGACGCGCGTCGACGGCAATCAGCAGCCGACTGGCGCCGTGATGGGCGAGGCGATCCAGTGCTTGGTGGCGGGCTTCGCGGCTGTCGATCCGGCCGGCGTCGAGTGCGGCCGGGAATCCGTCTGGCGGCCAAGTGAGGTCGTCAGCCAGTTCGAGTGCCATGAAGCAGCGGCGGGTACCTGCGCCCACTGTGCGATGAGCAGCATGAAAGGACGGCAGGCTGGCCGGTGCTGCGCTGCGAATACCCGAGTGTTCGACGTCGGGCGTCAGCCGATTTCGCAAAACGGCGTAGCCCGGGAGGCTGAGGTCCAGCCGGAATGCGCCTTGCGCGCGTCGCCACCGGAGGTGGCAAACGAGCAGTAGTGCCGCTCTGGGCAGGGCGCCGTAGAAGAGTACCGACGCGACCAGCCAGGCGGACCAGACTTGGCGGTCAGCGTCGATGCCGCTGGCGCCGCCCGCATTCAGGACCATGTCGGGGTCGGGCATGCCAATACCGAGCATGGCAGGCAGTGCACCGAGGGCTTGCGTCAGCTGGATGAATGCATTCGCCGGGAGAATCGTGGTTTCCCAGACAAAGCCGTAACGTCGCGTTGCCAGCAGGAAAACGAGCGTCATCAACGCCGCGCTCAGCGTGACAAGCCAAAGTCCGTGGCTGATGCGCCCCAGCCACCAATAGCTTGCGCCGGTTTGCCGCGCGATCGACCCCTGTGCCTGGATGATCCAGGCCAAGGCGTGACTTGCGCCGAAGCGCTTTCGGGCGCGTAGCCACAGTTGTCCAGCCAAACTACCGGAGGTCCCGAGCGGTAGCCAGCGCCCCATCAGCCAGAGCAGCAAGCTGATGACGTGGAAGCCGAGAAGGCCGCTGATCGCCCAAATGACGTTGACCGGTCGCGCGCCGTCTCCCAACACGGCGGAGGCGGTGCCTGCGCCGGCGATGATTGCCAGCGCGAGCGCAATCAGGCCGATAAGCGTGGTGTGTTGGCGGAGGCTGCTCATCGCAGACATTAATCCATTGGCGTCTGCGAGCGTCGCGGCGCGGACAATAATGCGTTGTTCGACATCGCCACCGGCCGTGCGCGCCCGCCGGACCGCCACGGCGTCGTCAGCCGGGCCGGTTGTGTTCTCGCGCAATCGCATCGCTTCGGCCAGCCAGCGTTGTTCAAATGCGTCGAGCGTGGGATGCGTCACAGTGTCGGTTGTCGTCAAGGGCTTGATCAATAAGGAAAGGCGCGCGCGTAGGATACCGTTTGGCGGCCGGCAACGTCTCTTGCGTGTTTCTGGCAGATCCGGCCTATTGAAGCGCCGGATTAATCTTGCTAGACTAGCAAGCTTTCCTTTGCTCCACCGGGACCGCATGACCGGGGGGCTACGCCTTAACGTAACCTTGAGGAGTGTGCATGCGCCACTACGAAATCGTATTTATCGTCCACCCTGACCAGTCCGAGCAGGTGCCCGCCATGGTCGAGCGCTATCGCGCGCTGGTGGAAACCAAAGGTGGCAAGATCCACCGTCTGGAAGATTGGGGCCGTCGCCAACTGGCTTACCCGATCCAGAAAATCCACAAAGCTCACTATGTTCTGATGAACATCGAAAGCGATCAGGAAACGCTGGCTGAGCTTGAGCATGCATTCAAGTTCAACGACGCCGTGCTGCGCCATCTGACTGTCGTTGCCAGCAAGGCCATGACCGAGCCGTCCCCGATGATGAAGGACGAGAAGTCCCGCTCGCTGACCAGTGGCCCGGATGCTGACGGTGACGACGCCAAGGCAGAAGAGACCGCTGAAGATTAAGCCCGCGTGTGCAACACGCTGCGTATCGTCGGATGCTTGATAGAACTGGCGCCGATGCGATACACGCCAGCTGGCGTACCGATGGTCGGCTTTGTGCTGGGACACGAATCCCGCCAAGTCGAAAACGGAATCGAACGTAGTGTGCTGTGTGAGTTGCAGGCGGTGGCATTGGGCGATATCGCCAAAACATTGTCCACCGCTGTCGCGGGAATGGAAATGGAAGCCACCGGGTTTCTGGCTGCAAAAAATCAGCGCAGCAAAATGCCGGTGTTGCACCTAACGAATATCAAATTTGTAGAAGGAAACGAACATGGCCTTCAAGCCGAAGAAAAAGGGTGATCGTGGTAGTCGTGGTGGTGGTTTGTTCAAGCGCCGCAAGTTCTGCCGTTTCACTGCAGAGAAAATTGAAGAAGTCGATTACAAAGACGTCGACTTGCTCAAGGACTTCGTGACCGAAACCGGCAAGATCATGCCGGCTCGTATCACCGGGACCAAGGCTGGCTATCAGCGTCAGTTGTCCACGGCGATCAAGCGCGCCCGTTTCCTGGCGCTGCTGTCCTATACCGACCTGCACAAGTAATCGAGGAGCCCAGACATGCAAATTATTCTTCTGGAAAAAGTCGGCAAGCTCGGCGCTCTGGGTGACGTGGTTAAGGTCAAGGATGGCTACGCCCGTAACTTCCTGATCCCGCAAGGCAAGGCCAAGCGTGCGACCGAAGCCAACATGGCTGAGTTCGAGACGCGTCGTGCTGAGCTCGAAGCGCTGCAGAACGAAAAGCTGGCTGGCGCTCAGGCGCTGGCAGAAAAGCTCGAGAGCCTGATGGTTCAGATCACGCGCAAGTCGGGTATGGATGGCCGGTTGTTCGGTTCCGTGACCAATGCCGACGTGGCTGAAGCGCTGGCTGCTCAGGGTTACGATATCGAGCGCAGCACCATCCGCATGCCGGACGGTCCGCTCAAGCAAGTGGGTGACGTCCAGCTGGAAGTTGGCCTGCACGCAGACGTCGTGACGACGATCACGGTATCGGTGCTGGGCGACCATAGCTGATTCTTGTACGTTGCTGACTGAACAAAAGGGCTGCGCGTGCAGCCCTTTTGTTTTTGGTCGAATGCTTTGCGGTGCATTGGCCGCACCGTGTCATGATGTTGCTCTTTTTGTGGGGCCGAGGCGCCTGGCGCCGCGCGATGAATTTCGTCGATTGGCCCCGACGCTGCTGCCAGGAAGTAATCATGCAATCAGACCCGCAAATGGCCGCGCTCAAGCTGCCGCCGCACTCGCTCGAGGCCGAGCAATCGCTGCTTGGCGGATTGCTGCTCGACAACACCGCCTGGGATCGGATTGCCGATCTGGTCACGAGCACCGATTTCTATCGGGACGATCATCGGCGGATCTTTAGTCACATCTCTCGTCTGATCGAGCTGAACAAGCCGGCCGACGTGGTCACCGTTTTCGAGTCGCTGGAAAAGAACGGTGAGTCGGATCAGGCTGGTGGCTTGGCCTATCTGGGCGAAATTGCAAACAGCACGCCGTCGGCGGCCAACATCCGCCGCTATGGCGAGATCGTTCGCGAGCGTGCCATTTTGCGCAGGCTCGTCTCCGTGGGTGACGAAATTTCTTCTTCGGCGCTCACGCCATCAGGCAAGGATGCAAAGACCTTGCTCGATGAGGCGGAAGCCAAGGTGTTCGAAATCGCCGAGGCGGGGTCGCGACACACCAGTGGTTTTGTGCCCATTCAGCCGATTCTCGGCCAGCTCGTCGACCGTATTCAAGAACTCTATGACAGAGATACGCCGACTGACATTACCGGGGTGCCCAGTGGCTTTGCCGATCTCGATGAAATGACTTCTGGTTTGCAACCTACCGACATGATGGTGATTGCCGGTCGTCCGGGTATGGGCAAGACCACCTTCGCGCTGAACGTTGCCGAGCACGTGGCGGTCGAGTGTGGGTTGCCTGTGGCCGTGTTTTCAATGGAAATGCCGGGCACGCAGCTGGCGATGCGATTTATTTCGTCGGTCGGACGTCTGGATCAGCATCGCCTCAAGACCGGAAAGCTGAACGATGAAGAGTGGCAGCGGCTGACATTTGCACTGGGCAAGCTTCACGAGGCGCCAATTTACATTGACGAGAGCCCGGGTCTGAACCCGACCGACCTTCGCGCAAGAGCGCGCCGCCTTTATCGACAGTGCGGCAAGCTGGGCTTGATCGTCATCGACTACATCCAGCTAATGACTTCCTTGCGCCAGAGTGACAACCGCGCGGCCGAGTTGTCCGAAATTTCGCGGTCGATCAAATCGTTGGCGAAAGAGTTGCATGTGCCCATCATGGCTCTGTCTCAGCTTAACCGAAGCTTGGAGCAGCGGCCGAATAAACGCCCCGTGATGTCGGACCTTCGGGAGTCGGGCGCCATCGAGCAAGATGCCGACATGATCATGTTTATTTACCGAGATGAAATCTATAACCCCGACTCGCCTGACAAGGGCGCGGCAGAGCTCATTATCGGCAAGCATCGAAACGGACCGACCGGCACGGTACGTATGACCTTCCTGGGTGAGTACACGCGCTTTCAGAACTACGTTGGATCGCCGGAGTACTGATGCCAGCGGCGGATTTATCGGGAAAAAGCAGGTGCAGTAAAAATAGTGTTGACAGGTTTTTTGTGGTGTCTATAATTCGCACCTCGCTTGAACGCAAACGCGTTTTGAGCGGCCCCGGAAGGAGTCGGAAACGAGCTTGAGGGGGTTGACGAGGTGGAA
>JAPWHF010000007.1 GCA_027214125.1 Zoogloeaceae bacterium G21618-S1
AGCGCTTCCATGTTCAGGCGGGCGTAGCGCTCGGCCTCGCGGGTGTCGGCAAAGGCGTACTGGCCCGCGTCGTCGTACATCTCAAGCGCCGGGGCCCGCTCGCCGCCGAGGGCCAGCACGGTGGGCACGCGGGTGGTGACCGAGCGCCGGGTCTTGTAGTCGTAGCTGAGCACCGTCGTCATGCCCGCACCAAAGCGCCGGTGCGCGCCAAAGGCAACGATGGCGTCCTGGTCTTCTTGCGAATCGGCGCGGTGAAAGCGGATGCCGCGCCCGCCGTTGGCGTGCTCGGAGGACACATCCTCGGGCCAGCGCGGGCTGTCGGCGAAGAGCCGCATGCGGTGCCCGGCCGGAGCGGCCGAATCTTCGTCGATACACCAGCCAATGCCCTCTTCGGCCAGCAGGCGGGCGACGAAGGCGAAATCCGACTCCTGATATTGAACGCAGTAGCTGCGTGCGCGCGCCGAGCTCAGAAACTCGGCCACCTCCTCGCTCCAGTGCCAGGCGGCATGTTCGGCGTAGTCGGCAAACACCGCCTCGACGATCTGCACCACGGTCTTGTCCTGAAAGACACGGTTGTGACGCGCCCGCGTCAGCAGCCAGGTCCACGGCACCAGCGTGATCCGGTAGCGGCAGAAGCCGCCATCGGCACCGAGCTTGAGCGCCGCGCGCACCAGGGCCGAGCGCGAACTTCGGCTGCCGTCGGCGAGCGTGCTGTGCAGCGTCACCGCCTGACCGAGCAAGGCCTTGAGCTCGATGAAGGCGTCGGTCGAGAGCAGGTCGACACATAGCTCGAAACCCGCTGACACCGCCTCGGTGCCCCACCAGGCTTCGACGGGCAAGTCGAAGGCCGCGTCGCGCCAGCTGAGCGCGAACAGGCGGGTGTCGGAGGTGAAGTGCGAAAACATGCGAGCGCTCTGAGATCAGCGGGCACTCATTTTACATAAAATATGACGTATGAGAAGAGCGCCAAAAAAAAGGGAGCCATGTGGCTCCCTTGTCCTTCGCTTGCGGCCTTACTTGACGTCGGCTGCTGTGCGCAGTTGCAGGATGTGCTGCTCCAGACTCTGGGCTTGCAGGCGCTGCTTGAGTTGCGGTGAGACCTGATCAAACTCGGGGGCGGCCATCTTGCGGGTGTCATCGAGCTTGATGATGTGATACCCGAAGTTGGTCTTGATCGGGGCGGGCGTCATCTTGCCTTTTTCGAGCTTGACCATGGCCTCCGAGAATTGCGGCACGAAGGTGGCCGGGTTGTTCCAGCCCAGATCGCCGCCTTTGTCCTTGGAGCCAGGGTCTTTCGAGTTGGCCTTGGCCAGGTCGTCGAACTTCTCGCCCTTGTTGATCTTGGCGATGATGGCACGGGCTTCGGCTTCATCGTCGACCAGGATGTGGCGTGCGTGGTATTCGGTGTCGCCCAGGCGGCCCTTGATTTCGTCATAGGCCTTGCGCACGTCGGCGTCGGTGACCGGGTTCTTGGCGACAAAGTCCTGCAGGTAGGCGCGGATGACGACGGCCTTGCGGGCCAGTTCGATCTGGGTGGCCACTTCGGGCGTTTTGTCCAAGCCACTCTTCTGGGCAGCCTGGAACAGGATTTCGCGGCGGACCAGTTCTTCGCGCACGGCACCGCGCAGTTGTTCGTTGTCCGGCGTGCCTTTGGCGGTCTGTTCGGTGATCAGTGCGTCAGCGTGACCCTGGGGGATGGCCGAGCCATTAACGGTGGCGACCGGGCCGGCTGCGAAGGCGACTTGGGCGGCAGCGCCGGCAATCAGGACGACGAGCAGCTTTTTGGAAAACAGATTCATGCAGAAATTTCCTTTGTGGCGGGGGTCAGAGTTCTTCGGGGGCACTGGCGCGAATGGACAGTGCGTGAATGGCGCGCGGCATCAGGTCGCCCAGTGCCGCGTAGATGAGGCGATGGCGAGCCATCGTGTTTTTTCCGGCGAATGCGGCCGAGACGATGTCGACACGGTAGTGACCGCCGCCATCTCGGGCGCCGACGTGGCCGGCATGCTGCGCCGACTCGTCGTCGATATGCAAAGACGCGGGCGCGAGTGCGGCGGTGAGGCGTGTTTCGATTTGCTCCAGGGTGCTGCTCACGGCAAAACCTTCTTGAAGGGCTTGACGGTGGTGCGCGCAAACACGCCTTCAGTTACATAGGGGTCGGCGGCCATCCAGGCTTCGGCGTCGGCCAGTGAGGCAAATTCGGCGACGATGAGGCTGCCTGAGAAACCGGCGGGGCCGGGGTCGGGCGAGTCGATGGCGGGGCACGGCCCGGCGAGGATCAAACGGCCTTCGTCCTTGAGCGCGTTGAGCCGGTCGACATGGCCGGGGCGAACCGCCATGCGGGTGTCCAGCGTGCCCGGCGCGTCTTCACCGATCAGGGCGTAGAGCATCATTGTTGGGGTTCCTCTTCAACATGGCGGGACAGATACATGCCCTGTCCGATGACAAACAGCAGCATGAGACCCATGCCGCCAAACAGCTTGAAATTGACCCACGCCTCTTCGGAAAAGCTGAATGCGACATAGAGGTTGAGTACACCCATCAGGGCAAAGAAGGCGGCCCAGGCGGCATTCAGGCGGCTCCAGATGCGGTCTGGCAAGCTCATTTGCGCTTCGAGAACGGATCGGATCAGGTTTTTTCCGAACACCATGGCCGACACCAGCAGGGAGATGGCGAATAGCCAGTACACCGCGGTGGGTTTCCACTTGATGAACACCGGGTCGTGGAAGACCAGCGTTGCGCCGCCCAGCAGTGTGACCAGTCCCAGCGTCACCCAGAGCATCGTGTCGACCTTGCGGCGGCGTAGCTTGAGCCATCCGATTTGCCCGAAGGTGGCGAGAATGGTGACGGCCGTGGCAAGCAGGATGGGGGCTTGCTTGATGCCGATCTGGGCGCCGAGCAGCGCGGTGGCCAATTCGGAAGCCGCCACGTCGTTCATCCCGGCAATTTTGTAGGCCGCGAAGAACAGCAGGACGGGGAGAAGGTCAAAAAGTACTTTCATGGGCGGCGATTATATCGGTTTCGGTCGTGCGCCGTCTGGACGCGCGGGCCTTGGATGGTGTTCAGACGCCGTGAAGGTCGATCAGTTCCTGGGTTCGTCCGCAGGCCTCGTTGGCCGGCAGAGCGACGTCGATCTGGCGGGGCGGTGGCAACTTGAGATTGGCCATGGTGTCCAGGAAGGTTTCGCGCGAGGTGTTGGCGAGGCGCGGATTGGTTTCGCGTTCCTGGGCGATGCAGGAGACGCGTTGGCCTTTGTAGTCATGCCCCGGGTACACGAGGGTTTCGGCTGGCAGTGTAAACAAGCGGTGGGTAATGCTGTCGTACAAGGTGCCGGCGTCGCCGCCCTGGAAGTCGGTGCGGCCACAGCCGCCGATCAGCAAGGCGTCGCCGGTGAAGACGCGATCGCGCCAGCGGTAAGACACGCAGCCCGGGGTGTGTCCAGGCGTCGGGATGACCCGAATCAGCTCTTCGCCAAAGGCGATGAGGGTGGCTTCGGTCGCGCGGACATCGGCGCATTCCGCCCCGCCTTCTGCGCTGGTGACGGTGCGCGCGCCAGTGTGCTCCTTGAGCGCGGCTGCGCCGGTGATGTGGTCGGCGTGGACATGGGTTTCGAGTATCCAGCGCAGCTGCAGGCCTTGTTCTTGCAGAAGTGAAAGATAGCCGCCGACATGATCGCGCACCGTGTCGATCAGCACGGCGTCGGCGGTGAGTGCGTCGGCCAACAGATAGGTGTAGGTGCAGCTGTCTTCATCGAAGAGCTGGCGGAAAACGATGCTCATGAACTCGACCCTTGAATGCGAGAACTCTGATTCTAGCCCGAAGTCATGACAGGCGCGTCGGTGCCGGGGAGGGTGAGGGTGGCGATGAGTCCGCCATCGGGGTGATTGGACAAATCGAGTCGACCGTCGTGTGCGCGGGCGAAGCGGTCGACAATGGCCAGCCCCAAGCCGGCGCCTTGCGGATTGCTGCGCGCTTCATCGAGCCGGACGAAGGGGCGTTTGAGGGTCTCGAAGGCCGATTCCGGCACGCCTGGCCCCTGATCGGTGACGGAAATTTTCCAGTGGTCGCCCGCCGAGTGCGTGGAGATAGTGATCGTTTGCGTTTTGCCGCCATAGCGTTCTGCGTTGTCGATCAGATTTCGCAGCGCCCTCCGAAAGGCGATGGGGCGAACACGAATGGCTGCGGTTTCCTCCAGATCAAGCCGGATGTTCACGCCGCGCAAACGGTAGGCTTCGGCAATGTCGGAAATCAGTTGCGCGAGTTTGACGGTTTCGGGTGGCTGCGGTTCGCTGCGGCCGTAGTCGACGAATTGACCGATCACGCGGTCCATTTCTTCGATGTCACTGACCATGGCACGCACATCGTCATTCGGTGCGCCGCTCATCTCGACACCCAGGCGCAAGCGCGCCAGTGGGGTTCGCAGGTCGTGCGAGACGCCGGCGAGGATGATTGCGCGATCGCTCTCGAGTCGGGCCAAATCGCCGGACATCTGATTGAAGGCGACAACGACTTCGGCGATTTCGCCCGGGCCGTCTGTCGGCAGCGGCGGTGGATACTTGCCCTGACCAACTGTGCGGGCCGCTTGCGCGATCAGGCGCAAGGGGCGGTCGATGCGGAATACGATCAGGTAAGCACCCAGCAAGGCGATGCCCATGATCACGCCACCCCAGCCGAGCCATTCGAGGGCGCGAGGTCGCTGAATTCGTTCGCGCGGCAGCATCACCCAGTATTCGTCGGGGTCTTGCGGGTCAAGGCGAAAGCTCAACCAGAAGCCCGTGAGTCCTTCCCAGCTTCCCGCGAAACGGGTATCCGGGCCCAGTTGCCGGCGAATATCGTTCGTCAGCAAAGTGATCGGGCGGGTGTTTGGCAAGGGCGTGAGGGTGTCGTCGTCCTCGGCGGGGTAGACGCGAATGCCTTCAAGTGCGGTGAGGTCGATGAGCATCTCGAGCCGACGTGCAGAATCGGCGTTGACAAGGGCGGTGCGGGTCAGATTGACGATGCTGACCACCATCTGGGCCAGGTCGCGCGCGCGGGGTTCTTGTTCGAAATGGCGGACGATCTGCGACCACGCTGCGAACGCGAGCACCAGCATTACTGCCAGCAAGGCGAAGGTTTGCCAAAGCAGCGAGCGTGGCAGAAACCGCTGGCCGGGCGCCTGGCGCGTGGGTGTGTTGGCGCTTGCCGGCTGTTGCCTGGGCTCGCTCGAACCGTTTGGGATGCTGGAAATGGCGCGGGCCCTAGCTGGCAGACTTGGTGCCGTCTGGCACAAAGACGTAGCCGAAGCCCCAAACCGTCTGGATGTAGCGTGGTTTGCCAGCGTCTTCTTCGACCAGCTTTCGTAGTCGGGAGATCTGGACGTCGATGGCGCGGTCAAAGACGCCGTATTCGCGCCCACGCGCCAGTTCCATCAGTTTGTCGCGGGAAAGGGGCTGCCGGGGGTGTTGGACCAGCACTTTGAGCAGTGAGAACTCGCCGGTGGTGAGCGCGATTTCTTCGCCGTCGCGGGTCAGGGTGCGGGTCGACAAGTCGATGGCGACCGATCCGAAGCTGACCGTTTCGTCGTCCAGTGCCGGGGCGCCCGGCAATTGCTGGGGCTGACGGCGCATCACAGCTTGAATGCGGGCAACGAGTTCGCGTGGGTTGAAGGGTTTTGGCAGGTAGTCGTCCGCGCCCATTTCGAGCCCGAGAATGCGATCGACGTCGTCGCCCTTGGCGGTGAGCATGATGATGGGTGTGTTGTTCTCGGCCGCGCGCAAACGCCGGCAGATGGACAGGCCGTCTTCGCCCGGCAGCATCAGGTCGAGCACGATCAGGTCGTAGTGTTCGCGGTGCAGTGCTCGATCGAGGCCGGCGCTGTCGACGACAGCTTTGACGGCATAGCCTTGTTCGGACAAATATCGTGAGAGCAGGTCGCGCAGGCGGGCGTCATCGTCGACCACCAACACACGGCAGCGTTGTTTTGAAGCATTCAGTGTAGTCATGGCGTGAATCGTATCGGCACCCGCGATTCGAAACCAGCGTAGCGGCCCACTTGGCGGGGAAACAAGCGTAACCGTTCGTAAGTTCTTTCATTGTGCGCAATATTGCCTTACATGTCGCTTGGTGGCTGGATAAAATGCGGCTATCTAAGTAGTGTCATTCATTGCGTGCGCAATCACCCATGCCTACTCATTCGCTCTTGAGCCGTTGTTGTCGTAGCCTGATGTTTGTTGCCGCGTTGGCAACGAGCGGCTTTGTGGCGGCTCAGGTCAATGGTGCCGAGAGTGCTGACCGTCAGATACTGAATGATCAGCATCGTGCCTGGCGAGCAGATATTCGTGCGTCGGTGAGTCAGTTTGCGCATATTGCCGCCGACGACAATCGCCCCGAGCGACGCCAGATGAGCGACGCTGAACGTCTTGAAATGCGACGCGATATCGACGAGGCCATCCGCAAGGCCTACGGTCAGCGGCAGCGCCAACGTCCTTGATCGCGGTGTGGGGCGTGTGAGGTCCCGAACGCGACTGTTTCCTGTATTTCGTATCTTGGGCGCACCGGTGCTGGCCGATCGATGCTGCCTGCTGCCGGTGGCGCGGGTACAATCCGGTCTCGATGAAACTCCTCGGTATTGAATCTTCTTGCGAACGCGTCAGCGTCGCCGTCCTGATCGACAACCAGGTCCACCAGCGGTGGGTCGAGGGCGGTGCGACCCCGTCGGACCAACTCATCCCCGCGGTGCTCGACCTGCTGGCCGATCACGGGTTGTCAATGACCTCGCTCGACGCCATCGCACTGGGCGTTGGGCCGGGTGCTTTCACCAGTTTGCGCCTCGGTTGCAGCGTTGCGCAGGGCTTCGCGCTGGCGGCCAATCTGGGCATCGTGCCGGTGTGCAGTCTCGATGTGATTGCAACGGCGCAGACCGCCGCGCGTGTGCTGGTGGCCACCGATGCACGCATGGGGGAAACCTATTTTGCGGCCTATGTGCGCGGCGAGGCGGGCTACACCGCCGTCACCGAACCCACGTGCTTGCCACCCGGCGCGGTGGCGCTGCCCGACCGTGGCGAGTGGGCGGGTGTCGGTAGTGCTTTTTGCAGCTATGCGGAAAAGCTGTTGCCAAACGAAGCGCGCTTGACGGTCGCCGACGCGACGGCGGTGCCCGAGGCCGGTCATCTTGTTCGCCTGGCGGCGCAGTCATTGGCGCAAACGCCTGCAATGGATGCGGCCATGGTCGGCCCGCGCTATGTGCGCGACAAGGTGGCACAAACCATCGCCGAACGGCTCGCCCAGGGGGGCAAGGCATGAGTGTCGCAGCCTTTGGCTATCGTCCGATGGCTGAGGACGATCTGGACTGGGTGTTGCAGCACGAAGTCGATCTCCATCCGTTTCCCTGGACGCGCGGCAATTTCGAAGACTCACTTGCGGCCGGCTACAGTTGTTGGCTCATGTCTGATGGCGGCGTGGGCATCGGCTACGCGATCATCATGCAGATTGTCGATGAAGCGCATCTGCTCAATTTCAGTGTGGTGCGCTCGGCGCAGGGGCGTGGCGTGGGCGCCGCGATGCTCGACTTTCTGCGCGATGCGTTGCGTCGCCGAGGTGTGACGCAGTTTTTTCTTGAAGTCCGGCCCTCCAATCTGGCGGCGCGCGCAGTGTACGAGAAGGCAGGCTTTACCAGCATCGGCCGTCGCAAGGGGTATTACCCCGCCGAAAATGGTCGCGAAGACGCGCTGGTGATGCGGGTGGCGCCATGAGCGTGCGTGAATCGATTCTCCGCGAAATGGGGCTGGGGCCGATTTGGCGTCTGCGCGATGCGCCGGACACCGAGGTGCCCGATGTCGAGGCCGTCGCTGATGCGGCTGTGGATGTTGCTCCGGATACGCCGGCCAATCCACCGCTGCGTCGCCTGTCTTCCGAGATGTTGTCGATGGCACGAAATGCCGATGTGGCCGCTGAGGCGCCGGCAGCCTTGACGTCGGCCGAGTCGCGTGAGCCGCCCGCGGCTGCGGCAGACCTGGATTGGGATGCGCTGACGCAAGCGATTCAGGCGTGCCGGGATTGCAGCTTGTGCGAACAGCGCACGCATGCCGTGCCCGGCATCGGCGATCATCAGGCGGATTGGTTGATTGTGGGCGAAGGCCCGGGCGCCGAAGAAGACGTTCAGGGCCAACCTTTTGTGGGCAAGGCTGGCAAGCTTCTCGACGCCATGCTCAGTGCGATCGGTCTGGCGCGCGGTGAGAACGTCTACCTCACCAATGCCGTCAAATGTCGCCCGCCCATGAGCCGGCCGCTTGATGCATCGGAACTTGCGGCGTGCTTTCCGTATCTCTCCCGTCAGATCGAGTTGATCAAACCGCGTTTGATTGTCGTGCTGGGGCGGCCGGCGGCACAAGCTTTGTTAAATACCGACATTCGTATTGCATCGGCGCGCGGCCGATGTTTTGATTACCGCGGTATACCGGTGGTGGTGACCTACCATCCGGCCTATTTACTGCGAAATCCCCTCGATAAAGCCAAAGCCTGGGAAGACCTGTGCTTTGCCCGTCGCCAGATGCGGGATCGCTCATCCGGAAATGGAGACACTTGATGAAATTTGTTCGCCTGTTGGCCCTTCTTGCGGTGTCTGCCAGCCTGCTGTCGGGCTGTGGCTACAACCAGATTCAGATCAATGATGAAAAGGTGACCGCTGCCTGGGCCGAAGTGCTTAACCAGTACAAGCGTCGTGCCGACCTGATCCCCAACCTGGTGAACGTGGTCAAAGGCTATGCCGACCACGAAAAGGAAGTGCTCACCCAGGTGACCGAAGCCCGTGCCGGTGTGGGCAGCATCAAGGCCACGCCCGAGCTGCTCAACGATCCGGCCGCCATGGCCAACTTCCAGCAGGCTCAGGCCGGACTCAGCGGCGCCTTGTCGCGCCTGATGGTGGTGGTCGAGCGCTACCCGGATCTCAAAGCCGACGCCAGCTTCCGCGATTTGCAGGCGCAGCTCGAAGGCACCGAAAACCGCGTGACGGTCGCGCGCAATCGCTTCATTGAGTCGGTACAGACCTACAACATCTCGGTGCGGACCTTCCCGAACAATCTCACCGCCATGGTGATGGGCTATTCGCCCAAAGCCAGCTTCGCCGTCGAAAACCCCGAAGCCATCGCTCAGCCGCCCGCCGTCCAGTTCGGTAACGGCAAGCAGTAATGCAGATGCGTTTGGGCGGGCGCGCGGCGCTCGCACTGTGGCTATGCCTGTTGTGCTTTGCCATGCTGCCGCGCATTGGTGTGGCGCAGGCCTTGCAGCCGATTCCGCCGCTCGAAGCGCGGGTGACCGACCTGACCGGTTCGCTCAGTACCGGCGAGCGCGACGCGCTTGAGCAACGCCTGGCCGCCTTCGAGCAGACCAAGGGCAGCCAGATTGCGCTGCTGATTGTGCCGACAACACAGCCCGAAGCCATTGAGCAGTACAGCATCCGGGTTGTGGACGCCTGGCAGTTGGGCCGAAAGGACGTCGATGATGGCGTGCTGCTGCTGGTCGCCAAGAACGACCGCAAGCTGCGCATTGAAGTGGGGCGCGGCCTCGAAGGCGTGCTGCCTGACGCCATCGCCAAGCGCATCATCGCCGAACGCATTTCACCCGCTTTCCGCGAGGGAAGATTTGCGGACGGCCTCTCCGATGGCGTCGATGCGATCCTTGCGCGAATCCAGGGCGAGCCCCTGCCGCCGCCCAGGCAAGTCGACGTCAATACGAATGATGTGTTTGATTTGCTGGTGCAGACGCTTTTTGTCGCTGCCATTGCAGCGCCGATTCTGCGTTCCGTTTTCGGGCGCCTCGTTGGTGCCGGGGTGGGGGCTGTTGCCGGCGGTGGCTGGTGGCTCTTGAGTACCAGTGTGCTGGCCCTGGGTGGCTTGGGTGCGGTCATTGCCGCGCTTGTGGTGATCTTTTTCGGGAGTGGTCGCGGCGGTGGACCATGGACCACGGGTTCCGGCCACGGTGGCGGTTTTGGCAGTAGCGGCGGCGGTTGGTCATCAGGCGGTGGGGGCGGCTTTAGTGGTGGTGGCGGTGGATTCAGTGGCGGCGGCGCCTCGGGAGGCTGGTGATGGATTTGAAACGCATGCTTCGCCATCTGATGATTCCGACCTGGCAGGTGAAACGCCGCTTTCCCGAGCCCCTGCTGGCGCAGGTTGAAGCGGCGATCAAGGCCTCTGAAGCGGCGCATCGGGGCGAGATCGGATTTGCTATCGAAGGCGGCCTGGACCTGCCCGAACTGTTGCGTGGGGTCAGCCCGCGCCAGCGGGCGCTGGACGCGTTTGCGTCCCTGGGGATCTGGGACACCGAGGAAAATACCGGGGTGCTGGTGTACATCCAGTACGCCGACCGCGCGGTCGAGATTGTGGCTGATCGCGGTATTTCGCGGCATGTAGCGCCGGAAGAGTGGCAGGCGATTTGCCGGGCGCTTGAAGCGTGTTTTCGTGAGAGTGACTACGCCACGGGATGTGCGGCGGCGGTGACCGCCATCGGTGAGCTGATTGCAGCACACTTTCCGAAGACCGATCGCAATCCGAACGAACTGCCGAATCGACCGGTGATTCTGTAGCGCTGGCGTGCCGTCGCCCCGATGGGCAAGGCACGAAGGCGCAGGGTGGTCAGCTCGCTACAAATCCGGCGTTTGATGCGGTTCAGCCGCGTGCCGCCACGCCGGCAATCAGTGTGTCGTCGAATCGTCCAGATGCGCTACGTCGTCGGAGATGCGCTGGTTGGCGTGGTGGGCTTTTTGCACCAGATACATGGTGCCGGCCACGAACAGGCCGAACAAGATGATCACGATGTTGATCGACAGGCCCCACATGATGAGCAGCGCATAGAGCCCGGTCATGATCAGGATGGACAGGTTTTCGTTGAAATTTTGCACCGCGATCGAGTGGCCCGCGCCCATCAGGATGTGGCCGCGGTGCTGGAGCAGGGCGTTCATTGGCACGACAAAGAAGCCGGCCAGTGCGCCGATCAGAATGAGTAGCACAATGGCGATGGTCTCGTTGGTGACCATGGTCATCACCAGCACCATCAAACCCATGCCGATACCCATCGGTATCACCCGCACCGATTTGCGCAGCGTCACGTAGCGTGCTGCAAGTACGGCGCCGATCGCCACGCCGATGGCGACCACGCCCTGAAGCATGGTGGCGCTGGAAAGATCCATCCCCAACGCATGCTCGGCCCACTTGTACACAATGAATTGCAGCGTGGCGCCGGCACCCCAGAACAGCGTGGTGACAGCCAGTGAAATCTGACCGAGCTTGTCGCGCCACAGCAGCTTGAGGCAGTGGGTGAAGTCGTGCAGCAGATAAATCGGATTCTTCTTGAGTGTCTTGTGGTCGACGCCGGTGTCGGGAATGAACAGATTGAAAGTTGCCGCGATGACATAGATGACACCGACGATCAGCAGCGCCGCCTGGAAGGGACCATTACCAAAGGGCAGCGACAGACTTTGGAGGAAGTGGCTGACATCGTCGCGAATCAGCGCGCCGCCGATGACCGTGCCGAGGATGATCGCACCCACGGTCAGCCCTTCGATCCAGCCATTGGCCACCACCAGCAAGCGGTGGGGCAGATATTCGGTGAGGATGCCGTACTTGGCCGGCGAATAGGCAGCAGCGCCGAGGCCGACCACGGCGTAGGCAAACAGGGGATGGGCGCCGAGCACCATCATCGCGCAGCCACCAATCTTGATGGTGTTGCTGATCAGCATTACCCGCCACTTGGGCATCGAGTCGGCAAAGGCGCCGACGAAGGCGGCAAGGGCCACGTACGACACGGTGAAGAACAGCTTGAGGAGTGGTTCGTATTCCTGCGGCGCTTGCATTTCGCGGAGCAGGCCAATGGAGGCAATGAGCAGCGCATTGTCGGCCAGCGCCGAAAAAAACTGTGCCGCCATGATGATGTAGAAGCCGCGATTCATCGTTTTCTAATGGCGGGGGCGCAGGATTGACGAAGGTCGGTTTATACCATGACCGCGGTGACGGTGTGACCGGGTCAGATCAAGGCTGTGACAATTCGGGCACGGCAGAGCGGCGAGGCCGAATCTGTGGTGAAATGCGGATGTCAATAAATGTGGTTTATCAATCATGGCTGATCGTCGCCTGCAGGTTTTCAATGCCGTTGTGAAATACGGCTCTTTCACCCGCGCCGCGGAGCGTCTTTTCATGACGCAGCCTGCGGTCACCTTTCAGATCAAGCAGCTTGAGGAGCACTTCAATACCCGCTTGCTCGAGCGCGGTCACGGCTATGCCACGCTCACGCCGGCCGGCGAGATCGTGCACAACTACGCCGAGAAAATCCTCGGCCTCAATGAAGAGATGGAGTCGCGGGTCTCGGAGCTGACCGACGAGTTATCCGGCACGCTCAATATCGGCACCAGCACCACCATCGCCGCCTACTGGTTGCCGAAAATTCTCGAAGGCTTCAAGCGCCAATACCCGCGGGTGATTCCGCGGGTGAGCGTGGGCAACTCCAGCATGGTGGCGGGGCGGGTGGCCAACCGCGACCTTGATCTCGGCCTGATCGAGATTGTCACCGACGATCCCTCGTTGGAGCGCCGCGGTGCCGCGCAGGACGAATTGATGGTGATCTGCAGCCCACGTCATCCGCTGGCCCGCGAAGCCACCTTGTCTGCCGCCCAACTGCTGCAGCATCCGTTTATTACGCGCGAACCGGGCAATGCCATCCGCGATCTGGCGGATCAATATTTCGAGGCCGCCGGTATTGGCATGGAAGAGGTGAGCGTTGCGGCCGAGTTGGGCTCCTTGGCCGCGGTCAAGCAGCTTGCCGCCGAGGGTTTTGGTTTCGGCATTGCCTCGCATGCTGCGATCCAGCGTGACATTGGCGAGGGGCGTATCGCCGCCGTACCGCTAACGCCCAAGCTCTACACGCCGCTGGAAGTCATCTTTCCTAAAGACAAGTTCCGCTCGCGGCTGATTACCACCTTTGCGGAATTTGCCGTCGAGCAACTGGCCGCCGGCGCGCAACGTTAAGCATGGCCACCAAAGCAAAATCACGCAGCAATTTTGTCTGCAACGAATGCGGCGGGAGCACGCCGCGCTGGCAAGGACAGTGCCCGAATTGCCACCAATGGAACACCATCGTCGAAACCGTGGCGGAGTCGAGCAGCGGGCCGAGCCGTTTCGCCGCGCTGGCCGGTACCACCAGCGGCTTGCGCGCGCTGTCCGATATCGAGCCACGTGAAGAGCCGCGTATCTCAACCGGTATCGGCGAGTTCGATCGCGTACTCGGTGGCGGGTTGGTGGCGGGAGGTGTGGTGCTGATCGGCGGCGATCCCGGTATTGGCAAGTCCACCTTGCTGCTGCAAGCGCTGGCGGTGCTCGCGCCGCATCACAAAGTGATTTACGTCAGCGGCGAAGAATCCGCCGACCAGGTCGCCCTGCGCGCGCAGCGTCTGCAACTGCCCACCGAAGGCCTGCAACTGCTACCCGAGATCGGCCTCGAAGCCATACTCGGCACGCTCGCCGCTGCCCGGCCGCGCATTGCCGTCATCGACTCCATCCAGACGCTGTACTCCGACGCCTACAGCTCCGCCCCCGGTTCGGTCACCCAGGTGCGCGAATGCGCTGCCCAGCTCACCCGTTTTGCCAAGCAAAGCGGCACCAGCCTGATCCTTGTCGGTCATGTCACCAAAGACGGCAGCCTCGCCGGCCCGCGCGTGCTCGAGCACATGGTCGACACCGTGCTCTATTTCGAGGGCGACACCCACTCCAGCTTCCGCCTGGTGCGCGCCTTCAAGAACCGCTTCGGCGCGGTCAATGAACTCGGCGTCTTCGCCATGACCGACCGCGGCCTGCGTCCGGTCTCCAACCCCTCGGCCATCTTCCTCTCACAACACAGCCAGCCCGTCGCCGGCGCCTGCGTGCTGGTCACGCAAGAAGGCACCCGCCCGCTGCTGGTCGAGGTTCAAGCCCTGGTCGACAGCAGTCACGCCCCCAGCCCGCGCCGCCTCAGCGTCGGCCTGGAGCAGAACCGCCTCGCCATGCTGCTCGCCGTCGCTCACCGCCACGCCGGCATCCAGTGCGCAGATCAAGACGTGTTCGTCAATGCCGTTGGCGGCGTCAAAATTACCGAACCCGCGGCCGACCTCGCCGTACTGCTGGCCATCGTCTCCTCACTCAAGAACAAACCGCTTCCCGCCCAGCTCGCCGTCTTCGGCGAAGTCGGCCTCGCCGGCGAGATCCGCCCCGCGCCACGCGGGCAAGAACGCCTCAAAGAAGCCGCCAAACTCGGCTTCACCCATGGCATCGTGCCCAAGGCCAATGCGCCGAAGGGCGGGGTGAAGGGGATCGAGGTGATTGCGGTGGATCGGGTGGAGGAGGCGATTTCTCGGGTGTCGGGGTTGGGGTGATGGGTGGGGTGCCTGCCGGGTTGCAGACAACGAAGCCCAACGACAGGGGGCAAAGGACGGTGTCGGGGCTGGACGATTGATCTAGCAGCCGTTCCCGGGCGCCGCTTCGCGGCATCCGGGCGACGAACTGCAGCAGAGCACTAATCGATTCGGCAACGATTCAAATGGAAGGGGTGGAATGGGCGATCACGCAGAACCAAGCTGTACGTGCCCTGCGTGCCACGCATCGCTCGACGCTCGAAAGGCTGTTCGCGCCAACCCGGGTTTTCCATATTCCTGCCCGGGATGTGGAAAGCCGTTGCATCCAAGAGTGCTTATCTGGTCGTTTGGTGTGCTCGCTGAGATCGTCTGTGGCTTTGCGAGCGGGAGCGTGATTGGCGTTTCCCTGCTCATGCTTGTGGGACCAACGCCATGGGTTTTCGCCACGTACTGCGGTGTCGCATTGGGCGTTTTCGTGGTGATTCACGGGCGTTTGGTGCACCAGTTGAGACCGACGATGGTGGTTGGCCATTCCGCGTCGAAGGTTGCGTGGTACATCGGTACAACCGTCTTGATCGCGTTATTCCTCTGGCACGATTTTGGATAGAGACGTTCTCTGTCTGCGTCGCGGTTGGTCCTGTTGCGTTACGCGCAGCCCGGATGCCCGCCTGCAAGGCCTGAATCCGGGGGCAACGGTTGAATGAGGCACCGCTCCCGGATTTCGCTTCGGTGCATCCGGCCTACGAGAATCGCCGTCTGGCGTCTTGAATCGGCTTCGTGCTTGGAGCGGGCCGTCAGATGTGTGCATACTCGGCACGAAGAGAACGTGTGGGGACCGCTACGTGGACAGACAACAAACCATCGCGCTGCTGGGGAGAAGCAAGCCTGAGTTGGCGCGGCAGTTCGGTGTCACGCGGCTGAGGCTGTTCGGTTCGACGGCACGGGATGCGGCGACCGAGCGTAGCGACGTCGACGTGCTGGTCGCCTTCGACGGACCGGCAACGTCGGAGCGCTATTTCGGCGTCCAGTTCTATCTTGAAGATCTGCTGGGGGTGCCGGTTGATCTTGTCACCGAGAAGGCGCTGCGCGAGGAGCTGAGGCCCTTCGTGGAAAAGGAATGCGTAGATGTCTGAAGCGCCAGCGCGCGAATGGCGCTTCTATCTCGATGACATGATTGGCTTCGCCGAGAAGGTGCTGGCGTACACCGACGGCTTCGATCAGGCGGCCTTTGTTGCAAGTTCGCTGGCCTACGACGCCACCTTGCGAAACCTCGAATTGATCGGCGAGGCGGCAACGCATGTGCCCGATGCAATGCGTAGCGCCCATCCGGAGATCGCGTGGCGCATGATCATTGCCACCCGGAACCGTTTGATTCACGGTTACCTGGGCATTGACGATGACACTTTGTGGAGCATCATCCAGGACGACGTGCCGGCGCTGCTGCCCTTGCTCAAACAGATGAAGGCATCGACTCGGTCATGAAGCCCGGTAGCGTGAAAATCGTCGATCGGGTGTCGCCCATCGAGGCGATCAAACGGCTCGACGAGGACGACCTGTTGTTTCTCAACCGTTTGATCGTCGAACGCCTGAAGCCCATCTCGCAGGCGAAAGTACCCTGCTCATGGGCAGCTTTACGGTGGGTGATCGCGTAGGGTTTCAAGCGCCGCATGGTCAGGGGCTGGAGGGTGTCGTCCTGTGCTTGAACAAAAAGACGGTCAGCGTCGTGACCGACGATCGCCGCCAATGGAATGTGGCGCCTGGCTTGTTGCATCTGGATCGCAACGGTGGGGACGAAACACAGCGGATGATAGGCGGTAGCCTGGATGCAGGCCTGCAAGGCCGGAATCCGAGGCCGGTGGTTGATTGAGGCACCGCTCCCGGATTCCGCTTTGCTGCATCCGGGCTACGAATCGCTGTGACGCGGCCGCGGTGTTCGGATTAAATCGAACGCCGCGGCCGTGTTGGTTTACTTCTCCACAAACGCCCGCTCAATCACGTAATCGCCCGTCTCACCGGTGCGCGGCGAGATCTCGAAGCCCATGCCGTCGAGCATCTTGCAGCAGTCATCGAGCATGGCGGGGCTGCCGCAGATCATGGCGCGGTCGAGTGCCGGGTCGATGACTGGCAGGCCGGTGTCGGCGAAGAGCTTGCCGGAGGGGATGACCTCGGTGATGCGGCCGTTGTTGCGGAAGGGCTCGCGGGTGACGGTGGGGTAGTACACCAGTTGCTCGCGCACCGCGTCGCCGATGAATTCGTTGGCCGGTAGCGTTTGCTCGATGAACTCGCTGTAGGCCAGTTCGGAGGTCCAGCGCACGCCGTGCAGCAGCACCACTTTTTCGAAGCGCTCGTAGGTTTCCGGGTCCTGAATTACGCTCATGAAGGGGGCCAGGCCAGTGCCGGTGGACAGCAGATACAGGTTGCGGCCGGGGCGCAGATCGCGCAGCACCAGGGTGCCGGTGGGCTTGCGGCTGACGACGATGGGGTCGCCGGGCTGCAGGTGTTGCAGGCGCGAGGTGAGCGGGCCGTTCTGCACCTTGATGCTGAAGAATTCGAGGTGCTCTTCGTAGTTGGGGCTGGCGATGCTGTAGGCGCGGATGAGCGGGCGCGATTCGGTTTCGAGGCCGATCATGACGAACTGGCCGTTCTCGAAACGCAGGCCGCGGTCGCGGGTGGTGCGGAAGCTGAACAGGTTCTCGTTCCAGTGATGGACGCTGAGGACGCGTTCGGTGGCCAGGTTGCTCATGTTCGGGACTCCATACAGGTTGGGTTGGTGTGACTTTAGGGTGGCGTTTGTGTTCGATAAAGCGAATAATTTTGATAAATACGTTCGATTGAGTCGATATGAAAATCACGCTTCGTCAGTTACAGGTGTTTCTCGAAGTCGCTCGGGCCGACAGCGTGTCGCGCGCGGCCGAGCGGCTATCCATGTCGCAGTCGGCGGTCAGCTCCGCCTTGGGCGAGCTGGAACGCCAGTTCGACACCTTGTTGTTCGACCGCGTGGGCCGGGTGCTGCGGCTCAATACGATGGGCGAGCAGTTGTTGCCTCAGGTGGCCGATCTGCTCGACCGGAGCCAGGCGATAGAAGACGCGCTGGCCGGGCGGGCGGGCTACGGCCGCTTGCGAATCGGGGCGACGCTGACCATTGGGAACTATCTTGCGACGCTGCTGGTTGCGCGTTTCTTACAGATCCACCCGGACAGCCGGGTGGATCTGAAGGTGCACAACACCGCCTCGATCATCGAGCGCCTGGCCGATTTCGAGCTGGACCTGGGCTTGATCGAGGGCACCTGCAGCCATCCGGATCTTGAAGTGGAAACCTGGGTGGCCGACGAATTGGCGGTGTTTTGTGCGCCGAACCATCCGTTGGCGGGGCGTGGCGTTCTGAGCGTAGATGACTTGCGGGATGTGGAATGGATTGTGCGCGAGGCCGGCAGCGGCACCCGTGCGACCTTCGAGCAGGCCTTCCGCCGCGCGTCGCATTCACCGCGAGTGCGCCTGTCTTTGGAGCACACCGAAGCGATCAAGCGGGCGGTGGAGTTTGGGCTTGGCGTGGGTTGTTTGTCACGGCTGGCCTTGCGCGATGCCTTTCGCCGTGGCTCGCTGGTGCCGCTGCCGGTACCGGGGCTGGACCTGATGCGCAGCTTTCAGTTCGTGTGGCACCGGCAGAAATACCAGAGCGCCGGCATGCGCGAATTTCTGGCCTTGTGTCGTGCCATGACAGCCAATGTCCGGCGTAGCGACGAGATCGATATCCCCTTTGTGCCGTAGCGAGAAGTCATTCGGGTCGCGAGTGCAGTGCGAATGCCCCCTGTTTTGGTTATAGAATCGATTAGGGAGCGCACTGCCAGGGAGGGTCAGTGATCGAGTCTCAGTGGATCCGACAGTCAGTGTTGGCCATGGTCTATGCGTTGGCCGGCGTTTTGGCGAGCCTGTTTCCGGGGCCGGTGGCGGGGGAAGTGACGATCGCCATTCCCGCTGTGGTGGCGTTGCTAGGCTGGCTGGCCTGCGGCCCCTGGGCGTTGATCGGCGTGTCGTTTGGGGCGCTGTTTTTCGGCATGATCAGTGATCCCCTGCTGGCCTCGCTGTCTCGCCCGGACGTTTTCATGGGCGCACTGATCGGGGTGGTCGGCGCCAACCTCCAGGCGCTGCTCGGCGCCACGCTGACCCGGCGCTTTGTGCCCGGCTGGAAGCAACTGACCCATGTTTTCGATGCCTTGCGCCTGTTCCTGGTCGCCGGTGTCGTGGCGGCTTTGCCGTGGGCTGCGCTCCGCTTGCTTCTGCGTTATTTGGGTGATTTTCCTTTGTTTGTCAGCCCTGCCGCCGCGTTTGGTGCTGCCTGGCTATCGCAAGTGATTGCGGTTGTTGCCTTGTTACCGGTTTTGTTGACCTTGTGCTGGTATCGCGATCCCTTGTGGCGGACGCGTTTGAGTTCCCTCGTTGTCCCCGCTGGTGCGGCGTTGCTGGCGGTATTGGCGCTGTATCGCGTGGCCTTTGATGTTGAGCAGGAGCGGCATGCGGCGCGTTTCAAGGCGGTGGGGGCCGCCGTCAGCCATCGGTTTGAAGACCGCTTGGGCGGGGTCATGGCGGCGCTCGATAGTGTGGATCGTCTTTTTGAGAACGATGCAACGCCGACACGGCGCACCTTTCGCCGGTTGGTCGAGGCTTCGTTGCAACATACGCCTGGTCTGGTGGCGGTGCAGTGGGTGCCACAGGTGGCCGGCCGGGAGCGGAGCGCTTACGAGGCCCTCGCCGGCGCGGACGGGTTGGAGGGGTTTGTTTTTCGGGACCTTGGCAGTGCAGGTGGCTTGACCCCGGCCGCAGTCCGCGATTTTCACTACCCCGTGTTCTTCTCCGTACCCCGACAGGTCAGCCCCTATCGCCTCGGTGTCGACCTGGCTTCAAGCCCCGATGCAATGCAAGCCATCACGCTCGCGCAGGAGACGGGCCTCAGAACGGTGGGGCCGGTTTTCCAGTCCAGCTCGAGTGCCCAGACGCGGCCTCCCGGCGCCTCGCTGGTGCTGTTGTCACCGGTGTTTCGTGATTCAGACGGGACGGGCGGGACCGGTTTGGGCGGTTTGACGCTGGGCGTGTTGCGCCTGGCACCCTTGATGGCGTCGGTCATCGCCGATTTTGATCTGGCGGGCCTGTTTGTTTCCTTGTCGGACGCAAGCGATGGCGCGAGTCATGCCCGGTTGTACCCGAGCATCGAACCCGTTGCTGATGTTCGTTTCGTCATGACAGAGCGTTTTCCGGTCGGTGACCGGGTATGGCAACTGCACTTGGCGTCTGATGCTGCGTTTGAGGCGACCGGTGGCGTCCCGCTGCTGTGGATTTCGATGGTCGGGAGCGCGGTATTGTTCGCGCTGTTGCATGGCTTCTTGCTGACCGTGAGTGGGCAGCGTGTGGAGGTGGCACGCCAGATTGGCGAAGCCACCGCCCGGCTGACCCGTGAGGTCGAAGAACGCCGGCGCGTCGAAGCCACCTTGCGTCAGAGCGACGCCCGTATGAGCGGGGTCTTTCAGGCGGTGGTCGATGGCATCGTGATCATTGATGAATCGGGTCTGATCGATTCGGCCAATCCCGCGATCACAGGCATCTTTGGTTGGGTGCCCGAAGACCTGGTGGGGCGGAACGTCAGCATGTTGATGCCGGAGCCTTTCCAGAGCGAGCACGACGGTTATCTTGAAACCTACCGTCGCACAGGGCGCAAACGGACCATCGGCTTTCATCGCACGGTCGAAGGCTTGAGGAAGGACGGCAGCCGGTTTCCGGTCGAACTCACAGTCTCTGAACTGGTGCTCGCTGATCGTAAGGTGTTTGTCGGTTTGTTGCGCGATATCACCGATCGCGTCGCGTCGGCCGAGCAGGCACGGCAGTTCAATGAGCAGCTTCAGGATATGGTGGGCGCGTTGGAGCGACGCGACGGCGAGCTGACGGAGCTGAATCGCATCAACGAGCAGTTGATGGCCTGCAACGACCGGAATGAGGCGGCCGAGGTGGTGCGTCTGGCCATGGCGCGCATCTTTTCGGGAACGTCGGGGCGCATCGTGGCGCATGTGCCGGGCCAGCGTGACGGTCATCTATCGAATTGGGTGAGTTGGGGCAACGCCCCCGGTCTGGCCAGCCAGGTTCACCCCAATGAGTGCTGGGCCGTCCGGCAGGGGCGCAGCTACGAGGTCGTGGCGGCCGAAGCCTTGGTGAAGTGCACACATGTTGATCCGGGGATCGGCCCCTACATTTGCATTCCGCTCTTGGTGCAGGGGCGTGCCCATGCCCTGGCGACGCTTGCGTATGGCAAGGCGACCGAAGTGCAGCGGCGGAACATCCGGCGTTTGCTGGGGGCGGTGGTCGAGAGTGTGAATCTGGCCTTGTCGAATCTGAATTTGCGAGAAATTCTTCGGGATCAGGTCGTGCGTGATCCGCTGACCCAATTGTATAACCGGCGCTACATGGAAGAGGCCTTGGCGCATGAGGTCCAGCGTGCCCGGCGCAATGGCAGTTTGCTCGGGTGCACCGTGATCGATCTGGATCACTTCAAGGCCATCAATGACGCCTATGGTCACGATGTGGGTGACGAGGTGTTGCGGCGTATGGCCGAAGTGCTCAATCGCTGGTTCCGAAGTAGCGACACGGTGTGCCGTTATGGCGGAGAAGAGTTTGTGGTGATCATGCCCGAGCAGTCCGGTGACACGATAAGCGAGCGCTTGAGTGCGCTGCAGGCGCACTTTGCCGACGAAGTGTTTCATGCCGGCACGCGGCGTTTTTCACGTTGTACGTTTTCCGCCGGGGTGGCCGTGGCGTCTGGGGACGACATCGATTCGATTGCGTTGCTCAAGCAAGCGGACAACGCGCTATATGCCGCCAAGGCCGCCGGCCGCAATCGGGTCATTCTTTAGGGCGACTGACGCGCCGCGCCGTCAGCTCAATAGCGCATAGCGGTCGGTCGCTCGAATAAGCTGGTCCAGAATGCCGGGCTCCGAATAGGCATGACCGGCGCCTTCGACGAGATGGAAATCCGCTTCCGGCCAGGCCTTGTGCAGTGCCCAGGCGTACTTGAGCGGGCAGGGCATGTCGTACCGGCCATGCACGATGGTGCCGGGGATGCCGCGCAGTGTGTGCGCGTCGCGCAGCAGCTGGCCGTCGTCGAGCCAGGCGCCGTGGGTGAAGTAGTGGTTCTCGATGCGCGCAAAGGCGAGCGCGAAGTGGTCTTCACCAAAACCGGCCGCAAAGTCGGCGTCGGGCAGCAGTTTGATCGTGCTGCCTTCCCAGGTGCTCCAGGCCCGTGCCGCTTCGATTTGTGCCGCCGGGTCGTTCCCGGTCAGCCGCTTGCGGTAGGCCGCCATCAGGTTGCCGCGCTCGGCCTCTGGTATCGGCGCGACGAAGGCCTCCCATCTGTCAGGGAACATCTCCGAGACGCCGAACTGGTAGTACCAATCCAGCTCCGCCCGGGTCACGGTGTACACCCCGCGCAGCACCAGTTCGCTCACGCGAAATGGGTGGGTTTCAGCGTACGCCAGGGCCAGCGAGGAGCCCCACGAGCCGCCGAACACCAGCCATTTTTCAACCCCGGCCAATTCGCGTAATCGCTCAATGTCGGCGACCAGATGCCAGGTCGTGTTCGCTTCGAGGCCGGCATGCGGCGTCGATTGCCCGCAACCGCGCTGATCGAACAGCAGCACGTCGTAGCGTGCCGGGTCGAACAGCCGACGATGGTCGGCTGATATCCCGCCGCCCGGTCCGCCATGCAGAAACACCGCCGGTTTCGCGCCCGGGGTACCCACGCGCTCGTAGTAAATGCTGTGCCCATCGCCCACGTCGAGGTGGCCGGTGGCATAGGGTTCGATGGCGGGGTAGAGGGGGCGCAGTGAGGTCATGGGGCGACGGGGGAGTGAGCGATGGCGACATTATGTCGCTTGTGCGCGCGACATCACCAGATAGGCCGGCGAACTCGCGCATTTGGCGCTAAAACAAAAGTGAAGGAAGTGATTTATTGGAAGGGGCGCAGGCCACAACGGCGCTTTCGGGAAGGAGACTGCCATGAGCTTCATCGATTCACCCATCGGCCGCTGCGAGGAAGCGCGGGAAATGGTCCTGCTGGACGAAACGCAGCGCGAATGTGCCCACGAGCACGGCTGTCCGCCGGGGCTGGATTGCCCGCTGGAGGAGTGTTTTGCCCGTGTGAGTGGTATGTCGGAAGACTCCGCCGAGAAACTCGCCAAACGCGGCTAACGCGCGCCGTGCCCCTCGGTCATGCCGGTGGCGGATGCGTCTTCGGCGTATTCGCCCAGCGGTTCATTGCCCGTGTTCAGGCGCGGGTGCCGTCCTCGTAGGGCGGACAAGCGCAGCGCATCCGCCATCATCATCGGCCGGTTCGCTCAATTCGTCGGCACGTCGACCCCGCGCGCGCCCAGCCAGTGGCGGTCGATTTCCCACACCACGGTCTTGACGCCCGGCTGTTTCATCACGATGTCGCGCGCCTCGAACTGCAGGCCCGCCAGTTCCTTCTGCGCGGCGATGAAGGCCGCGTCATTGGTGTCGAGCACGTTGATCTCGGGGTAGAGGATCTTGATGACACGAATCACCGACACTTCGCGGCTGCGCGGTGTGCTCATCACGGCTTTACCGTCCTCGACCCGCAGCACTCGGAAGGGGTACGGATAAGCCTTGAGCGCCGTGCTGCCCCCGGCCGCAATGGCCGCATTCAGCGCACGTGCGTGGCCGTCGGGGCGCTGGATGAACCAGTCGACAGCCCAGGCCACCACGAGCGCGAGCACGATCAGCTGCCAGGTGCGGAGTTTCGGGAGGGCTTTCATCGGGGCTCCGGTTAGTGAATACACCGCCCGATTCTAACGGCTGTGCCTCAGAGCCGATTGATCTGTCGCAGCGCCCGGCCCGTTGTCAGCGGGTAACACCTGCCGCCACCAGTTCCTGATCGATTTCGCCGCGCGCCTGGCGCACCACGCTCGCCGCAGCGCTCAGTGCCAGGCCAGCCACAATCGCCGCCACCAGCAGGTCGGGCCAGGCCGAGCCGGTGCCAAACACACCCACCGCCGCCAGCACGATGGCCACGTTCACAATGGCGTCGTTACGGCTGCACAGCCACACCGAGCGCATGTTCGCGTCGCCGTCACGGTAGGCGTAGAGCATGAAGGCCACCGACACATTCGCCGCCAGTGCCACCAGCCCGATCACGCCCATGGTGATCGCCTCGGGCGGCACGCCCGCTAGCGCCGCCCATAGCGTCTTGCCCAGCACGAACAGCCCGTAGGCGCCCATGGTAAAGCCCTTCACCAGCGCCGCCCGTGCCCGCCACAGCAAGCCCATCGACAACACTGCCAGCGACAGCCCGTAGTTGGCCGCATCGCCGGCAAAGTCCACCGCGTCGGCCAGCAGCGACACCGAGCCCGAGCGCATGCCGCCGAAAATCTCGACCACAAACATCACCGCATTGATCACCAGTGCAATCCACAAGGCCCGCCGGTAGCGAGGGCTCACCTGCGGCGTGCTGGCACTGCAGCCGCCATTGCAACAAGCTGACATGGCACCCATTCCTTCAAATCGATGGCACCATTTGAAACCCTGGAGCCACTCCAGGGTCAACTGCGTTATTGGAAGCAATTTGGAGCGCACCGATGCAAATCGGCGAACTGGCCCGCGCCTGCGGCGTGGATGTAGACACCATCCGCTACTACGAAAAAGAAGGCTTGCTCCCCGCCGCCACCCGCGCACCCAACGGCTACCGCCTGTTCGGCCCCCAGCACGAAGAACGCCTCGCCTTCATCCGGCACTGCCGCGCCCTCGACATGCCCCTGGCCGAAATCCGCCACCTCATCGACGTGGCCGATCACCCCGATGCCGACTGCGGCGACGTAAACGCCCTTATCGACGCCCAACTCGACACCGTGCGCGAGCGCATCCAGGCCATGCAGGCGCTGGAGGCGCAGTTGATGGCGCTACGCGCCCGTTGCGGCGAGCAACGGGCGGTGGAGGCGTGCGGGATATTGAAGGAGTTGATGACGGTGGGGCGGGGCGAGGGTCAGGGATAGGAAACATTGGATTTCCATGTCCTGCTGTTGCAGCGGGGCGGCCAATGGGTACCCCCCCCATGTCGCGCTGCTGTCTCGGGGCAGATCTCTTTACGTTAGCGCACTGTCGAAGTCGGCGATCAGGTCGGCTTCGTCTTCGAGACCGACCGACACGCGGATCAAGCCTTCGGCAATGCCCATCGCCATGCGCGCCTCGGGGCCCGCTTCCCAGAAAATGGTCGGCGCGACCGGAATGATCAAGGTGCGCGTATCGCCAAGGCCTGTTGCCTTGATCGGCAGTGTGAGGCGGTTGAGCACGTCTATCATCGACGACGGGTCACGCAGTTCGAAGCTGAGCAGCCACGAACCTGCCGCGAAGAGACGCTTGGCGCGCTCGTACTCGGCGTGTGACGGCAGGAACGGATAGTGGACCGCTTCAACTTTCGGATGTCGTTCGAGCCACCCCGCCAGTGCGAGCGCCGTGCTGCTGGTCTGCTTTACGCGCAGCGGCAAGGTCTCGCTGCCGATGCTGATGCGATGCGCTTGATCCGACGACATTGTGCTGCCCATGTCGCGCAGGCCTTTCTTGCGGATCTGTAGCAGCCCCCAGCCTTTGGGGTCTCCGTTGCGATAGGACGGAAAGATGTTCGGGCTGGAAGCCCAGTCGAACAAGCCGGTGTCCGTGACGGCGCCACCGAGTGCGTCGCCGTGACCGGCAATGGTCTTGGTCAGCGAGTTGATCACCAGGCTCGCACTAACCGAGCGCGGCCGGAACAGCGCCGGCGAAGTGATCGTGTTGTCAACCACATAGATGAGCCCGCGCTCGCGACATAGCTGACCGATGCCTGCGAGATCCGCGACCTGCGTGCGCGGGTTGGCGATGGTTTCGACGAACACCATGCGCGTTTCCGGCCGGATGGCCGCGGCGACGGCCTCCACCGAGCTGGCATCGACCTTGTCGACGGCGATCCCCAAGCCCTCGACGGTGCCGAGAAGGCTGTTCGTGTTGCCGAAGATGTACCGGCTCGCAACAAGGTGATCGCCTGCACGCAGGAGCGTGAGCAAGCTCGCCGCGATCGCTCCCATGCCGGTCGCGAAGCAAACCGTTCCTACGCCGGCCTCCAGCGCAGTGATCCTGGCTTCGAGGGCGGCCGTGGTCGGCGTGCCTTGACGCGCGTATTGGTAGCCACCCCTGTAGGTTCCCTGAAAAGCGCCGATCAAGTCTTCGGCACGGTCGAAACCGTACTGTACAGACGTGTGGATCGGCTTGTGGAGTCCTCCATGCTCGACACCGAAGCGGCGATCGGAGTGGAGGTTGTCTGTGCTGAGCGCCCGATTGTCGGCTGATGAATTCATGGCTGAAGTGTATATCGGCATGACGGGTCTTGGAACTCGATGCCTTGGACCAAGATTCGGCGCAATACCCTTCGGCTATTGCGCCTTACTGGTAGCTTGGGTTGAGCGCAGCGAAGCCCAACAAGCGGTGTACCCGAGGGATATGGGCTTGTGCTGCGCTTCGCTGGCGCCCAACCCAAGCTACGTGGCTGACGTGTGTGGTCGGGGCGTATCAGCGGCTTGGGCTCGTCGGGCGGCTGCGGCTGGGCGCCTTGCGGGCGGGCGTGGTTTGCGTGTCGAACATGCCCAGCGCGGCTGCCTTGAGTAGCTTCTGGAAGCTGGGGCACTCTGCGTGGCTGGGGGCGGGGCAGGCGGCGGCGTGGCGCAGGCCGTTGCTGACGGCGCGCAGGCGTTTGACGAGAGCGTCGATCTCATCGGCTTTGGCCGACAGCAATTGTCGGTCGATGTTGGGCTCGCCGTTGGGCGAGAGCATGGTGCGCACTTCGTCGAGCGACAGGCCGGCGGCCTGGCCGAGGGCGATGAGTGCGAGCTGGTCGACCACGCCGGGTGCAAAGCGGCGGCGCAGGCCATCGCGGCCGATGGAGTGGATGAGGCCTTTCTTTTCGTAATAGCGCAGTGTCGAGGCGGGCACCCCGGTGCGTTTGGCGACTTCGGCAATGTCCATTCAAGACCCCTTGACTTGAAGTTGACTTCAACTTTTAGAGTGTTCTCTACAACTCTGTCAGTCAACGATCAAGGAGGTTCTCATGGCGATGCTTCAAGACATTTTCAGGGTGGTTTTTATTGGTATTGGCGCAACCGTGGTCATGGACCTGTGGTTGGCGCTGCTGCGCCTCGTCGGCGTCCGGGGGCTGGATTTTGCACTGGTCGGCCGCTGGGTCGGGCATCTGTGTCGCGGGCGGCTGGCCCATCCGGCCATCGCCAAGGCGGCGGCCATACCGGGTGAGCTCGCCCTGGGGTGGGGTGTTCACTATGCGGTGGGTGTGGCCTTCGCGGCGCTGCTGGTGGCGGTGCAGGGGGGCGGCTGGTTGAATCAGCCGAGCGTTTTGCCCGCGCTGCTGATCGGGGTCGCAACAGTGATGGCGCCGCTCTTTGTGATGCAGCCGGCCATGGGCGCGGGGTTTGCCGCGTCGAAAACGCCAGCGCCCTTGAAGAACTGCGCGCGCAGCGTGGTGAATCACGCCGTATTTGGCCTGGGTTTGTATCTGTCTGCCTTGCTTGTCGCCGCAGTGGCGGGTTGAGCCGGGTGCGTTTTTAATCTATCAGGAGTTTCAACAATGAATAAGATCGCAATTGTCTATCACAGTGCCCATGGTCATACCGAGCACATCGCCCAGCGCATTGCCGAAGGTGCCCGTGCGCTGGGTACCGCCGAGGTCGACCTGCTCAAGGCGGAAGTGCTGATCGCCGCGCCGGATGCCCTGATGGCCTACGATGGCCTCATTCTCGGTTCGCCCACCTATCTGGGCGGCGTGTCGGGGCCGTTCAAGTCTTTCATGGATTCAACCGGCGGGCTGTGGCGGCGCCAGCAGCTTCGGGGCAAGCTCGCCGCTGGGTTCACGGTGTCGTCGCTGCCGGCGGGCGACAAGCAGTCGACGCTGATGTCGATGTTCGTGTTTTGCATGCAGCACGGCATGTTGTGGACGGGGAACCCGGTGCTGCCCGAGCAGCACAACGGGGTGCCCTACGACGAGGCGGCAAACCGGTTGGGTTCGTGGTCGGGGCTGATGGCGCAGGCGGGACACGCGTCGGCCGCCGATGCCTTTGTGCCTGGCGACATCAAGTCGGCGCGCTTGTTTGGCGAGCATTTTGTGCTGGCCTTACAGCGTCTTTCCGGCACCGTCGATGTCCGCACGCATCAGGAGGCCTACGCATGATTCCCAACAGATATGCGCCAGCGGTGTTCGCCTTCATCCTGTCGGGCTTGATGTCGCTCATGGTGTCCGGCATTGCGACATTTCGGGCGACGGGATTGGCGGCGGATTTTTTCAGTCTATGGATCGGCGCCTGGCTTACGGCATGGTTGTTCGCCTTTCCGGCGGTGATGCTGGTGTCGCCGGTGGCGCGGCGGATGGTCGGTGCGCTTGTGGTGAAGGATTGAGTCGGGTTCGAGATGCGGCGGCGGGTGCGAATTGTGTGTTGATGGACAGAAGCCACGCAGCGATGGTGCGGTGGTGTCGCGGCAAAATGTTGACGTCAACGTTAACTACAAATAGGCTGATCCGGGCCGAGAGCAAGACCGTGGGTTTTAGACCCCGGAGCCCGCACCGAAGCGCGACTGACTGATCAGACTTGGGCGGCCCGACGCCATAGCACACCGGGTTGGATCGCGCTGTCGTCGCCAGGCGCCCAAACCCGCCCAGCCAACAGAGCACGAAATAATGACGGACCTGAATCCGCACCGTATCCATTCGCAAGACCATTGGGTGACGCACCCGCAGGGGCGCATCTTTGCGCGTGTGTGGACGCCGTCGCGCCAGCCGAAGGAATCCGCGCCGCTCTGCCCGATCGTGCTGTTTCACGACTCGCTGGGCAGTGTCGAGCTTTGGCGTGATTTTCCGGCGCAGCTGAGTGCAGCCACCGGACGCCAGGTGATTGCCTATGACCGGCTTGGCTTTGGTCACTCGGATGCGCGCGGCGCGCTGCCGTCGCTGGATTTTGTGGCCGAGGAGGCGCTGTGCTTCCCGTTGCTGCAGGCGCAGCTGGGCTTTGAGAAGTTCATCGCCTTTGGTCACAGCGTTGGCGGTGGCATGGCGATCCACTGCGCCGCGGCTTTTGCCGAGCATTGTTGCGCGTTGATTACCGAGTCGGCGCAAGCCATTGTGGAGGAGCGGACGCGGGAAGGCATCCGGGTGGCGAAGGCGCAGTTCGACGACGTGGCGCAGATGCAGCGACTCGAGAAGTATCACGGCGACAAGGCCCGCTGGGTGCTTGATGCCTGGACGGAACGCTGGCTGCACCCGGATTTTGCTTCATGGTCGCTCGTTCCGGTGTTGCCGCAGGTGCGCTGCCCGAGTCTGATCATTCACGGAGCTCAGGACGAATTTGGTTCGGTGCGTCACCCGGAGATGATCGGTCAGGGCTGTTCCGGCCCTTCGCAGATCGAGGTTTTGCCCGACACGCATCATGTGCCGCATCGCGAGCGGCTGGCAGTCGTCATCGATCTGGTATTGAGGTTTCTGGACGCGGTTCAGTGAGCCGGGCGCCTGGCTGAGTTGCCAGACAGGCAACGGCCCCACGCTGCACTGTTGCGCAGCGTGGGGCCGTTTTCATACCACTCGACGAATCAGCTCAGGTCAAAGCGGTCGGCGTTCATCACCTTGGTCCAGGCGGCGACAAAGTCCTGCACGAACTTCTCCTTGTTGTCGTCCTGGGCGTACACCTCGGCGTAGGCACGCAGGATGGCGTTTGACCCGAAGACGAGGTCGACCCGGGTGGCCGTCCATTTGACCGCACCGCTTTTGCGGTCACGAATCTCATACTGATTCTTGCCGGTCGGCTTCCAGGTGTTGGCCATGTCGGTGAGATTGACGAAGAAGTCGTTCGTCAGCGCGCCGACGCGGTCGGTGAATACGCCGTGCTGGCTGCCGCCATGGTTGGTGCCGAGCACGCGCATGCCGCCGAGCAGTGCGGTCATTTCAACCGCGGTGAGGCCCATGAGCTGGCTGCGGTCGAGCAGCAGCTCTTCGGCGCTGACGGTGTAGTCGCTCTTGAGCCAGTTGCGATAGCCGTCGTGCAGCGGTTCGAGCACATCGAAGGAGTCGGCGTCGGTCTGCGCGTCGGTGGCGTCGCCTCGGCCCGGTGAGAAGGGCACTGAGACGCTGACGCCGGCGGCCTTGGCGGCTTGCTCGATGCCGATATTGCCGGCGAGCACGATCACGTCGGCCACACTGGCGCCGGTGGCGGCGGCGATGGGTTCGAGCACGGCCAGCACCTTGGCCAGGCGCTCGGGCTCGTTGCCGGCCCAGTCCTTTTGCGGGGCGAGGCGGATGCGTGCGCCGTTGGCGCCGCCGCGCATGTCGGAGCCGCGGTAGGTGCGGGCGCTGTCCCAGGCGGTGCTGACCATCTCGCTGATGCTCAGACCGCTGGTGGCAATCCTGGCCTGGACGGCGTTTACGTCATAGCTGGTGTTGCCGGCGGGCACCGGGTCTTGCCAGATGAGGTCTTCGGCCGGCACATCGGGGCCGATGTAGCGCGCCTTGGGGCCCATGTCGCGGTGGGTGAGCTTGAACCAGGCGCGGGCGAAGACTTCGGTGAAGTAGGCCGGGTCTTTGTGGAAGCGCTCGGAGATGGCGCGGTAGGCCGGGTCCATTTTCATGGCCATGTCGGCGTCGGTCATGATCACGCGGCTGTGCTGCGCGGGGTCTTCGGCGTCGGGCGGCATGTCGCCCTCGGCGAGGCCGACCGGCTCCCACTGCCAGGCGCCGGCGGGGCTCTTCTTCAGTTCCCATTCGTGGTTGAGCAGCATGTCGAAGTAGCCGTTGTCCCACTGTGTTGGATGGGTGGTCCACGCGCCTTCAAGGCCGCTGGTGACCGCGTCGCGGCCGACGCCGCGGGTGCTGTGATTCATCCAGCCGAAGCCTTGTTCTTCGACATCGGCACCTTCCGGCGCGGGGCCGAGCTTGGCCGCGTCGCCATTGCCGTGGGCCTTGCCGACGGTGTGGCCACCGGCGGTGAGGGCAACGGTTTCTTCGTCATCCATGGCCATGCGGGCGAAGGTGACGCGAACGTCGTGCGCGGTTTTGAGCGGGTCGGGCTTGCCGTCGACGCCTTCGGGGTTCACGTAGATCAGGCCCATCATCACCGCAGCCAGCGGGTTGTCGAGGTCGCGCTCGCCCGAGTAGCGGCTGTTGGGGTTGTCGCTGGGGGCGAGCCATTCTTTTTCGGCGCCCCAGTAGGTGTCCATTTCCGGGTGCCAGATGTCTTCGCGGCCAAAAGCGAAACCATAGGTCTTGAGGCCCATCGACTCATAGGCCACGGTGCCGGCGAGCAGGATGAGGTCGGCCCAGCTGAGCTTGTTGCCGTACTTCTTCTTGATCGGCCAGAGCAGGCGGCGGGCCTTGTCGAGGTTGCCGTTGTCGGGCCAGGAGTTGAGCGGGGCGAAGCGCTGGTTGCCGGTACCGCCACCGCCCCGGCCGTCGGCTGTGCGGTAGGAGCCGGCCGAGTGCCAGGCCATGCGGATCATCAGGCCACCGTAGTGCCCCCAGTCGGCCGGCCACCAGTCCTGGCTGTCGGTCATCAGGGCGGTGAGGTCGCGCTTGAGCGCGGCGACATCGAGCTTTTTGACCGCTTCGCGGTAGTTGAAGCCGGTGCCCAGCGGATTGGTCTTGGTGTCGTGCTGGTGAAGGATGTCGAGGTTCAGCGCATTCGGCCACCAGGCGGTGTTGGATGCCCCGGCGGCCGTTTGGCCGCCGTGTATGACCGGGCATTTGCCGGCCGGTGTCGTGTTGTTTGCACTCATGTTCATCTCCTGTCGAGCGTTGTTGTTTGAGCGGCTCGGATGGCGTGCAGCTCGCGATGCCCGCCATCCAGTCATGCCACCAGCTTAGGCTTCTGCGTTGACGATAAATAGCAATATGTCTTATTGGGTTTGGCTATGGCGTAACGAGTGACCAATAAAAAACGCCCCGAAGGGCGTTTTTCATGGTCAATGCACTGAGGGCATCAGCTCTCGTAGGCGTCCATCGGCACGCAGGCGCAGAACAGGTTGCGGTCACCGTACACATCGTCGATGCGATTGACGCTGGGCCAGAACTTGTTGTCGCCCACCCACGGTAGCGGGAAGGCGGCTTCCGCGCGGGTGTAGGGGCGATCCCAGTCGCCGATGAGGTCGGCCTGGCTGTGCGGGGCGTGCTTGAGCGGGTTGTTTTCCGCATCCCACTGGCCGGCTTCGATCTTGGCGATTTCGGCGCGGATGCTGATCATCGCGTCGATGAAGCGGTCGAGCTCGGCCTGGCTCTCGGACTCGGTCGGCTCGATCATGATCGTGCCGGCCACCGGGAAGCTCATGGTCGGGGCGTGGAAGCCGTAGTCCATCAGCCGCTTGGCGATGTCCACTTCGCTCACGCCGCAGGCCGACTTGATGGGGCGGATGTCGATGATGCACTCATGCGCCACGCGACCGTTCTCGCCGCTGTACACCACCGGGTAGTGGCCCTTGAGGCGGGTGGCAATGTAGTTGGCGTTGAGGATGGCGATCTCGGTGGCGCGCTTGAGGCCGTCGCCGCCCATCATGGCGATGTACATCCAGCTGATCGGCAGGATGCTGGCCGAGCCGTAGGGCGCCGCGCTGACGGCGCTTTGGCCGGCGTGCGGGCCGTCAATGGGTTGCACCACATGGTTGGCCATGAAGGGCGCCAGGTGCGCGGCCAGACCGATGGGACCCATGCCGGGGCCGCCGCCGCCGTGCGGGATGCAGAAGGTCTTGTGCAGGTTCATGTGGCTGACGTCGGCGCCGATGGTGGCGGGCGAGGTGAGGCCGACCTGGGCGTTCATGTTGGCACCGTCCATATACACCTGGCCACCGTGGGCGTGGATGGTGTCGCAGATCTCGCGGATCGCCGCTTCGAACACGCCGTGGGTTGAGGGGTAGGTGATCATCAGGCAGGCGAGGTTGGCGCTGTGCTGCTCGGCCTTGGCCTTGAGGTCGGCCACATCGACGTTGCCCTTGTCGTCGCAGTCGACCACCACGACCTTCATGTGACACATCTGCGCCGTGGCGGGGTTGGTGCCGTGCGCCGACTTGGGGATCAGGCAGATGTCGCGGTGCTGATCGCCACGACTGTCGTGGTAGCGGCGGATCGCCAGCAGGCCGGCATACTCGCCCTGCGCGCCGGAGTTGGGCTGCATGGAAATCGCGGCAAAGCCGGTGATGGCGCGCAGGTAGGCATCGAGCGAGCCGATCATCTCGAGGTAGCCCTGCGCCTGGTCAATGGGGGCGAAGGGGTGGATGTTGCCGAACTCGGGCCAGGTGACCGGAATCATCTCGGCCGTGGCGTTGAGCTTCATGGTGCACGAGCCGAGCGAGATCATCGAGTGATCGAGCGCCAGGTCCTTGTTCTGCAGGCGCTTGAGGTAGCGCAGCATTTCGTGTTCGGTGTGGTGGCTGTTGAACACCGGGTGCGACAGGATGGCGTCGGTGCGGCGCAGCGCGTCGGGCAGGGCGCCGGCGCGCGCGGCGACGGTGGCGTCGAGCGCGGCCACGTCGGCGGCCTGGCCGGTGAGCAGTTGCAGCAAGGTGGCAACGTCGTCGGCGGTGTGGGTTTCGTCAAAGGCGAGGCCGACGGTGTTGGCGTCGATGCGGCGCAGGTTGTAGCCGGCAGCCGCGGCGGCCGAGAGCACGTTGGTGGTGGCCTCGCCGGTGGTGACGGTCAGGGTGTCGAAGAAGCTGCGGTTGACCGGGGCCATGCCGGCGCGGGTCAGCCCATCGGCCATGATGGCGGTGAGGCGGTGGATGCGCCCGGCGATGGTGCGCAGGCCGTCCGGGCCGTGGTAGACGGCGTAGAAGCCGGCCATGTTGGCCAGCAGCACCTGCGAGGTGCAGATGTTGGAGTTAGCCTTTTCGCGGCGGATGTGCTGCTCGCGCGTCTGCAGGGCCATGCGCAGCGCGGTCTTGCCGCGCGCGTCGACCGACACGCCGATGATGCGGCCGGGCACCGAGCGCTTGTGCGCGTCGCGGGTGGCGAAGAAGGCGGCGTGCGGGCCGCCGAAGCCCATCGGCACACCGAGGCGCTGGGCCGAGCCGAGGGCGATGTCGGCACCCATCTCGCCCGGCGATTTGACCAGCACTTGCGCCATCAGGTCGCAGGCCACGGCGACCACGGCGCCATTGGCCTTGAGCGCGGTGATGATGTCGGTGAGGTCGACTACCTCGCCGTTCTGGCCGGGGTTTTGCAGCAGGGCGCCGAAAACGTCGGCCTGGGCTGCGTCGGCGGCGGTGCCGAATACGAGTTCGAAACCGAACAGCGCGGCGCGAGTGCGCACCACATCAACCGTCTGCGGCCAGGTAGCGTTGTCCACGAAGAAGGCGTTGCTCTTGCTGCGCGAGACGCGACGCGCCATGGCCATGGCTTCGGCCGCGGCGGTGGCTTCGTCGAGCAGGGAGGCGTTGGCCAACTCCAGGCCGGTGAGGTCGATCACCATCTGCTGGTAGTTGAGCAAGGCTTCGAGTCGGCCTTGGGCGATTTCGGCCTGATAGGGCGTGTAGGCGGTGTACCAGCCCGGGTTTTCGAGCACATTGCGCAGGATGACGTTGGGCGTCAGCGTGCCGTAGTAGCCCATGCCGATCAGCGATTTCTTGATGACGTTCTTGTCGGCGATGGTTTTCAGCTCGGCCAGCGCGACATGTTCCGGCTTGGCGCTGGCCAGCGGCAGCGGCGCGGCCAGGCGGATGGCCGGCGGCACGGTCTGGCCGATGAGCGCGTCGATGCTGGCGGCGCCGACCGCGTCGAGCATGGCCTGGGTTTCAGCCTCGCTGGGGCCAATGTGGCGGTGGATGAAGGCGTCGCGCTGCTCGAGCGTGGACAGGGGGGCAGAGAACGGTGTGATCGACATGGAACTGGCTTCGCTGTTTTGGGGGCGCAGGGGGCCATAAGGACAACGGGCGTGGCAACGCAACGGCGTGCCACATCCGCGGAGGGCCGGACTCAGTCGTCGGCGGCGATTTCGGCGTAGGCGGCGGCGTCGAGCAGCGCGTCGACATCAGCTGCGTTGGCCGGCTTGAGCTTGAACAGCCAGTTGGCGTAGGCGTCGGCGTTTACGGATTCGGGGGCGTCGAGCGCGGCGTCATTGGCAGCAACAATTTCGCCCGCGACCGGGGCGTAGATGTCGGAGGCGGCCTTGACCGACTCGACCACGGCGCATTCTTCGCCCGCGGCCACCACGCGGCCGGCGTCAGGCAGGTCGAGGAAGACGATGTCACCGAGGGCTTCCTGGGCGTGATCGGTGATGCCGACGGTGACGGTGCCGTCGTCTTCGCGACGGATCCACTCGTGGCTCTTGGTGTACTTCAGCTCGGCGGGGATATTCATGGGGTGCGCTCCGGTGAGATGGATTGGATCGTGGCCCCCGTAGGGGCCGGAAAAGAAAAGCTTAGATGAGTGCCTGGCCGTTGCGAACAAACGGCAGCTTGACGGTACGTGCGCGGAGGCGTTTGCCGCGAATATCGACCTCAACCGTGCTGCCTTCGGCAAGCTCGAGTGGCACGCGGGCAAAGGCAATGGCTTGTTGGAGGGTGGGCGAGAAGGTGCCGCTGGTGGTTTCGCCTTCGCCTGCGTCTGTAAATACGGTTTGGTGGGCGCGAAGTACGCCGCGCTCCAGTAGCACCAGGCCGATCACTTTTTGACTGGCCGGGCTGGTTTCGAGCGCCGCGCGGCCGATGAAGTTGCGGTCGATGTCTTTCATGTCGACTGTCCAGCTCAGCCCGGCGTTGAGCGGCGAGGTGGCTTCATCCATGTCCTGACCGTAGAGATTCATGCCGGCTTCGAGGCGCAAGGTGTCGCGTGCGCCGAGGCCACAGGGGGCGACGCCGGCGGCGCTCAGTGCATTCCAGAGCGCAGGGGCTTGCGCTGCGGGCAGGGTGATTTCAAAGCCGTCTTCGCCCGTGTAGCCAGTACGGGCGATGAGCATGTCGCCGACCTGGGCAGCGAAGAAGGGCTTGAGCCCGGCACTGGCCGATTCGGAGCCCGGGATCGCGTGCCAGGTCTTGGCGCGGGCATTGGGGCCTTGCACGGCGATCATGGCGAGGTCACGGTGGGCGTCGAGCGAGACATTGGCACCGGTGCGGGCGATCTGCTTGCGCATCCGGGCCACGTCTTTGTCGGCAGTGCCGGCGTTGACCACGATGCGAAATTTGTCAGGGGCAAAGTAGTAGACGATGAGATCGTCGATCACGCCGCCTTCGGCGTTGAGCATGCAACTGTAGAGCGCCTTGCCGGGTACGGTGAGCTTGGCTACATCGTTGGCCAGCAGGGTGCGCAAGAACGGGGTGGCGTCGGCGCCGGTCAGATCGAGCGCGAGCATGTGCGAGACGTCGAACATGCCGGCGTCGCTGCGCACGGCGTGGTGTTCTTCGATCTGCGAGCCGTAGTTGACCGGCATGTCCCAGCCGGCAAAATCGACCATGCGGGCGCCAGCGGCGACGTGAACGGCGTGGAGCGGGGTGCATCGGGCCATGGCGGAACTCCTCTTTACACACAGTGTAGGCGACAAAAAAGGGACGGCACACTCGGTGTGGCGTCCCCATCTGTCCGTTCTACCTGAGAGATTCCGCCATTGTCGGCGGGTGCCCCTTCGGTGGATGTGCCGGCCCGCGGGCCCACATCGCTCTCCAGATTCTTGAATTGTCGGCGGTCCGTTTTGCCTGAGCGATTCCGGGGGGGTTACGCCTTCGGCGGCTCGATTGAATGAGCACTCTCCCGCACGACGGCGGAACGTTATCACCGGCCCGAAGGGGGTGCAAGGCTTTGATACTATGGCGGCCATGAAACTCGCTCGATCTCTCTCCCTGTCCGTGCGTGGCCTGCGCATGCATTGCACCCATTGGGGGCGTGACGATGCGCCGCTGTTGATCATGCTCCATGGCTGGGGCGACGCCGGGGCGAGCTTTCAGTTTGTTGTTGATGCGCTTGCGCAGGATTGGCACGTGGTGGCGCCCGACTGGCGGGGCTTCGGCCGCAGTGACTGGGCGCCCGACGGATATTGGTTTCCGGACTATCTGGCGGATCTGGACGCGCTGGTCAGTGAACTCTCGCCCGAAACGGCGGTGCATCTGGTGGGGCACAGCATGGGCGGCAATATTGCCTGCCTGTACGCCGGCATCCGGCCGCGTCGGGTGGCGAGTGTGGTGGCGATTGACGCCTTCGGCCTCGCCGATCGGCCGGCCGACGAGGCGCCGGGGCGTTACGAAAAGTGGTTGAACGGCCTGGCCGCGACCCCGCCGTGGCGGCAGTACGACAGTTTTGACGCGCTGGCGGAGCGGCTGCGGCGGCGTAATCCGCGGCTGGATGAGGCCAAGGCAATGTTTCTGGCGAGGGTGCTTGGGCGCTCGTGTGACGACGGCAAGGTCACTTTGTCGGCTGACCCGGCGCATCAGCGCGTCAATCCGGTGTTGTATCGCCGTGCCGAGGCCGAAGCCTGTTGGCGGCGGGCGCGGGCGCCGGTGATGTGGATTGAGCCGGAGGACGAAACTCTGCGGCAGGAGTTGGGTGTGGACGCGGCGCAAATTGCCACGGCAAAAGCCTGTTTTTCAGATTTTCGGGAGCATTTGATCCCGAATGCGGGTCATAACCTGCATCACGATGTGCCCGAGCAGATCGCCGAGCTGATCGAAAGCTTTGTCCTCGCGGCGCATAACGGGAGTCCAGCTTGATGCATGCGATACCGAAGAATCCCGATTTGCACTGCCACTCGACCGTCTCGGATGGCTGGCTTTCGCCGACTGATGTGGTGCGGCGTGCGGCCGGAAACGGCGTCGATTTTCTCGCTCTGACCGATCACGACGAAACCGGCGGGCTCATCGAAGCGCAAGCGGCAGCGACCGAGGCCGGCATTCGTTTGGTGCCGGGCGTTGAGGTGTCGGTATCTTGGGGCGGTGAGACGATTCACGTGGTCGGGCTGGGCGTGGACGTCGACAATCCGGTGCTGCAGACCGGGCTGACTCAGTTGCGGGCAGGCCGGCATACGCGCGCGCAGCAGATGAGCGACGCGCTGGCGGCGTTGGGGATTCGCGGCGTGCTCGATGGCGCGCTGACATTTGCGCGCAATCCCGCGCTAGTCAGCCGCGCACACTTTGCGCGGCATTTGGTGGCGATTGGCTTGATGCCCAATGTGGACGCGGTGTTCAAGCACTATCTCGTGCGCGGAAAGCCCGGTTTCGTCGAAACGAAATGGGCTGATCTGGCCGACGCCGTGCAGTGGATTCGGACGGCAGGTGGGGTGCCCGTGGTGGCGCATCCGGGGCGGTATCGGCTCTCGGATATCGAGATGGAGCGTCTGCTGGCGCGCTTTGTCGATGCCGGCGGGCAGGGCATTGAAGTGGTGTCGGGGTCGCATTCGGACGCGAAAGTGAGTAAATTCGCCCGCTATGCACGGCGGTTCGATCTGCTGGCATCGCGCGCATCGGATTTTCACGGCGAGCAGGAGAGTCGAGTCGATCTCGGGCGGTGTGCGCCACTGCCCGATGGCGTGGTGCCGGTCTGGTCGCGCTTGATTGATCGTTTTTGATGGAATGTCATGGCTCAGTTTTTTACCGTACACCCTGAACAACCGCAGCCGCGCCTGATGCATCAGGCTGCGGAAATCATGCGTCGAGGCGGCCTGGTGGCGTTTCCGACCGATTCGGCCTATGCGTTGGGAGGGCACACGGGAGATGCGCCCCTGCTTGACCGTATTCGCCGTATTCGGAACGTCGACGATCGGCATCATTTCACGCTGTTGTGTCGCGATCTGTCCGAGATCGGCACCTATGCACGGGTCGACAACGCGCAATACCGGCTGCTCAAGGCCACCACGCCGGGGCCTTATACCTTCATTCTCGAAGCGACCAAGGAGCTTCCTCGCCGCTTGTTGCACCCCAAGCGCAAAACCATCGGCCTGCGGGTGCCGGAGCATCCCGTGGTGGCTGCATTGCTCGAAGCGCTTGGCGAGCCGATTTTGTCGTCGACGCTGATTTTGCCCGGCGATGACCTGCCGATGACCGACGCCGAAGACATCCGCGACCGTCTGAGCAAAGTGGTCGACCTGGTGATCGACAGCGGTGGCTGTCCGGGCGACCCGACCTCGGTGATTGATCTGAGCAGCGGGTCGCCCGAACTGGTGCGCGCCGGTCGTGGCGACCTGTCGCCTTTTGGCCTGGATGCCGGCTGAGGCGGTGCGCTCTGCTACAATCGCTCGTTTTCTGACGCCGTGAGCGCATGCAAGAGCTGATTTCCACCGTGGCCATCTGGGCATTGCCCGTGATTCTGGCCATTACCTTGCACGAAGCCGCTCACGGGTATGTTGCCCGCTATTTTGGCGACCCGACGGCGGACCTCGCCGGTCGTATCAGCTTGAATCCCCTGCGCCATATCGACCCGGTTGGGACCATTCTCGTGCCCGGTGCGATTCTCTTGATGAGTACGCTGGCCGGTGCGGGCGGCATGTTGTTTGGCTGGGCCAAGCCGGTGCCGGTCAGTTTTGGCCGGCTGCGCAACCCCAAGTCAGACATGTTGTGGGTGGCCGCCGCCGGTCCGGGTGCCAACCTGCTGATGGCGCTTGCCTGGGGCGCGGTGATGAAAGTCGCGCTGGTGGCGCCCGAATCGGGCTACACCTTGCCGATGGCGCAAATGGCCTATGCCGGCATCCAGATCAATCTGGTGCTGATGTTGCTCAACCTGCTGCCGATCCCGCCGCTTGATGGCGGGCGGATTGCGGTGAGCCTGCTGCCCGCCGAGCTGGCCTGGAAGTTCGCACGCCTCGAGCCCTATGGTTTTCCCATCCTTATCGTCTTGCTGATCTCCGGTTTTCTGGGGCGAATTCTTGAACCCATGATCGGATTTTTCAGTTACTTTCTTGCTGTCATTTTTGGATTCTGAGTTCTCACATGTACGCAGAGCGCGTTCTTTCAGGTATGCGGCCCACCGGCCGGCTTCATCTTGGTCACTACCATGGTGTGCTCAAAAACTGGGTCAAACTGCAGGCGGAATACCCCTGCCTGTTTTTCGTGGCCGACTGGCACGCCCTGACCACCAACTACGACAGCCCCCTGATCATCGAAGAGAGCGTGTGGGACATGGTGATCGACTGGCTGGCCGCCGGTGTTGATCCGACCCAGGCCACCATCTTCATCCAGTCGCGCGTGCCTGAGCATGCCGAGCTGCACTTGCTGTTGTCGATGATGTGCCCGCTGGGCTGGCTCGAGCGTGTGCCGACCTATAAAGACCAGCAGGAAAAGCTGTCTGACAAGGACTTGTCTACCTACGGTTTCCTCGGTTACCCCTTGCTGCAGTCGGCCGACATCCTGATCTACCGTGCCGACAAGGTGCCGGTGGGCGAGGATCAAGTGCCTCACGTTGAGCTGACTCGCGAGATCGCCCGACGCTTCAACCACCTGTATGGCCGAGAGCCGGGTTTTGAAGACAAGGCCCGCGAAGCCATCAAGAAGCTCGGCCGCAAGCGTGCCAAGCTCTACGAAGACCTGCGTACCCGCTTCTTGCAAGAAGGCGATGGCGCAGCCCAGGAGCAGGCCGAGGCCTTGATTGATGACGCGCAAAGCCTGAGCCACGGTGACCGCGAACGCCTGTACGGCTTTCTCGATGGCGGTGGCAAGATGATTCTCGCCGAGCCGGATGCCATGCTCACTGAGGCGGCGCGCATGCCGGGGATGGACGGGCAGAAAATGTCCAAGTCCTACGGAAACACCATCTTCCTGCGTGAGGATTCGGAGTCGGTGGCAAAGAAAGTCCGCACCATGCAGACCGACCCGGCACGGGCACGGCGCAATGATCCGGGCAATCCGGACAAATGCCCGGTGTGGCAGTTCCACAAGATCTATACCGACAAGAGCACCCATGATTGGGTGTGGCAGGGCTGTACGAGTGCGGGTATTGGTTGTCTTGAGTGCAAGCAGCCGTTGCTCGAAGCGATCCAGAAAGAGCAGGACGTAATGCGCGAACGTGCCCAGCCCTACCTCGACGACCCGTCGCTGGTGCGCAATATTGTCGCCGACGGCAATGAGCGTGCGCGCAAACTGGCGCAGGAAACCATGCGCGATGTTCGTGACGCGATGGGCCTGGGCTATAGCTAAGGTGGTGGGTTGGCCCGATGATTGATTCGGCGTCCCCCGCAGAAACGGCTGAACTCCCGCTGTCGCCGTCTGATACCCCGGCGCAGCAAGCCGCCGTTGCTCGTCTGTATGGCGAGCCGATGCTTAAAATGCCGACCGATCTGTATATTCCGCCGGAGGCGCTCGAGGTGTTTCTCGACGCCTTCGAGGGCCCGCTAGATCTGCTGCTGTATCTGATCCGCAAGGCAAACATCGATGTCCTCGATATTCCGATGGCGCCGCTCACCGCTCAGTATCTGACCTACGTAGAGGCGATGCGTCGGCATAATCTGGAGCTGGCCGCGGATTATTTACTGATTGCCGCGATGTTGCTGGAAATCAAATCGCGGATGTTGTTGCCAAAATCACCACGCGTGGTCGAAGAAGAAGACGATCCGCGTGCAGAATTGGTGCGGCGACTGCTAGACTACGAACAAATGAAGCTGGCGGCCTTGAAATTGGACGCCACGCCGCGGGTCGGCCGGGATATTGAATGGGTCGGCATTTTTGTCGCGGAGAAAGTCGTCGAACGCTTGCCGGACGTTGGCTTGCACGACTTGCAACTGGCTTGGCTGCGGATCGCGCGCCAAGCGAAACTGACCCAGCATCACCACATTCGCAAGGAAAGCCTGTCGGTGCGAGAGCACATGAGTCGCATCCTGCGTTGCCTGCACGGTGGTGAGTTTGTGGTGTTCGACACCTTGTTCGACCCGGCCAAAGGCGCCGCGCATCTGGTGGTGAGTTTTCTCGCGATGCTCGAACTGGTCAAGGAAAGGTTGGTGCAGATCACGCAAACTGCCGGATTTTCGCCGATATACGTAAAGCTGAACGATGCAGGAACCGAGCACGCCTGAGGAGTATACCCGGATTCTCGAAGCGGCTTTGTTGTCGGCGAGCGAACCGAGATCAGTCTCGGCCTTGCGACAGTTGTTTGCGGAGGATCCGGGTGGTGACATGGTGCGTCGTTTGCTCGAAGCCTTGCGCGAGCAGTGGCAGGGGCGCGGTGTTGAACTGGTGCAGGTCGCCTCCGGATGGCGGTTCCAGACCCGACCGGAAGTCCAGGTGTTCCTGGACCGGCTCAAAGATGAAAAGCCGCCGAAGTATTCGCGTGCGGTGCTCGAGACGTTGGCGATCATTGCCTATCGTCAGCCAGTGACGCGTGGTGACATCGAAGATATTCGCGGCGTTGCAGTATCAACCAATGTGATCAAAACGCTTGAATCGCGTGGCTGGATTGATGCAGTGGGCTATCGGGATACCCCCGGTCGTCCCGCGCTTCTGGCGACGACCCGTCGATTTCTCGACGAGCTTGGGCTGCGAAGCCTGACGGAGTTGCCTCCGTTGACTGAAATTGAAAGGATGATGGATCTTGTCGAACTCCCAGAAACCCAACTCGCACCCGACGCAGGCTAACGACTCGAACAGCGCCGGCGACGCGCCAAAAGAAGGGCGCCGTCGGCGGCCTCGTGGTGAATCGCGTGCGGCGGGAGATGGTCAGCAAGCGCCGCAGCCGCAAGGTGGTGGTGATCGGCCCGAAGCCGATGGCAACCGGCCGCCGCGCGGCAAATCGCGCAATCGCTCTGGCGGTGGTCGTGGCCCGCGTGGCGACAAGAGCGCAGGCAATTCCGGCGAAGCTCAACAAGCCCCGCAAGGCGGTGGCGAGCGGTCTGAAGCCGACGGCAACCGGCCGCCGCGCGGCAAGTCGCGCAACCGCTCTGGCGGTGGTCGTGGCCCGCGTGGCGACAAGAGTGCAGGAAATTCGGGTGACGGTCAGCAAGCCCCGCGCGGCAGTGGTGATCGGCCCGAAGTCGACGGTAACCGGCCGCCGCGAGGCAACTCACGCAACCGTTCTGGCGGTGGTCGTGGCCCGCGCGGTGAGAAGGGTCAGGGCAATGCTGGTGAAGGCCGGGAGGTTGACGGCAATCGCGAGCAGCGTGGCAATCAACGCCAGAGTGCGGGCGGCGGTCGGGGTCGCCAGCGCTCCGGTGGTGCGTCGGCGGGCGGTGATGGCGCCGAGGTGAACGGCAATGTCGCGCCGCGCGGCGGTCCGCGTCAGCGGCCATCCGGCGCCGGTGGTGGCCGCGGTGGCAGCGGTGGTCAGCACCGCTCAGGCCCGCAGGGTGAAGCTAACGGGAACGTTGTCGGAGCAAGCCATCAAGGCAAGCCGCGCGCAGCGGCGGGTCGGGGCGGGCAGAGCGCGAAAGGTCAGGGCGGGCGTCGTGTGCCAGAGCAGTTTGCCGTGCCTGAGCGACTGAACAAGGCGCTGGCCTCGATTGGCGTCGCTTCTCGTCGCGAGATTGAAGAAATGATCATCGCGGGACGGATCTCGGTCAACGAGGAACCTGCTGCGATTGGTCAGAAAGTGACGCCGGCGGATCGTATTCGGGTGAATGGCAAGCTGGTGCAGTTGCGCTTCGAGTCCAAGGTGCCTCGCGTGCTGATGTATCACAAACCCGAGGGCGAGATCGTCTCGCGGGACGACCCAGAAGGGCGGACGACAGTCTTCGAACAACTGCCCAAGCTGCGCCACGGGCGTTGGGTGGCGGTGGGGCGCCTGGATTTCAATACCTCGGGTTTGTTGTTGTTTACCGACGACGGCGCCTTGGCCAATCGCCTGATGCACCCGCGCTACGAGATGGAGCGTGAGTACGCTGTGCGGCTTCTCGGCTCGCTGACCGATGAGCAGATTGCACTGCTCAAGGAAGGCATCGAACTGGGCGACGGCACTGCGCGCTTTACCAGTGTGGTCGATCGCGGTGGCGAAGGCTCAAACCACTGGTATCACGTGGTCTTGTCCGAAGGGCGGAACCGCGAAGTGCGCCGTATGTTCGAAGCACTGCATTTGACCGTGAGTCGTCTGATGCGCGTGCGATATGGTCCGGTGCTGATGCCCTCGCGGTTGAAGCGAGGTCAGGTCGAAAACCTGGAAGAGGCGCTGGTGTGCCAGTTGGCCGGGATCGAGGCGCCCAAGGCGGTGCCGAGCAAAGGGCGCCGTTCGCGACGCTGAAATTGCTTGAGGTCCTGTAAGTGGTTATAATCGGAGAGTTTTGGTGGCTCCATGTCACCAAAACACCGATTTCCAGTTGAAACGATGGGGATGGGCGTAAGCCCATTTTTTTATTTTTGGGCGCGAAAATGGATCTGGCAGGCTTTGTTGAGCAGGTGGTAACTGGTTTGGGTTACGAATTGGTTGACGTGGAAATGTCGCCTCGTGCCCGACTGCTGCGCGTACTCATCGATGTGCCGCGAGGCATTACGGTGGACGATTGCGCCACCGTCAGCAATCAGCTTACCCGGGTCTTTGAAGTCGAGAATATTGACTACGACCGTCTGGAAGTGTCTTCGCCCGGCCTGGATCGCCCGCTCAAGAAAGCGGCCGACTTCGAGCGTTTTGCCGGCGAGACCATCCAGTTGCGCACGCATCTGCCATTGAACAACGGGAATCAACGAAATTTTTCAGGCGTGCTGAAAGGCTTTGCCGACGGGAAGGTGTTGCTGGCGCAAGACGCTGGCGTGCTGGAAATCCCGCTCGAGGAAGTCGAAAAAGCACGTCTGGTGCCCCAATTTTGAGCTTCGGTCTGGAGGTTTGATTACATGAGCCGCGAAATTCTGCTGCTTGTCGACGCACTGGCGCGTGAAAAGAATGTTTCGAAGGACATCGTGTTCGCTGCGCTGGAGTTGGCGCTCGCCTCTGCCACCAAGAAACGCATTCACGATGATGCCGATGTGCGCGTGACGATCGACCGTGAGACGGGCGATTACGAGTCCTTCCGTCGCTGGGAGGTTCTGCCCGATGCAGAGGTAGAGAACGATGAGGCCCAGATGGGTCTGATCGATGCACGTGAAGAGGTCTCCGACATTGAAGTCGGCGAGTTCATAGAAGAGCCGCTGGAGCCGATCGACTTCGGCCGGATCGGCGCGCAGGCGGCCAAGCAGGTCATTTTGCAGAAGATCCGTGATGCCGAGCGTGAGCAAGTGCTCAACGATTTCCTTGAGCGCAAGGAATTCCTGGTCAGCGGCACGATCAAGCGCATGGAGCGCGGCAACGCGATCATCGAGGTCGGTCGTCTAGAGGCCTTGTTGCCGCGCGATCAGATGATCCAGAAGGAAAATCTGCGCATCGGCGATCGCGTCAAGGCTTACTTGCTGCGCATCGATCGCAATGCCCGCGGGCCGCAACTGATTCTGTCGCGTACGGCGCCGGAATTCCTGATGAAGCTGTTCGAACTCGAAGTGCCCGAGATCGAAGACGGTTTGCTGGAAACCAAGGCTTGCGCGCGTGACCCTGGTCTGCGCGCGAAAATTGCGGTGCAGGCTCATGATCAGCGGATCGACCCGATCGGCACCTGCGTGGGTTTGCGTGGGTCGCGTGTGACGGCTGTGCGCAACGAAATCGGCGGCGAGCAGATCGACATCATCGTCTGGTCGCCGGATCCGGCCCAGTTCGTGATCGCCGCGCTGCAACCCGCGGAGGTGAGTTCCATCGTCGTTGACGAAGAAACACACGCCATGGATGTGGTGGTTGACGAAAACAATCTGGCGATCGCCATCGGGCGCAGTGGCCAGAACGTCAAACTGGCCTCGGAGCTGACGGGCTGGTCGATCAACCTGATGAGCGAGGAAGAATCGGCTCAGCGCGCGGATGTCGAGCGCGGTGGCCTGCGAACCTTGTTCATGGAGCGGCTCGACGTTGATGAAGAAGTGGCTGACATTCTGATTGACGAGGGCTTTACTTCCTTGGAAGAGATCGCCTACGTGCCGCTGTCCGAAATGCTCGAAATCGAAGCGTTCGACGAAGATACGGTCAACGAATTGCGCAACCGCGCACGAAACGTGCTGCTGACCGAAGCGATTGTGACCGAAGAGAAGCTGGAAACCGTTTCCGAAGACTTGATCGGCCTCGATGGCATGGACAAGGATCTGGCGGCGGCTCTGGCAAGCCATGGGGTGCGGACCCGCGATGAGCTCGCGGATCTGGCAACCGACGAACTGGTGGAGATGACCGGGATCGATGAGTCCCGTGCTGTTGCGCTGATTACCGTCGCGCGCGCGCACTGGTTCGAGTAAGGCAAGGGGGGAAGATGGAACAAATTACAGTTACACAGTTTGCCGGCGAGCTGAAAATGCCGGCAGCCCTGCTGCTCGAGCAGTTGAATAAGGCCGGTGTGAGCATTGCGGATGTGAATGGTCAGCTGACCGAGCAGGACAAGAACAAGCTGCTGGACTACCTGCGACGTTCGCACGGCGAAGACAAGACCAAGTCAAAGATTACGCTGACCCGCAAGGAGACCAGCGAAATCAAGGCGACGGATTCGACCGGCCGCGCGCGCACGGTTCAAGTGGAAGTGCGTAAAAAGCGTGTGTTCGTGAAACGCGATGAGCTCGTCGCTGAAGCCGAAGCGCGTAAGGAAAATGACGCGGATGCAGAAGGCGGAGCTGACGCCGATGTGAGTGCCGAGCCCGTCATGGTTGAGATTGAGACGCCGCAAGTCGTCGAGTCGGTCGTGGCCGAGCCTGAAGTCGAAGTCGTCGAGCCCGTGGTCGAAGCGCCCGCGCCGGTCGTTGCCGTTGAAGAAGCGCCTGCCGCCGTAGAAGCGCAGAAGGCCGCTGAGCCTGTCGACGCTGTTGCCGCTGACGCGCCGAGCGAAGCGCCTGCCGCCACCAAGAGCAAGACGAACAAAGCCGAGCCGGCTGAAGCCGCTGCCGAGGTTGCGCCCGTTACAACCACCAAGCGCCGTGTTCGTCGTGTTCAGATTTCCGAATTGCTCGATCCCGCCGAGATTCAAGCGCGTGAAAATGAATCTCGTCGGCATTCTGATCTGCTGGCCCGCCAAGTGGCTGACCGCCAGGCGCGCGAAGAGCGTGAGGCCGCAGCGCGAGCCTCCGCCGAGCGCGCCAAGTTGGAAGCCGCCGAAGGCGCCAAGGCCAAGGCCAAGGGCGCGGAGGGGCATACGCTTCACAAGCCGCAGAAAGAGGAAGCCGGTCGCAAGGATGCAAATGCCGGGGAGGGTGCCAAGCGCCGCACGCTGAAAACGCGTGGCGCCGACGCGCCGGCAGGTACCACGAGCAACTGGCGTGGCGGCAAGCGCGCTGGCGGCGGTCGTAATTCCCGCAATCAGCGTGACCAGCAGCAGACCAGCACCAACTTCAAGGCGCCGGTCGATCCGGTGGTCCATGACGTGCATGTCCCCGAGACAATCTCCGTCTCCGACCTCGCACACAAGATGTCGATCAAAGCGACAGAGGTCATCAAGGCGCTGATGAAGATGGGTTCGATGGTCACCATCAACCAGGTGCTCGATCAGGAAACGGCGATGATCATCGTCGAGGAAATGGGCCACAAGGCACATGCCGCGAAGCTGGATGATCCTGACGCCTTCCTGGAAGAGTCCGAAGATCACAAGGATGTTCCGCTGGAGCCGCGTGCGCCGGTCGTGACCGTCATGGGCCACGTCGACCATGGCAAGACCTCCTTGCTCGACCGGATTCGCGTTGCCAAGGTGGCCTCCGGTGAAGCCGGCGGTATTACCCAGCACATCGGTGCGTATCACGTTGAAACCGATCGCGGCATGATCACCTTCCTGGATACCCCGGGTCATGAGGCCTTTACGGCCATGCGTGCGCGTGGTGCCAAGGCAACCGACATCGTGGTTCTGGTGGTCGCAGCCGATGACGGCGTGATGCCGCAAACCAAGGAAGCAATCCACCACGCGCAGGCCGCTGGCGTGCCCCTGGTGGTAGCAGTCAACAAGATCGACAAGCCTGAAGCCAACCTCGAGCGCGTCAAGCAGGAACTGGTTGCAGAAGGTGTGATGCCGGAAGAGTACGGTGGCGAGGTGATGTTTGTATCGGTGTCGGCCAAGACCGGTGTCGGTATTGATGATCTGCTCGAAGCGATTTTGCTGCAGGCCGAAGTGCTCGAATTGAATGCGCAATACGAGGCGCCCGCCAAGGGTCTGATCGTTGAAGCGCGACTGGACAAGGGCCGCGGCGCCGTGGCGTCGTTGCTTGTGCAGTCCGGCACGCTGCGCAAGGGTGACGTGATGTTGGTCGGTGCGACCTTCGGGCGTATCCGTGCGCTGCTGGATGAAAACGGTAAGCCGGTCGAATCGGCCGGCCCGTCGATTCCTGTAGAAATTCTTGGTCTGTCCGATGTTCCGGCGGCCGGCGATGAAGCCATCGTGTTGGCTGATGAGCGCAAAGCGCGCGAAATCGCCTTGTTCCGTCAGGGCAAGTTCCGTGACGTCAAGCTGGCCAAGCAGCAAGCTTCGAAGCTTGAGAACATGCTCGAGCAGATGTCCGAAGGCGAGGTCAAGACGTTGCCGCTTATCATCAAGGCCGACGTACAGGGTTCGCAAGAAGCGCTGGTGCATGCCTTGCAGAAATTGTCGACCGATGAAGTGCGCGTCAAGGTCATTCACGGCGCGGTCGGTGCGATTACCGAGTCCGATGTGAACCTGGCTCAAGCGTCCGGTGGTGTGATTATCGGCTTCAATACGCGTGCCGATGCCAATGCCCGCCGCCTGGCCGAGAACTTCGGCGTAGATATGCGTTACTACAACATCATTTACGATGCGGTCGATGAAGTGAAGTCGGCGCTGTCGGGCATGTTGTCGCCGGAGAAGCGCGAAGAGGTCATCGGTATGGTCGAGGTGCGCCAGGTCTTCACCGTGTCGAAGATCGGCACCATCGCCGGTTGTTATGTGCTCGAAGGCATCGTCAAGCGCGGCTCCAAAGTACGGCTTCTGCGCAACAACGTGGTCATCCACACTGGCGAGCTCGAATCGCTCAAGCGCTTCAAGGACGACGTGAAGGAAGTGAAATCGGCGTTTGAGTGCGGCCTGTCGCTCAAGAACTTCAACGATCTTCAGGAAGGTGACCACCTGGAAATCTTCGAAGTGCGCGAAGTCGCGCGTTCGCTGTAATCCGGAGTTCTGATGGCGAAGGATTATTCACGGGCAATGCGGGTCGGCGAGCAGATGCGTCGCGAGCTGGCCGAGTTGCTGCGCATGGAAGTGAAAGATCCGCGGATCGGTTTCATCTCCCTGACCGAGGTGCATGTGACGCCGGATTTCGCGCACGCCAAGGTCTACTTTACGTCGATGACGGGCTCCGAAGGCGTGGATGAAATCCTCGCCGGCTTGCGCCGTGCGTCGGGCTTCCTGCGTCGCGAGCTTGCGCGCCGGATCCGGATTCACTCCTCGCCCGAGTTGCATTTCATTTACGACGCTTCCGTTGAGCGTGGCGCGCAGTTGTCGGCCTTGATCGACAAAGCGGTGCATGAAGACGAAGCCCGATCCAAGTCCTCGGATGAAGAAGACTGAACGTCCACCCCGTCGGCGCGATCCGGTCGATGGGGTGTTGTTACTGGACAAGCCGCAGGGCATCAGTTCCAACGCTGCATTGCAGCGCGCCAGAAACGCCTTGGGTGCTGCAAAAGCCGGGCATACCGGCACGTTGGACCCGATGGCAACCGGCTTGTTGCCACTGGCCTTTGGCGAGTCGACAAAGTTCTCGCAAGCCTTGCTCGATGCAGACAAAGGCTACGAAGCGACCGTCAAGCTCGGCGTAACAACGACGACGGGCGATGCCGAAGGCGAGGTCCTTGAATGCAAGGATGCCGTGTTCAGTGCCGACGAGATACGTACGGCGGCGATGGCATTCATCGGCGAGATGGCGCAGTTGCCGCCGATGTTTTCGGCGCTCAAGCATGCCGGCAAGCCGTTGTATGCCTACGCTCGTGAAGGTGTCGATATCGAGCGGAAACGTCGGCTTATCGTGATTCATTCGCTCGATTGTGAGCCGCTCGCGCCAGATGCGTTTGTGATGCGTGTGCGTTGCAGCAAAGGGACTTATATCCGTACGTTGGCGGAAGATATCGGCGCCCGCCTGGGGTGTGGCGCGCATTTGACCGCCTTGCGGCGGACGTCGATCGGCGCGTTTGTCATCGAAAATGCGGTGCCACTGGCTGTCGTTGAGGGGGAAGATATTGAATCCGCCCGTGCGATGCTGAAGCCAATTGACTGCCTGATCGGTGAGCTTCCGTGTTTGCCCTTGGATGAGGCGCAGGCGAGTCAGCTTTGTCATGGGCAGACCGTCGCGCTGAAGCACTGTGCGGCGGGGGCTTATCGGGTCTACCAATCAGCACGCTTTCTGGGCCTCGGTGAGGTCGATGAAGGCGGTGTTCTATCGTCGCGACGCTTGGTCGTCACGGCGTGATCGTGTATCTTCGACGATCAAAACCGTCGTAGAAACTTGAACTTAGGGTGGGGCGTCGTTATAATCCCCGCTTTTCCGAAAACCAGAATTCAACCAAAGAGTAACGTTACATGGCTCTCGATACAGCACAGACAGCGCAGATTGTTGGTGATTTCCAGCGCGCACCGGGCGATACGGGGTCTCCTGAAGTTCAGGTGGCACTGCTGACTGCCCGCATCAATGGCCTGACCGGTCACTTCAAGGCCAACGCCAAGGATCATCACTCCCGCCGCGGTCTGCTCAAGATGGTGAGCTTGCGTCGTAAGCTGCTTGATTACCTGAAGCGCACGAATGCCGATGCATACCGTGCTCTGATTGAGCGCCTCGGTCTGCGTAAGTAAGCGGATGGTGCCCATGGCGACTGCGTCAGCAGCGTCTGCCAGCCGCATTGAAAGCCGGTGTGAGCCTTGCGGCCGCGCCGGCTTTTGTCATTGTTTCTCCCGATTTCACTCATAGCGCAAAGAAACCCGGCAGTTGTCGCCTGCTGCCTTATTTGAAAGGAAAGTGCCTTGCCTAACGCAATCAAGAAATCCTTCGCGTACGGTGCTCATACCGTTACGCTCGAAACGGGCGAAGTCGCTCGTCAAGCTGGTGGTGCGGTCATCGTCAACATCGACGACACCGTGGTGCTCGCGACTGTTGTCGCTGCCAAGTCGGCTCGCCCTGGTCAGGACTTTTTCCCGCTGACCGTTGATTACCAGGAAAAGACCTATTCCGCCGGCAAGATCCCTGGTGGCTTTTTCAAGCGCGAGGGTCGTCCCTCCGAGAAAGAGATCCTGACCTGCCGTCTGGTCGATCGTCCGATCCGTCCGCTGTTCCCGGAAGGCTTCTACAACGAAGTCCAGGTCATTCTGACCGTGTTGTCCTTGAACCCGGAAATCGATCCGGACATCCCCGCGATGATCGGCGCGTCCGCTGCACTGGCGATTTCCGGCGTGCCGTTCAATGGCCCGATTGGTGCCTGCCGCGTGGGGTACGTCGATGGTCAGTACATTCTGAACCCGACCACCACGCAGCTTGCCGAGAGCAAGCTGAACCTCGTGGTTGCCGGTACGCAGGCCGCCGTGCTGATGGTTGAATCAGAAGCCCAGCAGCTGTCCGAAGAGGTCATGCTCGGCGCCGTGGTGTTTGGTCACGAGGGAATGGCCGCGGCCATCAACGCGATCAATGAGCTCGTGGAAGTTGCTGGCAAGCCCGCGTGGGACTGGCAGGCACCGCCGGCCAATGAGGCCCTGATCGCTCGCCTGAATGAAGCGGTGCAAGCCGATATCGACGCCGCGTTCAACGTAACCGACAAGCAGGCCCGTACGGCTCAGATCAACGATGTTCGCAAGAAGGCTATCGCGCTGGTGTGCGATGGCAGCGAAGACGCGCCGACCGAAAACGAAGTCAAAGACCTGCTGCACAACATGGAAGCCTCCGTGGTTCGCGGTCGCATTTTGAGTGGCGCACCGCGTATCGATGGCCGTGATACCCGCACCGTTCGCCCGATCGACATCCGCACCGGCGTGCTGCCCCGTGCCCACGGTTCCGCACTGTTCACCCGTGGCGAAACCCAGGCGCTGGTGGTGGCTACGCTGGGTACCAGCCGTGATGAGCAGATCATCGACGCGCTGGCCGGTGAGTATCGCGACCGCTTCCTGCTGCACTACAACTTCCCGCCGTTCGCGACGGGCGAAACCGGTCGTGTCGGTACGCCGAAGCGCCGCGAAATCGGCCACGGTCGTCTGGCCAAGCGCGCACTGGCTGCCGTGCTGCCGACGGCTGAAGATTTCGCCTACACCGTGCGTGTGGTGTCCGAAATCACCGAATCCAACGGCTCCAGCTCGATGGCGTCGGTGTGCGGTGGTTCGTTGGCCATGATGGACGCCGGCGTGCCGCTGAGCGACCACGTTGCAGGTATCGCCATGGGTCTGATCAAGGACGGTAACCGCTTCGCTGTGCTGACCGACATCCTCGGTGATGAAGATCACCTCGGTGACATGGACTTCAAGGTTGCCGGTACCGAGAACGGCGTGACGGCGCTGCAGATGGACATCAAAATCCAGGGCATCACCAAGGAAATCATGCAGGTGGCGCTGGCTCAGGCCAAAGAAGGCCGGGACCACATCCTGAACCTGATGAAGCAGTCGCTTGATTCGCACCGCGGTGAAGTGTCTGAATTTGCACCGCGCATGATCACCATGAAGATCAATCCGGAAAAAATCCGCGACGTGATCGGCAAGGGCGGTTCTGTGATTCGCGCGCTGCAGGAAGAGACCGGCACGGTCATCGAGATTCAGGACGACGGCAACATCACGATCTCGTCGGTCAGCGTCGAAGGCGCAAAAGCCGCTCAGGCCAAGATCGAAGCCATTACGGTGGAAGTCGAAGTCGGCAAGGTCTATGAAGGCGCCGTGGTGCGTATTCTGGACTTCGGCGCCATTGTGAACGTGCTGCCGGGCCGCGACGGCCTGCTGCACGTGTCGCAGATCGCCAACGAGCGGGTCGAGAAGGTGACTGACTACGTCAACGAAGGCGATGTGGTGAAAGTCAAAGTGCTGGAGACGGATGACCGCGGTCGTATCCGTTTGAGCATGAAAGCTGTCCAGAACGAAACCGCCGAGTAATCGACGGTCGGACATGAAAAGAGGCACCTGCGGGTGCCTCTTTTTTATCTGCTGCCGTTTGAACGGCGGCGCGAGTCCAGCCCGGAAGGCTTATTTGGCCACTTGGCGCTCGCGCATTTCCTCAAGGGTCTTGCAGTCGATGCACATGGTGGCCGTCGGACGCGCTTCCAAGCGTTTCAGGCCGATTTCGACGCCACAGCTGTCGCAATAGCCATATTCGCCGGATTCGATGCGGCCCAGCGCTTCGTCGATCTTTTTGATGAGCTTGCGCTCACGGTCCCGGTTGCGCAGTTCGAGCGCGATATCGGATTCCTGGCTGGCGCGGTCATTGGGGTCGGCGAACACCGTCGCTTCGTCCTGCATGGTGTGAACCGTTCGCTCGATGTCGTCCATCAGCTCGGACTTCACACTACTGAGGATTTCGCGAAAATGCGCCTGCTGTTTCTCGCTCATATATTCTTCACCTTTGGTGGGAACATAAGGCGGGAACTGTTTGTGCAGTGTGTCGTCAGCCATTCCGTCGTACTCGTGGATGTGTGAAGGCGATTTAATATCAGAAAGCAGCAGGGGCCGCAAGTGATGCGCGTTTACCGAAGAAAACGGGGCGTAAAAATGTGTTTGACGGCTTTCCAGAGTCTGTGTAATATTCGCGCCTTCTCGGGGTGTAGCGCAGTCCGGTAGCGCGCTTGCTTTGGGAGCAAGATGTCGGGGGTTCGAATCCCTCCACCCCGACCAGGCTCACCCCGATTGCCCGGCGACTCTGCCCGTAGCTCAATTGGATAGAGCACCGGCCTTCTAAGCCGGGGGTTGCAGGTTCGATCCCTGCCGGGCAGACCAGGTTATTCAACCGATGCGAGAGCATCGGTAACAGAAAGTGGCGGCATTAGCTCAGTTGGTAGAGCATTGGATTGTGATTCCAAGGGTCACCGGTTCGAAACCGGTATGTCGCCCCAAAAACAAGAGAGGCCTCCGCGAATGCGGGGGCCTTTTTCTTTGTCGTTCGCGTGGCGGTGCTTTTTCTGATTGCCGTGCGTCAAGACAGAAAGGCAATCTGGTGTTTATCATCGGCGCATGACCTCCGCGCCCACGTCTTCCCAATTGACCTTGCGCCTGCAAGATATTCTCATTCGGCTCTCCGACGGTCTGGTGGAGCGCGACGCGCTGGCGCGACGCATTTTGCTGGCCGCGCTCGCCGGTGAGCATTCGTTGCTGATCGGTCCGCCGGGCACGGCCAAAAGTGCGCTGGCCCGTCGCTTGCATCTGGCGTTTTCGGATGGCCGCTATTTTGAACGCTTGCTCACCCGGTTCTCGGTGCCCGAAGAGTTGTTCGGTCCCTTGTCGATCAGCGCGCTCGAGCAGGATCGCTATGAGCGGCATGTTGCCGGTTTTTTGCCCGACGCCAGCATTGCCTTCATCGACGAAGTGTTCAAGGCTAACAGCGCCATCCTCAACGCCTTGCTGACGCTCTTGAACGAGCGCGAGTTTGACAACGGAGCGGGCCGGATTCGTTGCCCACTGGTGTCGGTGGTCGGTGCCACCAACGTGGTGCCGGACGATGAGGTGGCCGAGGCGTTTTTTGATCGTTTCCTGATGCGTTTGCCGGTTGAACCGGTCAGTGCGGGGCAGTTTGCCCAGCTGCTTGCGTCGCCGGCCAATACCGAGATGGCACCATTCGCCGAGCGCTTGTCGTGCGAGGATCTCGCGTCGCTGGCCGCGGCCGCCAGTCAGGTGCGTGTCCCCGAGGCGGTTGTTGCTTTTCTGGCGCAGCTTCGCGACGCGCTGGACGCCATGGCGGTCAGCGTATCGGATCGGCGCTGGGTCAAAGTGGTGTATTTGCTCAAGACCGCGGCGGCGACGGAAGCGCGGTGTGACGTCTCGATGTGGGATCTGTCGATGCTGCCGCCGTGTCTTGGGGCGGATCGTGACGCGCAGCAGCAGATCGAGGCATGGCTGCTCGAACGCCTGGGGATTCGGGCGGCCATCTCGCCGCCGAGGCTGACACGTGTGGTCGAGGCCTTCGAAGCGCAGTTGGCGGCCGAGCTCAAGGCCAATGATCTCGACTACGATGCCGACGGACGCTTGCGCTTCTCGGCCGGCGATCTGGCGCATGAAGTGGGTGACGCCAAGGGTGGGGCAGGTGCGTTGCGGATGACCTACCAGCGCAAGCGCCGCTACGGCGATGCGCATATCGAAGCACGCACCCGGCAGGTTGATGCGCTGATTGCGCGCATCGAGCGCTATTGGGCAGAGGTACAGGTTCAGACCGAGGATCTTGCGCAGTACGCAGGCGCCAGCTTGTGGATGGACCCAGCGTTCGCGGACGCGGCCCGACAGCGTCTTGGCGGCACCGTGCAGGCGATCGCCGCGCTTGGCGAGCGCGCCACGATGGCGCGGGCCGGTTTCGAGGCGCTGCCGCGACTGGCCGACGGACAAGGGCGAGTCCCCGATCCCGTCGTTCACGACGCCTGGGACGATTGAGGTTATTGATGTCTGCGGCCGAGGCGGTCACGCCGTTGATGTTCTCCGCGCTCGAAGACAAGCTTGCGGCGCTGGAAACGCTGCCGCGCAGTCTGTGGCTGGGCGGAATGACACATTCGCTGGGCGAGCTCGAATCCCGCATGTCTGCACTCGATGATCTGCGGATTCGTCTCTCGCAGGGCACGCTCCCCGGCGCGAAGGCTTGGCGCTGGCCCGGCGACCCGCTGGCGGCGCCGTTGGTGGCGGTATTCGAACAGCTCGAACTGGCGCGCCATTGCCAGCGCGAAGCTGCGCTGGCCGATACGGTGCTGATGAGTGCGCTGTTTCATCTCGATCTCATTGTCGATTATCAGGATCGTGGTGCGAGCGTCTCGCAGGCCGCCCGGATGGCTATCGACGCGTTTTCCGCCGACTGGCGAGATCGATGCGGGGTGATGGACGAATTGGCGGCAGCGTTTGGGCAGGTGCCCGACCTGGCCGACAACGACCGCTGGGACCTGCTGGCCGGCTTGTTGCGTAGCACCAGTTGGCAGGCCGTCTTGCAGGCGCGGCGCTTGATTGAACAGCTGCCAGAACTCGCCGAGGTGATTCGGGGCTTGGGTCGGCGGCACGCCAGTCGTCAGCTCGACGCGGCCGGCAGTCAACAGACTGAAATCCAGCGTGCGGCACAAGCCACGCGAAATTTTTCGCGCAGCGTGCGCGTGCCCGATCTGCCCGGCGAAACCCGCGGCATTCAACGCTCGGACCGCATCAGCCGCATGCTGCCGGTGGAGTCCGTCCTGCTCGGGCACCCAAAGCTTCGACTGGTCTGGCATGCCCGACGTGCTGAGCGTGCCTTGCTGACCTACGAAGACGATGACCGGATGTCAGAGGTGGTGCACGAGATCAGCACCGTGCATTTGCCGACGCCCGCACCCATGCCTGCGCCGCGCCCCGAGTTGGGGCCGATGCTCATTTGCGTCGACACCTCCGGCTCCATGCAGGGCGGCGCCGAAGCGGTGGCCAAGGCGGTGGTGCTGGAGGCGGCGCGTAGCGCCCACGCACAGCAACGCGATTGCCGGGTGTTTGCGTTTGGCGGACCTGGCGAAGTGCTTGAAATTCAGCTGTCGATGGATGTGGATGGCGTGATGCGCCTGACGCAGTTTCTCGGCCAGGCCTTTCGCGGCGGCACCGATATTGGCGGGCCGCTTGAGCGCTGTCTCGATGCGGTTGCCACGGCACCATGGACGCAGGCCGATCTGTTACTTGCTACCGACGGTGCATTTGGCGCGACGCCGGCGCTGGCTGCGCGACTGGTCCGCGTGAAAGCGCATACCGGCTTGCGTGTGCAAGGCGTACTGATCGGTGATCGGGAGACGGTGGGTTTGCTGGAGTTGTCGGACGCTATCTTCTGGGTGCGTGACTGGCGGCGCTTTGGCGCCAGCGATGCGGCATCGCCGGTCCACAGCAAGAGTCTTACCGCCGAATACTTCCCCGGGGCGCTCAGAACGCCCGAGAACCGGCGTTCGACGGTGTCGGGTGGTGAGGCCTCGCAGGCCGTGCGTGCGGGCCAGCACGCGGCACCTGCGCCATCTCCAAAGGATTTCCCATGAGTTTTGCCAATGACTACCTGAACCAACTCGAGCAGATCGCCGCGCGTCACCCGTTGCCACGCGTACGCGCGCTGCATTTGCCGCCGCTTGAGGCGGCCGGGAGCAAGAACGGTGAGTTCTGTGCGATTGAGCTGGACGATGGCGCGCTGGGGTTGTCGTATGTACTGCTAGACGATGCGCTGCGCCAACTGCTCGATCGGCGAGACGCGTTGGGGGTGGTCGGCACCGATGCCATGACGTTGGCGCGTGCCTACGCAGAGGGTAAAGGCGTCGCACGTACGCTCGGCTTCGCGGCGGCCAATGCGATCACCCGGCATTTTCTTGACCGGGCGGGCTACACGCCGCCCGACAGCGCGGATTCCGTTGGCGGGCTGCTACCCGAGGCCGGTGACCGCATCGGCATGATCGGCTTCTTCCGGCCGCTGGCCGATCGCATCGTGGCGTCGGGTGCGCGCCTGGTGGTGGTCGAACTGAATGCCGAGCTTGCCGGCTTGCAAGCGGGCTATGAGGTCACCACCGATGCATCGGCGCTGGCCCACTGCAACAAGGTGTTGTCGACCAGCACGATCCTGCTCAACGATACGCTCGAACGCATGCTGGGGCTGTGCAAGCAGGCGACTCGCATCGCCTTGATCGGCCCCAGCGCCGGTTGCCTGCCGGATGCCTTGTTTGCGCGCGGCGTCAGCTCGCTGGGCGGCAGCTGGGTGACGGATCGCGAGGGCTTCATCGCGGCGCTGGTGGCGGGTGAGGGTTGGAGCCGTTATGCGCGCAAGTGCGCAGTGACACCGGCTGACTGGCCGGGTTTCGATGCCCTGAGATTGCGTATTTAGGCGGGGTTGGCGACTTCGATCAGGTTACCGTCGGGGTCACGGAAATACACCGACACGATCGGACCGGTGGCGCCGGTGCGCGGGATGGGTCCTTCGAGAATCGCCACGCCGCATTCGTTCAGATGCGCGATCACTTCGGTCAGCGGTGTGCTGGCAATGAAACACAGGTCGGCGCTGCCTGGCAGCGGCGCTTTGGCATGTGGTTGCAGCTCGGCGTGATGCTGATGCAGGTTGATCTTCTGGTGGCCGAAGGCAAGCGCCACGCGGCCGCCGCCAAAGACCACTTTTTCCATTTTCATTACGCGTGTGTAGAAGTCGCAACTGGCCGCGATGTCGGCGACCGTCAGTACAAGATGGTCGAGGTGACTGATACGCATCATATTTCTCGTGTTTCTCCGTCGATGATGAAGCCGATGGTGCGCCGGGGTGCTTCGGGCTCCACCTTGGCCACATAGCACAGCAACTGGATCGAGGATTGGTGCGCGAGCAGCATGCAGGGCGCGCCGTTGAGCGTGCCTTCGACCCGGATACCGTGAAAACTCTCTTCGGCCAGCAAGCTGACGTTGATCTGCACGCCGCCATGCAGGATGGCCAGGATCGCCGGTTGTGCGTCGTCGGGCACCTGGGTGCGCCATTCGGTCACGGTGTCGGCCAGGCGGCGCATCAGGGCACCGGCCGACTGATAGAGATTCTGCTCGGCCGGATGCGTCGGCTTGGCCGGTGCGGCTTGTGGCACGCCGGCGCCGGGCGGCACGGGGCATTGCATGACCTGGGGCTTGGCGGTGCGGATGCGGGCGATCATTTCGTCCGGGCCCACGGCGATGGTGGTGGTGTCGTTCCTGGGCGGTGTCGGGGGCGATGACATGGCGTATCAGAATCCTCTCAGCAGCTCGGTAATGATCTGTTCGATCGGTGCGATCAGCTCGGGCACGGTGCGGCGAAGCACCACGAACACCAGCAGCGCGATGGCGATCCAGATGGCCAGACGACTCAGCCCGCTGCCGCCCGTGTCGCGCGGCAGACGGCGTACACCGGTGGCGAGGGCGGTGGTTTTCGAGTGGTCCGGGTCGGGGGTGGCCCGGTGGGTGTGCGTTGCGTGGGTGTGTGCGGGTGGGGTGTTACGGGTTTTCGGGTTCATGAATTCGGCGAGCTTCCCGGTCAGTTGAATCGCATGTTTGCCATGGTTCAGCAGGGCGGCTGTGCCGTCGTGTTGTTGCGTGGTGTCGTGTTTGGGCAGCCACACCAGTCCGCCGCCAAAAACTGGATGCATCTGGACCGCATGGCCGGTGGCGTATTCGACCACACGGATGCAATTGGTAGCACGGGCCCCGTTGACGACGGCACTGCCCCAACCGGAGCGGTTCACGACCGGGCCAGCGTCGGCGGGCACGCGGTCGGTCATGCGCGATACCCGGCGCAGCACGCGCATGATCACACGCCAGATCATGACAAATACAAACAGGCTGAAGATCAGCCCGAAGGGGATGGAGAAGTGGTTCATGGGCCAGGAGTCAGGCAACGGAAGAGCCAGCCTAGCCGAGCCAGCGGGCTGAGGGCAAGCCGGCGCGCGTACAATCCGCTTTTGCTATTGCGGCGCGCCACCTGGGCCGCCGAACCGACGATCGAGACCGATGTGAAAAACGCCCGCATGTGTATGACGCTATACCCGACCTGTTTGCGGAGGCCGGCATGACCGGATCCGAACAGCCGATGATCGAATGGACCGTAGGTACGCGTACCCACAGCGCGCAGTGGCGCTCCGAGCGGGGCGCGCCGCCGCCGCGTCGGGTGGTGACGGCTGACGACACCATGAGCGCCGACACCGCCTACCGGCTGGCCTGCGAGGGCACGGCCTTGCTGTGGAAGGGCGACTATCACAACGCACGCCAGCTTCTGCAGGCGATGAGTCGGCGCGTGCAGCGCAGCCGGCGGGGTCCGTCGGACGACAAGTCGATCGCCGAGCGCTTTCATCTGCATCGTCAGGCGCAGGCGCAGCAGGCGCGCACCTTGGGCATGGTGCTGGTGCCGGTGGCGGCGGGGCATCGTGTGTCGCTGCGGCGCGCGCCGGATGTGGCCGAGGCCTGCACGAGCGTGTTTGGCGCGGCCAAGGTCGACTACGCCATCTCGCTGCGTGAACTGCTTGGCCTGGTGGGGGCGTATCAGTGGCGCCTCAAGGGCGTGAGCGTGCCCGCGCTGGACGCCACGATTACGCCGCACTACGGCGTGTTTTCGCCGATTCGGGGTGAGTATGTGGACCTGGTCGCTCAGGCACCGCTGCCCGCCACCACTCTGGCCTTCGACATTGGCACTGGCTCCGGCGTGCTGGCGGCCGTGCTGGTCAAGCGCGGGGTAAAGCAGGTAGTGGCCACCGATACCGACTCGCGGGCGCTGGCGTGTGCCTTGGACAACCTGACCCAGCTGGGGGTGGCCAAGCAAGTCGCGCTGCAGAAGATGGATCTGTTCCCCGAGGGCCGGGCGCCTTTGATTGTGTGCAATCCGCCCTGGGTGCCGGCGCGGCCATCGGCCCCGATCGAAGCGGCGGTGTATGACCCTGACAGCCGCATGTTGCGCGGCTTTCTGGCCGGGCTGGCCGAGCATCTCGCGCCGGGCGGGGAGGGCTGGCTGATTTTGTCGGATCTGGCCGAGCATCTGGGCCTGCGTACGCGCGAAGAATTGCTGGGGTGGATCGACGCCGCCGGCCTGAGCGTTCGCGATCGACACGAGATCCGTCCGCGCCATGCCAAGGCGCAGGACTCGGACGATCCGCTGCATGCCGCCCGTGCGGCCGAAATGACGACGCTGTGGCGTCTGGTGGCGAAGCCCGACTAAAGCGCTATTGCCAGTCGACGGTGGCGGCAAGCAGATAGCCCGCCCCATACACCGTCTTGATCAGCTTTGCGTGCTGGGGGTCTTCGTCCAGCCGCCGACGCAGGCGGGAGATGCGCAGGTCGATGCTGCGGTCGAGCGCGCACACGTCCCGCCCGTCGAGCAACTGGTCGCGCGAGAGGATCTGGTTGGCGTGCTCGAGCAGTACGGTCAGCAGTTGTCCTTCGGCCTGGCTGAGGGTCGTTTCGACGCCGGTCGGGCTGACCAGCGAAAACGTTGCCAGATCAAAACGCCAGTTTGCGAAACGCGCAATTTTGGGCGTGGCCAGCGGCGATACGACGTTGGCTTGATAACGCCGATAGACGCTGCGCACGCGGGCAATCAGCTCGCGCGGCTCGAAAGGCTTGGTGACGTAGTCGTCAGCACCGAGCTCCAGCCCGAGCACGCGGTCGTGGGTGTCAGCGCGGGCGGTGACGATGAGCAGCCCGAAGCCGTAGCTGGCGCGCAGCTGGCTCACCACTTGCAGTCCGTCCATGTCCGGTAGGCCGAGGTCGAGAATCGTGATGTGCGGTGGCTGGACGCGCAGTTGGCGAAGAAAGTCGCCGCCGGTGGAGAAGACCTTGCAGCGAAAATCGAACTTGAGCAGCGTTTTTTCGATCAGTTGCGCCACACGAAAATCGTCTTCGACAATGTAGATCAGTGGCCGCTTTGCGTCGGTCATGAATGGTTCTCCTTTTGCTGTGCTGGCCGGGTGCTTTCGGTGCCGTGCCGCCGACGCGCTGCGCTGTCGCCGGGAATCTGATTCTCTAGTGCTGCAGCGCCTTGTGCAATGCGTCGGCGAGCGCCTCGCGGCTGAAGGGTTTGGACAGGACGAAAGTGGTGCTGTGTTCATGGTTGCCAGGGTGCTGGGTGGCGTAGCCGCTCATCAGCACCAGCGGTAGCGCCGGGCGGAAACCGCGCACGAAACGCGCTAGCGCGCGGCCATCCATGCCGCCGGGCATGACAATGTCGGTGAGCACGGCGCCAATTGCCGGGATGTGCTCGATCATGTCGGCCGCTTCGTGACCGTTCTCGGCTTCGAGCACTGCGCAGCCCAGCGAGGCGAGCTGCTTTCGCACGATCTTGCGTACTTCGGCGTCGTCTTCTACCAGCAGCACCAGCGTGTTGGCGAGATTGGAGTGGTCGCTGCCGGGGAGGGCGTCGGCGCCATTGTCTGGCCCGGCTGGGGCGATGCGCGGGAGCAGCAGCGCAACCGTGGTGCCCACCGCCTGACGGCTGCGGATGCGTACCCCGCCGTTGGATTGCTTGATAAAGCCATACACCATCGACAAGCCCAGGCCGCTGCCGATGCCAAAATTCTTGGTGGTGAAGAAAGGCTCGAAAACGCGCGCCAGAATCACTCCGTCCATGCCAGTGCCGTTGTCGGTGACGGCAATCTGGACATAGTCACCGGGAGGAATTTCGAGGTCACTGGCGGCGTTAGTGTCGATGGCTTCGAGTGACGACTCGATCATCAGTTGCCCGCCGTTGGGCATCGCGTCGCGGGCGTTCAGCGCCAGGTTCAGCAGCGCGCTCTGGAGCTGGTGCGGATCGGCCAGGGCGATCAGGTCGTCGGCGTGCGAGGTGGTCGATACCGTGATCGCGCGGGGTACCGAGCGGCGGATCAGCCGCGCCATGTTGAGCACCAGCGCGTTGACCTCGACCGCGCACGCCTCGATCGGTTGCTGGCGCGAGAAAGTGAGTAGCCGCTTGATGAGCTCTGCGCCACCTTCGGCGGCGCCCATCGCCGGCTCGACGTACTCGTCCACTTCAGGGGTGTCGGGCAGTGCTTCACGCAGGCCGGTGAGGTTGCCCATGATCACTGCCAGCATGTTGTTGAAGTCGTGCGCCAGCCCGCCGGTGAGCTGGCCGATGGCTTCCATTTTTTGCGCTTGGGCAAGCGCGTTGTGGGTGCGTCGCTGCTCGGTGATGTCGACCGAGTGCACGAAGCAGCCGATGACCTTTCCGTCGGGGGTAATGTCTGGCAACAGCGTGCTGCGCGCGAACATGCGCGCTCCTTCGGCGCCGTCGAGCGCGTATTCGTAGGTTGCCTCCTCGCCCGCCAGCGCGGCGCGTACGTCGTCCTCGACGCGCGTGAACAAGGTCTCGCCGATGACCTCTCGGATAGGCTTGTCGGTCATGCTTTCGCTGCTCCAGCCGAACCATTCGGCGTAGCGCTTGTTGCCGTAACGGTAGGTCCAGGTGTGGTCGAAGTAGGCGATGTGGGCCGGGATGGTGTCGGTGATCAGGCGCAGCCGCGCCTCGCTGTTGCGTAGTTGGGCGGCGATCTTCTGGTTGCTTTCGAGTGCGCCGCGCAGTTCGGCGTTGGTGACCGTGAGCTCTTCGGTGCGCGCTGCGATGTGCGCTTCGAGTTCGCTCTGGTGCTGGTCGATCTGGCGGCGCTGACGCTCTGCCTCGGTGATGTCCGAGTAGAGGGTGATGAACCCGTTGTGCGGCAGCGGAAAACCGCGGATCAGCAGCAGCGTGCCGTTGGGGCGCCGGCGCTGGGTCTCGTGGCGCGAAAAGCTGGCCGCGTCGGCCACGCGTTCGGCCACCAGGGCGTCGACGTCGCCGTCGCCGTACTCGCCACGCTCGGCGTTATAGCGGATGAAGGCGTCAAACGGCGTGCCCGGCGCGCTGAGGCGGTCGGGGAAGTCGAGCAGGCGCAGAAAGCTGTGGTTGCAGGTGACGAGGTGCAGCGTGTGATCGAACACGGTGACCCCTTCGTTGATGTGGTCGAGCGCGGCCGAGACCATTTCGCGATAGCGCTGGTCGCTGATCTGCTCGGCGTTGTTGCCAGTCGGAGGGAGGGGGTCGGTCATGGCGCGGGCTAGGGTCGTGAGAGCTGAAGAGAAGCTTGATCTTAGGGGCTGAGCCGGGGGGATTCGGTTGGCGACAAGATTCAGTACATTTTTAACGAAGTTACGACAACTTTTGTTGCCACTCTAATCGACCAAGCCGCCGCCGAGCGGAGCTGTGCCGGATGTTTCCGGCGCCCGGTTGAACCACATGGGTACGAGGAGTCAAAAAGGTGTCGAACAATCCCTATCTGCAGGGGCTGGATAAGAATCCCGCCAATTATGTTGCCCTGTCGCCGCTCAGTTTCATAGAGCGCACGGCCAGTGTGTATCCGGCGCGCACCAGCGTGGTTCACGGCGCGCGCGTTTTTAACTGGTCGCAAACCTATACCCGTTGCCGTCAACTGGCGGGCGCGCTGGCGGCGAAGGGGGTCGCCAAGGGCGACACCGTGGCCGTGATGCTGTCCAATGTGCCGGCGATGTTCGAGGCTCATTTCGGCGTGCCAATGGTCGGTGCGGTGCTCAATACACTTAACACCCGGCTTGATGCTGAAGCGATCGCTTTCATGCTGGGTCATGGCGAAGCCAAAGTGCTGATCACCGATCCGGAGTTCGCCGAGGTGGTCGCTGCGGCGCTTGAGTTGCTCGACGGGCCGAAGCCTTTGGTGATCGATGCGCTCGATCCTGAATATCCCGGCACCACATGCGTCGGTGAGATCGAGTACGAAGACTTCATCGCCGAAGGTGATCCCGACTTTGCCTGGCAACTGCCCGCTGACGAGTGGGATGCCATTGCGCTCAACTACACCTCGGGCACCACCGGCAACCCCAAGGGTGTGGTCTATCACCACCGCGGCGCCTATCTGAACGCCGCTTCCAACATCATCAGCTGGGGCATGCCGGCGCACGCGGTCTATTTGTGGACCCTGCCGATGTTCCACTGCAATGGCTGGTGCTTCCCGTGGACGATGGCGGCCAACGCGGGCGTTAACGTTTGTTTGCGCAAGGTCGATCCGGCGTTGATCTTTGAGCTGATCCGCCGCTACAAGGTCAGCCACATGTGCGGGGCGCCGATCGTCTACGGAATGATGATCAATGCTCCCGAGAAGTTGCGTGAAGGCATTGATCACAAGGTCAGCGGCCTGATCGCCGGCGCGGCACCCCCGGCCGCGATCATCGAGGGAGCCGAGCGCATGGGCTTCGACATCACGCATGTGTATGGGCTGACAGAGACCTACGGCCCGGCCTCGGTGTGTGCCAAGCATCCGGAGTGGGATGCGCTGCCGATCGACCGTCGCGCCGAGCGCAATGGCCGTCAGGGGGTTCGCAACCACATGCAGGAAGCCATCACGGTGCTCGATCCGCTGACCATGGCGCCAGTGCCGGCCGATGGCGAGATGATGGGCGAGATCATGTTCCGCGGCAACATCGTGATGAAGGGTTACCTGAAGAACGAGAAGGCGACGACTGAATCTTTCGACGGCGGCTGGTTCCATACCGGGGATCTGGCGGTGTTGCATCCGGACGGTTACGTGAAGATCAAGGACCGCTCGAAGGACGTGATTATTTCCGGCGGCGAGAACATCTCCTCGCTGGAAGTCGAGGAAGTGCTGTTCCGTCACCCGGCGGTGATGATGGCGGCCGTGGTGGCCAAGCCTGACGACAAGTGGGGCGAGGTGCCGGCGGCCTACATCGAGGTCAAGGAAGACGCGCAGGTGACGGCCGAGGACATCATCGAGCATTGCCGTGGTCATCTGGCCCGTTTCAAGGTGCCCAAGCATATCGAGTTCTGCGTTCTGCCCAAGACATCGACCGGCAAGATCCAGAAGTTCGTATTGCGCGATCAGGCACGCCACAACGCGGAAACCAGCGAAGGAGCGAAGGCATGAAGATCCTCGTTCCGGTCAAGCGCGTGGTTGATTACAACGTCAAGGTGCGGGTCAAGGCTGACCAATCCGGGGTTGAACTGGCCAACGTCAAAATGGCGATGAACCCGTTCGACGAAATCGCCATAGAAGAGGCGGTGCGAATGAAGGAGGCCGGGGTGGCCTCCGAGGTGGTCGCCGTCTCGTGCGGCGTAGCGCAGTGCCAGGAAACCCTGCGCACGGCGATGGCCATCGGTGCCGACCGCGGGATTCTGGTCAGCACAGACGCAGAGCTGCAACCGCTGGCAGTCGCCAAGTTGCTCAAGGCACTGTGTGACAAGGAGTCGCCCGATCTCATCATTCTGGGCAAGCAGGCGATCGACGACGATGCCAATCAAACCGGCCAGATGCTGGCCGCACTGATGAATCTGCCGCAAGCCACCTTTGCCTCGAAAGTCACAGTGGCCGAAGGCAAGGTGAGCGTCATGCGCGAGATCGATGGCGGTCTGGAAACCATTTCGATGCACATGCCGGCGGTGATTACCACCGATCTGCGCCTCAACGAGCCGCGCTACGCAACCCTGCCCAACATCATGAAAGCGAAAAAGAAGCCGCTTGAGACCGTCACCCCTGACGCGCTCGGCGTGGACGTCGCGGCGCGTCTCACTACCGTCAAGGTTTTGGAGCCCGCCGGGCGCAGCGCCGGGGTGATGGTGGCTGACGTGGCGCAGCTGGTCGACAAGCTCAAGAACGAAGCGAAGGTGATCTGACATGCCCATTCTCGTGATTGCAGAACATGACAAGGCCGGTCTCAAGGCCGCCACTCGCAACACCGTCGCCGCCGCCCGCGCGCTCGACGGCGAGCTGCACGTACTGGTTGCCGGTGCCGATTGCGCCGGTGCCTGCGCCGCGACGGCGGCGCTCGAAGGGGTCTCCAAAGTGTTGTGCGCTGATGCCGCGCATTACACCGATCAGGGCGCGGAGAACATTGCCGCACTGATCGTTTCGGTTGCCGGTGCCGGGGGTTACTCCCACCTCCTGGCGCCGGCCACCACTTTTGGAAAGAACGTGATGCCGCGTGTCGCCGCATTGCTCGACGTGGCTCAGGTGTCGGAGATTGTCGCGATCGATTCGGCCGACACCTTCGTGCGCCCGATCTACGCGGGCAACGCGCTGGCAACGGTCAAAAGCAGCGACGCGGTGAAGGTCATCACCGTGCGCACGACGGCCTTCGATCCGGTCGGCGATGGTGGTGCGGCAAGCATCGAGCCGATCACTGCCGGGCCCGATCTGGCGCTGTCGACGCTGGTCAGTCGCGAACTGACCCAATCCGAGCGGCCGGAACTCGGCGCCGCCAGTGTGATCGTCTCGGGCGGTCGAGGGCTGGGTAGCGGCGAGAACTATCACGCCATTCTGGAGCCGCTGGCCGACAAGCTGGGCGCGGCGCTGGGCGCCAGTCGCGCGGCAGTCGATGCCGGTTTCGTGCCCAACGATTACCAGGTCGGTCAGACCGGCAAGATCGTCGCTCCGCAACTGTATCTGGCGATTGGCATCTCCGGTGCGATTCAGCACCTGGCCGGGATGAAGGATTCGAAGGTCATCGTGGCGATCAACAAAGATCCTGAAGCGCCCATTTTCCAGATTGCCGATTACGGCCTCGTGGCGGATTTGTTTGACGCCATACCGGCGCTCAACGCCGCGCTGTGACACCCGCTCAACTGACTTCAGGAATTGTGCCATGACGACTTACATTGCCCCGGTACGCGAGATGCTGTTTGCCATGAACGCATTGGCCGGTCTGGAAGAAATCGCCGGCCTGCCCGGCAACGAAGAGATCAGCCCCGACCTGGTCGAAGCCATTCTCGACGAAGCCGGGAAGTTCGCCACCGAAGTGCTGGCCCCGATCAACGCCCCCGGCGACCGTCAGGGCAACACCTGGCGTGACGGCGAGGTGAGCACCGCCGATGGCTTCAAGGAAGCCTACGCGAGCTTCTGCGAAACCGGCTGGAACGGCATGCCGGCGTCCACCGAGTTCGGCGGCCAGGGCCTGCCGGTGACGGTGTCGACCGCAGTGCTGGAGATGTGGAAATCGGCCAACATGTCGTTTTCGTTGTGCCAGATGCTGACCCTTGGCGCGGTTGAGGCCATCGCCCACCACGGCTCGGACGAGCTCAAGAACACCTTCCTGCCCAACATGGTGGCCGGCACGTGGACCGGCACCATGAACCTCACCGAGCCGCAGGCCGGGTCGGACCTCGCCGCGGTGCGCTGCAAGGCCGAGCCGCGTGGCGACGGCAGCTACGCCATCTCCGGGACCAAGATTTTCATCACCTGGGGCGAGCACGACATGGCGGAGAACATCATCCACCTGGTGCTCGCGCGGCTGCCCGATGCGCCGCCGGGGGTGAAGGGGATTTCGTTGTTCGTGGCACCCAAGTTTCTGGTGAACGCCGACGGATCGCTCGGCGCGCGCAACGATCTGGTGTGCGCCTCGATCGAGCACAAGATGGGCATCCACGCCAGCGCCACGGCGGTGATGGCTTTCGGCGAAAAGGACGGCGCGATCGGCTATCTGGTCGGAGAGCCCAATCGCGGGCTGGAGTACATGTTCACAATGATGAACCACGCCCGGCTCAACGTCGGCCTCGAAGGCGTGGGCATTGCCGAGCGCGCCTACCAGCAGGCCGTGGGCTACGCCCGCGATCGTATTCAGGGGCGCATCATTGGTGACAAATCGGGCGACAAGAAGCCGATCCTGCACCACCCCGACGTACGTCGCATGTTGATGGACATGAAGTCGCGCACCGAAGCCACGCGCGCGATTGCCTACTACGTGGCCGGCTGTATGGATCGTGCCAAGAGCCATCCGGACGAGACCGTGCGTGGTGCCAACCAGCGTCGTCTCGAGTTGCTTACGCCGGTGGTCAAGGGCTGGTGTACCGAGGCCGCGCAGGGCGTGACATGGAACGGCATCCAGGTGCATGGCGGGATGGGTTTCATCGAGGAAACCGGTGCCTGCCAGCACATGCGCGACGCGCGTATCACCACGATTTACGAGGGCACGACGGCAATCCAGGCCAACGACCTGATCGGTCGCAAGGTGGCCCGCGAAGGCGGTCACGCCATGCGCGCGCTGCTCGAAGACATGGCCACCACGCGCCGCCAGCTCGACGGCCACGGCGACGCTCAGATGCGCCACATCGGCGCCGCGCTGGGCGGCGGCATGTACGCGCTGGCCGAGGCCACCGACTGGCTGCTGGCCAACTATGACGCGCATCCGCAGGCCGCGGCCGCGGGCGCGGTGCCCTTCCTCAAACTGGCCGGGACGGTCGCCGGGGGGTGGCTGATGGCGCGTTCGGCGCTGGTGGCGTTCGAGCGGTTGGCAGATTCGGACGACGGCTTCTATGCGGCGAAGCTGATTACCGCGCGCTACTTCTCCGAGCACGTGCTGCCCGAGGCCAACAGCTATCGCGATGCGATCGTGAATGGTTCAGAGTCGGTGCTGGCGATGCATGAGGCGCTTTTCTGATGGACGCGCCGATGGCCCGCGAGGTCATGGAATACGACGTGGTGGTGGTCGGTGCCGGGCCGGCCGGCCTGTCGAGCGCGATCCGCCTCAAACAACTGGCTGACGCCGCAGGGCGCGAGTTATCGGTGTGCGTGGTGGAGAAAGGCTCCGAGGTTGGGGCGCACATTCTTTCTGGCGCGGTGATTGAGCCGCGTGCGCTCAACGAGTTGTTGCCAGACTGGAAGGAACGCGGCGCGCCGCTCAATACGCCGGTGACCGAAGACCGCTTTCTGCTGCTCTCAAAACATGGCGCACGCAAGCTGCCGACGCCCCCGCAGATGCACAACGAAGGCAACTACATCGTCAGCCTTGGCAACTTCTGCCGCTGGCTGGGTGAGCAGGCCGAGGCGCTGGGGGTCGAAATCTACCCCGGTTTTGCGGCGGCCGAAGTGCTGTTCGACGACCTCGGTGCGGTGCGCGGCATCGCCACCGGAGACATGGGCCTGAACCGCGACGGTACGCCCGGCCCCAATCACGAACGCGGCATCGAGCTGCATGCGCGCCAGACGGTGTTTTCGGAGGGCTGTCGCGGCTCGCTCAGCAAGGCGGTGATGGCGCGCTTTGACCTGCGCCACAATGCCGATCCGCAAACCTATGGCCTCGGCATCAAGGAGCTGTGGGAGATTGATCCGGCGGTGCACGAGCGCGGCCTCACGGTGCACACCGTCGGTTGGCCGCTGGCCAGCGACACCTACGGTGGATCATTTTTGTATCACCTCGAAGACAATCTGGTGTCGATCGGTTTTGTGGTCGGGCTCGACTACAGCAACCCGCATCTGTCGCCCTACGAGGAGTTTCAGCGCTTCAAGACCCACTCCGAGATCCGTCGCTACCTTGAAGGCGGGCGGCGCATTTCGTATGGCGCACGGGCGCTGTCGGAGGGCGGCTTCCAGTCGCTGCCAAAATTGAGTTTCCCCGGTGGCGTGCTGGTGGGCGACACCGCAGGCTTCCTCAATGTGCCCAAGATCAAGGGCACGCACATGGCGATGAAGTCGGGTATGGAAGCGGCCGATGCGATCTTTGACCATCTGGCCGATGTGCCGGACGGGAGCGGCGAGGTGACCGGCTATGCTGAGCGCCTGCGCGCGAGCTGGCTGTGGGACGAGCTGTATCAGGTGCGCAACATCCGCCCGTCTTTTCGGTGGGGGCTGTGGGGCGGGATCGCCTACAGCGCGATCGACACGTATGTGCTGCGTGGCCGGGCGCCGTGGACACTGAAAAACCATGCCGACCACACCCAGCTGAAGCCAGCGTCGGCGTGTGCGCCGATCGACTACCCGAAGCCGGATGGCAAGCTGAGCTTCGACCGGCTGTCGTCGGTGTTCATCTCGGCCACCAACCACGCCGAGGAGCAGCCCTGCCACCTGCAGCTCAAGGACAGCGCCGCGCCGATCCAGATCAATCTCGCGACCTACAACGCGCCCGAGACGCGGTACTGCCCGGCGGGCGTGTACGAGCTGGTCGAGGCCGACGACGGGCCGCGTATGCAGATCAACGCACAGAACTGCCTGCACTGCAAAACCTGCGACATCAAGGACCCGACCCAGAACATCAACTGGGTAACGCCCGAGGGCGGCGGTGGGCCCAACTATCCAAACATGTGAGCGGGGCGGGTGATGCGTCTCGGCGTATGCGGCGTTCGTGACGAGACGCTTGAATCGGGGTGGTCGGGGCTGTTCGCGACCATGGCGCGGGTGCTGGTGTATTGCGCGCTGGTGCTCGCCGTGCAGGCACCGGAGGTGTTCGGGTTGTAGCGACAAGCTCGCTAAGGTGGTGGCATCAAATGTAATTTTTGCGTCGCTTTCGCGGCGCTGACCAAAGGAGATGAGAACGTGCTGATGAAAAGAGAACACGGGGCCGAGCAGCCTCACTGGCCGCTAGGACCATTCAAGATCCGGCTTCCCTTCGTGCACTACCGTTGGGAATACCCGGAAATGATTCAGGGCCTGATCATGTTTGTGGTCGGCCTGGCGATGATTCCGCTGCTGCAAAAATACCTCGGCATGCCCTACGAGGCTGCGCTGGCCTTCTGCGTGATCGCCGGCGTCGGCTACATGCTGCCGGCGCTGCTGGGGGTGCCGCTGGTGCCAGGCTGGATTACGCCAGCCATCCCGGTGGTGATCCTGTTCCTGCAAGGTTTCGAGCCGGGGCCGGAGGCGATCAAGGCGATGTTTGCGTTGCAGATCGAAGTGTTCATTATTTTCCTCGTGCTCGGCATCACCGGCATGGGTAATCGACTGGTGACGGTGATTCCCAACTCGCTCAAATCGGGCATCATCATCGGCGCCGGTATCGCCGCCATGATGGGTGAGCTGAAAGTCGGCGGGCGCATCGACAACACGCCGATCTCGCTGATCATCGGCTCCATCGTGTCGGCTTATGTGCTGTTCTCGCTGTCCTTCAAGAGCATTGTCGAGAAGAACGTGTGGGCCAAGCGCATCTCCAACTTCGGCATGGTGCCGGGCATGATCCTGGCGATGCTGGTCGGTTGGGCCGTGGGCGAATACCCCATGCCAGATGTCAAGTGGGGCATTACCAACCCGGACTTCGCGCTGATGTGGGACTACCTGGTGTTCAGCACCGGCATGCCCGATGCGAGCACCTTCATGCTGGCGCTGCCGACGGCTGTCATCGCCTACGTGATCGCCTTTGGCGACATCGTGGTCGGCTTTACGCTGGTCAAGCGGGTGGACCACTTGCGTGAAGACGAGAAGATCGAAGAAGGCATTACCCGCGTTCACCTGGTCACCGCCATCCGCAACGGCATTCATGCCTTCTTTGCCCCGTGGCCCGGTCTGGCCGGTCCCTTGTGGACGGCGGCACACGCCACGGTCGCAGAGCGCTATGCGCTGGGCCGCAAGGCGATGGATTCCATCTACTCCGGTGGCGGCACCTTCTGGATCACCGGGTTCTTCGCGCTGTTCATGCTGCCGCTGGTGAGCATCTTCAAGCCGGTGCTACCGATCGCGCTGTCACTCACGCTGGTGCTGACGGCCTACATCTGCATCATGGTGGGTATGGAAGAGTTGAAGAACTCGACTGAGCGAGGCGTGGCCGGCATCGTGGCCGTGACGCTCGCCATGCCTGATCCGAAGTCCACGGTGTATGCCGTGGTGATTGGTGTGGTGTTGTACTTCCTGATCGAGCGCTCGCACCATATCGGCACGCGTGACAAGGAGGATCTGAGCATCCTGGGTGACAGCACCGCCGATGTCGAAGCGGGCGATACCCATGGACGCAAAGTGCCAGCGAACTGATCGTCTCAGTACATGAATCGCGCATCTGAACGCCCTCATTCGTGAGGGCGTTTTTTTGTCCACGCCCAGTGCGAATACGCTCCCGATCTTGATCGAGATCGAAGGCGCCGCGCGGGTCTTCGGGGTATCCTTGGCGCTTCCAGTCGTGAAACCATTAGGGCGGAAACTACCTTGAAGGTCTTTGGCGTCGCCGGCTACTCCGGTTCGGGCAAGACAACGCTCATCGAAAAACTCATCCCAGAAATCCGCTCGCGCGGTTTGCGTGTGTCAGTGATCAAGCATGCGCATCACGGTTTTGATCTTGATCGACCAGGCAAGGATTCGTGGCGACACCGCGAGGCCGGCGCGCAGGAAGTGCTGATGCTCTCGAGTGGTCGCTGGGTCTTGATGCATGAGTTGCGCGAGACACCGGAGCCGACGCTGGACCAACAACTGGCGATTCTGTCGCCTTGTGATCTTGTGCTCATCGAAGGCTTCAAGGCCGCGCCAGTGCCCAAGGTCGAGGTCTATCGCCCGGCCAATGGCAAGCCGCCACTGTGGACCGACAACCCGCATGTGGTGGCCGTGGCTACTGATGTGGCGACCGACACGTCTTTGCCGATACTGGATGTGAACGACCCGGTGTCGGTGACCGACTTTATCCTTGACTACAAGATGGAAGACTTTCAGGCATGAGCCTTCTTTCCTTTGAAGACGCGCGCACGCAACTGCTGGCGCAGGCCCGGTCGGTGGCCGGCACCGAACTGGTGAGCACACTCAAGGCCCGTGGCCGCGTGCTGGCCGACGATCTGGTATCCGAGTTCGACGTGCCGCCGCTCGACAATTCCGCGATGGATGGCTATGCGGTGCGCTGCGCCGACATCGCTTCTGCAGAGGCGTGCCTGCCGGTATCGCAACGCATACCGGCAGGCACGGTGGGGCATCCGCTCGCCGCGGGTTCGGTTGCGCGCATCTTTACCGGCGCACCGATTCCGCCGGGCGCCGATGCGGTGGTGATGCAGGAGTTGTGTGAGCGCGACGGCGAAAAGGTCACGATCAACCATGTGCCGCAGAGCGGCGATTCGATTCGTCGTCGCGGCGAAGATATCGCCGTCGGGCAGGCGGTGCTGACGGCCGGCACCCGCCTGCGCGCGCAGGAGCTTGGGCTGGCGTCGTCGATCGGAATCCCCGCCGTGTCGGTGTATCGCCGGCTCAAGGTTGCCATTTTCTTTACCGGCGACGAACTCGTCATGCCGGGCGAGCCGCTGCGTGAAGGCGCCATTTACAACTCCAATCGTTTCGTACTCAATGCGCTCCTCGAAGGCATGGGGTGTGAGGTGACTGATCTGGGCATCGTGGCGGACACGCTCGACGCCACACGCCAGGCACTGCGCACCGCGGCCCACGGTCACGATGTGATCATTACTTCGGGCGGCGTGTCGGTGGGTGAAGAAGACCACGTCAAACCCGCGGTTGAAGCCGAGGGCTCGCTCGATCTGTGGAATATCGCCATCAAGCCGGGCAAGCCGCTGGCCTATGGTCGGGTCGGTGAGGCCGCGTTTGTTGGCTTGCCAGGCAACCCGGTGTCGACTTTTGTGACCTTTCTGCTGCTGGTTCGGCCGTTCTTGCTCAGATGTCAGGGCGTGCGCGAGGTGTTGCCGAAGCCAGTGCAATTGCGGGCCGACTTCGATTGGCTCAAGCCGATCAAGCGGCGGGAGTTCCTGCGCGTGCAGGTCAATGCCGAAGGGGGACTGAGTCTGTTTGATAACCAGGGCTCGGGCGTGCTGACTTCTACCGTGTGGGCGGATGGCCTGGCGGAAGTTCCGCCGGGCGAGCCCATTCGGAGCGGCCAGATGGTGTCCTACACGCCTTTTTCCGATCTTCTGGATTGATTTGCTCATGAATCTGACTATTCTTTATTTCGCCAGTCTTCGAGAGTCGCTCGGCATGGCAAAAGAGGTCGTCGCGCTGCCTGGCAACGTCGGTAGTGTTGGCGCGCTGCGCCAGTTCTTGAGTGCGCGCGGAGAAGCCTGGCAGCGCCTCGCGCCCGGTCACAACGTACGAGCGGCGGTTAATCAACAGATGGCGGCGGACGAACATGTGCTGGCCGTTGGCGATGAAGTGGCATTTTTTCCACCGGTGACGGGAGGCTGAGGCGATGGAAGTGCGCGTTCAGGAAGCCGATTTCGATGTCGGTGTTGAAACACGAGCCTTGTCCTCCGGGCGTACCGATATCGGCGCGATCAGTACGTTTTTGGGCTTGGTGCGTGGCGCGTCCGACGGTGTACAGTGCATGACGCTTGAACACTATCCGGGCATGACCGAGCAGTCGCTGGCCGAGATCGTGGCCGAGGCAAAGCAGCGCTGGAGCTTGCTCGCCGTGAGGGTGATTCACCGCGTCGGGCCGCTTCAGCCAGGTGAGCAGATCGTATTCGTCGGCGTGGCCGGTGCGCATCGCGGCGAAGCGTTTGCAGCCTGCGAGTTCATCATGGATTTTCTCAAGACCCGTGCGCCGTTCTGGAAAAAAGAGCAAACACCCGAGGGCAGTCGATGGGTCGACGCGCGCGACGCAGACGATGCGTCTGCTGCACGCTGGCTGGACGTCGAGTCCCGACGCTGACTTTTGGGCCGCCGCCTTTGAGGCGGCACTGCGTCGTGACAGCGCATAAAAAACGGCGCCCTCGAAAGGACGCCGTTTTCATACCCGACGGTCAGTCGGGTCGGTGTTGCTTAGCGGCGGCGGGCCGGAGCGCGCTTGGCCGGCTGGCTGGCAGTGCCGGCCTGCGTGAAGGCCTGGAAGGCTTCGGTCGAGGCACGCGTCATCTGCTCGAAAGCGGCGCGGGCGTTATCCATCGCACCTTGCACAGCGCCCATGGCGTTCTGGTCGGTGATGGGCATGCCGGTGAACATCTTGTTGATGGCTTCGAACATGTCGTTGCCGCCGGTGGCCAGCTGCTCGCTGACCATCTTGCCGACTTCTGACTGTGCCTGAGCGGCGACTTCTGCGATTTCACGGGCGCAAGCGAGCATGCGCTCGGTGGAAGCCTGAGCGTATTCGGTGCGCAGGCGGAGCATGTCTTGCGGGTCCTTCGTGGTGGTCAGCGCCTTGGCATTGCTGACACCGTCTTCAAACAGGGTCTTTGCCGTGCGAACCTGCAGTTCCATGATGCGCTGCGAGTTTTCGATCGACATCTGCGCCAGGCGCATCGCCGCTTCGAGGTTCTTTTTCTGCAGCGCGTTAAGTTGTTCGGGTTTGATCGCCATGGTGATTCCTCCTCGCTCAATGAATTGGGTTTGAGTCGGCTGACAGGTGTTGCGCCGTAGCAGAAAAAAATTTCAGGCGGCCACAGACGTCTCAATTCACTCAAAGTAACACATTGAGGAATACAGGAATACTGCGTTGGATCAGTTATTTCCAAGTTCAAACAGATGTTTGTTGCATTGCAGCAACACATTCCGGATGAGTGGCGTGTCAGCATCTTGAAATGTTCGTGGTGACGCCCCATCTACGGTGAAACAGGTCAACGGAAAAGGATGTCTTCATGCGCTTCGACAAGCTCACCACCAAGTTTCAACAGGCGTTGTCCGATGCGGGCAGTATCGCCGTGGGCAACGATCAGCAGTTTATCGAGCCGCAACATTTGATGTTGGCGCTGCTAGAGCAGGACGACGGCAGCACGGCCTCTTTGTTGCAGCGCGCTGGTGTCAACGTGGTGCCGCTTAAAACGGCGCTCAAGAGTGGCATCGAGCGACTGGCAAAGGTCGAGGGCCACGGCGGCGATGTTCAGGTCGGCCGCGATCTCGGAAATCTTCTGAATCTGACCGACAAGGCGGCCCAGAAGCAGGGCGACGCTTTCATTGCCAGCGAAATGTTCCTGCTCGCACTGGCTGACGACAAGGGCGAAGTTGGACGCTTGTTGCGCGAACATGGGTTGGTGAAGAAGCATCTGGAAACCGCGATTGCGGCGGTGCGTGGCGGCCAGAACGTGGGTTCGCAGGACGCAGAGGGGCAGCGCGAAGCGCTGTCCAAATATTGCATGGATCTGACGGAACGGGCGCGCCTGGGCAAACTGGACCCGGTGATCGGCCGCGACGACGAGATCCGCCGTGCGGTGCAGATCCTGCAACGTCGCACCAAGAACAATCCGGTGCTGATCGGCGAGCCAGGTGTGGGCAAGACCGCCATCGTTGAAGGCCTGGCCCAGCGCATCGTCAATGGTGAGGTGGCCGAGACGCTAAAGGACAAGCGGGTGTTGTCGCTCGATATGGCGGCGCTGCTGGCGGGCGCGAAGTACCGTGGCGAGTTCGAAGAGCGGCTCAAGGCGGTGCTCAAGGATATTGCCCAGGACGAAGGGCGGATCATTCTGTTCATTGACGAGATTCACACCATGGTCGGCGCCGGCAAGGCCGAGGGTGCAATGGACGCGGGCAACATGCTCAAGCCGGCGCTGGCGCGCGGTGAGCTGCATTGCATTGGCGCGACGACGCTGGATGAATACCGCAAGTACATCGAGAAGGATGCCGCGCTGGAGCGCCGCTTCCAGAAAGTGCTGGTGGATGAGCCTAGTGTGGAGTCGACCGTCGCCATCTTGCGTGGTTTGAAAGAGAAATACGAAATCCACCACGGTGTGATCATCACTGACCCGGCAATTGTCGCCGCTGCAGAGTTGTCGCACCGATACATTACCGACCGCTTCCTGCCCGACAAGGCGATCGACCTGATCGACGAAGCCGCCTCGCGGATCAAGATGGAGATCGACTCCAAACCCGAGGTGATGGACAAGCTCGACCGTCGAATGATCCAGCTGAAAATCGAACGCGAGGCGGTCAAGAAAGAGAAGGACGAGGCTTCGATCAAGCGTTTGCAGCTGATCGACGAGCAGCTCGAAAAACTTCAGCGCGAGTACAACGACCTGGAGGAAATCTGGAAGGCCGAGAAGGCGCGCGCGCATGGGTCGGCGCACATCAAGGAAGAGATTGACGCTTTGCGCGCCAAGATGGCCGAGTTGCAGCGTGGCGGCAAGTACGAGCAACTGGCCGAGCTGCAGTACGGCAAGCTGCCGCAGCTCGAGGCGCAGTTGAAGGCCGCCGAGCAAAATGGTGAGTCCGCGGTGCCGAACCAGTTGCTGCGCACCCAGGTGGGTACCGAAGAGATTGCCGAGGTAGTTTCCCGTGCAACCGGAATTCCGGTGTCGAAGATGATGCAGGGCGAGCGCGACAAGCTGCTCAAGATGGAAGACAAGATGCACGAGCGGGTGATTGGTCAGGACGAGGCGGTGCGTCTGGTGTCGGATGCCATTCGTCGCTCGCGTGCCGGGCTATCGGACGAGAACCGTCCTTATGGCTCCTTCCTGTTCCTCGGCCCCACGGGCGTAGGCAAGACGGAGCTGTGCAAGACGCTGGCCGAGTTTCTCTTCGATAGCGAGGAGCATCTCATTCGCATCGATATGAGCGAGTTCATGGAGAAGCACTCGGTCGCGCGCCTGATTGGCGCGCCGCCGGGATACGTCGGCTATGAGGAGGGTGGCTATCTGACCGAACTGGTGCGTCGCAAGCCTTATTCGGTGATTCTGCTCGATGAGGTCGAAAAGGCGCATCCTGACGTTTTCAACGTGTTGTTGCAGGTGCTGGACGACGGCCGTATGACCGACGGTCAGGGGCGCACGGTGGACTTCAAGAATACCGTGATCGTCATGACCTCCAATCTTGGCAGCCAGATGATCCAGCAGATGGCCGGCGACGATTACGGCGTGATCAAACTGGCGGTGATGGCCGAGGTCAAGACCTACTTCCGGCCCGAGTTCATCAACCGGATCGACGAAGTGGTGGTGTTCCACAGCCTCGATGAAAAGCATATTGCCAACATCGCGCGCATCCAGCTGCAGTACCTAGAGAAGCGACTGGCGCGCCTGGAAATGGGCATGGAGGTGTCGGACGCGGCCCTGGCGCAGGTGGCCGAGGCGGGTTTCGACCCGGTGTTTGGTGCGCGGCCACTCAAGCGGGCGATTCAGGAGCGCATCGAAAATCCGCTCGCCAAAGCCATCCTGGAAGGCCAGTTCGCGGCCAAGGATGTGATTCGGGTCGATGCTGACGGGGGCAAAATGCGCTTCGAGAAAGTCGCTGCTGCGACGTGACCTGTTACGGGTTCGATTTGTGTGTCTGGCGGCGCCCTGCGGGGCGCCGTTTTCTTGGGTGTCGTCTGCGCTTATCGGCGTGAACGGTTATTGGCAATGTCCTGAAGACTGGTGAGAAGTGCCATGCTGCATTTTTGCAAGGATGCCAGCGCTTCATCTCTCATTTTTTTGTCGCCTGCGATGTGGCGAGATACCGCGTTTTCGCCATGCCCGTGCAGCACTTGGTGGAGTGCGTCGATCGAGCTGAGTGGGCCGGCGTCCCCGGATTCAGCTTTTTTACGGTCGAGCCATTGGCCGAAACGGCAACGATGCGCGTTGGTCTCCGGAGGGACAGGAGACTCTCCGCGCAAAAAAACTGCCAGCTCATCAAGCCAGGCGCGGTGCTCGGCGGCGGCGTAAAGAAGTTCGATGTCATGAGGCTGGAGGCGATCTGTTTGCTTCCAGGCGTCAGGTGCCGTCCACTGCGTTGCCCATGCGGCGAGGGCTTCGGCGGGCATCGGGCGGGCGATTCCGTAGCCTTGGGCCTGCTCGCAGCCCAGTTGCAGCAGAAGCCTGCCGTGCGCTTCTGTTTCGACGCCTTCGGCAATGACCTCGCGATGGAAGGCGCGTGCCAGACCCAGAACGCCTTCCAGAATGGAGAGGTCGCCCGGGTCGTGAAGCATGTCGCGCACAAAGCTTTGATCGATCTTGAGTACGTCTACCGGCAGACGTTTGAGATAAATCAGCGACGAATAGCCGGTGCCAAAATCGTCGAGTGCAAAGCGAACCCCTAGGGCGGCACAGGCCGAGATGACTGTCGATACATGATCAATGTCTTCGAGTGCGCTGCTCTCGAGTACTTCGAGTTCGAGCGAATCGGGCGGCACCTCGGGGTGTTGGTCAAGCAGCGTTTTCAGTCGATCGCTGAAATTGGTTTGCTGAAGGTGGTGCGCCGAGATATTGACGCTGACGGTGAGCACGATACCCGCCTGGCGCCATGCGTCGATCTGGGCAAGTGCTGTGAATATGACCCATTCACCGAGCGAAATACCCGCGCGATCAGTCTCGATGTGGGGGAGAAACACGGCCGGCGCGAGCATGCCGCGTTCGGGGTGCATCCAGCGAATCAGAGCCTCCGCGCCGATCATCACCCCGTTGCGCATATTGACCTTCGGTTGGTAGTGCAGGACGAACTCACCGTTGGCGAGCGCCTGGTGAATTCGGGCGATGCTTTCGTGGCGGCCCTGGATGGCGCGCTCCTGGTCGGCGTCGAAGACATGAAAGCGGTTTCGCCCGGTCTGCTTGGCTTGATACATCGCCTGGTCGGCCTGGCGAATGAGTTGATCCGAGTCCAGATCGATGTCGCCACGATAGTGCGCAAGTCCGATGCTGCCCGACACTTGCAGCCGGTGCTGGTCTAGATGAATCGGTTCCGAGATGCTGATCAGTAGTCTGCGGACGATGGCATCGAGCGCTTCTCCGTTGTGGTGATCGGGCAGCACGATGACAAACTCGTCACCACCGAAGCGCGCTACGGTATCTTCTTCACGAAGCGCCGTGGTGAGCCGCTCGCCAATGGTCACCAGCACACGGTCACCGACTGCGTGGCCATAGGCGTCGTTGATTTCCTTGAAACCATCGAGATCGAGGTAGGCGAGGGCGAGCGCAGTCTTGCCGCGACGCGCGCGTGCCATGGTTTGACTCAGTCGATCGACCAGCAGCACACGATTGGGCAATCCGGTGAGGTCGTCAAAGAAGGCAAGGCGTTCGAGTTGATGCTCGTTTTCCTTTTGACGGCTGATGTCGGAAAAGACAGCGACATAGTGGGACACGATGCCTTTGGTGTCGCGAACGGCGGAGATCGTCAGGATTTCTGGGAAAATCTCACCGGACTTTCTCTTGTTCCAGATCTCGCCTTCCCAGAATCCGTTGTCGATGAGGCTCTGCCACATGGACGCGTAGAATGCCGCGTCGTGTTGGCCGGAGCGCAGCATGCCCGGATTTTTTCCAATCCCTTCGTCCCGGGAGTAGCCGGTGATTCGGGTGAACGCGTCATTTACGTTCAGGATTGTGCCTTCAGCGTCGGTAATGACGATGCCTTCGCGGGCACTCCCAAAGACACTGGCGGTGAGTTGCAGTTCGACTTCAGCGATCTTGCTGGGTGATATGTCGATTTGCGTGCCCGAAACGGTTGCCGGATCACCGGACGCTGTTCGTTCGGTAATTTGACCGCGCTCAAGCAGCCAGATCCAGCTTCCCGACTTGTGTTGCATGCGAATTTCGCAGGCGTAGTGGGGGATGTCATTGGCAAGGTGCCTGGCGAGTAGCGTCGCCGAGCGATCACGGTCGTCTGGGTGAAGTAATTCGATACGGCGTTTTGTGGATAACGGGTGAAGTTCTTTGCGCGTGTATCCGAGCATTTCTGCCCACAAGTCATTGATGACGATATCGCCGCTCGGGATATGCCACTCCCAGGTGCCGGCCCGCGTACCCTCGATAATGCCTTCAAGTCGCATCTGGTTCTGAACCAGTTGTGCTGTTTTGTTACGGACGACATATCGCAGGCGTAGATTCCAGAAAAATATCCAGGCCAGGAGTGCAGCGGCCGCCAACGCATAGGGCCAGTAGGCGACCAAATCAACGCCTCGATCGGTCAAGTGCGTGCCGGCCCATTTCCAGTTCAGGCGCTCGAGCGCACCGGTGCTTCGAGCGCGCGCGATCCCTTTGTTGAGGATTGAGCGTAGCTGGCTGTTGCCGTCTTTGACGGCCATGGCATTGCGGCCGACATACAGGGGCTCGCCGACCTTTTTCATGCGGGTATTGAGGCCGTTGCTGTAGAGGTAGTGCAAGACGATCTGTTCGTCGCCGATCAGCGCATCGGCGCGTCCCTCGATCACCGCTGCGCTGGCTTGATCAAAAGTGTCGGTGGCGACTAGCGTGAAATCGATGTCCTTCGATGCGAGAAAGTCCAGCGCATAATCGCCGCGCTGAATAGCGATCCGTTTTCCGCGAAGACTTGCGAGGTTGGTGATGTCTGGTCGGTCTGCCACGACAAAAATGGTCGCGGGAATCTCGAAAACGGTCTCGGTAAAGTCAAAGTGATGATCCCGTTCTTCGCTATAGAAGAAGCTGGTCAGTACATGCGCTCGACCTTCTTCGACAGCGCGCTGGGCGTCCAGAAAAGCGGCATCGGTGAATTCGGCATGAAACCCGAATTCGGTGCTGATCCAGGTCGCGAGCTCGATCATCATGCCCTTGCGTGCGCCGGTGTTCGGGTCGACGAACTCGAAGGGCGGATAGTGGCTTTGGCTGATGAAAACGATTGGGCCGGCTGTATCCAGAAACGCGCGTTCCTGCGCGGTCAAAGTTTCTTGGGGAAGTGTCTGCGCCTGCGCCCGGGTCACTGCCATGGCGCAGAGAAAGGTGAACATCAGACCTAGCAGGAAGTGCTTGATTGATGGGCGTGGAGGGCTCATGTGCAGAGGGCGCGCGCGACGCGCAAGAAATGCGCGCTATCGCGTGTCAGGTTGGCATTTTGGCGGCATCTGGATGATAGCCGGAAACGGATAAGCCCGATATGAGCGTCAGGCTTCGAGGAGGATTGTGGGATCGAACGGCGCGCACCAGGCGTCGCACCTGATTGTCGCGACATCAAGCTTTACTGCTTGTTTGAGCGCACAACAGCGAGTTCATTTTCTACTTCAGCGATACGCGGGCGCCAGGACTCGGAAGCTTTCGGGCAGGTGTAAAGTTTGCAGGCTGCGTTGGGTAAACAAAAATCGGCCGTCGACTCGAAAACCGAGGGCCTCCCAGGGTACTGCAGTATTCAGCAAGTTGACGGCTTCGTTCAGTGCCATGGTGGTGTCGTGGGGAAACAGCGCGAGAATTGCCCCGTCGTAGGCGCGGGCCGGGTGCAGAAAAAATGGAGCGTCGCGTCGGGTGCGGCCATTCACGTAGATGCGCGGCGAATCGCTGAGCGGATAGGTGCGCCCCCAGTGCCACCAGTTGCTTTCGTCAAATCGACGCACGCGACGAGAGAGGAGGCGTGGCTTGTGGGGGAGCAGATCGGGGTGTTGCTGGTTGTAGAGCATGCGTCGGGTGGCGCCGCTGTCGACTGTCTGGGAGCATACGAAGTCGACGTTGCCGTTCGGATGAGCAAATACATCGTCGGCTCCTGATACAGCACCCACCTTGACCGAAAAGAGGTCGGCCAGTGCGACGGTCATGGGGGCCGGCGAGAAGGCGAGTTGGCCATCCATCTCAATGAACTGGCGTTCTTCCCAATGCGGGGATTGCAGCGTGCGGAATTGCGTGCGGCGGCTGAAGTTGCCTTTTTCGAATCGAAAAATTGCACAGTTCGGGAGTGCGCCCGCGAAGATTCGCGTATCGCCGGTTTCGACCCAGTGGGTAATGGTGCCGGTGTCGTACAGCCAGCGATTGAGCTTGCGAGCGGCGGTCAGCTTGATGAACTCGCGCGGCACGATAAAGATCAACTCGCCGTCGTCGGCCAGGTGGCGTACGCACTTGTCGATGAAGAACAGGAACAGATTGCTGCGGCCGTCGAAATGCTGGGTGTCGAGCCGAGCCCGGGTGACTTCCGGGATGTCCTGAAAGCGCACGTAGGGCGGATTTCCGATGATCGTGTCGAAGCGCTCACTAAGTGGGTAGGTGAAAAAATCCGTTAGGAGCATCGACGCTTTCGCCACGGTCGGGTCGAGCTCGATGGCGATGCACGATTCGATCTGGTCGCTGAATGCCCCCGCGCCTGCCGAGGGTTCGAGGACTCGCCCTTTGCGCTGACGCAAATCGAGCATCAAGTCGACGATCGCGGTCGGCGTAAAGACCTGGCCAAGAGAGGTGACGTTTCGAACGGTCAAAAGGGCGACGGGCTGAAATTTCGGAGGAGGCGCCACGGTAGCCGAAGCGATCCGATCGGGCAAATGCCCCGGGCGCAGGGCGGGGCCGGCGGTCGACAAAAAAACGCGGCCAGAGCCGCGTTTTTTGCGTCAGACGCTAAATCCGATCAGACAGCGCGGATAGCAGCAGCCTGCAGACCCTTGGGGCCCGTGCGGATTTCGAACTCGACGCGCTGGTTTTCAGCCAGGGTGCGGAAGCCGTTGCCCTGAATTTCGCTGAAGTGCGCGAACAGGTCATCACCACCGCCATCAGGCGTAATGAAGCCGAAGCCCTTGGAGTCGTTGAACCATTTCACGGTGCCGGTTTGAGTGCTCATTTATACGTGTTCCATAATAAAAACAAAATCTGGGCGTATAGCCCACCTGCAGGAACTATCAAGAAACGTACTGAGGGGATTCAAACGTGGGCGGTTTAACCAAACACCGCGAAGAAACACCTGCAAGGACAACTGCTTGAAGCGACTGCTCCGACACGATACACCTTTTTACCCGGGTGTCCAGTGCTTTGTGGCAGAGCCAAACCCCGGCGGGCAGCGCGATTTGACGATGGGCCGCCGGGCGTGGCTGCGAAATGGGATAATCGGGTCTAAATCAAGTGGATCGAAGACAAGCATGACTATTCAGTGGTTCCCGGGGCATATGAATTCGGCGCGCAAGAAGGCGGCCGAAGTCATGGCGAAGATCGATGTGGTGATCGAGGTTGTGGATGCGCGCCTGCCGGCGGCGAGCACGAATCCGATGATCGAATCCTTGCGCGCACACCGGCAGCGCCCCTGCCTCAAGTTGCTCAACAAGTCGGACCTGGCCGACCCGGTTGCAACGGCACAGTGGCTGGCGTATTTCAATCAGCAGCCGGGCGTCAGGGCAGTGGCCATTTCGTGCAAGAAACCGGCGGAAGTGGCCCGCGTGCCCAAGCTGTGTCAGCAGCTGGCGCCGCATCGCAGCGATGGCACCAAGCCCTTGCGCATGATGATTATGGGAATTCCGAACGTCGGCAAATCAACATTGATGAACGCCATGCTTAAACGCCGTGTGGCCGCCGTGGGCGATGAGCCGGCGGTGACCAAGTCTCAGCAGCGGCTCGATATCAGCCCCACCATGTCTTTGGTGGATACGCCGGGGATGCTGTGGCCGAAAATTGCGTACGACGCCGATGGTTTCATGCTGGCGGCCAGTCATGCGATTGGGGTCAATGCCGTTGCTGAATTCGATGTGGCCGTTGCGTTGGGCCAGTTATTGTTGTCACGCTATCCCGATCGTTTGGCGGCTCGCTACAAGACCGACGTGACCGGCTTTGACGGCGTGCGACTGGTGGAGGAGGTGGCACGCCGGCGCGGATGCCTGATCAAGGGCGGCGGTGTAGACGTCGACAAGGCGGCGCTCGTTTTGCTGGGCGATTACCGCAGCGGCGCCTTGGGCCCGATCAGTCTCGAGACGCCGAGCAGTCGAGCCGACATGATTGCGGCCGCGTCGGTGGCTGTGGACGCCGCGGAAGCAGTGTCTGCCGAGGGCGGAGACGCGGCGTGATGGCAGGGATATTGTCCTGCGGGCGCTTTCGGCTGGATCTGACGACGCCGAAAATCATGGCGATTCTGAATGTCACGCCGGACTCATTTTCGGGTGACGGTCTGCTCAAGCGGCGTGATGACATCTTGCGTCGCGCGGAGCGGGCTGTTGAAGAGGGCGCGCACCTGCTCGATTTGGGTGGGGAGTCGTCCCGCCCGGGCGCCGAGTCGGTGAGCGAGTCCGAAGAACTCGATCGCGTCATCCCGATCGTTGAAGCCTTGGCGGGCTGGGATATTCCGCTGTCGGTGGATACCGTCAAGCCGGCGGTGATGACGGCTGCTATCGGGGCCGGCGCGGCCATGATCAACGATATCAACGCATTGCGGATGCCAGGCGCATTGGCAGCCGTGGCTGCCAGTGAGGTTGCGGTGTGTTTGATGCATATGCAAGGTGCGCCAAGAACAATGCAGGCTGCGCCGCACTACGACGATGTGGTAACTGAGGTCAAGGTCGCGTTGACTGAGCGGGTCGATGCCGCGTGTGCGTCGGGCGTGGCGCGGGAGCGGATCTTGATCGACCCGGGCTTCGGCTTCGGCAAAACACTGGCGCACAACCTGGCACTGTTTCGGGCGTTGCCGCAGCTGTCATCTCTGGCGCCGGTGTTGGCCGGTGTGTCGCGCAAATCAATGCTTGGCGCGATCACGGGGCAGCCAGTGGAGGGGCGTGTGGTGGCCAGTGCTGTCGCCGCGGCGCTGGCTGTGCAATTGGGCGCTGTCTGTGTGCGTGTGCACGATGTTGCGGCGACCCGGGATGCGCTGGCGGTGCTGGACGCGGTGAGGTCGTGAGCGTTTGCACGCAGGAAATCGACAACGGCTGTCATAATCCGGCCAACATTTTCGGGGCGGCAGTGTCCGCAACTGACAGCCTATTGAGGTGGGAAGAGTCATGAGCAGAAAGTATTTTGGTACGGATGGTGTGCGCGGGCGGGTGGGTGATGCACCGATTACACCGGATTTCGTCATGCGCCTTGGTTACGCGGCTGGCGTGACGCTGGTGATGCGGGAACAGTTGCCCAAGGGCGAGCGTCCGACAGTGCTGATTGGAAAAGACACGCGGATTTCGGGTTACATGCTCGAAGCCGCCCTGGAGGCGGGTTTTTCGGCGGCTGGGGTGGATGTCATCCTGGCCGGACCGATGCCGACGCCGGCAGTGGCCTATCTGACGCGCGCCTTGCGTTTGCAGGCCGGCGTTGTCATCTCCGCATCGCATAACCCTTTTTATGACAACGGAATCAAGTTTTTTTCGGCCGGCGGGGCAAAGCTGCCTGATGCCGTTGAGCGCGAGATCGAAGATCACCTCGACGAAGGGATGGGGTGCGTATCGTCCGACCGGCTCGGTCGGGCCCGGCGTATCGAAGATGCCGCCGGGCGCTATATCGAATTCTGCAAAAATACCTTCCCCAACGAACTCGACCTGCGTGGCCTGAAGATTGCGCTCGATTGCGCGCATGGTGCGGCGTATCACATTGCGCCGAAAGTGTTGCACGAACTGGGCGCTGAAGTGGTGTCGGTTGGCGTGCGCCCCGACGGTCTCAATATCAATGACGGCGTGGGTGCGACATCGCCAGAGTATTTGCGCGACGCGGTGCTAACCCATGGTGCGGATATCGGCATTGCGCTCGATGGCGATGCGGACCGTGTGGTGATGGTGGATGCGGCGGGTGAGATTTACGACGGCGACAAGCTGATTTATGTCATCGCGGTGGCGATGAAGCTGTCGGGCAAGCTCAATGGTGTGGTCGGTACGCTGATGAGCAATCTCGGCTTTGAGCATGCCATCGGACGCCTCGAGGTGCCCTTCGCGCGTGCGAAAGTCGGTGATCGCTACGTGCTCGAAATGATGCAGGAGAAAGGCTGGCGCCTGGGTGGCGAGAACTCCGGGCATATTCTTAGCTTGGATCACCATACGACGGGTGACGGTATCGTTTCCGCGCTGCAGGTGCTGGCGTCGTTGCGGCAACGGGGTGTGACGCTCAAGCAAGCGTGTGAAGACCTGGTGTTCTATCCGCAGCGTTTGATCAATGTGCGTATGCCGCAAGGATTCGATTGGCGGTCGGATGGTCGTATTTCCGCCGCCGAACGCGCGACCGCCGAGGCCTTGGGCGAGCGTGGCCGGGTGTTGTTGCGCCCCTCGGGAACAGAGCCGCTGTTGCGCGTGATGGTCGAGGGGAGCGACGCGGAAGAAGTCGAACGCCATGCGACGCATTTGGCGGATACCGTTCGCGGCGCCTTCGGCGAGACCGTCTGAGTGCACCGTACCCTGAGCGCTTTGTTTGCTGAGCAGCGGGCGGGCGGTTACAATTGCCGGATTTTTCCGCCTTCGCAGTAAAGCGTATGAGATCGAAACTGGTAGCTGGTAACTGGAAGATGCATGGTCGGCGCGATATGGCGGCAGATTTGCTGTCCGCGCTCACTTCGCGTTTGCCCGGCGGCGTGGATATTGCCGTTTGCGTTCCGTTTCCCTACCTGGATCAGGCGCGTACGGCATTGGCGGGTACGGCATTGCATCTCGGCGCGCAGGATGTGAGCGAGTCTGACGATGGCGCATTCACTGGCGAAGTCAGTGCCGGCATGCTTCAGGATGTGGGCTGTCGCTACGTGATCGTAGGGCATTCCGAGCGCCGTGCGCGTCATGGCGAATCGAGTCAAGGTGTTGCGGATAAGGCTGCGGCGGCATTGCGAGCTGGTCTGACCCCGATTGTCTGCGTTGGCGAGACGAAAGAGGAGCGGTTGGCTAGCAAGACCGAGGCGGTCGTGGCAGGGCAGTTGGCGCCGGTGTTGGCGCTGGGCGCAGCGCGGCTTGAGCGCGTGGTCATTGCCTATGAGCCTGTCTGGGCGATTGGCACCGGGCTTTCCGCCACGGTGGAAGAGGCGGTTGAGGTGCATGTCGCTATTCGCAGGGCGCTTGGTCGTGTTTCTTGCGCTGCGGCGGATCGGGTTCAAATTTTGTACGGCGGGAGCGTGAAACCGGAAACGGCTCCCGCACTGTTTGCAGCGGACGATATCGATGGGGGACTCATCGGTGGCGCCGCGCTGGATCCGGATGCTTTTTTGGCGATTTGCAAAGCTGCAGTCGCTGTTTGATTAGAACTTACACGTTCAGGAACGAATGAATCATGGGTAGCTATCTCTTTTCGATTGTGTTGACGGTGCACGTGCTGGTCGGTATCGGGGTGATCGGTCTGGTTTTGCTGCAGCACGGCAAAGGGGCGGATGCTGGTGCTGCATTTGGCAGTGGTTCATCGGGGAGCCTTTTTGGTGCATCCGGGTCAGCCAACTTCATGAGTCGCACCACGGGTGTGCTGGCGACAGTATTCTTTATCACCAGCCTTGGCCTGAGCTACCTTGCAAGTTCGGCCAGAACCGTCCCCGCAAGCGTGATGGAGCAAGCAGTTCCGGCCGCCGGCGAGGTCGCGCCGGCGCCTGCGGCTGGTTCGGATTCGAAGCTCAATACGGTTCCCAAATAAGGTGCAAAAAGCTTTGCGCAGCGCGGTAGAAGTCGTATAATTCGTCCCGCTGTAACACTGAGTGCCGACGTGGTGAAATTGGTAGACACGCCATCTTGAGGGGGTGGTGACGTAAAGTCGTGTGAGTTCGAGTCTCACCGTCGGCACCAAAAAATTATTGGACGCCCGCAGTAAGCGGGCGTTTCCATGCGGATTTTCCGCAAACAAAGACCGGGATCGATAAATGCTAGAAAACTACTTCCCCGTGCTTGTTTTCATCCTGGTCGGGCTCGCCTTTGGCGTGGCGCCGATTGTCATGGGGCGGCTTATTGCGCCGCACCGTCCAGACAGCGAAAAGCTTTCTCCTTTTGAGTGTGGCTTCGAGCCCTTCGAAGATGCGCGCATGAAATTTGATGTGCGTTATTACCTGCTCGCTATCCTTTTTATTATCTTTGACCTCGAGATTGCGTTCCTGCTTCCGTGGGCGACCATTCTCCAGGAAATTGCCGGCACAGAATCTCTGCGCCTGTTTGGTTTCTTCGAGATGTTTGTGTTTTTGGGCATTCTCGTCATTGGTTACATCTGGGTGTGGAAAAAAGGCGCACTGGACTGGGAGTGATTTCCGCTCCGCTTCACCCTTGAATCTGCCTTGCGGCAAGAGGTGACATGAGTATCGAAGGCGTTTTAAAAGAAGGATTCGTCACAACGTCACTGGATACGGTGATCAACTGGACGCGTACCGGTTCCTTGTGGCCGATGACGTTTGGTTTGGCGTGCTGTGCCGTTGAGATGATTCATGCAGGCTGTTCGCGTTATGACCTCGACCGCTTTGGGGTGGTTTTCCGTCCCAGTCCGCGTCAGTCCGATGTCATGATTGTGGCGGGGACGCTGTGCAACAAGATGGCGCCGGCCTTACGCAAGGTCTACGACCAGATGGCCGAGCCGCGCTGGGTAATTTCAATGGGTTCTTGTGCGAACGGTGGTGGCTATTACCACTACTCGTATTCGGTCGTTCGCGGTTGTGATCGTGTGGTGCCGGTGGATGTCTATGTCCCCGGCTGCCCGCCGACTGCTGAGGCGCTGATCTACGGCATCATCCAGTTGCAGCGGAAGATCCGGTCCACCAACACCATTGCGCGCTGACGGGGTAGGTGACGGGATGACTACAAAAATTGAACGTCTTTCGGTCTTGCTCGGCGAGTATTTCGGTGAGCGAGCCAAGTCAATCGTCGTTGATCGCGGTGAAGTCACGATGGAAGTTGCAGCCGAGGATTATCATTCGGTCGCAATCGAGCTGCGTGACCGTGCCGAATTCGGTTTTGAGCAGTTGATCGATGTGTCCGGCCTCGATTATTCAACTTGGGGCAATGGCGAATGGGCGCGAGAGCGCTACGCCGCCGCGACGCATCTGTTGTCGGTCGCTAACAACTGGCGTTTGCGCTTGCGTGCATTTGCGCCGGAGAACGGTTTTCCCGTGCTCGATTCCTTGTGCGACGTCTGGCCGAGCGCAAACTGGTTCGAGCGAGAAGTCTTTGATTTGTTCGGCATCATGTTCTCAGGGCATCCGGATTTGCGTCGAATCCTGACCGATTACGGTTTCGTTGGTCATCCATTCCGCAAAGATTTCCCGGTCTCGGGGTATGTGGAAATGCGCTATGACCCAGAGCAGCGACGCGTTGTTTACCAGCCAGTGACTATCGAACCGCGCGAGAATACGCCGCGGGTTGTGCGTGAGGCCAATTACGGAGATGTCGGCCATGGCTGAAATCCGCAACTATACGATCAACTTCGGTCCGCAGCACCCGGCCGCGCACGGGGTGTTGCGCCTGGTGCTTGAGCTTTCCGGCGAAGTCGTCGAGCGCGCAGATCCGCACATCGGTTTGTTGCACCGCGGTACCGAAAAACTTGCTGAAACCCGCACCTGGGTGCAGTCCGTGCCGTACATGGATCGTCTCGACTATGTGTCGATGATGTGTAACGAGCATGCGTATTGTCTTGCGATTGAGCGCCTGATTGGCGTCGAGGTGCCGGAGCGCGCTCAATATATTCGCGTGATGTTCGACGAAATCACCCGAATTCTGAACCACTTGCTGGCAATTGGCACCCACGCGCTGGACATCGGTGCGATGACCATGGTGCTGTACACGTTCCGGGAACGTGAAGATCTGATGGATGCCTACGAGGCGGTTTCTGGTGCCCGTATGCACGCTGCGTATTATCGGCCGGGTGGCGTTTATCGTGATCTGCCCGATCAGATGCCGCAGTACGAAACATCGAAGTGGAAAAATGCCGAAACGGTTCGTCAGTTAAATGAGAATCGTCAAGGCTCGCTGCTCGATTTTCTGGAAGACTTCACCAATCGCTTTCCGAAGTATTGCGACGATTACGAAACACTGCTGACTGATAACCGGATCTGGAAGCAACGGACCGTTGGTATTGGCGTGGTCACTCCGGAACAGGCCAAGGCCTGGGGCTTTACTGGCGCGATGCTGCGCGGATCCGGCGTGGCGTGGGATTTGCGCAAGAAGCAGCCCTACGAAGTCTACGATCGACTGAATTTCGATATTCCGGTGGGCAAGGAAGGCGATTGCTACGATCGCTACCTGGTTCGCATGGAAGAGATGCGTCAGTCGAATCACATCATCAAGCAGTGCATTGCCTGGCTGCGGAAGAATCCGGGGCCGGTCATTACGGGCAACCACAAGGTGGCCCCGCCGTCGCGCGAAGCGATGAAGTCGAACATGGAAGAGTTGATTCACCACTTCAAACTCTTCTCGGAAGGTATGCATGTGCCGGAAGGCGAAGTGTATGCGGCCATCGAGCACCCCAAGGGCGAGTTCGGTGTGTATGCCGTATCGGATGGCGCCAACAAGCCGTATCGACTGAAGCTGCGCTCCCCTGGCTTCGCCCATTTGGCGGCCATGGATGCGATGGCCAAGGGACATTTGCTTGCAGACGTCGTCGCCATTATCGGCACGATGGACATCGTGTTTGGTGACGTTGACCGCTGAGGCGGACCGAAGAACGCAAACTATCGGGTATGGGCAGAAAATGCTGAGCCAGGAATCGCTGAAGTTAATCGACGTAGAGGTCGCCAAGTATCCACCGGACCAGAAACAGTCCGCGGTGATGGCCGCGTTGCGCATCGCGCAGCAGGAAAAAGGCTGGCTGGCCAGGGAAACCATTGATGCCGTCGCCAGTTATCTCGACATGCCGGCGATTGCCGCGTTTGAGGTGGCAAGCTTCTACAACATGTACGACCTCGAACCCGTCGGCAAACACAAGATCACGGTCTGTACGAATCTGCCGTGCGCGTTGTCCGGCGGCGTGCACGCTGCTGACTACCTGAAGCAGAAGCTTGGTATCGAATTCAACGAAACCACGCCCGACGGCAAATTCACGCTTAAAGAGGGTGAGTGCATGGGCGCCTGTGGGGATGCGCCGGTCTTGCTGCACAACAACCACACAATGTGTAGCTGGATGACGACTGAAAAAATCGATCAACTGCTGGCGGAACTGGCGAAATGAGCGCACGAGATCTCATCCTCGCCGGTGTTGACGGCGACCGCACCTGGCGGCTTCAGGACTACCTCGCGCGCGGCGGCTACGCGGCGCTGAAAAAGATCATCGCTGAAAGCACGCCGCCAGCGGACATCATTGCCGAGGTCAAAGCCTCGGTGCTGCGTGGACGTGGCGGTGCGGGTTTTCCGACCGGGTTGAAGTGGAGCTTCATGCCGCGCTCGTTTCCGGGTGCCAAGTATCTGGCCTGCAACTCTGACGAGGGCGAGCCGGGTACCTTCAAGGACCGCGACATCCTTCGCTACAACCCGCACTCGGTGATTGAAGGCATGATCATCGCGGCTTATGCGATGGGTTGCGAGCGCGGCTACAACTATATTCACGGTGAAATCTTCGAGGTCTATGACCGCTTCGAAGAGGCGCTGGCTGAAGCGCGCGCGGCGGGCCTGCTCGGCGACAAGATTCTCGGCTCCGACTTCAGCTTTGATCTGTTTGCGCATCATGGCTACGGCGCCTACATCTGCGGTGAAGAAACCGCGCTGCTCGAATCCATTGAGGGCAAGAAAGGGCAGCCGCGATTCAAGCCGCCGTTCCCGGCCAGCTATGGTCTGTATGGCAAGCCGACGACCATCAACAACACCGAAACCTTTGCCTCCGTGCCTTTCATTCTGCGCGATGGTGGCGAAACCTTCCTGAATTACGGCAAGCCGAACAACGGCGGTACCAAGTTGTTCTCGATTTCCGGGCATGTGAATCGCCCGGGCAACTACGAGATCGATCTCGGTACGCCATTTTCAGAGTTGCTCGAGATGGCGGGGGGCATGCGCGGCGGTCGCAAGCTCAAGGGCGTGATCCCCGGGGGGTCGTCGTCGCCGGTGGTGCCTGCCGACATCATGATGGACTGCACCATGGACTACGACTCGATCTCCAAGGCGGGGTCGATGCTCGGTTCGGGCGCAGTGATTGTGATGGACGAGACCACCTGCATGGTGCGAGCGCTTGAGCGTTTGTCCTACTTCTACTTCGAAGAGTCCTGTGGGCAATGCACGCCGTGCCGTGAAGGTACGGGCTGGCTGTATCGCGTGGTGCATCGTATCGAGCATGGCCTCGGCCGTCCGGACGACCTGGACCTGCTCAACAGCGTCACCACCAACATCATGGGCCGCACCATTTGTGCGCTCGGCGATGCGGCGTCCATGCCGGTGCAGAGTTTTATCAAGCATTTTGGCGATGAGTTCGCCTACCACATCGAACACAAGACCTGTCTCGTGCCGGACGACGTCCAGCGCGAAGGCAGCAAAATCTATGTAGGTCCGTCATGCTAGAAATCGAGATCGACGGCAAGCAGCTTCAGGTGGCTGATGGCAGCACCGTGATGGATGCGGCCAATCTAGTGGGGGCATACATCCCGCACTTCTGTTACCACAAGAAACTGTCCATCGCCGCCAACTGCCGCATGTGCCTCGTTCAGGTCGAAAAGGCGCCGAAGCCGCTGCCCGCCTGTGCGACGCCGGTGACCAACGGCATGAAGGTCTGGACCAAGTCCGAAGCCGCCGTCAAGGCCCAGAAGGGCGTGATGGAGTTTCTCCTGATCAACCACCCGCTCGATTGCCCGATCTGCGATCAGGGCGGTGAGTGCCAGTTGCAGGATCTGGCGGTCGGTTACGGCGAGAGCAAGTCGCGCTATCAGGAAGAGAAGCGCGTCGTGTTCAACAAGAACCTCGGCCCGCTGGTGGCGACCGACATGACGCGGTGCATTCACTGCACCCGCTGTGTTCGCTTTACGCAGGAAATTGCCGGCTTGATGGAACTTGGCCAGGCCTTCCGCGGTGAGCACTCCGAGATCATGCCCTTTGTTGAAAAGACCGTTGATTCCGAACTGTCGGGCAACATCATCGACCTGTGCCCGGTTGGCGCGCTGACCTCCAAACCGTTCCGTTTCGCCGCCCGCACCTGGGAGCTGGCCCGCCGCAAGTCGGTCAGCCCGCACGACTCGCTCGGTAGCAACCTGATCGTTCAGGTGAAGCACGATGTGGTCAAGCGCGTGCTGCCGCTGGAGAACGAAGCCATCAACGAATGCTGGCTGTCGGACCGGGACCGTTTCTCTTACGAAGGCCTCAATTGCGCTTCTCGCCTGACCAAGCCGATGATTCGTCAGGGCGATAGCTGGCAGGAAACTGATTGGCAAACCGCACTGGAATTCGCGGCAACTCGTCTCAAGGCCGTTGTGGCCGCCGCGGGGGCTGAAGAATTTGGCGCGCTGCTGGCATCCAACGCCACCGTTGAAGAGCTCTACCTCGCGCAGAAGCTGGTGCGCGGCCTGGGTAGCGACAACGTCGATTTCCGCCTGCGTCAGACCGACTTCTCGGCCGATGCCGTCAGCCAGGGCGCGCCGTGGCTTGGCATGCCGGTCGCTGAAGTCGCCGATCTGAATCGTTTGCTGGTGGTCGGAAGCTTTTTCCGCAAAGACCATCCGCTGCTCGCGCAGCGTGTGCGTCAGGCCGCCAAACGGGGCCTCAAGGTCGCGAGTATTCACCCGACGGCCGATGACTGGCTGTTGCCGGTGTCGGCGCGGATGCAACCCAAGCCCTCCGAAATGGTTGCTGCCTTGGCGGCGGTGCTCAAAGCCGTCGCTGATGCAGAAAGCAAAACCGTCGATGCCGCGTTGGCATCGCTTGTCCCAGCCGATATTCCGGCGGAGGCCAAGGCCATTGCCGACATGCTGCTCAGTGGTCAAAAATCGGCAATCTGGCTGGGCAACTTCGCGATGCAGCACGCCCAGGCGGCGACGCTGCGTCGTATCGCTCAAGAAATCGCAACGCTGACCGGTGCCAGTTTTGGCGTGATCGGTGATGCCGCCAACAGTGTCGGTGGCTATCTCGCCGGTGCCGTTCCGGCCAAGGATGGCAAGAACGCTGCGGCAATGCTGAGTGAGTCGCTCAAGTCGTACGTGTTGCTCAACGTTGAGCCGTCACTGGATTCTGCCACCGGCGAGCGCGCACGCGCTGCCGTGGCAGGGGCCGATTTCGTCGTCAGCCTGACGGCCTTCAACAGCCCCGAGCTGCGCGCCATCAGTCATGTGATGCTGCCCGTGTCTCCCTTTACCGAAACCTCCGGCACCTTTGTCAATTGCGAAGGGCGGGCCCAGAGTTTTGTGGCCGTTGCCAAGCCGCAAGGCGATGCGCGCCCGGCGTGGAAGGTCCTCCGGGTGATGGGCAATCTGTTGTCACTGGATGGCTTTGACTACAACGATTCCGAAGCCGTACGTGCTGCGGTCCTCGATATCAACGCCTTCCCGGTCGCCAATCTGAACAACGCGCTGGATGGTCTGACGGTGTCCGTGCCGGCACCGTCTTCCGGTATCGAGCGTGTGGCGGATGTGCCAATTTATGCAACCGATTCGATCGTCCGTCGTGCGCCCGCGCTTCAGCGCGCCCGCGACGCGGTAGCACCGGCGGCCTATTTGTCGGCGGCAACGATGGCGTCCCTTGGCTTGAATGCCGGCGATGCAGTTGAAGCGAAATCGGATCAGGGCAGCGCTCGATTGATCGCAACTGCTGACGATACGCTGGCCGACGGCTGCGTACGGATTGCATCGGCACATGAATCAACGGCAGCGCTGGGCGGCTTGTCCGCTGTCGTGACCTTGGAGCGCGTTTGATGGAAGCCCTTCTCGAACCGATTGCCTCGTTGTTCGGCGCCGCCTGGCCGGCCGTGTGGACTCTCGCCAAGATCGTGGCGATCATCGCGCCGCTGATGATCGCGGTCGCGTATCTGACCTACTTCGAGCGCAAGATCATTGGCTACATGCAGGTGCGTATCGGCCCGAACCGGGTTGGACCACTGGGGCTGCTCCAACCGATCGCCGACGGCGTTAAGCTGCTGCTCAAGGAAGTGCTGGTTCCGAGCGCGACCAGCAAAGGACTGTTCATCATCGGTCCGATCCTTGCCATTGCGCCGTCGCTCGCGGCCTGGGCGGTGGTGCCGTTCTGGGACGGTGGTGTGCTGGCCGACGTCGATGCCGGTTTGCTGTTCATTCTGGCCATCACCTCGCTGGAAGTGTATGGCGTGATCATCGCTGGCTGGGCGTCGAACTCGAAGTACCCCTTCCTGGGCACGATGCGCGCCGCGGCGCAGATGGTGTCGTATGAGTTGGCGATGGGCTTTGCGCTGATTTGCGTGCTGATGATTTCGGCCTCGCTGAACCTGACTGAAATCGTTCGGGTGCAGGGGCAGGGGCAGTTTGCCGAGATGGGCTTTGGCTTCCTGAGCTGGAACTGGTTGCCGCTGTTTCCGATGTTCGTGGTGTATCTGATTTCCGGCATTGCCGAGACCAACCGCGCACCGTTTGACGTCGTCGAAGGCGAATCCGAGATCGTGGCGGGTCACATGGTCGAATACTCGGGCATGACCTTCGCGCTGTTCTTCCTCGCCGAATACGCCAACATGTGGCTGGTCAGCATCCTGACCTCCATCCTGTTCCTTGGCGGCTGGCTGTCACCGGTCAGTTTCCTGCCCGATGGCTTCCATTGGCTGGCGATCAAGACGTCGATGGTGGTGTTTATGTTCCTCTGGGCGCGGGCGACATTCCCCCGTTTCCGTTATGACCACATCATGCGTCTTGGCTGGAAGGTATTCCTGCCAGTGACGATGTTCTGGGTCCTGGTTGTCGCAGTGTGGATCATGTCCCCGCTGTCGATCTGGAACTGAGAGGCGAACGATGGGTGCAAGAGATTATTTCGGTAGCCTTCTTCTGAAGGAATTGCTCAAGGGACTGGCCCTGACCGGGCGTCATTTCTTTGCGCGCAAGATCACGGTGCAGTTCCCGGAAGAGAAGACGCCGCAAAGCCCGCGTTTCCGCGGTCTGCACGCGCTGCGTCGCTATCCGAACGGGGAAGAGCGCTGCATTGCCTGCAAGCTGTGCGAAGCGGTCTGCCCGGCGATGGCGATCACGATCGAGTCGGATCAGCGCGACGATGGTTCGCGCCGCACGACCCGTTACGACATTGATCTGACCAAATGCATTTTCTGTGGTTTCTGCGAAGAAGCCTGTCCGGTGGACGCGGTCGTCGAAACGCGGGTGTTTGAGTATCACGGCGAGCAGCGCGGTGATTTGTACTACACCAAGCAAATGTTGCTGGCCGTCGGTGATCGCAACGAAGCACAAATTGCCAAGGATCGCGAGACCGAGGCGAAGTACCGGTAAAAGCGCGTAAGGCGAGGCCACGATTGGCCTCCGGAGATACTCGAGCATGGAATTCAAGACTTTCGTTTTTTACCTGCTGGCCACCGTGATGGTGTTCGCGGCCTTGCGCGTCGTTACCGTGCGCAACCCGGTTCAGGCGGCACTGTTTCTGGTGCTGACCTTTTTCAACGCCGCGGGTATCTGGTTGCTGCTGCAGGCCGAATTTCTCGCCATCACCCTGGTGATGGTGTACGTCGGCGCGGTCATGGTGCTGTTCCTGTTCGTGGTGATGATGCTCGATATCAATATCGATCGTCTGCGCGAGGGGTTCTGGAGTTACCTGCCGGTGGGCGCTGTTGTTGGCGTCATCATGCTGGCCGAAATGGTGCTGGTGCTGAGCGGTCCGTACTTCGGACTGGATGCCATGCCGGCACCGCCTGCGGCGCAAGCCGGTTACAGCAACACGCGGGAACTGGGTCGGGTGCTTTATACCGATTACGTCTATCCGTTCGAGCTCGCATCGCTGGTGCTGCTGGTCGCCATGGTCGCGGCGGTGGCACTGACGCTGCGCAAGCGGACCGGTTCGCGCCACCTGGATCCGGCGCAACAGGTTGCCGTCAAGCGTGCCGATCGCATCGAACTGGTGTCGATGCCGTCGGAAAAAGAATAAACGAAGCGCGCGGGTCGCTTTCAGGGAGTCATTGATGCTTTCGCTTTCGCACTACCTCATTCTGGGCGCAATCCTTTTTGCGATCAGTGTGGTCGGCATCTTCCTCAACCGGAAGAACCTCATCGTCCTGCTGATGGCGATCGAGTTGATGCTGCTTTCGGTGAATCTGAATTTTGTCGCGTTCTCCCACTACCTGGGAGATCTCGCGGGCCAGATCTTCGTGTTCTTCATCCTCACCGTGGCCGCTGCGGAAGCCGCAATCGGCCTGGCGATTCTCGTGGTGCTGTTCCGTAATTTGCGCACCATCCATGTGGATGATCTGGATAGCCTCAAGGGTTAAGGAAGCGTCTCGATGTCCGAAATGCAAAATCTCTATTTGGTCGTTCCGCTGGCACCGCTGGCGGGCGCGATTCTCGCCGGTCTGTTTGGCAAGGCGATTGGCCGCACCGGCGCGCATGTCGCCACGATTCTCGGTGTGGCCGTCGCATTGTTCGCCTCGATCCTGATCTATCAGGACGTGCTGGCGGGCAATACCTTCAACGGCACGGTCTATACCTGGGCGACCAGTGGCAACCTGAGTCTGGAGGTCGGCTTCCTGATCGACGAGCTCACCGTGATGATGATGCTCGTGGTGACCTTTGTGTCGCTGATGGTGCACCTCTATACGATCGGCTATATGCAGGAAGACCCGGGTTATCAGCGTTTCTTCAGCTACATCTCCTTGTTCACCTTCTCCATGCTGATGCTGGTGATGTCGAACAACTTCCTTCAACTGTTCTTCGGCTGGGAAGCTGTGGGTCTGGTGTCGTACCTGTTGATCGGCTTCTGGTACACCCGACCGACCGCGATTTTTGCCAACATGAAGGCCTTCCTGGTCAACCGCGTGGGTGACTTTGGTTTTCTGCTCGGCATTGGCTTGATTGCCGCCCACACGGGCAGCCTGGACTACGCCGAAGTGTTCTCACAGGCCGACGCGCTGGCCGGCAAAACGATCGAGCTCTTTCCGGGTGCGCCGTGGCTGTTGATCAGCGTGATCTGTATCTGCCTGTTCATTGGCGCGATGGGTAAATCGGCGCAAGTGCCGCTGCACGTGTGGCTGCCGGACTCGATGGAAGGTCCGACCCCGATCTCCGCACTGATTCACGCGGCAACCATGGTGACGGCAGGCATCTTCATGGTGGCGCGTATGTCGCCGCTGTTCGAGCTGTCCGAAACCGCGCTGTCCTTTGTCATCGTGATTGGCGCGACAACGGCCTTGTTCATGGGCTTCCTCGGCATCATCCAGAACGACATCAAGCGGGTCGTGGCTTACTCGACACTGTCCCAGTTGGGCTACATGACCGTCGCGCTAGGCGTGTCGGCATACTCTGCCGCGGTCTTTCACCTGATGACGCACGCTTTCTTCAAGGCGCTGCTGTTCCTCGGCGCGGGCTCGGTGATCATCGGCATGCATCACGACCAGGACATGCGCAACATGGGTGGTCTGTGGAAGTACATGAAGATCACCTGGATCACCTCCTTGGTGGGTTCGCTGGCGCTGATCGGCTTCCCGTTCCTGTCGGGTTTCTACTCGAAGGATTCGATCATCGAGGCCGTGCATTTCTCGACCATTCCTGGTGCGGGCTATGCCTACTTCTGCGTGATCGCCGGCGTCTTCGTGACCGCGTTCTACTCCTTCCGCATGTACTTCCTGGTCTTCCATGGCAAGGAGCGCTTCGGTCAGGCACACCACGATCACCACGGCGATCATGACGACGAAGAGCCTGCGGACGATCATCATCACGGTCTTGCACCGGGTCAAAAACCGCACGAGTCGCCGTGGGTTGTCACCGTACCGTTGATTTTGCTGGCCATCCCGTCGGTGTTTGTCGGCTTCTTCACGATCAAACCGATGCTGTTCGGGGAATGGTTCTCGCGGGCCATCCATGTTGGCGAATCACATGGCGCGCTGGAACAAGTCGCCGAGGAGTTCCACGGCGCGGTCGCCATGGCGATGCACGGCTTCACGACCTTGCCATTCTTCCTGGCGATGGCCGGCGTGGTGCTCGCCTGGTTCTTTTACCTCGTGAAGCCCGAGATTCCGGCGGCGATCATGCGGACCTTCAAGCCGCTGCATACGCTGCTCGAAAACAAGTATTACTTCGACAAATTCAACGAAGTCGTTTTCGCGGGTGGTTCGCGTCTGCTTGGGCAAGGCCTCTGGAAGGGGGGTGACCAGGGGGTGATTGATGGCCTGATCGTCAATGGCACCGCGCGGACGGTTAGTCTGGTCGCACAAGCGAGCCGCTTGCTGCAGTCGGGTCACATCTATATGTACGCCTTCTCGATGATCATCGGTTTGTGCGTCTTGCTGTCGCTGTGGTTCAGCGTTGTTTGATTGCGCCATGCCATACACGGTTACAACGAATGAAATGCGTCAAGCTGACGCCTTGAACGGATAGTTACGATGACGGGTATGCCTCTTCTCAGTCTCGCGATCTGGGTGCCGATCGTCGGCGGCCTGCTGGTACTTGCCACAGGTTCCGACCGAAACGCCCCCATGGCGCGATCAATGGCCTTGCTCACTTCGGTGATCGGCTTCCTCGTCACGATTCCGCTCTTTACCGGCTTCGACAACAGCACCAGTGCCATGCAGTTCGTGGAACTGGCGCGCTGGATTCCGGCCTTCAATGTCCATTACTACCTCGGAGTAGACGGGCTGTCGGTGCTCTTCGTGCTGCTCAACAGCTTCGTCACCATTTTGGTGGTCGTTGCCGGCTGGGAAGTGATCAAGACCAAGGTCGCTCAGTACATGGCGGCCTTCCTGATCATGTCGGGCTTGCTCAACGGCATCTTCTCGTCGCTTGATGGTTTGCTGTTCTACGTGTTCTTCGAGGCTTCGCTGATCCCGTTGTACCTGATCATCGGCGTGTGGGGCGGTGCAAACCGGGTGTATGCCGCGTTCAAGTTCTTCCTCTACACGCTGGCCGGCTCCTTGTTGATGCTGGTGGCGCTGATTTACCTGTTCATGCAAAGCGGCAGCTTCAGCATTCTCGACTGGCATGAGCTGCCGATCGCCATGGGCGCGCAGAACCTGTTGTTCTGGGCCTTCCTGATTGCCTTTGCCGTCAAGGTGCCGATGTGGCCGGTGCATACCTGGTTGCCCGATGCCCACGTTGAGGCGCCCACGGGCGGCTCGGTGGTGCTGGCCGCCATTGCACTGAAACTCGGCGCTTACGGTTTCCTGCGTTTCACGTTGCCGATCGTGCCCGATGCCGCGCAAGCCATGGCGCCGATGATGATCGTGCTGTCGCTGATCGCGGTGGTGTATATCGGTTTTGTCGCGCTGGTTCAGGCGGACATGAAGAAACTGGTGGCGTATTCCTCCATCGCACACATGGGCTTCGTAACCCTCGGCTTCTTCATCTTCAACCCGCTGGGTGTCGAGGGCGCGCTGGTACAGATGATTTCGCACGGCTTTGTGTCCGGCGCGATGTTCCTGTGCATCGGGGTGCTCTACGACCGCATGCATTCGCGTCAGATTGCCGATTACGGCGGTGTGGTCAACACCATGCCCAAGTTCGCCGCCTTCTTCATGTTGTTCGCCATGGCCAATGCAGGCCTGCCGGGCACCAGCGGTTTTGTCGGCGAATTCATGGTGGTGCTCGGCGCAGTGCAATACAGCTTCTGGGTGGCTTTTGCTGCTGCGACAACCTTGATTCTGGGTGCCGCTTACACCTTGTGGATGTATAAGCGCGTGGTTTTTGGTGCCATTGGCAACGACAAGGTGGCCAAGCTTGAGGACATCAACGGACGTGAGTTTGCGTTCCTTGCCGTTCTCGCCATTTGTACCCTGATCATGGGTATCTATCCGCTGCCGGTGACCGAGGTGATGCACGCTTCGGTGAACGAACTCTTGCAACACGTTGCAACGAGCAAGCTTTGAGCATCCAGCTGAACAAATTTACGGGATTGGTCCGACGATGAACTTTGTAGTCCCTGACTTCGCCCCTGCCGCCACAGAGCTGTTTGTGGCCGGCATGTCGCTGGTGATCTTGCTGCTGACCGTGTTCATGCGCGAATCTGCGCGCAACATCGGTTATGTGTTGACGCAACTGACCCTGATCGTAGCCGCGCTACTGACCATTTTTACCATGGACGGGCAGGTGCGGATCACTCTCAGCGACATGTATGTCGATGACCTGATGGGTGATGTGCTCAAGATCCTGATCTGCTTCTCGGTGATTACCGCGCTGATCTACGGTCGGGGCTATGCAGCCGACCGCGGTTTCGACAAACCGGAATATCACCTGCTGGCCTTGTTCTCGACGTTGGGCATGATGGTGATGGTCACGGCCAACCATTTCCTGTCCTTGTACATCGGCCTCGAAATGCTCTCGCTGTCGCTCTACGGCCTGGTGGCTTTCGACCGCGATTCGGCGCGCTCGACCGAAGCGGCCATGAAGTATTTCATTCTCGGCGCGCTCGCCTCCGGCCTGCTGCTCTACGGCATGTCGATGGTGTATGGCGCAACGGGCAATCTGTCGCTGTCCGGCGTGGCCCAGGCCATCTACAACCAGGCGGCCGTGTATGACGGCGTGTCCAGCAAGACCGTGCTGATGTTCGGTCTGGTGTTCATTGTCGCCGGTCTGGCCTTCAAGCTCGGCGTGGTGCCGTTCCACATGTGGGTGCCCGATGTCTATCACGGCGCGCCGACCTCGGTCACGCTCATGATTGGTACCGCGCCCAAACTGGCGGCCTTCGCCATGGCCATGCGCCTGCTGGTGGGGGGCTTGTTCGATCTGGCAGAGCATTGGCAGACCATGCTCATGCTGATGGCCATCGGCTCTCTCGTCCTCGGCAACATCGCGGCCATTGCGCAGACCAACCTCAAACGCATGCTGGCCTACTCGGGCATTTCCCACATGGGCTTCCTGCTGCTGGGCCTGCTCTCCGGCGTGGTCGAGGGCGACCGTTTCAATGCGCTCAACGCCTACACCTCGAGCATGTTCTACGCGATCGCCTATGTGGTGATGAGCCTGGCCTCCTTCGGCATCATCATCCTGCTGTCGCGTTCGGGCTTCGAAGCCGAGAACATCGACGACCTCAAAGGCCTCAACAAGCGCAGCTCGTGGTTTGCCGCGATGATGATGATCATCATGTTCTCCATGGCCGGCATCCCGTTCTTTATCGGCTTCTTCGCCAAGTTGTCGGTGCTCCAGTCGCTGGTCGCGGCCGATATGGTGTGGTTGGCCGTGTTGGCGGTGATGATGTCGCTGGTCGGCGCTTTCTACTACCTGCGTGTGGTCAAGGTGATGTACTTCGACGAACCCGTCGATACCAGCCCGATCCACGCCGCACCCGATATTCGCGTGCTGCTGTCGGCCAACTGCCTGGCAATCGCCTTCCTGGGCTTGCTGCCGCAGCAGTTGATCGATCTGTGCCAGCTGGCACTGGTGGCGAGCTTCCAGGGCTGACCGCCAACGTAATGAGACATCAACCGCACGGTCCGCAAGGGCCGTGCGGTTTTTATTTGGACGCCTGTCTTCCGGGAGGTTTGGATGCTCATCCAGAATCAGGACAGCCTGACTGAAACCCAGCTCGACACCGAGCGCGTGTTCGACGGCATGCTGCTCAAGGTCGAACGTGACCATGTGCGCCTGCCCGACGGCAAGACCGCGGTGCGCGAATACATCCGCCACCCCGGTGCGGTCGTCGTCATCGCCACGCTGCCCGATGGCCGGCTGATCCTCGAACGCCAGTTCCGCTACCCCCTGCGCCGCAGCTTCATCGAGCTACCCGCCGGCAAGATCGACCCGGGTGAAGACATCGAAGCCTGCGCCCGCCGCGAGCTGCGCGAGGAGGTCGGCTACGAGGCCACGCGCTGGACGCATCTGGGCACGCTACACCCCTGCATCGGCTACTCCGACGAGCGGATCGAGGTTTTCCTGGCGGAGGATCTCACCCATGTCGGCCACCAGTGGGATGAAGGCGAGTTCCTCGAAGTGCTCTCACTGAGCCCGGCCGAGCTGGACGCCGCCGTGGCCAGCGGCGACGTCACCGACGGCAAGACGCTCTCAGCGCTATACATCGCCCGCGCGCACGGCATCTAGTGTTGTCGCGACTGCTGTAGGGCGGGTTTCAACCCGCCACGGTCGGCTGAAGCCGACCCCATTCGGCAGGGAGACTTCGCTAGTACGGCAGCAGGCCGGGCAGGGCGCGCAGCCACGACGGTATGCAGCGGAGGACTGGCGCGGCTAAGCCGCATCGTCAGCCGAACTGATCAGTCCGCTTCCATGACCAGGCGGATGCCCACCAAGGTGTAGCGCGTGACCGGCGTATTCCAGTTTCGATAGGCACAGCGCGCATACAGCGGCCAGGTGTGCCACGACCCGCCCCGGCGCACCTTCACCCGGCCCGCGTCCGGCCCCTGCGGATCATCCTGCGGCGAGTGGGCATAGTAGGTGGCGCCATGCCAGTCAGCCGTCCATTCCCACACGTTGCCGTGCATGTCGTGCAGGCCAAAGGCGTTGGGGGCAAATTGGCCAACCGGCGCGGTAAACGCAAACCCGTCGGCGGTCGGCAGCGCGAAGGCTTGCCAGTCGGGCCAGTTCACTGCCGCGTCGGTGTCAAACACATTGGCCACCGTGCTCAGTGCTCAGCGAAGCCGGCGCATCACCACTGTGATACTGCGTGCTCGTGCCGGCGCGGCAGGCGTATTCCCATTCCGCCTCCGTCGGCAGGCGGTAGCGGCGCCCCTCGGTGGCACTCAGCCAGCGGGCCAGTGCCACGGCGTCGTGCCAAGTCACATTCACCACCGGGTGAGCATCGCTCTGCGCAAAGCCCGGGTTTTGCCACGAATAGCGCGGGTGCCGGCCCTCGAAAGCGTCCCCCCGTTTGGTGGTGGCGGGATTATAGGCGGCGTTGTAGCCATAGCCGCCGGTGCCGTCGGTGATCGATTCGGGCACATGGCCCGAGGCATCGATGAACTGGCGGAACTGGCCGACCGTCACCTCGTGTTTCGCCATGTAGAACGGCCGCGTGATGCGCACCCGGTGCGCCGGGGTTTCGTCGGCAAGGTCTGCCAGTCGGCGCGGTTCATAAGCCGGGTAGAGCGCGCTCATGGTCTCGATGGAGGCCGCATTGCCCATCGTAAATTCGCCGGCCGGCACCAAAGCCATCTGCATGCCTAAGCTGTTGGTGGTCGTCGTGGGTATGCTCGCGCAGCCGGCCAGAGCGATGCAGGCCATCGCGGTGATCCATTGTGTGACGCTGCTGCCGTTCATGATGCTCCCCGTCGCGGCGCTTATAGCCGCGCGTGCGCGTGTCTGGTGGGGCGTTCGCCTCAATTTTGAGGCGCGCCATGCGAGAGCGCAGCATGCCACAGCGGCGCATGCGCGCGGGATGAAAATCTCAAAATCTCCCGAAATGCTCCGACGAGAATACCGAACGGGTGTCAGCGCATAGCCGCAACCGTGGTCCTCTCACCCGGAGCAGCCATCTAACCATCTTTGGTTCAGGGCCTAAAATGTTTCGCCAAGCAGACGCTCAATGTATGCGTGGCGGCTCCGAGTTTGACATCAACGTACTTTCTCGCAAGCCTCAATGGTAAGCTAGCGGAGACGACAAAATTGCCATCAACATAATGATGAATGGGAGCGCTAGTGAAGTTACCGGATACGGCTGAGTCCTTCGTTGACTCGGTTCGCACTAACAGTAAGCTACTTATCGAACGAGGTTTCTGGGAAATTCCAACTCCTCGCATTGAGAGTTGGTTCCGGCAATTTTGTGGCCCGGAAGAACGCTTCTTTGCTGCTTGTTTACTCGACCAAGTAATATTTCGGACAAGGCAGCAGTTTGAGGCTGCGCTCCGATCTCTTTTTCGAAGTAATCTCAATGGAAACCTCTATTCAGGGGCCGAAGACCTCCAATTGTTAGAGATGCTCAAAGGCAGAACGGATCCGAAGGTAAGATTGGTTCCCGTTATTTGCGAAACAGACGCTCCGACGAAGTCCGGTCCCCTGGTTTTGCGGCGATTGCAAAGAATTCTTCTTCTAAATGCGAAGTGGATGTGTTGGCCATGGCAGGCAGTCAAGGCAGTTGAAGATGGTTCGGTCGAAACAATTCTGTTTGTCGATGACTTTCTCGGATCCGGTGGGCAGTTCGAGGGGTTCTTTCGCCAGTGGCACTTCGACAAGTACCTAGATAGTCGAATAAGCCACTTCTACGCTCCGGTAGTAGCACATCAGAATGGCATCGATCATCTCGCTAACACGCTCCCACAGGTGTGTGTGGTGTCTGCGGAGACGCTTGGCCAATCACACGATTTCTTTTCCGCAGCGGTCTGGGAGCGTCTCGGGCACAACGGCTGCGTGACAGTCGATGATGCAACGTCCTGGTATCTAGATTTTAGTAGAAAAAAAAATTGTGCCCCGAAAAGCGTTCCGCCGCTCGGATATGGTGATCTTGCACTAACGTTTGGTTTTAGCCACTCGACCCCAAACAACTCGCTTCCAATTCTTTGGTACTGGTCTGCCGAATGGCAGCCGCTCCTTGAGCGCTGATCATGACTCACAAACTACCTGACGTATTCTCAAAAAATCGCAGCGAGGAAACGAATGAAGACATCTGGTCCGACTTCGTGGTGCCACCATTTCTTAATGATCTAGGAATCAAGACGCAGAGCAAGGCCATCGTGATCATTGGTGGGCGTGGATGCGGGAAGACGACACTGTTGCGTTATTTCTGTCATGCCACCCAGTTCTCCCCAAGGCGAGCCAATGTGCCGCAAGCGGAACTCGCGCATATTGGTCTCTATTGGAGGGCTGATACAAACTTTCTCAATTCCTTTGCCGGAGGAGGCCAGGGACCCGAAACGTGGCGAGCTGCGTTTGAGCATGTTTTGGCCTGCGAGCTGGGAAAGGAGATTATTCAGGCTGTTCGCAACCTAAACTGTAATCCGGATCGCCAGCATGCGTACGGGAAAATTGAGGAGCTCGACCTCGAAGCGCTTCAGGATTTCGATGAGACGCTAGGAAGAACGCTACACGAACTGGAGCGAGCGCTTCAAAAAAATCGGCGAAAACTTTCGATATGGCTCAATAATATTGACGTCGTACCACGACCGATTTTCCTGCCCGCGCAAACCTTCCTGAAGGCATTGGTCGAGACGCTTCAGGTGCAGCTGCCGTATCTTAGCGATTCAACTTTTGCCGTGTTTATTGACGAGTACGAAAATCTTCGTATCGAGCAGCAAAAGTTTATTAATGGCATGTTGAAGCACGGTGAGCCACCACTCCTCTACAACATTGCCATGAAGCGTAATGGTTGGCACACAACCCAAACCCTAGGCTCAGAATCGATTCAGGTTATTTCCGACTATCGAGAGATCGACCTCGAAGGAGAGGTTGCCAAGGATTTCGATTTGTTTGCGGCTGAGCTTCTATTTTTTCGCTTGGCCGAGCATGCACCTTATCTTTTGGATAAGCTCCCTATAATCCCTGAGCAATTGCGTTCAATTGATCAGATTGAGCTTCGCTACAAAAATAGAGATTATCGGGATCGGGTTATCGGAGCGGCGGAAGCGCTGCTTCCTCGCACAACTGATCGCGGGGCAGCGAAGGCAATTCTTGCGGATCGTCGATTGCGTGATAGCCTTATTGATAAAATCCATGGTGCGTTGTTGAAGCGTCGATCAGTGATTGTTCCGTCGAATTTTATTGACGACAACTACCCAGAAGCTTCAGTTCTGATGTCGGCTTTGTTGTGCCGCCCACGCGAAGACCCAGATCGGCTGCTTACAGAGTTTGAGGCATTAAAAACTGGGAGGGGTGGCCGCTTATCGCCAACGGGAGATTTGGTAGGAAACAACCTTTTCGGATGCGTTAACGCTATATACATAGATGCTAGAAGGGAGTCTATCCTGTTTTCAGGATTTACATCTTTAACGCTTATTTCGAGAGCCAATATACGGTACCTTCTCGAACTGATCCATCGCATCTTCAAAATTTTCGAATCTGCTGAAAATTTTGAGTTGCCGGTCGTGCCCCCCGATGTGCAAGCGAAGGCCGTAAAGGATGCGAGCGAGTTAATTCTAGGGACCGTCAGCGGGCAAGGTGTTAACGGGCCTCAGCTCCTCAATCTTGCCCAATGCTTAGGTTCTATTTTCCTAGAGCGGCACAGAAGTGATCGGCAGAGCGAGCCGGAAATCAATCACTTCACGCTGTCTAGCGGTGACATAAACGACCGTTTAAGAATGTACATTCGCGAAGCTGAGAAGTGGTCCGTGCTATACGTCAGTCGTGAAACAAAAATGAAGTCACCTGGCGCCATTGATGACGATTACATATTGAACCCGATATTTTCTCCGTACTTTCAAATATCGTTTCGAAAGAAGCGGAGTTTGTCAATATCCGCAGCCCAATTGCTTGAAATGCTAGAAGGAGACCAGCGGGCGAGAGACTCTTTGGTGCGCGAATTTAGTCGCCAAGGAAATGGCGGAGATGATCACCCAGATCTTTTTGATGAGGCGGGATCATGACCCAGCCTAGTTACACGTTCACCTCAAGCCGATTGCCGTCGGTACCACCAGCACTGGCGGGGGTAGATATAGCATTTGTTGGCGTATCGGTTGACGATCGTGGATACGCGACGGTCAATGCTCTCAAGGACGTAACAAAGACACTATCCGGCTTTCGCTTCGATCAGGATTACCAAGAGATTTACCTCAACGACCAGCAGACCAATCGGCAACGCCTCATTGAGCACATGGACGGTTGCAGCCGTATTCTGATTGACGCAACGACGCTGGGGCTCGGCGAGATTTTGCATATCCTCATGGCGGCCCGCCAAGGAGGTCATAAGGCCGTGGAATTTCTTTATGCAGAGCCAATAAAATATACAGAGAGTAAGACTGCGACAAAAGAGGAGCCTCAGCGTCGCGACTTTGCGCTGACAACGAATTGCCGATTTCAAGCCGTTCTCGGGTTCGCGCACGAATATCAGTCAAACATGAAGGCCGCTCATGTTTTTATGCTTGGGTATGAATCCGCTAGAATCCGAAACGCATTTGAGCAACTCGGAGAACGAGACCGATCTCGATATGGTGTCTACGCGATTATTGGTGTTCCTGCATTTCAGAGTGGATGGGAATCAAATTCTATCCGCCCACACTTGCACGTGTTGGAGGAGTTGGATATTGACGAACACTCAGTCGTGTACTGCCAAGCAAATTCAATACGTGAGACGTATCTGACGCTTTGGGAGCTTTACCGTCAGTTGGGAGACGAAAGCGGATGTTTCTATGTGTCGCCCATTGGTACAAAACCGCATGCTGTTGGCGCAGCTCTATTTCTGCTAGAAACGAAGGGATGCGAGCCGACGACGTCGCTCTATTATGACCATCCCGTACGTGTGAATAAAAGATCAGAAGGAAATGCGACGTGGCATCACGTGACGGTCAGGTTGGTGGAACGGTAACGCGGTCGATTATCTGCTCAGGACAGAAGGGGCATGTTCCAGAGCGTCTGAATCGGCAAGTGCTTAGCGCAACTGCCACTGGCATTCATAATCCGCCATTCGGCACCGAACGAACTCGAAAGTGTTTTCCACACGCGAGCGTGGTTGCGTTGATCAACCGAGAGTCGATAGATGCAGTCTGTAAAGAGGCCGGCCCCCCCGCTTACTCGAGCTTGCCGAACGAGGCATCTGGTTCCTACGCGCGGAATGAGAATATCACCTTGTCGAGCTGAATGAAATGTGTTATGTGCAGACCCTTTCAGGAAAACCTCCTCTATTGCCCCTGGGAAGTCCGTCGTATGAAATGCGCGAAGGCCTAAGCGTTCAAATTCACGTTGCGACCGACTGCCACGGGTAATCGAAGCTCCGATAGACGCGAGCGTGTCCGATATTGTGTCTGCTCGAACATTGATGCGCTTGAGCGCTTGGTGATAATCGATGTCGAGACTGGTAGTTGCGGCGCTGTAGCTTATTTCGATTTCGTCGATGATGGTGCCGTCGGCTTTTGCTTTACGCAGCAATACATTCCTGCGCCGATGAGCCGTCCGCTGGCCGGCGATCATGAACGCTCGTACTTGTGCGTTTTGGAATGTGCCCTCGTCCAGTTGCGTTACGCACAGACCGCGTAGTTCGCCAACCAATCGTCTCCGCAAGATGCGGTAGGCCGAATCCCTGATCATCGGTGCTGCGACTATTAGCCCAATGTGTGTACCGCGTTCGGCCAATTCCCAGGCGCGAGCGAGGAAGGCGACGTCTCCGCGTATCCATTCGCCGCCGCCGACTGGGAATGACAGGCCGGACACGGCAAGTATTTCTTCGAGTTCTGGCGTCGACGGTATGGTGCTGTACGGAGGGTTGCTGACGATTAAATCAGCATGGATAGGCGACTGCCATGTGCGCTTCAATACGTCGGACTGGATGACAGTCGTCCGGCTTGGGAACACCGCCTCAAGAGCTGGTACGTTTGTTTTGTCAATTTCAACGAGCGTTGCGGTAGCTGAGGCGTTTCGCTCTAGTACGGCTTTGGCTAGAGCGCCTTTTCCTGCACCTAGGTCGAGAACGCGAAGCGCCTCGCTGGCATCGACAAGAATCGATTCAGCGAGGAGTGCGGCAATTGGCTGTGGTGTGAACACTTGACCTAAACGGTCGGCCGTATCGCGGGCGCGTCGGTAACGTAGGTTTGCCATGGGCTGGATTGTTGTCGTCAGAAACTGCAACTCTACACAACGTCCATATGGAAAGGGAGTTGCCGACGCGTGTTGTTTAGCCGGAGCGAGTTTTCACCGTAAGTTGATGGGCTGTTTTTGGCTCTGGAAGGATTAAACAAGTATTAATTTTGTTTGAGCTAAAATTCCAACCTCGCGGATTTGCATGCAGCGGTGAGGGTTCCGTATGAAGGGCAAGGAAAGTCACGTTCTAGGCGGAATGCGGACCGAGCGAAGCCATCAAAGCTAAAACCGATTCAACCGATGAGTTGCCGTTCTGTGCCCATCAAATCAGCTCACTGCATGCCGCCACCAACAAGGGAAAGGCCCAACTCCATCAAGGAGTTGGGCCTTTCTCTATAAGTCCAATGCGGCAGCAGCCTTCACCACCCACCGCATCAATCCCTCACCTCAACCGCAAGTCCCCACAGCCCCGCAGGCGGTGCAGAAGTCGCAGCCGTCTTTGCGGATCATGGAGTGGTTGCCGCACTCGGGGCAGAGCGAGCCTTGCATGAGCTTGGGTTCGCTGTCGTCGCGTGGGGCTTCGAGCAGGCCCATTTCCTGGACCGGGTAGCCGCGCTCGTCGAGGACGCCGAGCATGGCGTAGCGGTGGATGATGAGCTGGCCGAGGTAGGCCACCGTCGAGGGGTAGTTCTGCTGCTTGCGTGAGCCGGGCACGAAGGCCATGAAGTCGCCGAGCGGCTCGGGGTAGTTGAGCAGCTTACGCAGTTTCATGCCGATCCAGGCCGGGTCCATGACGCGCATGTCGAGCGACAGGATGCGGCCCAGACCGTCGAGGGCGCGCGGGTAGTTGCCGGACAGCCACATGGAGTAGGGGCGGGTGACGCCGTCGGGCAGGGTGATTTCCTTGATGCCGAGCACGAAGTCTTCGCCAGTGGCGGGGTTCTGGATGTCGACCGTCCAGGACAGCGTGCCGTCGGTGCCGGTTTTGGGCTCTTGCAGGCTGAACAGGGAGTCGAGCACCGGGGTGGGGCCTTCGACTTCAAGCGCACCGAGCTTTTCGCAGCGATAGCTCACTACCTGAGCGAAGGCGGCAACGGCACCCGGCACCAGCTTTTTCTCGCCATGCGGGGGGAAGGCCATTTCGAAGGACTTCTCGCCGATGGTGCGCGAGAGGGTTTCGAGCTTGAGCTTGAGCCAGCCGCGGTCGTTGGTGCGCATGTCCATCGACAGCGTTTTGGCGACAGCGCCGAGGCCGCGCGGTTGGTCGGCACCATTGACCCACACTTCGAACGGGAAGCTGCCCTTGCCGTTGTTTTCCATGTGGCCGACGAACAGACCGAACTCACCTTGCGGGGTGGACAGCATGTAGGTCCAGGCGGCGTTGCCGTCGGGCAGCTCGGGGCGGCCCGGCCAGCGCAGGGAGGACAGCACCGGGGCGGGCAGGCTCTTGATGGAGAGGCGCCGGTTGGCGTCGGTGATTTCGACGTCGTGGGGCGCTTTCTTTTCACTGCTCGGGGTGACCGACAGGACGGAGCCCAGCACCGAGTTGGGGCGGTAGGTGGCCAGGCCCTTGAGGCCGGCTTTCCAGGCCTCGACATAGAGGTGCTCGAAGTCGGCGTAGGGGTAGTCGGCCGGCACGTTCACCGTCTTGGAGATGGACGTGTCGATGTAGGGCGCGACCGCGGCGACCATGTCTTTGTGCGCTTTGGCGGAGATTTCCAGCGCGGTGACGAAGGCCTCGGGCAGCTTGTCGACATCACCGCCGATGTGCTTGTACAGACGCCATGCGTAGTCTTCGACGGCGTATTCCTTGAAGGTGCCGTCGGCCATCCGCTTGCGGCGGGTGTAGGTGTAGGAGAAGGGCGGCTCGATGCCGTTGGAGGCGTTGTCGGCAAAGGCCAGCGAGATGGTGCCGGTGGGGGCGATCGACAGCAGGTGCGAGTTGCGGATGCCGTGCTTGCGGATCTCGTCCTTGACCTTGGTGGGCAGGCGCGAGGCAAAGTTGCCGCCCGACAGGTAGAGGTCGGCATTGAACAGCTTGAAGGCGCCGCGTTCCTTGGCCAGTTCGACCGAGGCCAGGTAGGCCTGATCGCGCATGAACTCGGAGATGCGGGTGGCCATGGCGCAGGCTTCGCGGGTGTCGTAGCGCAGGCCGAGCATGGCCAGGGTGTTGCCCAGACCGGTAAAGCCGAGACCAACGCGGCGTTTCGACTGGGCTTCTTCATGCTGCTGCTGGAGCGGCCAGTGGGTGGCTTCGAGCACGTTGTCGAGCATGCGGGTGGAGATGGCCACCACTTTGCCGAAGCCGTCGAAGTCGAACTCGGCCTTGTCAGTCAGGGCGTTGGTGACGAAGGGCGTGAGGTTGATCGAACCCAGGCAGCAGCAGCCGTAGGGCGGCAGCGGCTGTTCGGCGCAGGGGTTGGTGGCCTCGATGGTCTCGCAGTAGTACAGGTTGTTGTCGCGATTGATGCGGTCGAGAAACAGAATGCCCGGCTCGGCGTGGTCGTAGGTCGAGCGCATGACCTGTTCCCACAGGCTGCGGGCGCGCACCTTGCGGTATACCCACTGACCATCTTCACGTTGGTAGGCACCGGCTTCCTTGATCTCTTCGGTCGGCTCGGCCTTGTGCGCCAGCTCAACGTCGCCGTCGGCTTCGACGGCTTTCATGAAGTCGTCGGTCACGCCGAGCGAGATGTTGAAGTTGGTCAGATCGCCTTCATCCTTGGCGTGGATGAATTCTTCGATGTCCGGGTGGTCGCAGCGCAGCACGCCCATCTGGGCGCCGCGGCGGGCACCAGCGGACTCGACCGTCTCGCAGGAGCGGTCGAACACGCGCATGTAGGACACGGGGCCCGACGCGTTGGACTGCGTGCCCTTCACCAGTGCGCCCTTGGGGCGGATGCTGGAGAAGTCATAACCCACACCGCCACCGCGACGCATGGTTTCGGCGGCCTGGGCCAGCGCGGTGTAGATGCCGGGGCGGCCATCGACGGACTCGGTCACCGAGTCGCCCACTGGTTGCACGAAGCAGTTGATGAGTGTGGCTTGCAGGTTGGTGCCGGCGGCGGAGTTGATGCGGCCAGCCGGGATGAAGCCTTTCTCTTGCGCTTCGTAGAACTTGGCTTCCCAGTGGCTGCGTTTTTCTTCGGTTTCGATGCTGGCGAGCGCGCGCGCCACGCGGCGGCGAACCGCTTCGACGCTCTGCTCGTCGCCCTTGGCGTATTTTTCGATCAGCACTTCACCGGAAATCTCTTGCGCAACAAGCGTGGATGCGTCGGCGATGGCTTTTTTTGGTGTGGAGGTAGCCTTGCTCATGGTGTTGTCTCGTCCCTCAAAGCGTGTTCATGTCACGGTAAAAACGGCGTTCAGAATAACCGGAAGTTCAGGTAAACGCAAAGAATTAAAAATTCAATAAAAACAATAGGTTGGTGTTTTTGATTGTGCGTCTAATCTTTTGCCTCATACTACATGTAGTAGTTCATGCGGCGCGCTGGTGCAAGGCAAAATCAATAAAAATCAGACGTTTGGCGGGATGCCTTGATGTCTCGATGCAGCATTTTTAGCGCACCTCAACCGATATGTCGGTACCGTCGGCGCGGGCGCGAGAAAGATGCCGAATGTGTGTTTGTGCGGTTAAAGAATTCGTGGCGCCAGTCGTTAAGAAGCGCAGAGGGCGATCCGTGCGTGTGTCTTGCATTGGGTTTTGCTCATGTTTTTGTGTGCAACAGACCGACCAAAGAGCATGCCTCCTGACGAAGTGACAAGGGAAGAAGCGGTTTCGTATGTCAATGCCGACGCGCTCAGCATTGGCTTGTTTGTATTCGTCGATTTGCCGTGGTTCCGGCATCCCTTTGCGTTTGATCGATTCAAGATCAAGACCGAAGGCCAGATCGCCCAGTTGCGTGATCTGGGTGTCGCCCGGTTCCGGTTTGATCCGGCGCGCAGTGATGCACCCGTTTCGGTGTCGCGTGACTCGTCCGAATCCGTGCAGCCCACCACCGAGGATGCCGAGGAGGCCTCGGCGCCGGACCCGGACGAAGACGCCCGTCAGCAACGTCGGGCGCGGCATGCCGCGCGGCGCATGCGTATGGCGCGCGTTGAACGTGCATTCTTGCAGTCGGGCCGGGCGGTGCGAGAGGCAAATCGCAACCTGATTGCCCGACCGGCAGAGAGTCTGGCGGCGCTGAACGAAGTGCTTGGCGAGATGGCTTCTGCGCTGGCGTCTGCGCCCGAAGTCACCATTCATGCCATGGCGGATCGCATCGGTGGCGAAGAAACCTATAGCCACGAGCTGAATACGGCGGTCATGAGTCTGTTGCTGGCACGTCAGCTTGACGTGCCAGGCGCGCAAATGTCACTGCTTGGTCTGGGCGCCATGGTGCACGATATCGGCCTGGCCGAGATTCCGGATCGCGTGGTAAAGAAGCGTGAGGCGCTGACCCATGCGGAAGCCGAGCTGCGAAAATTGCATTGCGAATATGGCGTCAAGCGTGGTCACCAGATCGGCCTGCCGCCGGCTGTGCTGGCGGTGATCGGACAACACCATGAGGCCTGGGATGGCAGTGGCTTTCCCAAAGGCGTGAGTGCGGATCGAATTCACCCGTTGGCGCGAGTGCTGGCACTGGTCAATGAGTATGACAACCTGTGCAATCCGGTTGACGTCATGCGGGCATTGACGCCGTACGAGGCGCTGTCCATGTTGTTTACCCAGCGTCGGAACCGATTCGAGGGGCGGGTGCTGCAAGCGCTCGTACGCCAGCTGGGGGTGTATCCGCCGGGCACCGTTGTGGCCTTGTCTGATGACCGCCTCGGCATGGTGGTATCCGTCAATTCAAAAGCACCCCTGCGTCCCGGGGTGATGGTCTATCAGCCTGAAATGCCTAAAGACGAGGCGGGTTTGCTCAACTTGTCGCAGGTGCCTGAGATCAATATCGCCAAGGCGATGCGCCCTGGCGATCTGCCCAGAGAGGTGTATGACTATCTCAGCCCGCGCACCCGAATTGCCTACTTTTTCGATACCGAAGTCGATATAGAAACAGATTGCTCGAACTCTCAGGAGGCCGCATGAGCCGCGCCGACGTCGATCTGATGCTCGATGCCAGCTCCGATATGCTGCTGGTGGTCGACGCTCAAACCCTGGCGGTGCGAAGCGCAAATCGCGCGGCGGCGGCGCGGCTTGGTTACTCGGTCAGGGCACTGATGGGCACGCCGATTGTCGCGTTGGCCAGAGGGCTGGCCGATGTGTGTTTTTGGGATGAGGTGCAGGCCGGCGGCGCCGGCAAGCTGACCGATGCCGAGGGCTTGTATCAATGTGCCGACGGCAGCGTGGTCAGGGTGGTGCAGAGTGTCGCGCGCACCGACGATGCGCTGGTTGTCCGGGCCCGGGAGGCGGAGGCTGCACCGGATCGTGATGAGGCCTTCGGCAGTTCAAGCGCTCAACTTCGGGCGATTCTGGAAGCGACTGCTGATGGCATTCTGATGCTTGATCGCACCGGGGCTGTGGTCGGTATGAATCAGCGTCTGGCGCGACTGTGGCCAATCTCCGAACAGTTGTTGCGCGAACACGATGCCGTCGCGTTGCTCAAGGCCATGTGTGCCGCGATGAAGGATGACGGGCTGCGCCTCGGCGGCCGCTTCGGCCAGTGCGACACGCTGGATGAGACGTTTGATGTCTTTGCGCTCAAGGACGGGCGCAGCTTTGAATGCACATCCCATCCGGCGCGGCATCGTCACCAGGTGATCGGCCGCGTGTTCTGCTTTGCCGACGCCACGTCTCGCCAGCGTTCGGCGAGTGAATTGGCGTTTGCACGAGATGCGGCTGAAGCAGCCAATCGTGCAAAAAGTGAATTTCTGGCAATGATGTCGCATGAAATCCGAACACCCATGAACGGCATCATCGGTATGGCCAGCCTGCTCGAAGCCACCGAGCTTGATGCTGAGCAGCGCAATTGTGTCAATACCGTGCGAAGCAGCGGTGAGGCCTTGCTGGCGATCATCGACGACATCCTGGACTACGCCAAAATCGACGCCCGCAAGCTCACGCTGACCGCACGCCCGTTCTCTGTGCGCGACCAGTTCGAGGCGCTCGCCCGCCTGTTTGCCAGTCAGGTGCGCGATACCGGTGTGGTCTTCGAGTATTCGGTGAGCGACGAGGTGCCTGATATTCTTGTTGGCGACCTGGGCCGTTTGCGTCAGATATTGATCAATCTGATCGGTAACGCCTTCAAGTTCACTCCGGCCGGGAAGATCTCGGTGGCTGTGGGCCGGGCGCCGTCAATGCTTGGCGATCGTGCCGGCAGTTTTCGCCTGAAGGTGGCCGTTCGTGACACCGGCGTCGGTATCTCGCCCGGCGATCAGGGTTTTGTCTTCACCCCGTTTTCACAGGTCGACATGTCATCGACCCGCCCACATGGTGGCACCGGACTCGGGCTGCCCATTTGCCGCATGTTGTGCGAGTTGATGGATGGCCAGATCGACGTGGAGAGCGCGGCCGGAAAGGGCGCCTGCTTTACGTTCTGTGTTCGCCTTGAACTGGAGGCGACCGAATCGGATTGACGTGCAGGGGAGCGGGGGTTGCGCCGGGTCAACGAATGCATTCGCTACGGGGCGCACCATGAACTCTGCGATGTCACGAGGATTTTGTCATGGCCTTGGGAGCGAGCCAGCGCGTCGATGATGTACTGAAGCGATTCGGCGAGCGGCCAGAGTATCTCTTGCAGATGCTCATTGCCTTGCAGGAAACCGAGAACTGGTTGCCGCCAGCGGCGCTGACTGCGCTGGCGAGTGCGTTGAGGCTTCCGCGTGCTCGTGTCGAGGGCGTGGTGGGCTTCTATAGTTTTCTTCACGCACAACCGGTCGGTCGGTATCGACTGCTGTTCTCCGACAACATCATTGATCGCATGCTCGGCAGCGAGGTTTTGATGGCACGCCTGTGCCATAACCTGTGGCTCGCGCCGGGGCAGGTGTCCGAAGACGGATTGGCCAGTGTCGATGTCACCTCATGCACCGGCCTGGGGGATCAGGGGCCGGCGATGCTGGTCAATGGGCGGGCGGTCGCCGCACTGAACGAAGACCGCATCGACATCATTTGCGAACTCATTCGTCAAAAGCTTGCCCTCGACGCCTGGCCCGCCGAGCTCTTCGAGTTCGAGAATAATATTCATCAGCGTGATGCGCTGCTGTCCTGCGCTGCGCCGCCGGGCGATGCCTTGCAGGCGGCTATCGCGATGGGGCGCGACGCTTGGTTAAATCAGGTGCAGGCATCGCGTTTGCGTGGGCGCGGCGGAGCGGGTTTTACCACCGCCGTCAAATGGCTCGCCTGCCGCGATGCCCCGGCGACGGAAAAGATTGTGGTGTGCAACGCTGACGAAGGCGAGCCCGGCACCTTCAAGGATCGCGTGCTGCTCAGCGCGCATGCCGACCTGGTATTCGAAGGCATGACGCTGGCCGCCTGGGCCGTGGGCGCGCGCCGCGGTTTTCTGTATTTGCGTGGCGAATATCTGAATCTGCGACCTGCGCTTGAAGCCACACTCGCCCGGCGACGTGCCGACGGCTGGCTGGGCGCGTCAATTGGGGGCGCGGTCGGATTCGACTTCGATATCGAGATCCACCTCGGCGCCGGCGCCTATGTCTGCGGCGAGGAAACCGCCTTGCTCGAATCCCTGGAAGGCAAGCGGGGCACACCGCGCATCCGCCCGCCCTTCCCGGTCACACACGGCTATCTCGGCTTGCCGACGGTGGTGAACAACGTCGAGACGCTGGCCAAATGCTGCCTGATCGCGCTACACGGCGGCGCGGCTTTTGCCGCCACGGGCACCGCGCAATCGGCAGGCACCAAGCTGCTGTCGGTGTCGGGCGATTGCGCGCGGCCCGGTATTTATGAATTTCCCTTCGGCGTCACGGTGCGTCAGGTGCTCGACGCCTGCGGCGCCATCGACACGCTGGCCGTGCAGGTCGGCGGCGCCGCAGGCATCACGCTGGCGCCTTACGAGTTCGGTCGTCGTGTGGCTTTTGAAGACGTGCCAACCGCCGGCGCTTTCATGGTGTTCAACGACACCCGCGACATGTTCGACGTGGCACACAATTTCGTGCAATTTTTTGCGCATGAGTCCTGCGGTTTTTGCACGCCGTGTCGGGTGGGTACGTCATTGCTCGCGGGCACGCTGGACAAGCTCGCCGAGGGCAAGGGCAGCCCGGCCGACCTGCTCGAAATCGAAGACCTCGACCGCTTGCTCAAGCAGGCCAGCCATTGTGGACTGGGCAGCGCGGCGCCCAACCCGGTGATCGACGGCCTGCAGAAGTTTCGCCCGGCTTACGAACGACACCTGATGCATGCCGACTTTTCGCCTGCGTTTGACCTCGATGGCGCGCTGCGCCGCGCCCGGCAGATTACCGGCCGCGACGACGCCGGCGCGCATTTGCCGCAACAACCGGAGGCGTCCCGATGAGCCAGCCGACCTTTCTGCTTGATGGTCAGAGTGTGCCTTTCGACGATGGTCAGATGATTCTCGAAGCCGCGCGTGCGGCGGGGCGCTACATCCCGCATCTGTGCTGGCACCCGGACTTTCCGCCGCATGGCAGTTGCAAGCTGTGCGTGGTCAAGGTGGCCGGCCGGCATGTGTCGGCCTGTGCGACGCCGGCGCGCGCCGGGGCGGAAGTTGAAAGCGATACGCCGGAAATCAATACCGAACGGCGCACCTTGCTGCAGATGCTGTTTGTCGAAGGCAATCATTTTTGCCCGGCCTGCGAAAAGAGCGGAGATTGCCAATTGCAGGCCATGGCATACGACCTGGAAATGACCACGCCGCGCTTCCGGCATTTTTTCCCGGATCGGCCGGTGGATGCTTCGCACCCCGAGGTCCTGCTCGACTTCAATCGCTGCATCTACTGCGAGCTGTGCGTGCGCGCCTCGCGTGAGCAGGACGGCAAGGCGGTGTTTGCGCTGACCGGGCGGGGCATCAACAAAAAGCTCGCGGTCAATGCCGAGTCCGGGCGCCTGGCGGATACCGATTTTTCAGCCGACGACAAGGCGGCCCACATCTGCCCGGTGGGCGTCATTCTCAAGAAGCGGGTGGGCTTTGCCGTGCCGATCGGCGAGCGCACCTACGACCGTGCACCGCTGCACGAAGTCGCCTTGCCAAAATCGGAGGACAGCGCATGAGTGCCCCGCGCAAGCTGCGAGTGGCCACCGTTTCACTGGCCGGTTGTTTCGGCTGCCACATGTCGCTGCTGGATATTGACGAGCATGTGTTTGCGCTGCTCGACAAGGTCGAACTCGATCGCTCGCCGCTCACCGACCTCAAAACCTGCGGCCCCTGCGATATCGGTCTGGTCGAGGGCGGCGTGTGCAATTCGGAGAACGTGCATGTGCTGCGCGAGTTCCGCGCGCAGTGCAAAACCCTGGTCGCCATGGGCGCGTGCGCGATCAATGGCGGCTTGCCCGCGCAGCGAAATCATCTGGATGTCGGGCAGTGTTTGAGCGCGGTGTTTCAGTCCCGCCCCGGCATGGACACCGCCGAGGTGCCCGACGACCCGGAACTGCCGCTGCCGCTGGACAAGGTGCATCCGATTCACGAAGTGGTGCGGGTCGATTATTTTCTGCCCGGCTGCCCGCCCTCGGGGGAGGCCATCTGGCAGTTCATCTCCGACCTGCTGGCCGGCCGCACCCCGCGGGTGAGCTACCCCTTGCTGCATTTTGATTGAGAATGCTGATGCCACCTGATCTCGAAACTGCCACCAACCGCGACACCCTGCGCCGTGTCGCCATCGACCCCATCTCCCGGGTGGAGGGCCACGGCAAGGTCACGCTGCTGCTCGACGAGGCGGGGCAGGTGCACGAAGCGCGGCTGCATATTGTCGAATTCCGTGGCTTTGAAGCCTTCATCGAGGGGCGCCCGTATTGGGAGATTCCGGTCATCGTGCAGCGCCTGTGCGGCATCTGTCCGGTCAGCCACCATCTGGCCGCGGCCAAGGCGCTCGATTACGTGGTGGGTGCGGTGCCGGTGACGGCCACTGCCGACAAGATGCGCCGGCTGATGCATTACGGTCAGATCTTGCAAAGCCATGCGCTGCACTTTTTTCATCTCGCCTCGCCCGATCTGTTGTTCGGCTTCGATGCGCCGGTGGCGCAGCGCAATATCGCCGGGGTGATTGCGGCGCATCCGGACATCGCCCGCCAGGGGGTGGGGCTGCGGCGCTTCGGGCAGCAGGTGATTGCGGCCACGGCGGGCAAGCGGATTCACGGCACGGCGGCGGTGCCGGGCGGCATCAATCGGCATCTGTCCACGACTGATCGCGACGCGCTACTGGCAGAGGCGGACACCATGGTGGCGTGGTCGCAGGCGGCCGTGGCGCTGGTCCGTCGGTTGCATGAGGCCGACCCGGCGCTGTACGACCGCTTTGGTTGCGTGCCTTCATCCTTGATGAGCCTGGTGCGGGCCGACGGCGCGATGGAACTCTACGATGGCCAGTTGCGCCTGCGCAGCGCCGACGGCGAGGTGCTCCGCGATGGTGTGCCGAGCCACGACTACATGGACTTCATCACCGAGGCGGTCAAGCCGTGGAGCTACATGAAGTTTCCGTATGTGACCGATCTCGGGCCGGAGGCGGGCTGGTACAAGGTCGGGCCGTTGGCGCGGGTACAGAACTGCGACTTCATCCCGACTCCGCTGGCTGAGGTTGAGCGGCGGGCCTTCCGTGCCTACAGCGGCGGCGCGATCCAGCACGCGTCGCTGGCCTATCACTGGGCGCGCATGATCGAAATGCTGCATGCGGCGGAGGTGATCCGCGACCTGCTGCCCGACCCGGATCTGACCGGTGGCGAGCGCATGGCCGAGGGGCCGCGGGCGGCCTCCGGCGTGGGCGTGATCGAGGCGCCGCGCGGCACCTTGATTCATCACTACTGGGTCGGTGACGACGACCTGGTGCGCTGGTGCAATCTGATCGTCTCCACCACCCACAACAACGAAGCGATGAACCGCGCGGTGCGTGAAGTGGCGCGGCGCGAGCTCAGCGGCCAGACACTCACCGAAGGCCTGCTTAACCATATCGAAGTGGCCATTCGGGCCTACGACCCGTGCTTGTCCTGCGCAACGCATGCGCTGGGCAAGATGCCGCTGGAGGTCCGCCTGGTCGATGCTGACGGGCAGTGCGTGGCTCAGCAGGTGCGCAACGGGTGAGCCGGATTGTGGTGCTCGCCGCCGGCAACGATGCCCGCGGTGACGACGGTATCGGCCCGTGCCTGACGGCACGCCTGAGTGCGCTCGATATGCCGGGCGTGACGGTGATCGATGCCTTTCAGTTTCAGGTCGAAAACGCGTTGGATCTGGATGGCGCCGACGCCGTGCTGTTCATCGACGCACACCTCAGTCAGATCGAAGATGTGATGCTCGCACCCGTTGTGCCCACGGCGGCGGTGGCGGTGCAGTCACATGCCTTGTCGCCGGCCGAGGTGCTGCGGGTATGCGAACAGATTGGCAAGGCGGTGCCACCGAGTTGGTTGTTGAGTGTGCGCGGTGACGATTTCAGCCTGGGCGCCGGGCTCGGTGTGGCGGCAGCGCGCCGGCTTGAAGTGGCGTGGGATGAACTGCGCCGCTGGCTGGCCGAGCGGGCTTAGTGGCGTAAATCAGTGCCGTGAAAAGAACAGCGCCGTGACCGCAGCGAGATTGAGTTCGGCCTCTTCGCGGATCTCGCCCATCAGGCTGGGGGGCAGATCGAGATGTGTCCAGATGGCCGAATCCACGCGCGTGGCGGCGTCTTCGCTCGACAGGCCGCGCCGGTCGGCGTCGGCGACCCGGTTGGCTAGCGAGAGAATGGCCGCTTCGAAATTGTGGGCGCCTGCCGTGCAAGGCGTGTGCTGGCCGCCCACCGCCGAGGCGAAGCCTTGCGGAAGCTGCCAGCCGTCAAGCAGCGCGCAGCCGACCTCGGCGTAGTCGGCGCCGATCAGCCGGCGCTCTATGGTGTGTAAGGCTTGTTCGGTTGTGTCGGCTTCGTTTTGCGCTTGTTCAGCCAACTCTGGCACGGTGAGATACATCACCAGATGGCCCATGTCGGCCAGCAGGCCGATGACGAACATGCGCTCGGCGTCGAGTAGGGCACAGTGACGGGCAATCACCCGTGCGGCCAGACCACGCAGTACGCTGAGTCGCCAGAACATACGCATGTTCATGCGTTCGGCGTGCACGCCGTCGAAGGCTTCGCTGACTGCGGTGGCGAGCACCAGATCATGAACCTGCTGCATGCCGAGCAACTGGACGGCGCGCATCACGCTGTCGATCTGACCCGAAAAGCCATACAGCGGGCTGTTGATGACGTGGAGGATGCGCCCGGTGATTACGCCGTCGTGGGTGACCAGGCGAGCGACTTCGTTGAGCGAGCCCTCGGGCGATTCGAGCTCGGCGCGAATGCGGTGATAGACCGCCGGCAAACTCTTGAGGCGATCCACCGAAGCGACGATTTCCAGGGCACTGTGCATGAGGCGTCTTGTGAGGCAGGTCTTGCCTATCCTATCGGTCCGCGGGGCGCTATCTTTAGCCGCCGCCGAGTTTTCGCTTGAAAACAATGGGCTCTGCGCGTGGTATCTCGGGTTGCAGCGTGGCATGTTCGATGCCGAATTGCGAGGCCAGGGCGGCTTGCAGTCGAGGCAGGACGGCCGGCCAGTCGGTGAGTGAGCCGATCACCACATGCGCCGACAGCGCCACCCGACCGGCACCGAGGCTCCAGATGTGCAGGTCGTGTACCGAGACGATACCGTCGACCGTTGCCATGCTTCGCCCAACCTCTGGCAGTGAGATTGATTCGGGCACGCCTTCGAGCAAAGTGGTAAAGACCTGGCGTAACAAGCTCAGTGTCGAGGCGAGGATCAGCCCGCAGATCAGCACCGACAGGAGCGGGTCGATCGGCATCCAGCCGGTGAATTGAATGATGAGGCCGGCGGCCAGCGCGGCGACCGAGCCGAGCAGGTCACCCATGACATGCAAGAGCGCGGCACGGGTGTTCAGGTCATTGCCGCCGCGGCTGAGCAGCCAGGCGGCGGCGATGTTGATGATCAGACCGATGAGCGCGACAACGGTAACCGTGCCGCCGGCAACGGTTTGCGGACTCAGCAGGCGCTCGATCGCATGCCAGACGATGGCGGCCACCACTGCAAGCATCAGCAGACCGTTGATCAGCGCCGCCAGCGCTTCCATGCGCCCCAGGCCGTAGCTCAGGCGCTGGCTGGGTGGGCGTTGCGCCAGACGTGCGGCGACAGCCGCCAGGCCCAGCGCGAAGCTGTCGGTCAGCATATGGCCGGCGTCGCCCAGCAGCGCGAGTGAGCCCGCCCACCAGCCGGCAAGCGCTTCGACAAACGAGAAGCCGAGCGTCAGCCCGAGCGCGAGCAGCAGGGCAGCGCTGCTGGCGGCTTGGCCGTGATGGTGTCCGTGATGATGGCCGTGGCCGTGATCGTGCATGGGTCGGTGGCGATGGGCCGGAAAGGCGCGCGTGTGTGGAATCCTTGAATTGTCGGGGATTCGCCCTCTGCCGACAAGCCGACACCCGTGCGGTGGGTCGATTACTTGTCGCCGCGGTAGAGCGGAATGATCTCGACGCCCGAGAACCGTTCGAGCGGAACGCCGGTTTTGAGGGTGAGTTGCTGCCCGTGTTGCTGCAGCGTGATGCGGGTTCCCGGGGGGACTTCGCCGATCGGCGCCAGCAGGCCGGGGCGAGCCCCCTGTGATGGCATTTTGGGCAGCAGCAGCACCGGCACCTGCGGGCGCAGCTGCAGCGGGCTGGCGGGCAGGATGACATGGGTGGGGATGCTGGAGGCGGCGAGGATTTCGAGCCCGATGTCGAACTCGTTTTCCTTGCGGCTGACCATACGGCGGGTGACACCGATCATGACCGACGCGCGTTCATGGGGGCGTAGCGCAATGATTTCTCCGACCTGGACGTATTGCGCCTGACCACGCAGATAACGCAGCCCGAATCCTCCGGGGCTTTCGTCGAGAATGCCCCATTCGCTGGTTCGGTCGGCCAGGCCGTTGAGCGCGGCGCAAAGCGGGGCCTCACCGCTTCGGCGGTGCAGCGCGGTGCCTGCGACGAAGGGGCGAATGGCGGCAAAGCCTGCTACCAGGTCGGCCCGTGGCAGAAACCGCGTTCGGCCATGACTGCGTGAGCGCGGGTTGGCCCAGTGGTCATGCAGCGTTTCTAGCATGGCCACATAGCGTGGCTGGCGCGCCGCAATTGGCAGACCGAGTCGTGCGGGTACGACACCGAGGCGCAGGCCGTCGATCTGGCCCTGGAGCTTGGCGAGCATGTCGCGACAGTCGAGCAGGCATTGATTGCGCTGCAGCGGCGCCCGGTAGCGGGTCAAGGCAATCGGCGGGTGCGTGCCCTCTGTGAGCACATACAGCCCTTGCGCTTGTGCCTGCAGGGATTCGGCCTCGTCGCCGGCAAGCATGAAACGCGTATGGCGCACATGGCGCTGCAAGTAGAAACGCACCCGGTCGAGATCGCCCAGCGCGATGGCGGTCGGGTCTGCGGCCGATAGCAGGACGGCATGGGCGTAGTGATCGGCGGTCGATAGTGAGCGGCCGGCGGTGTTGGGGCGCTCGTTGGAAAAGTCGTGCTGTATGGCGAGTTTGTGGAAGGCGTAGAGATGTCGCCAGCTCGATGAATTGCCGATGGCGTAGGCGCGATGCGTGAGTGAGAGCCGGTGTGTGGCCAGGACCGTGCCGCGTTCGACCGCGATGCGCAGTGGGCGGATGACGGTAAATCGCACCCAGCGCTTCGATAGCTGTTCGGCGAGGTCGAGATATGCTTGCGTTAATAGTTTGAGGACGCCCAGCGTGGCGATGAGCGGATGGTGGATACGGCGCGAGAGTGGCAGTGATGCCATGTTCAGTTGCGCTTCGATCTCGCTGCTCAAACGCAAGGTGGCGTCGTCAATCAATTCAAGCATTTTGAGTCGAACGCGGATCTTGGCGTCGACTTCGAGCAGTGTTTTGAGTCGGGTGCCCAGCATGCGTGCGCGTGTCAGCGGCAAACGGGGTGGCAACTGTCCGATCCAGTGCTCAAGCTCAGCCAGCGGATCGGTATGCACCGGCCCGTTGCTGCGTGGGGGGACGACCCAGGCACGGCTGTTCCATCGCAGGAAAGGGGGTATTTGCATCAGAAGCGTGTCAGCGGCAAGCTAGGCGGGTCCGGTGTATTGGCTTTTATGAGCCGTGATTCTGTCATGGCCGTTACGGGAAAAACGTGATGCGCGTCATTAGTTGGAACATCCAGTGGGGGCGGGGGGCAGATGGGGTGGTGAATCTGTCACGAATCATCGACAGAATCCATGCACTCGGGCCGTTTGACGTCATTTGCCTGCAGGAGGTTGCGACCTGTTTCGACGGGCTGGCGGGGGGTAACGCTGAGGACGGACTGGCGGTATTGTCGGCCGCGTTTGAGGGCTATGGGGTCATTCACGGTCCGGCGGTCGACATGCCAGGGGACAGCGGGCGGCGCAGTACCTTTGGCAATTTGATGCTGTCCCGGTTGCCGGTGGCGGCCGTGTTTCGCCATCTGCTCCCGTCGCCGCCCGAGCGCGACGTGCTGAGTATGACACGGGGTTGTGTCGAGGCGGTGGTGATGAGCGCGCAGGGTGTGCCTGTTCGGGTGTTGACCACCCATCTTGAGTACTACGCGCCGGGTCAGCGCCTGGCGCAGGCACGCTGGCTGCAGCAGCGTCAGGCGGCGGTTGCCATGGCAACTTCGTTTCCGATACTCGAACGGGAGAAGGCGGGGCCGTTTGCGCGCCCCGTGATGCCGGCCGCGGCAGTGCTGTGTGGGGATTTCAATTGCGAGCCCGACTCGTCTGCCTGGCAGGCGATTGTTGCTGAGCACGATAGCGAATCACCCTGGCGCGATGCGTGGTTGCTGTGCCATGGTGATGCGCCTCATCCGCCCAGCGTCGGCTTGCACGGCGCCGATTGGCCGGATCGGCCGTATTGCTGCGACTACATGTTCGTGTCTCAGCCCTTGGCCGCGGCGGTGCGCAACGTGTGTTACGACGCGCTTACCGACGCTTCCGATCATCAGCCGGTGCTCGTTGATCTGGATCTGTCGCTAACTGTTTAGAGGCTCAATCAGATCGCGATAGGCGTGCCATGTGGCGTGGCCCACCACCGGCATCAAGACGGCCAGACCGAGGTGGAAGGTCATGAAGCCGATCAGGGTGGCGCTGACAATGGCGAATGCCCACATGATCATGGCGGCCGGGTTTCTGGCGAGCGCGCCGACGCTGGCGAGCATGGCCGAGATGGCGTCCTGGTCGCGGTCGAGCATCAGCGGAATCGACACGACACTGACTGCAAACACGAGGGTGGCGAAGAGCATGCCGACGGCGAAGTAGACCATCAGGAATTCAAGGTTTTCCAAACTGATCAGTTGCTGCAGGAAGCCGGTCAGATTGGGCATTTCGTTGGTGTAGAACAGCGCAAAAATGACCAGCGAAGCGCGCGCCCAGACCAGGAACATGACGCCGAGCACGACCGCGAAAATACCGATGTTGCCGGCGTTGCGTCGCCACACCATCATGGTGGGCTTCAGCGAGCAGGCGTCGCCATTTTCGCGGCGGCGGCTGATTTCGTACAGACCCATGGACAGGAAGGGGCCCAGCAGAAGGAAGCCAGAGGTCAGGCCCGAGGTGTATTCGTAGGCGTGCTCGAACACAAAGGTGATCAGCAGGCCCATGGCCGCAAAGCAGAACCCGTAGAACAGACTCGGGATCGGGCAGGAGATCATGTCGTTCCAGCCTTTTGCGAACCAGCGGATCGGCGAACCCGCCTTGACGTCGCGAATGGTCGGAAAGGGTGGGTGCCCCGACTCTTCTTTTATTTTGTCGTCCGGTTGCTGCATGTTGTCTCCTGTCAGGGGTAGTGGTGTGGCAGCAAAAACGAGGGGGAGTCCCGCCGGTGAAACCCGTGGTGCTCTCGTCACGAATTGTTCTTATGGTGTGACGATAAACCCTCGCAGTGCGTCGAGAAATGCATCCGGTGCTTCCGCCATCATGGCATGACCCGCGTTCGGCAAAACGATGATATGCGCACCGCCGGGTACCTTGGCAAGTGCTGTCTGCAACGCGCGGGTCGCCTTGGGTGGCGTCATCTGGTCGCGCTCACCGCAGATCAGGCGGGTTGGCGCGTCAACGCGACCGGCATCGGCTTCGCCCGCGGTGTAGGCGTTGCACGCCGACATGTCGGTGTGGAGTACGCCGGGGGCGCTGCGCTCCATCAGTCGGCGGTTGACGCCGGTCAGCACCATGCCGGGTTGGGCACTTGCACCGAGGTGGTGATCGGGTGTGTAGGACCACTGGTTGATCATGGCGTGGGCCTTGTCGCGCGCTTCGAGTGTGGCGCTGAGCAAGGGCGCGGCCACCGGCATGGGCGCGACACTACCCACCAGCACCAGTTTGGCGACCCGGTCGGGATGCTGGGCTGCGGCGCGAAGCGCAACGAGTGAGCCCATGCTGTGGCCAATGAGGATGACCGGGCTATCAGTCTGCGATTCGATCCAGTTCATTAGCCACTCGGCAATCGCCTCGATGCTGGTCAGCGCACCGCCTTTGGAGCGGCCATGACCTGGCAGGTCGGGAGCCAGTACATTGAAGCCGTGATACGCGAAGTGGCGCGCCGGCATGTTCCATACGCTGTGGTCGTGTCCGGCGCCGTGGACGAATACCAGCGTGGGCTGACCGGCCACCGCGAGGCGGCCGCCGGTGTAGGCATAGATGGGGTTCTGCGCGGGGGCGGACATCAGCGGCCCTCCACTTTGGCGGCAGCGCGCAGACCGCGCTCAAGGTCTTCGACAAGATCGCTGACGTCTTCGACGCCGACCGACAGACGGATGGTGCCTTCGCCAATGCCGGCGGCCGTGAGGTCGTTGGCGGACATGCGGAAATGCGTGGTGCTGGCTGGGTGGATGACCAGCGATTTGGCATCGCCTACGTTGGCCAGGTGCGAGAACACGCGCAAGGCGTTGATAAACGCCTTGCCCGCGGCGCGACTGCCTTTGAGTTCGAAGCTGAACACCGCCCCGGCGCCTTTGGGCAGCAGGCGTTTGGCGAGCGCATGATCGGGGTGATCGGGCAGACCAGGATAGCCGACACGCTCAACCATGGGGTGTTGCGCCAGGTGGGTGGCGAGGGCTTCGGCGTTGGCCACGTGGGCGCGCATGCGCAAGGGCAGGGTTTCGATGCCTTGCAGGATCTGGAAGGCGTTCATGGGCGACAGGCAGGCGCCGAAATCGCGCAGGCCTTCGCGGCGGCCACGCAGCAAAAAGGCGGCGATGGGCGACTCTTCGGTGAACACCATGCCGTGGAAGCCGTCGTAGGGCTCGGTCAGCGTGGGGAATCGACCGCTGGCTTCCCAGTCGAAGCGGCCACCATCGACCAGCAGGCCACCGACCGCCACGCCATGGCCGCCGAGAAACTTGGTGGCCGAGTGCACCACCAGATCGGCGCCCAGCTCGATGGGCTGCTGCAAACAGGGGGTGACCAGCGTGGCATCGACCAGCAAGGGCAGGCCGTGTTCATGGCCGATGGCGGCGACGGTCGGGATGTCGAGCACGTCCAGGCCGGGGTTGCCCAATGATTCGCCGAACAGCAGTGCGGTGTTGGGACGGATGGCGGCGCGCCAGGCGTCGGCGTCGTGCGGATCGACGAAGCTGGTCTCGATGCCGAAACGCGGCAGTGTGTAGGCCAGCAGGTTGTGCGAGCCGCCATACAAGGCCCGCGAGGCGACGATATGGCCACCCGCGCCGGTCAGCGTGCAGATGCCCAGATGTAACGCGGCCTGGCCGCTGGCGGTGGCAATGGCGCCAATGCCACCTTCGAGCGCGGCAATGCGTTCTTCGAGCACCGCGCAGGTCGGATTCGAGATGCGCGAATAGACATGGCCGGGGCGTTCAAGATTGAAACGCGCTGCGGCCTGCTCGGCGTCGGCGAAGACATAGCTGGTGGTGAAGTGGATCGGGACGGCGCGGGCGCCGTGATCGGCGTCGGGGCTCTGGCCGGCGTGCAGGCTGAGCGTGGCGGGGGCGTAGAGGGGGCGATAAGTCATGGGCTGTTGGTGTGATCGGCGCTCAGGCGAGTTCGGGCGGATCAATCATTCGTTCGATGTAGGCGATACGGTCTTTGAGGGCGAGTTTGCGTTTTTTCAGGCGCGGAAGCATCAGACCGTCATTGGGCGGGGTGTTCGACAATGCCGCGATGGCGGTGTCGAGGTCGCGGTGTTCGGCCTTGAGCTGCGCCAGGGTGTCGACCCAGTTGGCCGAGTCTTCGAAGTCATCAAGCATGGTCTGGTTAAGGTCTCAAGCTCGCGCCGTCGGCGCCGTGAACTGTATTCAAGCGGCCTATGGTATGCGTCGTCGCAGTGCAATGACAACACAGGCCCTTGTCTTGGTGCGTGATCGCCCCCATCTGGGTGTCAAGCAGGCTCCCCGAGGGGAGCCATACAGAAAGGAGTCTCATCATGAATGTCGTGTGTAACAACTCGGTGTTGTATGTGATGGATTTTCCGGGCTTTGACGCCATCGAGGTCATCGACAAGCGTCTTGGGCGCGGCACCATCATTCGTGACGCAGCGGCGCGTCGTTTTCGCGAAGAGCTTGCAGAGTTGGCCGCCTCGGAAGAGATGGCGGATTTCGACGATCTGATCGATCACTATCAGAGTCTGCTCAATCAGCCGGCGATTTATCACTGATTGTCCTGGCTTGCCGGAGAACAGGTGCTGGCCTACCATCCGGCACTTGTTGTCAGCGATCCGTTCGGATCATCGGTAGCCGATCGTGAACAAGGCTTTTGTCAAAGCGTCCGACGAGGACGATGAATCTCCCGAAACGCCTGCCGGCCCCGCGCCGGGTGGGCCCATCTACATGACGCGTCGTGGTTGGCAAGTGCTCAAGGCTGAGCTTGATGCCTTGTTGCGCGATGAACGTCCCAAGCTGGTTGAAGTGGTTGCCTGGGCTGCCGGCAATGGCGATCGGTCTGAGAACGGCGACTACATTTACGGTAAGAAAAGGTTACGCGAGATCGACCGGCGTATCCGTTTCCTGATCAAACGGCTGGAGAACGCGACGGTCGTGGATTCTGCCGATCAGCAAAATCTCGATCAGGTGTTTTTTGGCGCCACGGTGGTCATTACCGATGATGACGGCGCAACCGAAACGACCTACCAGATCGTTGGCGTCGATGAAGCCAGCGCCAGCGAAGGGCGCATCAGCTGGATCTCTCCGCTCGCCAAAGCGCTGATCAAGGCGCGTGAAGGCGATGTGGTGCGCTTTGTCAGCCCGTCCGGGCCGCGCGAGATCGAAATCATCGAAATCCGCTACGAACACTGATTCATTTCTGACCCACGTCCATCGCGTTGGTCAAGAATAACCCCAACCAGCCTAAAGTTATAGCGACGAGCGACGTTAGCTCTCCCAAGTCGGCATGGCGGCGCCACATCCGTGGCGCTGAGCGAGCTGACACAGCGATTACGTGGTCGGAGGGGAGGGCGTTATGTTTGAACGAATGAAGTTGGTGAACCGGCTGGGTGTGCTGGTGTTCTTGGCGGTGTTTGGATTGGTTGTGCTCGGAGCGGATGCTCTCTTGGAAATGCGCTCTGAGCTGCTCGACGCCGAGCAACGACGGACGGAGGACGTTGTTTCCACCGCAGGCTATGTCCTTGAGCACTATCAGGCGCTGGAGACAACGGGCGCGATGAGCCGCGATGAAGCGCAAAAGCAGGCCTTGGATTCCTTGCGCCGAGTGCGATTCGAGGACGGAAAAAACTACATCTTCGTGTATGACAGCACCGCCACGACCTTGCTGTCACCGATGAAGCCCGACACCGAGGGCAAGTCGATGGCGGGCAAAAAAGACCCGAATGGCGTGCCGCTGTTTGACAAGATCGCCGAAGTCGCGCGGACCGGTCAGGCGGCCACGATTGACTATTCGTGGCCACGGACAAGTGGCGGCGTGCCCGAGGCGAAGGTTTCCACGGTGAAGAGCTTTACTCCGTGGGGCTGGGCTTACGGCGCGGGTGTCTATTTGTCCGCCGTCGATGATGCTTTCCATAAAGGTGCCATCAAGACGGGTGGTGTCAGCCTGTTGATTCTCGTCGTGATTGTCGTGTCCTCGTTCTTGGTGGTGCGCAGTATCATTAGTCAGATTGGTGGTGAACCGACCTATGCCGTGCAGGTAATGCAGGCGGTCGCGCAGGGCGATTTGACCGGTACTGTCGAAAACAAGGGCGGCGCCAGCAGCTTGCTTGGAACACTTGGAAAAACAGTGGAGCAGCTGCGCACCATGATGGCCGAGATCGGCCACAATGCCGAAGAGGTGGCCGGCAGCTCGCGCCAGATTGCAGGGGTCGCCCGGGATGTTGCCGAGAAGGCGCATCAGCAATCGGATGCGACCTCGTCCATCGCGGCAGGGGTTGAGGAAATGACGGTCAGCATCAACCACATTTCCGATAGCGCACGCGAGACCAAAGAGAATTCGTCGAATGCTGCCACGCTTGCCGAACGCGGTGAAGCGCGTGCGGTGGGCGCAGCCGATGGCATGCGTCGTATCGCCACAACGGTGGATTCGGCGTCCGGCAAGATTCAGGAGTTGGTTGGCCGGGCCAACGAGATCGGGTCGATTGCCAACGTGATTAAAGAGATCGCCGCGCAGACCAATCTGCTGGCGCTGAATGCGGCGATTGAAGCGGCGCGTGCCGGCGAACAGGGTCGTGGCTTTGCAGTGGTAGCCGACGAGGTGCGGGGTTTGGCAGAACGTACGGCGGCGGCGACGGTGCAGATCGAAGGCATGATCCACGGTATTCAGGAAGACACTCACGGCGCGGTCACCGTCATGGGTTCCGTTGCTGCCGAGGTGAAATCCGGCGTGGATCAGGTACAAGGCGCCGCGGATTCTCTGCGTGAGATTCGCGAAGGGACCAGTATTGCGCTGGCGCGGATCAGCGATGTGGCCAGTGCAACCACCGAGCAGAGCGCGGCCAGTACGTTGATCGCGCAGCAAGTCGAGAACATCGCCGGTATGGTCGAAGGCACCAGTGATGCGATGCGCAAGACGGTGGAGTCGGTGACGCGACTCGAGAAGCTCTCGTCTGACCTTCACGAGATGGTCGGCCGCTTCCGCTGCTGACCGCTTGAACGGGCTGCGAATCGCGCCCGTAGAAACACAAGGCCCCCGTCGTTTTTGAGACGGGGGCTTTTTTGTATCAGCGCTCAGGCTGCGAGGGTGTCGCCGCCGAAAAAGCGCGGCGTCAATTCGGTCAGTCCAAGCGTGTCGAGCAGCTCGGCGAGGCGCTCGGCGGGCCGACGACGCGGCAAGTCCTTGAAGGTGGCGATGATCAGTTCGTTCTTCATCGAGTGTTCCCAGCCGACCAGCTCGGTCACGCTCACCTGGTAGCCGTGGCTCTCGAGCTGCAGGCAACGCAGCACATTGGTGGCGTGGCTACCGAACTCGCGGGTGTGGATGGGGTGGCGCCAAAGTTCGGTGATGCTGTTCTTCAGCGACTGCTGCTTGTTCTTGCGCAGCACCGAGGCGACTTCGGCCTGACAGCAGGGCACCAGTACGATGTGCCGGGCGCGCTTTTCGAGCGCAAAGCGGATCGCGTCGTCGGTGGCGGTATTGCAGGCGTGCAGGGCGGTGACGATGTCGATGTGTTCCGGCAGGCGCTCTGAGGTGATCGATTCGGCCACCGTCAGGTTGTAGAAGCGCATGCCGGCCGAGAAGCCGAGTTTGTCGGCGAGGCGGCGCGAGGTGGCGACCAGTTCATCGCGGGTTTCGACGCCGTAGATCTTGCCAGCGGCCGCGTGCGTCTTGAAGAACAGGTCGTACAAGATGAAGCCCAGGTAGGACTTGCCGGCGCCGTGGTCCACCAGCTGGATGTCGGGCCGCGTGGCCAGCGCCTCGGTGAGCAGCGGTTCGATGAATTGGTAGAGGTGATACACCTGTTTGAGCTTCCGACGGCTGTCCTGGTTCATCTTGCCCTCTCGGGTCAGGATGTGCAGGTGCTTGAGCAACTCGATGGATTGGTCTGGATGGATTTCAGGATGCGATGACATGGGCGGGACTCGGGGGCGCTGGAGCGCGATTCTACCGCGCCGGGGCTTTGTTGATTGGCGGCACTTGAAAGCCGCTCGGGCAGCCCCAATGTTGAACGAGTCAATTTCTTGTGTCACGGAGAGCCAACGATGTCCGACGCGCCCAGCGCCCAAGCAGAGAAGATGAATTTTCAGGCCGAGGTGAAGCAGCTGCTGCACCTGATGATCCACTCGCTGTATTCGAACCGCGAGATTTTCCTGCGAGAACTGATTTCCAATGCTTCCGACGCCTGCGACAAGCTGCGCTTCGAGGCGCTCGACAAGGCCGAGTTGTTCGAAGGCGATGGCGAGCTGAAGATCCGTATCCGTTTCGACGCCGAGGCCAAGACGGTGACGGTCGCCGACAACGGTATCGGCATGAACCGCGATGAGGTCATCACCAACCTGGGCACCATCGCCAAGTCGGGCACCAAGGAATTCTTCGGTCAGCTCACTGGCGACCAGAAAAAAGATGCGCATCTGATCGGCCAGTTCGGCGTGGGCTTTTACTCCGCCTTTATCGTGGCCGATCGCGTGACCGTGCGCACCCGCCGCGCCGGCCTGGCCAGTGCTGAGGGCGTGCAGTGGGAATGCGCAATGACCGGCGACACCGCCGGCGAGTATCAGGTCGAGCCCATCGACAAGGCCGAGCGCGGCACCGAGATCACCCTGCATTTGCGCGAAGGCCAGGAAGACCTGCTCAGCGGCTGGAAGCTGCGTGAGCTGGTGCGCAAGTACTCCGATCACATCGTCCAGCCCATCGTGATGACGAAAGAGAAGTGGGACGAGGAGAAGGGCGCGCAAGTGGCCACCGACGAGGAAGAAACCGTCAACCAGGCCAACGCCCTGTGGGCGCGCCCGCGCAATGAGATCACCGACGAGGAATACACCGCTTTCTACAAGCACGTGGGCCATGACTTCCAGGAGCCGCTCGCCTGGACGCATGCCAAGGTGGAAGGGCGTCACGAATACACCCAGCTGCTTTACATCCCGGGCAACGCGCCTTTCGACATGTGGGATCGTAACGCCCGCCACGGTATCAAGCTGTATGTGCGCCGCGTATTCATCATGGACGACGCCGAGAAACTGATGCCGATGTATCTGCGCTTCGTGCGCGGGGTGGTCGATTCGGCCGACCTGCCGCTCAACGTGTCGCGCGAGATCCTGCAAGAGTCGAAAGACATCGACACGCTGCGCGCCGGCTGCACCAAGAAAGTCCTCGGCCTGCTCGAAGACCTGGCCAAGAACGACGCCGAGAAATACACCACCTTCTGGAAAGCCTTCGGCAATGTGCTGAAGGAGGGCGTGGGTGAAGATGCTGCCAACCGCGAGAAGATCGCCGGCTTGTTGCGCTTCGCCTCGACCAACGCCGATACGCCGGAAGAGATCGTTACGCTGGCCGACTACATCGGCCGTATGAAGGAAGGTCAGGAGAAGATCTACTACGTCACCGCCGAAACCTTCAACGCCGCCAAGAACAGCCCGCATCTCGAGGTGTTCCGCAAGAAAGGCATCGAAGTGCTGCTGTTGTCCGACCGGGTGGACGAGTGGGTGATCGGCTACCTCACCGAGTTTGACGGCAAGTCACTGCAGTCGGTCGCCAAGGGCGGGGTTGATCTGGGTGCGCTGGAAGACGAGGCCGAGAAGAAGGAAGTCGAGAAGCTGGCCGACGAGTACAAGGATCTGCTCGAACGCGTCAAGGCCAGCCTCGGCGAGCGGGTCAAGGATGTGCGTGTGACGCATCGCCTGACCGATTCGCCCGCCTGCCTCGTGGCCGATGAGCACGACATGGGCATGAACCTGGCGCGCATCCTCAAGGCAGCGGGTCAGGAAGCGCCGTCGAGCAAGCCGATCATGGAGTTGAATCCGACGCACCCGGCGGTGCAGCGGCTCAACACCGAGACCACGCATTTTGACGATTGGGCATCAGTCCTGTTCGACCAGGCCGTGCTGGCCGAAGGCGGCACGCTGGATGATCCGGCGACCTTCGTCAAGCGCACCAACGCCTTGATGCTGGCATTGAGCAGCGCGCAGTAAACACCATGGCCGACCCCGCGGGGTCGGCCATGTTTGCTCTCGACCGCCCCGGCGCGCCTGTAGCGGCGCCGGGGCGGTTGTACGTCAACGTCGGCTGCGACGACGAGCGATGAAACCCATCAAGCCCAGGCCGGACAGCATCAGGGCGTAGGATTCCGGCTCCGGCACTGCGGCAGCGAATTGGATGCTGGCGTGGTCCGGTGCGCTGATGCGCAGCTCGTCGATCCAGAAGTCGGTGCGATCCGACGTTCCGCCGGAGGTCATGCTGTAGAGGCGGGCCTCGATGACCAGCCCGTCGGTGGCGCCACCATCGAAGGTCCATGTGTTGCTGAGCTCGCTCCAGCCGTTGCCGTCGGTGTAGGTGTTGCTGCCGCCGGCCGTTTTCACATAGCTGTTGATGTCACTGGCGTCGGCATAGTGCCCCCAGATACGCAGCGACGGGTTGTTGCCGGCCGAGGTGTCGTAGCCCCAGAAGCGGGCGCTGACAACGTCGCCGGAGCTCAGGCCGGTCACAAAGGCGAGATAGGCCTGGGGCGTGCCGCTCAGCGGTGTTTCGGCGATATGCAGGAACTGGGTGCCCGAGTGCGCACCGCTTACGTTGTAGGGGCCGGCGCCGTCGCTGCCGGACTGCGCGCCGCTGACATTGCTTGCATCGGCCACGTTGCCGTAGCTGCCGAGAATCGTGCCGACGCCATCTTCCCAGCCGTAGTCGACGGTCTGGATTGCGTGGGCCTGGCTGGCGGCGAGCGCCACGGCGGTGGTGATCAGGGTTTTGACGAGCATGAAGTTCTCCTGCGGGATCGGAGCCAAGAACTGGCCATTGGGGGTGCCGCCATCTTCGCTGTCGTGTTTTTCACGTCGACACGCGCCAGAACGGCAGGTAATGGCTACATCGGACTAATCACGGCGCAGACAATGTCATATGCTGATGGCGTTTTTGTGTCCGTTCGTTGCGGATAGCTCGATCGGATCACTGCATGGGCGCAGTGGCGCCGCCGGCGTGTCATTACTTGCCGGTCAAATGTGGTTTCTTGCCGTACTGTTCGATCAGGAGTGTTCAATGTTTCCGTTTCGCTTGAAGCCGATTGTGTGCGTGTGTCTGGCGTGTTTTGGCGCCTCATCCCATGCCTTGACCATTGGTGAGATCCAGGGCGAAAGCCATTTATCCGCCTATCAGGGGCAAACCGTTGGTGGTGTTGATGGCATTGTTACCGCCATCGATTTACATGGTTTCTGGATGCAGGACCTGCTGCCCGATGGCAACGCGCTGACCTCGGACGGTATCTATGTGTTCACCAACAGCCGGGGGCGGCCGACGGTCGGTGACCGCGTGCTGGTCAGCGGTCGGGTAGACGAATACCGCCCCGGCGGGGCAGCGACGAACCTGAGCATCACCGAACTGAACGCCAGTTTCGGCGCGCACGCCTGGACGCTGCAGTCGAGCGGCAACGCCTTGCCGGCCGCCATCCAGATCGGCAACGGCGGCTTGCTGGCGCCGACCACGGCTATTGCGCCAGATGTGGGCAATGTCGAGACCAGCGGGCAACGCCTTGCACCGAGTCTGTACGCGATGGACTTCTATGAGAGTCTTGAAGGCATGCGGGTCAGCATGGGCTCGGCCGCCGTGGTGGGGCCGAATGCCAAGTACGGCGAGATTGCCGTGATCTCGCATGACCAGCTCGGAGCCACACTGAGCAGTGCGCGTGGCGGCGCCACTGTGCAAAGCGATAATTTCAATCCGCACCGGCTGATTCTCGACGATGCCTTGCGGAGCACACCGATCGTCAATGTTGGCGATTCACTGGCCAATGTCACCGGTGTGATTCACTACAGCTTCTCCAACTACAAGCTCAACCTTACCGACGAGCCGACGGTCATTGCTGGAAATTTACTGCCGGAAGTGCTTGCACCGGTGGCATCGAACCGTCTGGCGATTGCCTCGTACAACGTTGAGAACCTGGGGGGCAATGCGGCGCAGTCGCGATTCGACAGCATCGCCGGACAGATCATCGGCAACCTCGGTTCGCCGCAACTCATCGCCTTGCAGGAGGTGCAGGACAACAACGGCGCGACGGACAATGGCACTACCGCGTCGGACACGTCGCTGGAACGCCTCACCCAGGCTGTTCGCGATGCTGGTGGTCGCGACTACGGCTATGTGGTGATCGACCCGGTCAACAAGGCCGATGGCGGCCAGCCGGGTGGCAACATCCGCAATGCGTACCTGTACGACAAAAGCGTGGTCAGCTTCGCCGGCGCGGTGGGTGGTGCCACCGAGGCCGTCGGCGTGCTGCCCGACGGGACGCTGAGCCTCGACGCCGGCCGTGTCGACCCGAATAATCCGGCCTTTGTCGACAGTCGCAAACCGCTGGCCGCGCAGTTCCGGATCAATGGCGAAAACTTTGTGCTGGTGAACAACCACTTCAGCTCAAAGGGCGGCGACGAACCGCTGTTTGGACCGGATCAGGCGCCGGAGCGCGGCAGTGAAGCGGCGCGCACCGCCCAGGCGCAGGCGGTGGCAAATTTCGTGGGTGACCTGCTGGCGGCCGATGCCGGTGCAAAGTTGATCGTGCTGGGCGATCTGAACGACTTCCAGTTTGCCGATACGCTGGCGCCGCTGACGAGCGCCGGGCTGATCAATCTGACCGACATCTTGCCGGAGGGCGAGCGCTATACCTATATCTATGAGGGCAACGCGCAGGCGCTCGATCACATGTTCGTGTCGGCCGCGTTGCTGGCCAACGGCTCGTTGAACTACGACATCGTCCATGCCAATGCGGAATTTGCCAACCAGATTTCGGACCACGACCCGTTGTTGCTGACAATTGCCATGCCGGTGCCGGAGCCCGAAACCTATGCGCTGATGCTAGGGGGGCTGGGAGTGCTTGGCGCGATCGGGCGCCGTCGGCACCGGCGCCGGGCATTGCCGGCGCGCTGAACGCTCAGCCTGCCGGTTTGGGCGACTCAGGTGGTGCGGTTGCGTCGTCAGCCGAGGGCGGTGCGTCATCAGCCGAGGGCGGTGCGTCGTCAGCCGGGGGCGTTGCGTCGGTCGGTGTTGGATGAGGTGGGTCGTGTTCTGCGGTGACGGTTTCCGGTTCAGTCGGACTTTCACCCGCGGCGGCTTTGCGCTCTTTCTCCTCATGCGTCAGGCGCTTGAGGATGTCAATCGCCAGCGCATCGTAGAGCGGCACAGGCGCGACCGAACGCGAGAAACCCTGGGCAACCACGGCCGCGCTCATGAGAGGCAGCAACATCTGGTGGTTCGCCGTCATTTCCATGACGATGACAAAAGAGGTGATCGGCGACTGGGTAATGCCGGCCAGAAAGGCTACAGTGCCCAGCACCAGAATGGCCGGGTTGTGGTCAATGCCGAGCATCAGGGCGACGTTGGCACCGAGACCGGCGCCGATGGCCAGTGCCGGGGCAAAAATGCCGCCGGGAATGCCGCTGATAAACGCGATCCAGATCACTGCCGCTTTGGCGAACATGAAGTAGATCGGCAGGCCGGTTGTGCCTTCGAGCGCCGCTTTTGATTCGGCATAGCCGGTGCCCCAGGTCATGCCGCCGGTGGATAAGCCAATGATCGCGGTAGCCAGACCGCAGGCTGCGGCAAAAGCGACTGGGCGGTCGTGTTTGAACAAACCGATGCGGCCTGGCAGCGCGCGCGAGGAGGCAATCAACAGACGCGTGGAAATGCCGCCGGCCAGACCACCAAGCACCCCACACAGGAGGACCGGCCAGAGCCCCTCGGGCCATCCGACGGCGGCCGGTGTGCGGCCGAAGTAGGTGTAGTTGCCCAGCGTGGCCAGTGACATCAGACCGGCAAAGATCACGGCCACCAGCGTGGTGCTGTTGGCGCGAAAGGCACGGTAGCGTGACAGTTCTTCGATGGCGAACATGATGCCGCCCAGCGGCGTGTTGAATGCCGATGCCACGCCAGCGCCGCCGCCCGCGACGATCAGATCTTTGGTGGGGGCGATCCGGCCGTTTTTACGTTTGCCGCTGATCAGGTTGAGAATCGACGCACCCACTTGCACGGACGGGCCTTCACGTCCGATGGAGGCGCCGGAGAGGAGACCGATCAGGGTGAGTGAAATTTTGCCGAAGATGATTCGCGGCGACAGCAGACGCTTGCGGATGGCGCTGTCTTCGGTCAGCGACGCGGCAATGGCCTGCGGGATGCCGCTGCCTTCGCAGCCCGGGAAGAAGCGTCGGGTGAGCCAGATGATCAGTGCAAAGCCGGCGGGCGCGATGATCAGACTGGCCCACCAGGCCAGATGGACGACCTCGCGGTGAATTTCGATGGCAAGGTCGGCGCCGATGGCAAACACAATGGCGGCCAGGCCGGCAAGTAGTGCGATACCAACGAACAGGATCCGGTTTTGCCAGCGGCCGAACGACAGCCAGGGCAAGGCAAAACGAAAACCTTTACGCGTGAATTGGGTCAAGGCGCGGAATTTTCCGCCCGAAGCGTTATCGGAGGAGCCGTTATTCGGCATTCTGTTTATTTTTTGGGCCAGATGGGGGGTAAAAAGCGAGTGCGGTCAAGCTTACCACGGTCAGCACCGCTATTTTATGCCGACCTCGCCCCTAGAGTGCTTCCAATAAGGCTGTTGGCGGGCTATTGACTGATGGCGAGCCACAGGGCCGTGCCGGCGAGTGCGAGGCCCATGACGCTGTCAAAGCTGCGACGGCGGACCGGATCCGCCAGGTGGTGGCGGATGGAGGATCCGGCGATTGCCCAGCACGCGATGCATGGCAGGTTGGCGATGGCCGACACCAGCGCCACTTGTGCAATGGCCGCTTCGGGCGTGAGGTTGGTTGGCAGAAAGGCGGCATTGATGGTCAGCGCCATCATCCAGGCTTTCGGGTTCACCCACTGGAACAGGGCTGCACCAGCGAAGCTCGGCGGTTGGCCAGCGGCACTTTTCGCCAGACCAGGTTGCGGCCGCAGCAAGCGCAGCGCGAGCCAGAGCAGATAGCCGACCGCCAGTACGCGCATCACCACGGTGATGGTCGGATACTGGTGGATCAGCGTGGCAATGCCGGCGCCGACCAGCGCGATCTGGACCGCCAGTCCGATGCTGATCCCGAGCATATGCGGGACTGTGGCACGAAAACCCGCGCTCGCGCCGGCGGTGGCGAGCATGATGTTGTTGGGCCCCGGTGTGATTGAGGCGATGAGGACGAAGCTCAGCAGGGGGATCAGCTCGAGCATGGCGAGACCTTTGGCAGTGTGTTTGTGGCAGTGTGCGCAAGGTAGGTAGTAAGGACCCGGCAAGCTTTGTCCGGCGGACGCGACGTTGGCCCGGTGACTTGACCGGGCCAGTTCTGTGTTTGGCAGATGCGACGAACTGGGGTAGAGTTTCGCCATACGCAGCGGTATGGATGCGCTGCGTTCAGACAGCATCTTTTTGTGGAGAAGAGCATGGATATCAAGAGAATCGGCGTGGTGGGTTCGGGCACCATGGGGAACGGAATTGCCCAGGCTTTCGCCGTTGCCGGTGTCAGCGTCGTGATGACCGACATTGCCCAGGCCGCATTGGACAAAGCCGTTGCGACGATATCGGGGAGCCTCGATCGCCTGATCAAGAAAGAGAAAATGACCGCCGAGGCCAAGCAGGCAGCGCTGGCGCTGCTCGAAACCTCCACCGATCTGTCGGCCTTGTCGGATTGTGACCTGATTGTTGAGGCCGCCACTGAAAACCTCGACATCAAGCTCAAGCTGTTCGGCCAACTCGACCAAATCGCCCGCGCCGATGCCGTGCTTGCGTCAAATACCTCGTCCATCTCGATCACCAAGCTGGCCGCGGCGACTGGTCGCCCGGCGCAAGTGATCGGCATGCACTTCTTCAACCCTGTGCCGATGATGGCGCTGGTTGAGCTGATCCGTGGCCTGCAGACCAGCGACGCCACCTACGCGCTCACCGAGGCCGCCGTGGCCAAGGTCGGCAAGACGCCGGTGCAGGTGCGCAACAGCGCCGGATTCGTGGTCAATCGGATGCTGTGCCCGATGATCAACGAAGCGATCTTTACCCTGCAAGAGGGCTTGGCGTCGGCCGAGGACATCGACACCGCCATGAAGCTCGGCGCAAACCATCCCATCGGTCCGCTCGCGTTGTGCGACCTGATCGGGTTGGACGTGCAACTGGCGGTAATGCAGGTCTTGTTTGAAGGCTTCAAGGATCCGAAGTACCGTCCTGCGCCGTTGCTGGTCGAAATGGTCGAGGCCGGCTATCTTGGTCGCAAGACCGGCAAGGGCTTCTTCACCTACTAAGTAGCTTGAATTCGCCCGGCGCAACGCCGGGCGATGCCTGTGTCACAAAAGGATTGTTCGCAATCCGTTATCATCACGCCATATTTGACGCTGCACGCGTGTGCGGCCGTATCGTGGAGTGATTGATGCAGTTACAGCCTGTCATCCTGTCTGGCGGATCCGGTACCCGGCTCTGGCCTTTGTCGCGGGAACAATATCCCAAGCAGCTTCTGGCGCTCGCTGGTGAAGAGACCATGCTTCAAGCCACCGCTTTGCGGCTCGATGGCTTGACCAGTGAATGCTCGGTAGCCGATTGCCCGATCGTGGTGTGCAACGAAGACTACCGTTTCATGACGGCCGAGCAGCTGCGCGCCATTGGCAAGTCCAGCGACCGGATCATCCTTGAGCCCGTCGGGCGCAACACCGCGCCGGCGCTGACGCTGGCGGCTTTGTCGGCCATCAGCGATGGCAGCGACCCTTTGTTGCTGGTGATGCCGGCTGACCATGTCATCGGCGACCGCAGTGCTTATCAGCAGGCAGTGTTAGTCGGCGCCCGCATGGCGGCCAAAGGCGCCATGGTCACTTTTGGCATCGTGCCCGAGCGCGCCGAAACCGGTTACGGCTATATTCGTTGCGGGGCCGATGCGGCCGAGGGTGTGCGGGCGATCGCAGAGTTTGTCGAGAAGCCCGACATGCCAACGGCCGAGCGCTATGTAGCCAGTGGCGACTATCTGTGGAACAGCGGGATCTTTCTGGTGAAGGCGAGTGTTTGGTTGCGGGCGATGGCCGCGCTTCAGCCGGCGATTCTGTCGGCCTGCGAGCAGTCGATGGCGGCGTGCCGCCGTGACGCGGATTTCATCCGGGTAGATGCGGCGGCGTTTGCTGCTTGCCCGTCGGATTCGATCGACTACGCCGTGATGGAGCATCTGGCAGCGCGCTCTGATCTGGGGATTCAGGGGGTGGTCGTTCCACTGGTCGCGGCCTGGTCCGACTTGGGCGCCTGGGATGCCTTGTGGCAAATCGCCGACAAGGATGCGCACGGCAATTCGGGGCAGGGCGATGTGCTGTTCGAAGATGCCGAGGGCACCCTCGCCATCGCGACCGATCGCATGGTGGCGTGCGTTGGTGTACGTGACCTGGTTGTGGTTGAAACGCCGGATGCCGTGATGGTGCTGAACAAGGCGCGTACGCAGGACGTCAAGAAAATTGTCGCGCGGCTCAAGGCCGAGAACCGACCGCAGGCGTCGGCTCACCGCAAAATTCACCGTCCCTGGGGCTACTACGATTCAATCGATAGCGGCGAGCGTTTTCAGGTCAAGCGCATTGTGGTCAATCCCGGTGCGTCCTTGAGCCTGCAGATGCATCACCACCGGGCTGAGCACTGGATTGTGGTGAGCGGCACTGCGCGGGTGACGCGGGGGGATGAGATATTTCTGCTCAGCGAAAATCAGTCGACGTATATCCCCTTGGGGACTACGCATCGCCTGGAAAACCCCGGGCGTCTGCCGCTCGAGATGATCGAGGTGCAGTCAGGCAGCTATTTGGGCGAGGACGACATCGTCCGTTTTGAGGATACCTACGGGCGACAGTGATCGTCGCTGGCCGTCGGCTCCGGTGTGAAGCCGAAGCGGGCGGCCACCTCGCCTCGGCGGATGGGTGCCAGTGGGATCCATCCGCTCGCGAGGGCAAGGCCTGCGTCGGTCGGCCAGCGATCGGCGTCGAGCAGGCTTTCGGGGTCAATGGCCTCGCCGCCGATGTTGCGGAGGCGCTCAATCATGAGGGCCAGGTCCGCATCGTGCAGCAGGCCAATCTGATCCGACGAGTCGCTGATCAAGAGGCTGCCTTCTTCATCCAGCCAGGCCGCGGTGGGTTCGGCAATGCGCTCGCCGGTGTGTGTCGTTAACTCGCCATTCGTATCGAGGCGATACACCCAGGGGGTGTAGGCCAGCGACACGAAAACCTGTTGCGGACCGTTCTGGAAATACCAGCGGCCCTCGGTGTCGGCAAGATAGTTGCGGCCGATGAAGCGTGCCAGCCCGGTATGTTCTACCAGGGTGTCGGCAATGCGCCACAGGCCGCGTGCGTCCAGCGACAACCATCCGAACACGGCCGGAACGTCCGGCCATTTCGCCATGGCTGCCCGGACAGCGTCATCCATGGCGAGCGGCTTTCACCACAACTGCCACCAGGGCTTGTCGCTCTCGGGGCCGCCGCTCAGATAGATGCTCTGCGGGAAGTTGGTGTTCAGCACCCGTGCCGCGTCGTCGCGCAGCTTGGTCATGCCGAGCTTGTCGTAGGCCTGCGTCAGGATATACAGCGCTTCTTCCGTGGCCGGCGTTTCGGGGTAGGTCGTGAGCGCCGCCTGGGCGCGATTGGCCGAGGCCAGATAGGCGCCACGCTTCAGGTAGTAGCGTGCGACGTGGACTTCGTGCCAGCCGAGCGCGTTGACCAGGTACTGCATGCGCTGGCGCGAATCGTTGGCGTAGCGGCTTTCCGGGAAGCGTTTGACCAGCTCGCGGAAGGTGTCGAAGGCCTCCTGCGAGGCGCGCGGATCGCGTTCGCTCAGATCCTGATTGGCCAGACTGCCGAGCAGGCCGAGGTCTTCGTTGAAGTTGACCAGCCCTTTCAAATAGTAGGCGTAATCGACATTGGGGTGGTTCGGGTGCAGCTTGATGAAGCGATCGCAAGCGGCCAGGGCCGAGGCGGGTTCATCGGACTTGTAATAGGCGTAGGCAACTTCGAGCTGCGACTGCTGGGCATAACGCCCATACGGATAGCGTGCTTCGAGTTTTTCGAACATCTGAATCGCGCGGTCGTAACTGCCGTCCGACATCGATTCCTTGGCTTCCGAGTAGAGCCGCTGCGCGTTCCAGCCCGCGGTCTCGTCGTATTCGTCGGGTGTTGCGCTGCATCCGGCCAGCAACAGGGCGCCGATTACCGCTAAACTGCGAAGGATCTTATTGGCCATCGAAAACGCTCTTGTCTCTTGTGATTAATCGCGCGGATTATAGCGCAGACCCCGAAGATGATTCGGATCTGCCACTCATTGTGCCTGACGCATGCGCGGGCATGCGTATCGACCAGGTGTTGGCGCAGCTTTTGCCCGAGCAATCGCGCAATCGGCTGCAGACATGGGTGAAGGAGGGGCGCGTGCTGGTCGATGACCGCCAGGTGCCACCCAAGTTCCGTGTGCGGGGCAGCGAAATGCTGGTGATCGACGTTCCGCCGCCGCCCGAGGCCGTTGCCGACGCGGCCGAGGCCATTGATCTGACTGTTGTCTTTGAAGACGATGCACTGATCGTCCTCAACAAGCCGGCCGGTCTCGTGGTTCACCCCGGTAGTGGCAACTGGCAGGGCACCATGCTGAACGCTTTGCTGTTTCATTGCCCGGAACTGTCGCGCGTGCCTCGCGCCGGTATTGTTCATCGACTCGATAAAGACACCAGTGGTCTGTTGGTGGTGGCGAAAACGCTTCCCGCACAGACCGATCTTGTGCGCCAGTTGCAGGCGCGCTCAGTCCGCCGTGAGTATCTGGCTTTGGCGCATGGACAGCTTTCTACGGGTGGTACCGTGGATGCGCCGATTGGTCGGCACCCCAGCCAGCGTACCCGCATGGCGGTGGTGGGCAAGGGGCGAGAGGCGGTAACGCATTATTCGGTTGAGCGTCGTTTTGACGAGTGCACACTCGTACGCTGCCAACTCGAAACCGGGCGGACGCACCAGATTCGAGTCCATATGACGCATGTCGGCCACCCGCTGGTGGGTGATCCAGTGTATGGCAAGCGACGATGCCTCAATGCCGCCTTGCAGGCTTTTCCCCGGCAGGCGCTGCATGCTTTTCAATTGGGTCTGATTCATCCGGGCTCCGGCGAGTCCATGATGTGGACCGCACCCATGCCCGACGACATGCAGCAACTCATCCGCATCGTTGCGGAAGCAGCGGTATGAATTCGGCCGATCTATTGATCCCGGAATGGCCCGCCCCGCCGCGCGTGAAGGCGTTGATGACAACGCGGGCCGGAGGGGTGAGCGCGGGCTGTTTTTCAAGCTTGAATCTGGGTAATCACGTGGGTGACGACCCGTTGGTGGTCGCCCAGAATCGTCGCGAGATTACGCACCTGCTTCCTTCTGCACCGATTTGGTTGAGCCAGGTACATGGCGTTCAGTGTGTGACGGCCGATCGAGTTCCGCCGGGCACGACCGCCGATGCGTCGGTTACACGCGAACCAGAAGTGGTGTGTGCGGTCATGACGGCCGATTGTTTGCCTGTGATTTTCTGTGATCTCGGTGGAACGGTTGTTGCTGCTGCGCATGCGGGATGGCGCGGCCTGCTGGCGGGTGTTCTCGAGTCGACGTTGGCCAGGATGGACGTGCCTCCCAATGAAGTCATTGCCTGGCTGGGGGTCGCCATTGGTCCGGACGCATTTGAAGTGGGCGACGAGGTTCGTCGCGCCTTTGTGGAGAACGATGCGGACGCCGGTGTGGCCTTCAAGCCGGCAAACACCGATGGGAAATGGCTGGCCGACCTATATACGTTGGCGCGCAGACGACTCGCGGCGTGCGGTGTGCGGCAGGTCTATGGCGGAACGCTGTGTACATTGGCCGACTCGCAACGTTTTTTTTCGTATCGGCGTGATGGTCAAACAGGCCGGATGGCCGCGATGGTGTGGCTTTCGGCTTGATAAGAATGCCGTGGTAGGCGTGGCCGTTTATGCTTTTGCCCCACTTGTCTGCCGCCGGTTTTTTGGGGGGTTGAAGTGACGGGGAAGTGCCACGGAATGCATCGGAGCGATTGCGTGATTGTTTGGCACGGGTATTATTGATCCCCGTTGGACTCGTTTTGCCGTGTTTCGGAGTCGATGTGGTCGCTTTTTTCGCGTAGTTTACGACGGCGTGCCGGCGTGCCGAACAGCCACAAGAAAAGGCTCATTGGCAGTGCGCCCATGAACACAAAGGTCAGCACGCCACCGACCACGGTGGTGTCGGAGATAGCTGCCATAAGGGCCACATAGAGCCAGGCGATAGCGATGATGTACATCGCAAGATTGTAACGTCCTTCGTGCGACCGACTGTAGCGGCGCAACGAATGGCCCCAGGGAGTAAGAATGACCGATCGTAAGACGCCCACGTTCCCCAACGTGACCGAGATGTTCCAGTTTGGCGAGCAGTTTGCAAAACAGTTCTTCGAAGTCGTTGGCAAGCACAGCGAGACGATGCAGAAAACGGGTGGGGCGATCCCCGTTCCCGAGACCGAGGCTTTGTCCGCTTTGCAGCAGGATTTTGCCAAGCGTCATGCCGAGCTTTGGTCGCATATGTTGCAGCGCCAGCCCGGAAGCACCGCTGAGCCGCTAGTGGCTGCGCAGCGAGGTGATCGCCGATTCTCATCCGAGGCGTGGCAGGAAAGTCCGATGTACGACTACTTGCGTCAAGCCTACCTGCTGAATGCGAACTATCTGACCCAGGTTGCCGAGACCCTCCCCATGGCGGACGGCCGCGCCAAAGCACGTATGCAGTTCCTCACCCGACAGTACGTCGATGCGCTGGCACCGAGCAATTTCGCAGCAACCAACCCCGAGTTCATCAAGAAAGCGCTTGAAACCAAGGGCGAAAGCATCTCCACGGGTATTCAGAATCTGCTGGCCGACATGGAAAAGGGTCGTATCTCGATGACCGATGACGGTGCGTTCGAGGTCGGGCAGAACCTGGCGACGACGCCGGGTGCGGTGGTCTTCGAAAACGCGTTCATGCAACTCATTCAGTATTCGCCATTGACCGACAAGGTCGCTGCGACGCCCTTGCTGATCGTGCCGCCGTGTATCAACAAGTTTTACATCATGGATTTGCAGGCTAACAATTCGCTTGTGCGCTTTGTTGTCGAGCAGGGCTTTACGGTGTTTCTGGTGTCGTGGAAGAACCCGAAAGAGGATCTTTCCAAGGCGACCTGGGACAACTACCTCGAGTACGGACCTTTGGCTGCGCTGGAAGTTGTTCGTGAGATTACCGGCGTCAAGAAACCAAATGCGCTTGGTTTCTGCGTTGGTGGCACCTTGTTGACCTCGGCACTCGCCGTGGCAAAAGGGCGAGGCGAAGACCCGGTCGAAAGCCTCACGCTGATGACGACTCTGCTGGACTTCGCGGACTCAGGCGAACTGGGCTGCTTGATCGACGAAACTTCGGTGGCCGCACGTGAAGCTACGATCGGCAAGGGCGGGCTCTTGCCGGGGCAGGAGTTGGCGAACGTCTTTTCCGCGCTTCGGGCCAATGACCTGGTGTGGCAGTATGTCGTCGGCAACTACCTCAAAGGTGACAAGCCGGCGGCCTTTGATCTGCTTTACTGGAACTCGGATAGCACCAACCTGCCCGGACCTTTCCTGGCGTGGTACCTGCGCAATATGTACCTTGAAAACAATCTGCGGGTGCCGGGGCGTCTCAAGATGCTTGGCGTCAAGGTGGATCTCGGGAAGGTCGATGTGCCTTCCTACCTGCTTGCCGCGCGGGAGGACCACATCGTTCCGTGGGAAAGCGCTTATCTGGTGCGTAAGCTGTTGGGCGGAGAGACAACCTTTGTTCTTGGCGCCAGTGGACACATTGCAGGCGCGATTAACCCGGCGAGCAAGAATCGCCGCAGTTACTGGACGAGCGAGTCGCAGTCGGCCGCCGCGGAAGAGTGGCTGGAGGCTGCGCAGGAGCAGCCCGGAAGCTGGTGGTTGCACTGGATTGAATGGCTCAAGAAGCGCGGTGGCAAGTCGATTGCTGCGCGCGGACGTTTGGGCAGTACCAAGTACGAAACGATTGAGCCCGCACCTGGACGCTATGTGAAAGAAAAGTCCTGATCGCTGGTTCGGTACGATTTCCCACCCGGCAGCGGTAGAGGGGCACTGCCGGGGACATCAAAAGCCCCTGGATAACGAAGGGAGAGGAGAGAGATATGGCGCGTATTGCACTGGTAACAGGTGGTATGGGTGGTCTCGGTGAGGCCGTCTGCATCAAACTTGCAGCACTTGGCTATCGCGTGGTGACCACGCACTCGCCGGGCAACGACAAGGCGGCGGATTGGCTGCAGTCGATGAATGGCATGGGTTATGGCTTCCGCGCCGTGCCGTGCGACGTTGCTGACTTCGACTCTGCCAAAGAATGTGTTGCTCGCGTGACGGCGGAAGTCGGCCCGATCGACGTATTGGTCAACAACGCGGGTATCACGCGCGACATGACCTTCAAGAAGATGGGTAAAGCGGATTGGGATGCGGTGATTAGCACCAACCTCGATAGCGTGTTCAACATGACCAAGCAGGTCATTGATGGCATGGTTGAGCGCAAGTGGGGGCGTGTGATCAACGTGTCCTCGGTGAACGGCCAGAAAGGCGCTTTTGGTCAAACCAACTATGCGGCCGCTAAAGCCGGTATGCACGGTTTTACCAAGGCCTTGGCGCTTGAAGTTGCGCGCAATGGTGTGACCGTGAATACGATCTCCCCGGGATACATCGGTACCAAGATGGTGATGGCCATCCCGCAGGAGATTCTTGACTCCAAGATTCTTCCGCAGATTCCGGTCAGCCGTCTGGGCAAGCCGGAAGAGATCGCCGGCTTGGTGGCTTACCTGTCCTCGGAAGAGGCGGCGTTTGTGACCGGTGCCAACATTTCGATCAACGGTGGGCAGCACATGTTCTGACCGTTTTCGGTCAGCGGTGAAAGAAGGCGCACCTCGGTGCGCCTTCTTTTTGTGGAATTATGGTGCATTGCAATATTTTTTTTCGTTTTGTGCTTATAATCGGCTCAAGGCATGTCGTGCGTTGCGCAATCGACTGAGGCGGTTGCGTGCGGTAACGGTGCGATTGCCCAAGACATAGACACATAAATAGGGGTTGATTATGACCAAGAAAATTGCGTTGGTTACCGGTGCAATGGGTGGGCTCGGAACGGCGATCTGCCAGGCTTTTGCCAAAGAAGGCATGACCGTCGTGGCAAACTGTCTGCCGGGTTATTCGGAAAAAGATGCATGGCTTGACGGCCAGAAAGCTCAGGGGTTTGAGTTCCTGGTGGCCGAGGGTGATGTCTCCGATTACGACTCATGCAAAGTGATGATCGACAAGATCGAGAGCGATATTGGCGCCGTTGATGTGCTGGTCAACAACGCTGGCATCACGCGTGACAAGTTCTTCCCCAAGATGGAAACCGGTCAGTGGCAGGCGGTTATCAACACCAACTTGAACAGCCTGTTCAATGTGACGCATCATATCTCGCCGAAAATGGCTGAGCGTGGCTGGGGTCGCATCATCAATATTTCGTCGGTCAATGGCGTCAAGGGGCAGGCGGGTCAAACCAACTACTCGACGGCCAAGGCCGGCGTGCTTGGCTTTACCAAAGCACTGGCTCAGGAGCTCGCCACCAAGGGTGTGACGGTCAATGCGATTGCCCCGGGTTATATCGCAACCGACATGGTCATGGCGATTCGTGACGATGTGCGTCAGGCAATCACCGACACGGTGCCGATGAAGCGTTTGGGCAAGCCGGAAGAAATCGGCGGCCTGTGCGCCTACCTGGCATCCGAGATGGCTGGTTATATCACTGGCTCGACGGTGAACATCAACGGCGGTCTGCACATGTCGTAATCGTGCCGCGTTGCGAAACCGGTCACACGAAACCCCGCCCTATGGCGGGGTTTTTCTTTGCGCACCGCGGTATAATTCTTGTGAGAGTGGGCAAACTACCCGCCGCGTGGAGACGAATGCAATGCCAGACCAACTACGATTGATCAAAAAATACCCAAACCGCCGCTTGTACGACACACGTACCAGTTCCTACATCACATTGTCAGACGTCAAAGACTTGGTGTTGGCCAACGATGAGTTCAAAGTCATCGATGCAAAGACCGGTGACGACCTGACGCGGGGCATTTTGCTTCAGATCATTCTTGAAGAAGAAGCTGGCGGTGCGCCGATGTTTACCAGTGATTTGCTGTCGCACATGATCCGTTTTTATGGCAATGCCATGCAGGGGATGATGGGGAAGTATCTGGAAAACAACATCAAGGCTTTTACCGACATGCAGCTCAAGCTGCAGGATCAGGCGCGTTCGATCTATGGCGAGAACAGCCCGATCAGCCAGGACTTATGGGCTCAGTTCTTGAATTTTCAGGGCCCGGCGATGCAGAGCATGATGGGTGCGTACATGGAGCAGAGCAAAAAAATGCTCACCCAGATGCAAGAGCAAGTGGAAAGCCAGACGCGTAATCTGTTCTCCGGCTTTCAGTTCCCCAACTATTCGCAGAATCCGCAAGAGTCGAACCATGACGTTACTGTGGATCCGCGCAAAACGAGTAGCAACAAGAAGTGAATCTGCGCTTGAATTGTGTTTTTTGGAGTGAGTCCTGATGAGTCACTCCGCAGCCCCCAAAGTGGGCTTTGTTTCTCTCGGCTGCCCGAAGGCGACTGTCGACTCCGAACACATCCTGACCCGGTTGAGGGCTGAAGGATACGATATCTCAGGGACTTACGACGATGCGCAGCTCGTTGTGGTCAATACCTGCGGATTCATCGATGCCGCGGTCGCCGAGTCGCTCGATGCCATTGGCGAAGCGCTGGCCGAAAATGGTCGTGTCATCGTGACAGGCTGTCTGGGCGCCAAGGCCGATGTGATTCTGGATGCGCACCCCCAGGTTTTGGCAGTGACCGGACCCCATGCAACGGATGAAGTGATGCAGGCAGTGCATGCGCACGTGCCGAAGCCGCACGATCCGTTTGTGGATCTCGTCCCGCCCCAAGGTATCCGTCTCACGCCGCGACATTACGCTTACCTGAAAATTTCCGAAGGTTGCAATCACCGGTGCACCTTTTGCATCATTCCATCGATGCGCGGTGATCTTGTCAGCCGCCCGATTGGCGACGTGTTGCGCGAGGCCGAGAAGCTGGCCGAGTCTGGCGTCAAGGAATTGCTGGTGATTTCGCAAGACACCAGTGCCTACGGTGTCGATGTGAAATATCGCACCGGCTTCTGGGGTGGTCGTCCGGTCAAGACGCGTCTGCTTGAACTGGCCAACGCCTTGGGTGAGCTCGGCATCTGGGTGCGGATGCACTATGTCTATCCCTACCCGAGTGTCGACGATCTGATTCCGCTGATGGCGGAGGGCAAGATCCTGCCGTATCTCGATGTGCCGTTTCAGCATGCGAGTGCCAGGGTGCTGAAGGCGATGCGCCGACCGGCCAGCGCAGAAAATGTGCTGGAACGGGTTCGCAAGTGGCGCAGTATCTGTCCGGATTTGACGATTCGCTCTACCTTCATTACCGGTTTCCCTGGCGAGACCGAGGCCGATTTTGAAGAGCTGCTTCGCTTCCTCGAAATGGCCGAGCTGGATCGGGTGGGGGCTTTTGCCTATTCTCCGGTCGAGGGTGCAGCAGCGAATGCGTTGGGCGATCCGGTGCCGGAGGCTGTCCGCGAATCTCGTCGTGCGCGCCTGATGGCCTTCCAGGAAGACATCAGTACGCAGCGTCTTGAAGCCAAAATCGGCCGCGAGATGACGGTCCTTGTTGACGATGTCGATGAGGATGGCGCCGTGGCGCGATCGCCTGGCGATGCGCCTGATATCGACGGTTTGGTTTACATTCCGGGAGCCGATCATCTTGAGGTTGGCGATTTCGTTCAGGTGCGCATTACGGATTGTGACGTTCACGATCTCTACGCAGATCTGTTGCAGGACGACGCTCGCAGCTAAAGCCCGCAGGCGTCGCCATTGATTCAAAAAGGGCTCGCCATGCATGATCTGGAACAACATCAAGGCTTGGGCGACGGCCCCCGGTTGGGGCTGGCGCTCGGCAGTGGTGCGGCTCGGGGCTGGGCGCATATTGGTGTGATTCGCGCGCTCAAGCGTGAAGGGATTCACCCTGACATTATCAGTGGTTGCTCCATCGGTGCTTTTGTAGGCGCTGCGGAGGCCACCGGCGAGTTCGAGAAACTGGCCGCCTGGGTCGAGCGGCTGACATGGCAGTCGGTGGTTTCACTTCTGGATGTCAGTCTCAAAGGCGGCCTGATCAAGGGCGATCGGCTCATTGACTATTTCGAGCGCGAGATCGCGACACTTGATTTTGACGAGTTGCAGATGCCCTTCGGCTGTGTTGCAACCGAGCTGCAGACGGGGCGGGAAATCTGGCTGAAGGACGGTAGTGTGGCGCGTGCCGTACGTGCCTCCATCGCCTTGCCCGGTCTGTTTACCCCCGTCGTCGAAAAAGACCGCGTACTGGTCGATGGCGGATTGGTCAATCCAGTTCCGGTGTCACTGTGCCGTGCCATGGGGGCGGATATCGTGATCGCCGTAGACTTGGGGTCTGACATTGTCGGTCGGGCCAGGCGGCGCCTTCCGCACGGAAAAAAACCGGTGGTCGAACCAAACGCCGAACGCAGCTGGGCCGAACGTCTGCTCGATCGGTTTGGTTTGAACGGCAACGATAGCGAAGAGAGCGAGCTCTCGATGCTCGACGTGCTCAATACCAGTATCAATATCATGCAGATCAGAATTGCCCGTAGCCGCCTGGCCGGTGAGCCGGCGGATGTTCTGATTGCGCCACGTGTCGGGCAAGTAGGGCCGATGGACTACCATCGCGCCAAGGAAACCATTGCCGAAGGTGAAGCGGCTGTCGCACGGATGATGCCGGCGATCCGATACGCCTTGGGCCACGAAGGAGGCGGGCATGATGCATGAAGCCTTGCTGGCACGACTTGCTGAATGCGTCGGCCAATCCCATGTGCTCACCAACGCCGACGATCAGTCGCCCTACATGACGGACTGGCGCGGGCGCTATCATGGCACCGCACATGCCGTGGTGCGTCCCGCGGGTACGATGCAGGTCGCCAAAGTGGTGCGCCTTTGCCATGAGCTTGGTGTCGGTGTGGTCCCCCAGGGTGGAAATACCGGCTTGTGTGGCGGCGCGACCCCGCGTGAAGGCGACGACGTCATTGTCCTTGCGCTGGATCGATTGAAGGCGATTCGCGCCATTGATCCGGTCGACAATACAATGCTGGTCGAGGCCGGTTGCACGCTGGCGCAGATTCAGGCGGCGGCGGAGGGCGTGGATCGTTTGTTCCCATTGTCGCTTGCGTCCGAAGGCAGTTGCCAGATCGGTGGAAACATTGCCACCAATGCCGGTGGCGTGCATGTCGTTCGCTATGGAAATACCCGTCAGCAAGTGCTTGGTCTGGAGCTTGTGCTGCCGGACGGCACAATCTGGAATGGCTTGCGCTCACTGCTCAAAGACAATACCGGATACGACCTTAAGCAACTGTTTATCGGCGCAGAGGGCACGCTGGGTGTGATTACCGCCGCCACCTTGCGCTTGATGCCGCGGCCGAAACAGCGTGCCGTCGCCTGGCTGGCAGTGACCGACCCCAAGGCAGCCCTGTCGCTTCTGTCGGCGGCGAGAGACCGTCTTGGCGAGCGGGTGTCGGCGTTCGAATTGATCAGCCAGAACGCGCTGGACGTTGTTTTGCGCCATATTCCGGGGGCACGCTTGCCGCTGGCGCAGAGTCCGCCCTGGTCGGCTCTGCTCGAAGTCTCCGATGTCGCCGCTGATACCAAGCTTGACGAGGCCCTGGAGTCCCTGGCCGCCGATGCGTTTGAGGCCGGCTGGGTGAGCGATGCGGCGATTGCCGCCTCGGGTGCCCAGTGCGAGGCCTTGTGGGCGCTCCGGGAGAATATTTCCGAGGCCCAGCGGATCGAGGGCTTAAGCATCAAGCATGATGTGTCCTTGCCCGTCAGTGCGATTCCGGCGTTTCTCGACGCGGCCGAGCAGGCTTTGGCGGCTGATTTTCCGAGTGCGCGTATTGTGGCCTTTGGTCACATGGGCGATGGAAACCTGCACTACAACCTGTCGTCAGTCGACGCCGCGCAAAACGCTGCCTTGATAGCGCAGACTGAAGCGGTGAATCGTTGTGTGCATGACATTGTTGCCGGCTTTGATGGCTCGATATCCGCGGAGCACGGTATCGGTCAGCTCAAGCGCGAGGAAATGGCGCGCTACAAGTCGTCGGTTGAATTGGCTTTGATGCGGCGTATCAAAGATGCGATTGATCCGCGCGGCTTGATGAATCCAGGCAAGGTGTTGCCCGATTCGCCAGACTTCTGAAAGTCGCGTCAAAAAGGGGTTTACAGCTTTTAAACGGCCCCCTATAATGCGCGCTCTTTCGGGGGTATAGCTCAGCTGGGAGAGCGCTTGCATGGCATGCAAGAGGTCAGCGGTTCGATCCCGCTTACCTCCACCAAAGAACGGGTCCCTATCGTCTAGAGGCCTAGGACACCGCCCTTTCACGGCGGCGACCGGGGTTCGAATCCCCGTAGGGACGCCAAGTAGCAAACGGCTGCCAGAGAAGTTTGGCAGCCTTTGATTTGGCCGGTGGCACCGGCCAATGCATCGAAAGGTGTGGAGTGGTAGTTCAGTTGGTTAGAATACCGGCCTGTCACGCCGGGGGTCGCGGGTTCGAGTCCCGTCCACTCCGCCAGTTTTACTGCGGTTGTTTAGACGACAACTGCAATGAGCAAGCATCGAAAGTTGCTTGATTGGGAGTTGTAAGCAGGCTAGAATGGCACGCTCTTTCGGGGGTATAGCTCAGCTGGGAGAGCGCTTGCATGGCATGCAAGAGGTCAGCGGTTCGATCCCGCTTACCTCCACCAAAGAACGGGTCCCTATCGTCTAGAGGCCTAGGACACCGCCCTTTCACGGCGGCGACCGGGGTTCGAATCCCCGTAGGGACGCCAAGTAGCAAACGGCTGCCAGAGAAGTTTGGCAGCCTTTGATTTGGCCGGTGGCACCGGCCAATGCATCGAAAGGTGTGGAGTGGTAGTTCAGTTGGTTAGAATACCGGCCTGTCACGCCGGGGGTCGCGGGTTCGAGTCCCGTCCACTCCGCCAGAAATAATGAAAAGCGGGCGCGCAAGCGTCCGCTTTTTTGTTTTCTTGTGATCCGCATCTCATTCTGATGCGACTTACCTTCGCCTTCTCAATTTTGATCGGCCTCTCACTGTTTTCCATTTGCTTGATTCGGCCTTGGTTGAGGCAGTTCAAGCGGGGGTGACGTTGTGCTGAGTCAATGTGCAGATCGAAGCACAGCGTCACGTCCCGATCTTGATCGGGCAGGAGCGTGTTTTTTAGACACACCGGTGATACGTGACGGGCAATTGATCGTAAGCGCTCAGTCAGCCGTTTACCTTAGATAGTGACTTTTTTCACCAAAGGGCTGTACGCGCGAATCTGTAGTGTGGCGTAACCCATTGTCATTATTTATGGTGCTAAAACGTAGCGATATGTCACTTGAGTTGATTGTGTAGATCCTTTTAAATCAATGTTTTATCGATGTATTTTACCTGCAGGCTTGGGCTGGCTGTATCGCGCTTTGCGAATTTCAGACGTTCGTGCGTATAGCCTTAAAGGAATTTTTCGGGTGATGCCACGCTGTTATCGATACTTGAGGCGCGCCGGAGGATGGTCTATTCGTTCAATACCGCCACATTGAATCGATGGATAGAGGGGGTCACAATGCTGTTGCCGAATAGTTCCACCACAAGTACAGTTCGCGCCTCAAGCAGGATCGTATCGTTTGCACTTGAAGGTGAGCCTATGTTGCGCAGCGGAGATAACGCGCCCCTTTTCTCGTTGCCGGATGCCGATATGGAAAACTTCGACATGGCATCCGTTCGCGGAAACCGCCATGTTGTTCTGTTTTTCTATCCCCGTGACAACACGCCCAGCTGTACGCTTCAGGCTGCGGATTTCAGCGACCATGAGGATGCTTTCAATCGCCTTGACTGCATCGTTGTCGGAGTCAGTCCTGACGACTGCCTGACGCATGCCGAGTTTCGCGATGAGCATGGCTTGTCGATCCGGCTGCTGGCTGATACCGAAGCGGAAGCATGCAAGCTGTTCGGGGTTTGGCGCGAGAAAGTGGTCGATGGCGTGAAACGAATGGGTGTGTTACGTTCGACTTTTATTATCGACAAGACCGGTCAGATTCGGCATGCACTGTACGACGTCGCGCCCCGCGGCCATGTCGCTGAAGTGCTCGCTCTTGTCAGGGAACTGGAACCGGAAAAAGCTAATGCAAATCGCAAAAAACACCGTCGTAACGCTTAAATACACTGTCCACGATCCCGACGGAAACGTGGTCGATGATGGTCAGCATCCGCTGGTCTACCTGCACGGAGGCTACGACGGGATCTTTTCGCCGATCGAAGAGGCGCTGCAGGGCAAGAGCACCGGTGAAAACCTGAAGATGAAGCTTCAGCCTGACGACGCCTTTGGCGAGTACGACGAAAACATGGTGATGATGGAAGATCGCAGCCTGTTTCCGGACAACATCGAAGTGGGCATGAGCTTCGAGCGCGTGACGGAAGATGGCGAAGACGAGATTCTCTACCGGATCACCGACATCGCCGATGGCAAGGTCGTGGTCGATGGCAACCACCCGCTGGCCGGTGTTGCCCTGTTGTTCGATATCACGATTGCTGAAGTACGTGCCGCGACGGCCGAAGAAATTACGCACGGCCATGTTCATGGGGCGGGTGGTCACCACCACTGATTGGTGTTGAAATGCATATCGAACGGGCCGCGTCATTGCGGCCCGTTTTGATTTCTGTTCCGTTCGCAGTAGATTCCTGTGGTGGCCTGCGTGTTTTCCGGCGGGCCGTCGTGTTGCGGGCGACGCCACGCCTGCGCTGATTTCAAACGGGTTTGTGTGATCTTTTCATGACTGTGTCCGAGCATGCCGAACTGCTGAGCGTTGAAGCGCTGTGTGTCGAAATCGATGCCGGGCAGCGCGTGCGTCCCGTCGATGGTTTGAATCTGTCGATTGCGCCCGGTCAGACGGTGGCCTTGCTCGGTGAGTCGGGCTGCGGAAAATCCATGACCGCGCTGGCGCTGATGCGATTGTTGCCGGCCGGTGGGCGGATTGCCGGCGGCGCGGTGCGCTACCACGGTACCGATGTGCTGGCCTTCCCCGAGGCACGTATGCGACAGGTTCGTGGCGGCGGCATGGCCATGATCTTCCAAGAGCCATCGACCAGTCTGAATCCGGTGATGACGGTGTACCGCCAGATCGAGGAGGTGCTCAATCGCCATCGCGGCTTGAGTGGCGCGCCCGCACGTGCCGAAGCAGCGCGATTGCTGTCCGCGGTTGGCATCCCGGATGCGGAGCGGCGGCTGGACGAGTACCCGTTTCAATTCTCCGGTGGTATGAAGCAACGCGCCATGATCGCCATGGCGCTCGCCGGAAATCCGGATTTGCTGATCGCCGATGAGCCGACAACGGCGCTGGACGTGACATTGCAGTCGCAGGTTCTGGATTTGCTGGTAGATCTGCAAGCCTCTCGACAGATGGGCATGCTGCTGATTACGCATGATTTGGGCGTCGTGGCGCGCATGGCGCATTCGGTGGCGGTCATGTATGCCGGCGAGTTGATCGAAACCGGTGCGCGCGAGGCGTTCTTTAGCGCGCCGCTCCATCCTTACTCCCGAAAGTTGTTCGCGGCCTTGCCAACGCCGGCAGGGCGCTTGCGTCCGCTTGAGACCTTGCCCGGCATGGTCCCGCGGCTCGATCAGCCCTTCATTGGTTGCCGGTTCGCACCGCGCTGTCCTTCCGCGATGGCACATTGTGCCGAGCGTGCGCCGCGCTGGTATGAGCGTGAGGGGCGACAGGTACGTTGCCACTTGTATGATCCGTTTTTGCCTGTGCAAGACGCGCGCACGGCCACTGTGCAAGAGGACGCACGCGCTGCGTCGCTGGCGCCTGCCGAAGCATTGCTGGAGGTGTCGGACCTAAAAGTCCATTTTCCGGTGCGCAAAGGGGTTCTGAAGCGCATCACCGGGCAGGTGAAGGCTGTCGATGGCATTAGCCTGACGCTTACGCCCGGAAAGACGCTGGCCCTCGTTGGTGAGTCGGGTTGCGGCAAGACCACCGCAGGCAAGGCGCTGATGCAGCTTGCACGGCCCACGGCAGGTTCGGTGAAGTTGTCGGGTGTCGAGCAGGTTGGACGACGTGGCGGCGCGTTGCAAACGCTGCGCCGTCAGGTTCAGATGGTTTTTCAGGACCCCTTTGCCTCATTGAATCCACGGATGCGTATCGGCGACATTCTGGAAGAGGGCATGGCGGCGCTGAAGACGGCTGGCAATGCGCAGGAACGATCGAGGCGGGTAGATGAGCTGCTCGCCAGAGTCGGCCTCGACGCTGAGATGCGCGACCGATACCCACACGCCTTTTCAGGTGGGCAGCGACAACGCATCGCCTTGGCGCGTGCCTTGGCGGTGTCGCCCAAGGTGATTGTCTGTGACGAGCCGACCAGTGCCCTGGATGTCTCGGTGCAGGCCCAGATTCTTAATTTGCTGAGGGACGTTCAGCGCAGCGAGCAATTGGCGTATCTGTTCATTACGCACAACATTGCCGTGGTTGACTATCTGGCGGACGACGTCGCGGTGATGTATCTGGGGCGGATCGTGGAGCAGGGCGATCGTGAGCAAGTCTTGCGTCAGCCGCGCCACCCCTACACCCGCACCTTGCTGGATGCAGTGCTTACCGCCTCACCGTCGGATCCGCGCGCGGCGGGGCATCCGGTCGGCACCGCGCCGCAGGCCGAAATTTCCTTGCCCTCGCCCTTGAATCCGCCTTCCGGGTGCCACTTTCACCCGCGTTGCCCCAAGGCTGGCGATCGGTGCCGGTCGCACTACCCGGAGAAGACGTTTTTTGAGGGAGGCAACTATGTTCGCTGCCATTACCCCATGTTGGACTGAGCGCGCTTAACGCCTTTTTTTGCTGCGGCGTCTTTTTGATTTGTTCTTTTTGGGCGCCTGGGTGCTGATTTCTTTGGCGCTAGGCAAGTCGGGGATCAGGTTGGTCAGTGGCATGACGGACTGCACGTCGGCGCCGGCCGGCACCAGCAGCACGGTGCCTGACTTGAGGTTGAATGGCGATGTCAGCCCGTTGACCTGAAGCAGTTCGGTCAGTGTCAGATTGAATTTGCCGGCGACGCTCTCCATGCTCTCCGATTTGCCGAGGCGATAGGTTTGCCAGCGCGGGCCAGCGCCGGCGAGCTTCGACTGGAAGAGGTCAACCCGATCCGCCGGCAGAATCAACTGTTGCCGGCCTTCCGGAATGACCGGACGCCGAAAGGCCGGGTTTAGCGCAACGAGCTCTTCGAGGGGAAGTTGCGCGAAGGCGGCCGCCATGGCCAGATCGATGCCGGGCGGGCTTTCCACCGTTTCGAAATACAAACGGTTCGGCACATGCGGTAATTCGATATTGAACAGCTCGGGCCGGGCGATGATGTTTTTCAATGCCAGCAGCTTGGGGACGTAGCGGCGGGTTTCGTCGGGCAACTTGAGATAGGCCAGTTCAGTCGGCAAACCGGCTGCCTCGTTTTTCTTGCGCGCGCGCGCGACGGATCCTTCGCCCCAATTGTAGGAGGCGAGCGCAAGATGCCAGTCTCCGTGCATGTCATAGATGCGTTCGAGGTAGTCCAGGGCCGCCTCGGTGGAGGCGACGATGTCGCGTCGTTCGTCGACCCACTCGTTTTGATCAAGTTTGAAGTAGCGACCGGTCGATGGAATGAACTGCCACAAACCGGCAGCGCGCGAGCTCGATAGCGCCATTGGATTGAATCCGCTCTCGACCATGGGCAACAGTGCCAGTTCAGTCGGCAGGCCGCGGCGCTCGAGGGCGTCGACAATGTGGTAGAGGTATCGGTAGCTGCGCTCGAACAAGCTGCGTAGCGCATTGGGGTGGCTCAGATAGCGGATTTGCTGTGTGGCCACTTCGTCGCTGTCCAGGTCGGGCATGGCGAAGCCGCGACGGATTCGATCCCACAAGTCAGCCGCCTGATGCGTCAGGTCGACCGTAACAATGGGCTCGTCCTCGGCGGTGAGGTCGAGCACCTGAGGCTGGGCGATGGATAGCCCTTGTCCGGCCGCACTCGGCGAGAGGGTCTGCGCGCCCACGGGCGGGCACAGCAGGATCAGGAGACAGAAGAGACGGACAGTGCCGGTCATCGGGTTCCGGGGGCTTAAGGGGCCTCGCATTCTAGAGACCCGCGTGCAAGGGCGTCAAACTGAGAGAAGCGATGGCTTTTGTCGCGATTTTGCGCCTTTAGTGATAGGGATCGGTGCAATAATAGCCCCGTCTATCGCCCGGTCTTTCCCATGAAAGTTCTTCTGATTGAAGATACCGTTACCAGTGCCACCATTGTGTCGGCCCAGCTTGCCAAGTTAGGACTGGAGTCGGTACACGCACGTGACGGTGAAGCCGGGTTGGAAATATTCAAACAGTCGCGGCCGGATCTGATTCTGCTTGATGTCATCATGCCGGGCCTTGACGGATTTGAGGTCGCACGTCGAATTCGACTCCTTGAAAGAGATGGTGACTGGACGCCGATCATCTTCCTGACGGCACGCACCAGCGACAAAGACCTTGAACGCGGTATCGAAGCCGGTGGTGACGACTACCTGGTGAAACCGGTGTCCGAAATCGTGCTGGCCGCCAAGGTTCGGGCGATGCAACGCCTGGCGCAGATGCGCTTGTCCTTGTTGGTGCTGACGCGCCGCCTCGATGACGCGAATCGCGAACTAAAACGATTGACCTCGGTTGATGGCTTGACGGGCATTGCCAACCGGCGCTGCTTTGACGAGTCGATTGCGCGTGAGTGGCAGCGCTCGCGCCGTAATCGTTTGCCCTTGTCGATATTGATGCTCGACGTCGATTTCTTCAAACAGTACAACGATCGTTACGGCCATCAGGCGGGCGATGAGTGCCTCAAAGCCGTGGCTACATGCTTGCAGTCTGAGCTGAAGCGCCCGGCCGACATGGTGGCGCGTTTCGGCGGTGAAGAATTTGTGGTGATCCTGCCCGAGACCAACGTGGTGGGCGCCAAGCGAGTGGCCGAAGCGATGCGCAATGCGCTGGTGTCCTTGAAGCTGCCGCACGATAGATCGTCCGTGTCGGATTACGTAACCACCAGTGTTGGCGTTACGACGGTCTATCCATCACCTGATAACGCGGGAACGATTGCCGGCATGCTCGATGCTGCCGACAAGGCACTCTATCTGGCCAAACGCGCCGGGCGTAATCAGGTGGCCGTTGCGAACCAGCCCGAAGGCGCTGCGACAGTCTGATCCGTCCCTAGAAGGTGTTTTTCCATTCGCGCAGCGCCGTGAAGGCATTCAGCGCGTTGTCGACTGGCTGATCAAGCCGGCTCGCCAGGCTGGACTGAACGGATTCGCTGAGTGGCCGCAGGAAGGGGTTGATCGCCTTTTCGCGCGCGATGCTGCTGGGAAGCGTCGGCTTGCCCGATCGACGTCGATCGGCGCACTCGGCCAACCACTGATCCCGCGCCTGATTCTCCGGTTCCGCCGCTTGCGCGAACGCGAGATTGGCGAGGGTATATTCGTGAGTACAGAACACCTGTGTGTCATCGGGCAGCGCAGCGAGTTTGTTGAGCGAATCGAATAGTTGCGCCGGTGTACCCTCGAAAATGCGTCCGCAACCTGCGCTGAACAAGGTGTCGCCGCAGAACAACACGCCGGGGGCGTAATACGCGATATGGCCACGTGTGTGGCCGGGCACGTCGAGTACCTGCAGCGTCAGCGCCAGTTCCGGGATCGAGATTTCATCAGGCTCCTGGACTGCGTGGGTGACGCCACTGATGGCTTCGTGTGCCGGCCCATAGACCGGGCATTGTGGCGCGAGCGCCGCCAGGCCGCCGACATGGTCCGCGTGATGATGGGTAATCAGCACAGCAGCCAGCGTCAGATCGTGTTGCGCGATAAAATCCATCACTGGTGCCGCCTCGCCGGGGTCGACCACAAGCGCATTTCGGCCGTCGTGCATCAGCCAAATGTAGTTATCTTTGAATGCGGGTAAGGGAACAATCTGTCTCATGATGCCTCCTGATACCTCCACGCCCGGCTCCATCGAGCCACTCGATCTGGCCGCTTGGCTGCAGACGCCAATGGGCCGATATGTCGTCGCGTGGGAGGAAAAACAATTTGACGCCATGGTAGCGGATCTGTTCGGCTACCACGCGGTGCAGATCGGGCTGACGCAGTTTGATTTCCTGCGCAACAACCGGATTCCGTCGAGAACGCTGTGCGACGTCTCGATGGAGGACCGAATGGCGGATGCGCTGGCCAGCCCCGATGCGCTTCCTTTTGAGTCGGGCAGCGTTGACCTGGTGCTCTTGCCTCACGCGCTGGAGTTTGCGGAACATCCGCACCAGGTGTTGCGGGAAGTGGAGCGCATTCTTGTGCCTGAAGGGCAACTGATTGTGGCCGGATTCAATCCGTTCAGCTTGTGGGGCGCACGTCGGCTGGTACAGCGGCGTGCCGGTGCGTTTCCGTGGCAGGGGCAGTATTTGTCGGTGCGACGTCTCAAGGATTGGCTGCAGCTGTTGAGCTTCGACACCCGGGCGGGTGGTTTTGGCTGTTACGCGCCGCCCATGCGCCAGCAACGCTGGCTCGATCGATTCAATTTCATGGACGCTGCGGGTGACCGCTGGTGGCCGGTGTGCGGTGGTGTTTACCTGCTGCAAGCGGTCAAGCGGGTGCACAGCATGCGTCTGATTCAGCCCAAATGGCGCTCGCGCGCTGCCCGTCGCAAATCGCTCGCCCCGGTCGCTTCGCCCGGGCAGCGGGTGGCAAGAATTCACAGGAAACAGAATGACGATTGACGTTGATATCTTTACCGACGGCGCGTGTAGCGGAAACCCCGGCCCGGGTGGTTGGGGGGCGATCCTGCGGTGGGGTACACAAGAAAAGACCTTGTTTGGCGGCGAACCGAATACCACCAATAATCGCATGGAGTTGCTGGCTGTGATTCGGGCACTCGAAGCGCTCAAACGCCCGGTGAAAGCGCGGGTGCATACCGACAGCCAGTATGTTCAGAAAGGTATTTCGGAGTGGATTCACGGCTGGAAGGCGCGCGGCTGGAAGACGGCCAGCAAGGCGCCGGTCAAGAATGAAGACCTGTGGCGCGCGCTCGATGCCGTGCAACGCGCGCATCAGGTGGAATGGGTGTGGGTCAAGGGGCATGCCGGGCATGTCGAGAACGAACGGGCGGATGCGCTGGCGCGTCAGGGCGTGGATTCGATTCGCGCGGGCCGGGCAAGCTGAGGAAAGCGGACATGCGACAGATTGTGCTGGATACGGAAACGACGGGTCTGGAATGGCGCAGTGGCGACCGGGTGATTGAAATCGGCTGTGTCGAGCTGGTGAATCGCAAGCTCACCGGACGTCACTACCATGTGTATATCAATCCCGAGCGCGATAGCGACCCCGGCGCCATAGAGGTGCACGGCATCACCAACGAATTTCTCGCCGACAAGCCGAAGTTTCGCGACGTAGCGGCGGAGTTCGAGGATTTTGTACGTGGTGGCGAGCTGATCATCCACAACGCGAGCTTTGACGTCGGCTTTCTCGATAACGAGCTGACGCTGATCGACCGCCCGCGACTGGGGGGTATCTGTGCGGGCGTGATCGATACGCTGAAGATGGCCAAGGAGCTCAATCCGGGCAAGCGAGCGACGCTCGACGCCTTGTGTGAGCGCTTCGACGTAGACAACGCCCGGCGCACGTTGCACGGCGCCTTGCTCGATGCGGAGTTGCTGGCCGAAGTCTATCTGGCCATGACGCGGGGGCAGGAGAGCCTGATCATCGGGCTCGATGAGGCGCCGACAGCGGCAATGACCGAAGAGCACGCGGCCTCGCTGGCCGATCGTGTACCGCTGAAAGTCTTGCGTGCCAGCGAGGACGAGCTGGCCGAGCATGAGGCCGTTCTGGCGGATATTGCCAAGGCAACCAAGGGCAACTGCCTGTGGCTGCCGAGCGAGGCGCCAGCGGGCGCTGACTGAGCTTTGCGCGCGGCGGGCGGTTGGCTACAGTCGTAGTAATTCACCGCTATCGGCTTTGGCGCCAAGCAGGCGATTGACGGTGGGCCGCAGGTCCAGACCCGTGGCGGTGTGCACCGCGATCGCCCGTTCGCGCAGCTCGGTCGCGTCGAGTTCGACCGGGTGACCGGCTGCGCCAAAAGCGATCATGTTGCCGTGGTCAGCCGAGTTGAAGGCCAGTGAGCGTTGGTCGAAGGCGTAGTCGAGGCGCGCTACGGTGCCTTCGTATCGGCGCCCGCGGTTGAACAGATTGACCGAGAGCAGGCCGTCGTCGGTCAGGTGGTCGCGCAGGCACCGGTAGAACTCGATCGCGTTGAGCGGCCCTTGCCGTACGTCGTGGTCGTAGGCGTCGAGCAGGATCAGGTCCCAGCGTTCATCCGTCTGCGCCATGAACACCAGGCCATCTTCCAGATGCACTTGCAGGCGATCGTCGTCGGTCGGAAAACGAAAGTACTGGCGGGCAATGGCCAGCACGCGCGGCTCGATTTCGACCACGGTATGCATCGCGTCGGGGAGCTGCCGGTGAATGAACTTGGCGAGTGAGCCGGCGCCCAGGCCGATCGACAGTACACGGCGCGGCCATGGTGCTTCGCGCATCAGCAGGCCGGCCATCATTTCGCGGGTGTAGGGCAGTTCCAGGGTATGCGGGCTGCGCAAGCGCATGGCGCCTTGCACCCATTCGGTACCAAAGTGGAGAAAGCGTACGCCCGCTTCTTCGCGGATATCGATCGGGTTTTCCATGAGTCAGAATCCAGAAACCGGGAGCGGTCGCGAGCGCAGAAGGCACGGGCCTTCACGCGGATGCGACTAGTGTGAAAACGGGGTTGGTGCCCAAGGATGAGAGGAGATTTTCGCCTCGTTGTTGCCGTCCGCGACGCGTACTTCGACCCAGCCCATGAAGGGCGCGCCGTAGGTTTCGATGCGGGTGAAGTGTGCGATGGGTTGGCCGGCCGGGCCCTTGAGCGGGTGGTCGATCTTTTGGTTGTGGCTGTCGCCGTGGATCAGGATGACCGGGCGGTTGGTGGCCAGCACATGCTCGCGGAGTCGATCGACAAAGTCGACAAAGCCGCGTTTGGGTTTGCCTGCCGCGTAAGCCTTGAAGTGGGGGTCGCCTTGCAAGGTGAGCACGACCAGGCGTGCGTCGATCTGTGCTGCGCGTGCAAAGGCGGCTGCCATCCAATCGAGGTTGGCGGCGTGGCGTTGGCGAAATTCTTTCGACGGCGTATCGGCCTTGCCGAAGTTGTTGTTGCTACCAGTGACGTTGAGCGTGGCGAAGACGACGCCTTCGTGCTCCCAGCGCAGGTTCTCGGGGTAGGGCGCGGCGTCGCTCGCATCGCTCTGGCGTAGCACCGGCAGCGCTGGTTTGCCCAGGGATTGGGGTTCGGCAAAGAAAACATGGCGCAGAAAATTCAGTCGCTCGACCGGATCGTAGCCGCCGTTGCTGCTGCGATGGCAGTCTGTCCATTCGTTGTCGCCGGGGGTGTAGAGCAGCGGCACATTTGCCGCGCCGAAGAGCGCGTGACGGTCGTGATACATGGCGTCGTCGCAGCGTTGGCTGCCGCTTTTGATGTCGCCGGCGTGGATGATGAACGCCGGCCTGCGATCGGTGATCTGCTGCAGCATGGCGGGCAGCAAATTGCGCTCGGCATCGGTGTAGGGCGTGTCACCGATGATGGCGAAATGCCATTCGGCGGCTGTGCCAATGGACGTGGTCGCAGCAAGGATCAGGGCGATAAGCGCTCGGCGCATGTTCAGCTGACCAAGCGTTTGAGCGCATAGAGTTGTTCGAGCGCCTCGCGCGGGCTCATGGCGTCCGGGTCGAGCATGGACAGCGCGCCAATGGCCGGGTGCGAAGGCGTGTCGGGCTCGTCGGCAGGCAGGGCGGCGAACAGGTCGGGCTGGCTGCTGCTGCCGACCGACTGGTTCTCCAGCACGCGCAAGCGTCGCCGGGCATCGCGCACCACGGCTGGCGGAATGCCGGCCAGCGCGGCCACTTCGATTCCGTAACTCTGGCTTGCCGGGCCGTCTTCGACCGCATGCATGAAGACGATGCGGTGGCCGTGCTCGACCGCATCCAGGTGCACATTGGCGCATTCCGGGTAGTCGACGTTGACGCGGGTGAGCTCGAAATAGTGGGTGGCGAACAAGGTCAGGCTGCGGTTCTTTTCGAGCAATTGGCGGGCAATGGCAAAGGCCAGCGCCAGACCGTCGAAGGTCGAGGTGCCGCGACCGATTTCGTCCATCAGCACCAGGCTGTGCTCGGTCGCGCCGTGCAGAATGGCGGCGGCTTCGGTCATCTCGACCATGAAGGTCGAGCGACCCGAGGCGAGATCGTCGGAGGCGCCAATGCGCGTGAAGATGGCGTCGATCGGACCGATGCGCGCATGCTGCGCCGGCACGAAGCTGCCGATGTGTGCCATCAGGGTGATCAGCGCGACCTGCCGCATGAAGGTCGACTTACCGCCCATGTTGGGGCCGGTGATCATCAGCATGCGACGCGTCGGCGACAGCGAGCAGCGGTTGGCGATGAAGGCCTCCACCTGGCGCTCGACGACGGGGTGACGGCTGTCGGTCAACTCCAGGCCGGGCTGGTCGGAGAGCACCGGGCAGCAGTAATCGTAACGACGCGCCGACTCGGCCAGCGCGGCCAGCGCGTCGAGCGTGGCGATGGCGCGGGCGACCCGTTGGAGGTCAGGGATATCACCGGCCAGGCTGTCGAGAATCGTTTCGTACAGCGCTTTTTCGCGCGCCTGGGCGCGGTCCTGCGCTGACAGGGCCTTGTCTTCGAAGGCCTTGAGTTCGGGCGTGATGTAGCGCTCGGCGTTCTTCAGCGTCTGGCGGCGGCGATAGTCGTCCGGCACCTTGTCAGCATGCACCCGGCCAATCTCGATGTAGAAACCGTGGACCCGGTTGTATTCAACCTTGAGTGTCGAGATGCCGGTGCGCTCGCGTTCGCGCACTTCCATCGCGATCAGAAACTGGCCGCAGTTGTTCTGGATACCGCGTAGCTCATCGAGGTCTGCATCGTAGCCGTCGGCAATCACGCCGCCGTCGCGCAGCACCGTCGAGGGTTCGGGCGTGATGGCGCGGCTCAGCAGGTCGGCCGCTGCGGCTGGCGGGGCGAGTTGTTCGGCCAGTGCCGCCAGCACCGGGGCTTCGATTTCGGTGAGTGCGGCGCACAGCGTTGGCAGCCGTGCGAGCGTGTCGCGCAGGGCAGACAAGTCGCGGGGTCGGGCGGAGCGCAGGGCGATGCGGGCGGTGATGCGCTCGACATCGGCGACGCCTTTGAGTGCGCTGCGCACGCTGCCGCCAGGCCCGCTGCCCGCATCCCCGAGCAGTTCGGCGACGGCAGCATGGCGGGCGGTGACGGCGGCACGATCGCGCAGGGGATGGTGAATCGCGTGGCGCAGCCAGCGCGAACCCATGCTGGTGACGCAGGTGTCGAGGCAGGACAGCAGTGTCGGTGATGCCTCGCCACGCAGGGTTTCGGTCAGTTCGAGGTTGCGGCGGGTGGCGGCGTCGAGCCGGATGTATTCGGACTCGTGCTCGACCCGAATGCCGGTGACGTGGCGCAGGCTTTGCTGTTGGGTGCCACTGGCGTATTCATACAGCGCTGCGGCGGCGGCCAGCGCCACGGGCAGGTCGTCGGCGCCGTAGCCGGAGAGGTCGCGGGTGCCCAGGTGGGCGGTGAGCAGACGCGCGCCGTTGGCGCCGTCGAATTGCCAGTCCGGCATTTTCTGCAGCGTCGGGGCGAGCGATTCGATCAGCGGCAGGCGCAGGGCGTCGGAGATCAGCACCTCGGCGGGGCGCAGGCGCTCGAACTGGGTTTGTAGTTGTTCGGGCGCACATTCGAGCAGGCGCAGATCGCCGTTGGCGAGGTTGAGCCACGCCAGGCCGAGCGTGCCGCGATGCACATGGGCGCACAGCAGCAGCGCATCGCGCCGGTCGTCCATCAATGCCGCATCGGTGACCGTGCCGGGGGTGACGATGCGCGCCACGGCGCGCTCCATCGGCCCCTTGGTGGTGGCTGGGTCGCCCACTTGCTCGGCGATGACGATCGATTCGCCCATCTTGACCAGGCGCGCCAGGTATTGCTCGACGGCGTGGTAGGGCACCCCGGCCATCTTGATCGGCTCACCGGCCGACTTGCCTCGCGTGGTCAGGGTGATATCGAGTAGCCGGGCGGCCTTCTCGGCGTCTTCAAAAAACAGCTCGTAAAAATCGCCCATCCGGTAAAACAGCAGCAGCGCTGGGTATTGCGCTTTCAGCGCGAGGTACTGCTGCATCATCGGTGTGTGCCCGTCCGGAGAGCGGAGCGCGGTCTGGCTCATGGGCGCGGACACGCTCAGGCAGTCATGCCGACAGGGCGGTGGGCCTGAATGATGGGCAGCATCTGAACGAAGACCTTGGGGCTTGCTGCGACGACGTTGCCGGTCTTCAGGTAGTCCGATTCGCCCGTCAGGTCGCTGATCAGACCGCCGGCTTCTTGCACCAGCAAGGCACCCGCGGCAATGTCCCAGATCGACAGACCCATTTCCCAGAAACCGTCGACACGGCCGGAGGCGACATAGGCCAGATCGAGCGAGGCCGCACCGGGGCGGCGGATGCCGGCTGTTTTCTGGCACAGCTCGCGGAACATGGCGAGGTAGGCGTCGACATTGTCGAGTTCGCGGAACGGGAAACCGGTGGCCAGCAGCGCACCGGCCAGCTTGGTGCGGCGCGAGACGCGGATGCGGCGTTCGTTCAGATAGGCGCCACGACCTTTCGAGGCGGTGAACAACTCGTTGCGCACAGGGTCATAGACCACCCCTTGCTCGACAATGCCTTCGCGCGCCAGGGCGATTGAAATCGCGTATTGCGGAAAACCATGAATGAAGTTGGTGGTGCCATCGAGCGGATCGATGATCCACTGGTACTCGCTGTTGGGATCGCCGGCGGTCTGGCCGGATTCTTCTGCTAAGATCCCATGCCCCGGGTAGGCGTCGAGCAGCACTTCGATAATGGCCGCTTCGGCGGCGCGATCGACCTCGGTCACGAAATCGTTGGCGGCTTTGGTCTCGACACGAATACGATCGATGTCACTGGCGGCGCGGTTGATGGTCGTGCCCGCTCGGCGAGCGGCCTTGACGGCGATGGTGAGGGTGGGATGCATTACAGTCCGTTGAACAGGCATGTGCCCGTTCGCAAAAATTGAAAAACCACAAATTCTAGTATGAATGAAGCCAGTCTGCTTGACCGTGTGCGTATTGTACTCACGCGCACCAGCCATCCCGGCAATATCGGCGGGGCAGCGCGTGCCATGAAAACCATGGGTTTGTCCCGCCTCGTGCTGGTCAGCCCGCATGTTTTTCCGAGCGAAATTGCCACCGCACGCGCCTCGGGCGCCAACGATGTGCTGGAGAGCGCCCAAGTCGTCGGCACACTTGAAGAGGCCTTGTCGGGCACGGTGTTCAGTGCCGCCATGACGGCGCGTCGGCGAGAGCTGTCTCTGCCCATGCAGTGGTCACGCGAAGCGGTCGGCACGGTCACCCGCTACGCTGCGCAAGGCGATGTGGCCTTGGTGTTTGGTAATGAGTCCAGCGGGATGACCAATGAAGAGCTGGCCTTGTGCCACTTGCCGGTGATGATCCCGGCCAATGCTGACTACAGCTCGCTCAATCTGGCCGCCGCGGTTCAGATCCTGTGCTACGAGATGCGCATGGCGTGCCTTGCGCGCCCTGAGGCGCCGGTGGGCGCTGGCGTGTCGGCCGCTTTTGATGAGGTCGAAGGCTTTTACGGCCATCTTGAGCGGGCGATGATCGACAGCGGGTTCCACGATCCGGCCAATCCGCGGAAGCTGATGCCGCGACTGCGCCGCCTGTTTGGTCGGGTGAGGCTTGAGAAGGAAGAGGTGGGGATCCTGCGCGGCATCCTCAGTGCGCTTCAGCGTAAAGTCGATTAAAATAGTCGGGCTTTTTTCGGCGCTCGCAAAGGTGAGCGCTTTTGTTTGCCGAATCATTGGAGAGGCGCATGTTCAGTCGCTTGCGGGAAGATATCAACAGTGTCATGAGTCGAGACCCTGCGTCGCGCTCTGCGCTCGAGGTGTTGACCTGTTACCCCGGCGTGCATGCCCTGATGTTCCACCGTTTGGCACACGGCGCATGGACGCGAAAATTCTATTGGCTTGGTCGCTTCATCAGTCATATCGGCCGCTGGTTGACCGGCATCGAGATTCATCCGGGCGCGGTGATCGGCCGGCGTGTATTCATTGATCACGGCATGGGCGTAGTGATCGGCGAAACGGCCGAACTCGGCGACGATTGCACCATTTACCAGGGCGTCACGTTGGGCGGAACCTCGCTGTATCGCGGTGCCAAACGGCATCCGACGCTGGGCAAGGGCGTGGTGATTGGCGCCGGCGCGCAGGTGCTGGGTGGTTTCACGGTGGGCGATGGTGCCAAGGTGGGTTCCAATGCAGTGGTGGTAAAACCCGTACCCGAAGGAGCGACCGCGGTCGGCAACCCGGCACGGATCATCGACCGTGAGCGGGACGACGCGCGTGAGCAAAAAGCCGAAGCCATGGGCTTTTCGGCCTATGGCGTGACGCGCGATATGGATGATCCGATGGCCAAGGCGATTCACGGTTTGCTCGATCATGCGGTCGAAACCGATCGGCGTCTGGCGCTCATGATCCAGCGGCTTGAGGCCGCAGGGGTGTCCGTGAACGGTGATGATGCATCGGCCGACGGCTTCGACGCGGAGCGCCTTGGAAAAATGGTCGATTAAGCAGGGGGTAATAGTTGATCGAAGTAGTCGGGTACTGTATTGTCGACTAGATAATTCAGGTATTCGCGCTGCGAGGGAATGCAATGAGACTGACGACCAAAGGCCGGTTCGCCGTGACCGCAATGATCGACTTGGCGCTGCGCCAGGACGGGGGGCCGGTAACGCTTGCAGGCATTGCAGAGCGACAGAGCATTTCTCTGTCCTATCTTGAGCAGCTCTTTGGCAAATTGCGCCGCCATGAACTGGTGTCCAGCGTACGTGGCCCCGGCGGCGGCTATTGCCTGGCCAAGCCCATGGCGGAATTGACGGTGGCAAACATCATTGTCGCGGTCGATGAGCCTTTGGATGCGACCCAGTGCGGCGGAAAGCAGAACTGTCACGATGAACACCGTTGCATGACCCACGACCTGTGGACCAACCTCAATCGCCGCATGTTCGATTACCTCGACTCTGTCAGCCTGCAGTGCCTGGTGAACGCGCACAAGGCGCGGGAGGCGGCCAACCGCAGCGATGAGAAGGTGGTGGTGGTCAAGCGTCCCCGAGTGGGCGATAGCGAATCGGTGTCGCTCTGAGCTTGCAGCCCATGTTTGCGCCGGTGTATCTCGACCACAATGCGACAACGCCGCTTGATCCGCAGGTGCGTGAGGCGATGTTGCCTTACCTCGGTGAGCGTTTTGGCAATGCGTCGAGCCGTCATGAATACGGTCGCCACGCCCGTGCTGCGATCGACACCGCACGTGCGCAAGTCGCTGCGGCGCTTGGCGCACACCCGACTGAGGTGATTTTTACCAGCGGCGGTTCGGAGGCGAACAATCTGTTTCTCAAGGGCGCCGCGGCCATGTTAAAGCCGGGCCGTGTGGCGGTGAGCGCGATCGAGCATCCGTGTGTGCGGGAGTCGGCGCGTCGATTGGTGAAGCAGGGTTGGGCGTTTGACGAAATTGGCGTCGATGCGCAAGGCGTTATTGATCTCGCCGATTTCACTCAGAAACTGTCGGCGCGGCCGCAATTGGTGTCGATCATGCTGGCCAACAACGAAACCGGTGTGCTTCAGGATATTGCGTCCTTTGGCGCCATGGCGCGGCGTCACGGCGCTCGCTTCCATACTGATGCGGTGCAAGCGCTCGGTAAGGTGCCGGTCGATTTCCGGGCCTTGGGTGTGAACGCGCTGACCGTGTCGGCACACAAGATTTATGGTCCGATCGGTGTGGGCGCGCTGGTCGTGGACAAGCGCGTAGAGCTCGCGCCCTTGATCGATGGTGGGGGCCAGGAGCGTGGATTGCGCTCAGGTACCGAAAACCTTGCTGCAATTGTGGGTTTTGGTCTGGCCTGTGAACTGGCAGAATCACGCCGCGTGGCTGACGCTACGCAGTCGGCACAGCTTAAGGCGGCACTTGAGCAAGGGCTTGCCAGCCTGGGGGCAACGGTGTTTTCGGCGGGCGCGACGCGTTTGGCTGGCACCAGTTTTTTTGCCTTTTCGGGTATCGATGGCGAAACGCTGGTCGGCAAGCTGGATCGGGCGGGATTTGCTTGTGCGAGCGGCTCAGCGTGCTCCAGTGCGAATCCGGAGCCGTCGAAAACCTTGCTGGCCATGGGCGTGGCGCCTGACATGGCGCGTGGTGCGATTCGCGTCAGCGTGGGCCGGGCGACAAGGCTGGACGAGGTGAGGCGCTTTGTCGGTGTCTTGTCGGAAGAATTGAACACCTTGCGTGGCCTGACGGCCATGGCGAGCTGATTGAACAGAAAACGAGTGGGCTGCGATGGCCCGGACGGAGAAAGCTAATGTTGAAGTTCCCGATTTATCTTGATTATTCGGCAACCACGCCGATCGACCCGCGTGTGGTCGAGGCGATGATCCCGTATCTGAGCGAGCATTTTGGCAACCCCGCAAGCCGGTCGCATGCCTATGGCTGGGAAGCCGAAAAGGCGGTCGAGCTGGCGCGTGCCGACGTGGCCGCGCTGGTCAATGCCGACCCGAAAGAAATCGTGTGGACCTCCGGCGCGACCGAGTCCGACAATCTGGCGATCAAGGGCGCGGCCCAGTTCTACCAGAGCAAGGGCAAGCACATCATCACGCTCAAGACCGAGCATAAGGCGGTGCTGGATACCTGTCGTGAGCTTGAGCGCCAAGGCTTCGAGGTGACTTATCTGGACGTGCAGGAAGACGGTCTGTTGAATCTGGATGCGTTCCGCGCAGCCTTGCGGAACGACACCACGGTGGTGTCAGTGATGATGGTCAATAACGAAGTCGGCGTCGTTCAGCCCATCGAAGAAATTGGTGAGATCTGCCGCGAGCGCGGCATCATCTTTCATGTGGATGCGGCGCAGGCGACCGGCAAGGTCGATATCGATCTGCAGAAGCTGAAGGTCGATCTGATGTCGTTTTCGGCGCACAAAACCTATGGCCCGAAGGGCATTGGCGCGCTGTATGTGCGTCGCAAGCCGCGGGTGCGGCTGATTGCGCAGATGCACGGCGGAGGTCACGAGCGCGGCATGCGTTCGGGCACGCTGGCCACGCATCAGATCGTCGGCATGGGTGTGGCCTTCCGTTTGGCGCGCGAAGAGATGGCGACCGAGAACGAACGTATCGGCCTGCTGCGTGACAAACTGATGAACGGCTTGACCGATATCGAAGCCACCTACGTAAACGGCGACCTGGCGCGCCGCGTGCCGCACAATCTGAACATTTCCTTTGCCTATGTGGAAGGCGAGTCGCTGATCATGGCGATTAAGGACGTGGCGGTGTCGAGCGGTTCGGCCTGTACTTCGGCCAGCCTGGAGCCCTCATACGTGTTGCGCGCGCTGGGGCGGAACGACGAGCTGGCGCACAGCTCGATCCGTTTCTCGATCGGGCGTTTCACCACAGAAGAAGAAGTGGATTTCACCATTGACCTGTTGCATCGGAAGATCAGCAAACTGCGTGAGCTGTCGCCCCTGTGGGAGATGGTGCAGGAAGGGGTGGATCTGAATACCGTGCAGTGGGCTGCCCACTGAGCTGACAGGAGAATAGAACATGGCTTATAGCGAAAAAGTGCTGGATCACTACGAAAATCCGCGCAACGTCGGCGCCTTTGGCAAGGATGAAGCCGGCGTGGGCACGGGCATGGTCGGCGCACCGGCCTGTGGCGACGTCATGAAGCTGCAGATCAAGGTCAATGGTCAGGGCGTGATCGAAGACGCAAAGTTCAAGACCTATGGCTGTGGCTCGGCCATTGCGTCCAGCTCGCTGGTGACCGAGTGGGTCAAGGGCAAGTCGCTCGATGAGGCGCTGGACATCAAGAACACGGCAATTGCCGAAGAGCTGGCACTGCCGCCGGTTAAAATTCACTGCTCAATCCTGGCTGAAGATGCGATCAAGGCCGCTGTCGCGGACTATCGCAAGCACCAGGAAGCAAAAGGCGAATAAGGAGTCGGTCGATGGCAATCACTCTGTCAGAGCGCGCAGCGGATCACGTAGCGCGCTTCATCGAAAAACGTGGCAAGGGCGTCGGTATCCGCCTGGGCGTCAAAACCTCGGGTTGTTCCGGCATGGCGTACAAGCTCGAATTCGCCGACGAGGCCGCGCCTGAAGACATCATTTTCGAATGTCGCGGGGTGCAGGTGTTGGTCGACCCGAAGAGCTTGCCGTATATGGATGGCACAGAGCTCGACTTCGTGCGCGAAGGGCTCAATGAGGGGTTCAAGTTCAAGAACCCCAACGTCAAGGACGAATGCGGGTGTGGTGAGAGCTTTAATGTCTGATTTTTGCTGAGGCGTCTGATTTATGGATCTTCAGCAAGACTATTTCTCGCTGTTTGGTTTGCCGCAAGGCTTCGATATCGACAAGGACCGCCTGGAGCAGGCGTACCGCGACTGCCAGGCACAGGTGCACCCTGACCGCCACGCCCACCGCTCGGACGCTGAAAAGCGCGTTTCGATGCAGTGGGCGACGCATGTCAACGAAGCCTATCGGACCTTGCGTAAACCGCTATTGCGCGCGCGCTATATGTTGTCGTTGCGTGGGGTCGATGCGGGCATCGAAACCAACACAGCCATGGCTCCAGCCTTCCTGATTGAGCAGATGGAATGGCGCGAGGGCGTTGAAGAGGCCCGCGAGGGCGGCGATGTGAGCGACCTCGAACACATGCGCCAGCGTCTCGACCTGCATGAGCGTGAGCTTCATCAGAATTTGTCGGGCCAACTCGCCGAGGATGTGACCGATGGCGAACTCGCGGCCGATACGGTACGCCGTCTGATGTTCATCGAAAAACTCCAGGTAGAAATCGACGATGCGCTCGAAGCGCTGGAAGACTGATGGCTTTGCTACAACTGCAAGAACCCGGTGAGACGACGGCGCCACATGAGCATCGCCTTGCGGTCGGGATCGATCTGGGCACCACAAATTCGCTGGTCGCCTCGGTGCGCAACGGAATCTCCGTCTGCCTGAATGATGCCGAAGGCCGTTCGATGCTGCCCTCTGTGGTGCATTACCCGCGCGCAGGTGCGACGCTGGTGGGACGCGGTGCTCAGGCTTTTCAGGTGGATGACCCGCGCAATACGCTGGTGTCGGTCAAACGATTCATGGGCCGGGGCGTCAAGGACGTGACCCACATTGAATCGATGCCGTATGACTTTGTCGACACCGAGGGCATGCTGCGTTTCCGCACGGCCGCCGGTGTCAAGACACCGGTTGAAGTCTCCGCCGAGATTCTCAAACACTTGCGTGAGCGCGCCGAAGCGAGCCTGGGCGGCCCGCTTGTGGGCGCTGTGATTACCGTGCCGGCATATTTTGACGACGCCCAGCGTCAGGCGACAAAGGATGCCGCGCGGCTTGCGGGTTTGAACGTGCTTCGGCTGCTCAACGAGCCCACCGCGGCGGCAGTGGCCTACGGCCTTGAGAACGCTTCAGAAGGCGTTTACGCCATCTATGATCTGGGCGGTGGCACCTTTGATATTTCAATTCTCAAGCTCTCGCGCGGTGTCTTCGAGGTCATGTCCACCAATGGTGACGCCTCGCTCGGCGGAGATGACTTCGACCACCGTGTGTTCTGCTGGATTCTCGATCAGTCGGGCGTCGCTCCGGTGTCGGACAGCGATGCGCGTCGGCTCCAGGCGATGGCCCGCCGTGCCAAGGAGCGCTTGAGCACCGAAGAAGAGGCGCAGGTCCGGGTGAGCTTGAGTACCGGCGATGAGGTCGATCTGACGCTCACACGCGAGACTTTTGTCGACATAACCCGCACCTTGGTCAACAAGACTCTGGCGCCGGTGCGCAAGGCCTTGCGCGACGCTGACCTGTCGGTGGATGAGATCAAGGGTGTGGTGATGGTCGGCGGGGCGACCCGCATGCTGCATCTGCAGCAGGCGGTGGGCGAATTTTTCGGCCAGTCACCGCTGACCAATCTGGACCCAGACAAAGTGGTTGCGCTGGGCGCTGCCATGCAGGCCAATGTGCTGGCAGGCAATCGCACGGCCGACGATGACTGGCTGCTCCTCGATGTGATTCCGCTGTCGCTCGGGATCGAAACCATGGGCGGGCTGGTCGAGAAAATCGTACCGCGTAATTCGACGATTCCGATTGCCAAGGCACAGGAGTTCACCACCTTCAAGGACGGCCAGACCGCCATGGCCATCCATGTGGTCCAGGGCGAACGGGAGCTGGTGTCGGGCTGTCGTTCACTGGCGCGCTTTGAGCTGCGCGGCATACCGCCCATGACGGCGGGGGCTGCACGCATTCGGGTGAGCTATCAGGTCGACGCCGATGGTTTGCTGGCTGTGACCGCGCGTGAGATGTCATCGGGCGTCGAGGCGCAGGTCGTGGTCAAACCGTCCTATGGGCTGGCCGACGACGAGATCGCAGACATGCTCAAGGCCGGCTTTGAAAACGCAGGTGAAGATGCCAAGGCCCGCGCGGTGCGCGAACTGCAGGTGGAAGGTGAGCGCTTGCTCGAAGCCGTGCAACAAGCCTTGCTCGCCGATGGTGTCTTGCTCGACGCGCAAGAGCGTGCAGGTATCGACGCAGCAATGGCGGCGCTTCGCAAGGCGGTTACCGCAACCGACGCCAAGGCGCTTCGCAAGGCGCTTGATGGCTTGAGCCGACAGACTGACGCGTTTGCCGCGCGACGCATGGATAAAAGCATTCGGACGGCGCTGGCCGGCCACAAAATCAATGAACTGAAGGTTTGAAATGACGCAGATCGTCGTATTGCCGCATGTGGAGCTGTGCCCGGAAGGGGCCGTGCTGGAGGCCAGTCCGGGCACGTCAATCTGTGACAGCCTGCTTGCCAATGGCATTGCCATTGAGCATGCCTGTGAAAAGAGTTGTGCATGCACAACCTGTCACGTCATCGTGCGTGAGGGCTATGGCTCGCTTGAGGGCGCCGAAGAACTCGAAGACGACTTGCTCGATCGCGCCTGGGGGCTGGAGCCTACATCGCGGCTGTCGTGTCAGGCGCTCGTCCGTGACACGCCGCTGACGGTCGAAATTCCGAAGTACACCATCAACATGGTCAGCGAGGGCAAGCACGGATGAAGTGGACCGAAGTCGAAGAGATTGCCATTGAGCTGTCGGACGCCCATCCCGAGGTGGACCCGACCAAAGTGAATTTTGTCGATCTGATGAACTGGGTGCTTGCGCTACCCGAGTTCGATGACGATCCGGGTCGTTGTGGTGAACGGATTCTCGAAGGCATCCAGCAGGCCTGGATCGACGAGGTCGCCTGAGGGCGACCTCGAAGGGTGATCAGTTGCCTGCGCCTGGGGCCGGCTCTGAGGATTCATTCAGCGACAGCCAATACACTCCGAGCTGACCCACCGCCTGAATGAAGCGTTCGAAGTCGACGGGCTTGCGAATATAGCTGTTGGCGCCGAGCCGATAGGCTTCAGTGATGTCCTGCTGCTCTTTGGAGGTGGTGAGTACCACCACCGGCAAGAGCGCGGTTGCCTCGTTGGCGCGAATGCGGCGTAACACCTCCAGGCCATCGATGCGTGGCAACTTCAGATCCAGCAGAATGACCGCCGGTACCGGGTTGTTTTTTTTGCCCTCATGGCTGCCTGTGCCAAAGAGATAATCCAGCGCCTCGACCCCGTCGCGTGCGACGACGACCGGGTTGGGGATCTTGTTCTTGCTGAAGGCCCGCAAGGTAAGAGCTTCATCGTCCGGGTTGTCCTCGACAAGAAGAATAGGGCGCTCGGTGGCCATGCGTACTCCTGAACTCGACAAAGAAATCAGCCGAGAGTAAAGAAAAAGGTGGCGCCGCGACCGACCTGGGCGTCGGCCCAGACGCGGCCTCCGTGGCGGTGAATAATCCGGCTGACGGTGGCCAGTCCAATGCCGGTGCCCGGGTAATCCGATTCGCGATGCAGGCGCTGAAAAGCACAAAACAGTTTGCCGGCATAACGCATATCAAAGCCAGCGCCATTGTCCTTGGCAAAATACACCGTCTCGCCATCTTGCTGCAAGCAACCGATTTCAAGGCTTGCCGCGGCGTTCTGGCTGGTGAACTTCCATGCGTTCCGAATAAGATTGCTCATGGCGATCCGAAGCAGGTTTCGGTCGCCACGCACCGGGAGATCATCTGGAACGGTGAGCGTGATCATTCGCTCTGGCTGTTCCTGACGAAGTTCTGTTTCGATGTCGTGGACAAGTGTTGCCAGATTGAAGTCGGACCGGTACATCTCGTCGCGTGTCACGCGCGAGAGCTTGAGCAGATCGTCGATGAGCTGCTGCATGCGGTGCGTTGCACTTCGAATGCGCTGAAGATAGTCCAGCGCGTTCGGGTCTAATTGCGGACGATAGTCTTCTTCGAGCATGCGCGAAAAACCGTCAATGCCCCTGAGCGGCGCGCTCAGATCGTGGGATACCGAATAGCTGAATGATTCGAGTTCCTGGTTGGCGACCGTGAGTTCCGCCGTGCGTTCGCGCACGCGTGTCTCGAGCGCGGTGTTGAGCGCCTGGACTTCGCGCTCGGCGGCAAGTCGTTCGCTGATGTCCACACCCACGCCGACCAGGTGGCTCACGCCTTGGAGTTCGACCCGGATGATCGTGAATACATGCGGGCTGCCGCCCTCTTCGGGGCCGCTCAGGCGCGCCTCGATGGTGGCATGTTCGGTGCGCAACGCCTGCATCAGCGCGCCTTGGAACACGAGGCGATCGTCCGGATGAAAGAGACTCCGGATAATGAGATGCTCCATCTGGTCGGCGGGCGTGCCGGTCACGTTCTCGAGGTTGTGGTTCCAGCGGAGGATGCGACCGCTGGCCTCGAGCAGGAAAAAGACACCGGGCAGACTTTTGACCACGGCGTCGGACAGTCCATGGGCGTCGCGCAAAGCGGCGCTGGTGGCCTTCAGGTCGGTGGTATCGGCCAGAATCCACAGGGCGCCGGCCTCGGGCTCGTCGGGCTTGATCAAGCGGCCCGTGACGTAAAACCAGCGCCGGGAGCCGTCGTGGCGGGCGAGCTGCATTTCACGTGTCATTTGCGACTCACCGGGGTCGAGGCGCAGGTTTTGCATCCCGAGTTGTGAGAGCGACTCGCCGGAGACGGACTCTCCCGGTGGCGCGAACCATTCCAGAAAACGCTGATTGGCGTTGGCGACGCGCTGGTTTTCGACAAACACGATACCCACCGGCACGTTGTCCAGAATCGCCTGCTTTTCGGTCAACAGCGCACGAACACTCTCCTGCGCCTGGCGCTGCTCGGTGACATCGCTGCTCGCGCCGGCGAAACGTACGACCTCACCCGCTTCATCCCACACCGCCTCGCCACGGTGGCGGAACCAGCGATAGCTGCCGTCCTTGTGGTGGAGTCGGCATGGCACATCGTAGGGCTCTCGCGTGCTGAAGTGCGTGGCCACAGCGGTCTCGATTCGCGCCCGATCATCGGGGTGAATCAATGTCAGAAAGCCTTCGCGTTGATTGGGGAGCTCATCGTCGCGATAGCCGAGCAACTGCTTGTAACGGGGCGACATATAGTAGCGGTCGAGCCGCAGGTTCCAGTCCCAGATGCCATCTGATGAGCCCCGGATCGCGTAGTAAAGGCGCTCTTCGCTCTCACGTCGGGCCGCTTCGGACTGCTTTTGCGCCTGGATGTCGGTGATCGAACCTGCGTAGCGGTCGGCCTTGCCTTCCTTGTTCCAGCGCGCTTGTCCGCGACCACGGAACCAGCGGTAGTTACCGTCCCGGCAACGCAGACGATAAGACTCGTCAAATGGAGTGCGGTCCTCGAGGTGGGCGTATTGCGCGGAGAGAACACGATCCCGGTCGTCGGGGTGCAGGGCGGTTGAAAAGAAAAAACCGCGTCGAAACTCCGCTTCGTCGGTATAGCCAAGCAATTTGCGGAAACGGGGCGAGAAATAGACTTCGTTGGCCAGCAGATCCCAGTCCCAGATACCGTCCGAAGTGCCTTCGATCACCAACGACAGGCGGGCGTCCTTGCCGCGCATGCGTCTGAACTGATGGGCGAGTTGCTCGGCCATCTGGTCAAAACTGCGGCCAAGCTCACCGATTTCGTCGGGCGCATCGTCCTGGATGCGGACCTTGAGTTGTCCTTTTGCGAAGCGTTTTCCGGCTTCGCGAAGGCGTTGAAGTCGGCGGATGAGTGGTTCGGTGGCGAGGGCGATGATCAGTCCCGACAGGGCGAGGGCGATGATGCCGACGAGCAGCATGCGTGGCCAATAACTGTCGTAGTCGGTGGGTGTTCCGGTTGCGTTGGGGGTGAGCCAGTGCCAGCTCGCCAGCGCGACACCAAGGATCGTCAGACACTGAACGGCAACGACCAGCCCGATCAGGGCCATCCGCAGGCGCGTCGGCGCGAAGCGGCCCGGGTTCATGGGTGCGACATCCAGGCAAAGTCGCTTCTGACCGTCATGTCAGGTCGGTGTGACAGGGGTCAGGGGTCCCCGATGGCTCACGGTAGCTCGTCCTCGCGCAGCATGAAAATCATGTCTTCGGCGTGATCGTCGGATAGCCAGGTCAGCGGAAGATCGGGAAATGCCGCTTCGACCAGGTGTCGGTTGTGGCCGACCTCGACCATCAGCAGGCCGCCGGGATTGAGGTGTGTGCGCGCCTGTGCGATCAGCGAACGCACCACATCGAGGCCATCGTCGCCAGCGGCGAGTGCCATTTCGGGCTCGTGACGGTACTCGGCGGGCAGCGCGGCCATCGCTTCGGCGGTGACATAGGGCGGGTTGCTGAGGATCAGGTCGTAGCGCTGTCCGGCCAGTGGGGTGAGCGCGTCGCCATGGTGCAGATGCACCTGGTTTTCGAGGCCGTAGTCGGTCACGTTGTCGGTGGCCACAGCCAGCGCATCGGCTGACAGGTCGACCGCGTCCACCTCGGCGTTCGGGAAGGTGTGCGCCATCATGATGGCCAGGCAGCCGGAGCCGGTGCATACGTCGGCGACGCGGGTGACGGCCTCGGGGTCGTCGATCCACGGCGACAGGCCGTCGGCGAGCAGGGCGGCAAAGTAGGAGCGCGGCACGATAACGCGCGGATCGACCTTGAAGCGATACCCGGCCAGCCAGGCTTCGCCCGTGAGATACGCGGCGGGCATGCGTGACTCGACGCGCCGGTCGATGACTTCCAGCAGCGTTACGCGCTCCTCGATCGGGATGCAGGCGTCCATGAAGGGCTCGAGTCGGTCGAGCGGCAGGGCCAGGGTGTGCAGCATCAGGTAGACCGCTTCATCCCAGGCATTGTCGGTGCCGTGGCCGAAAAAAAGCTGTGCGCGGTTGAAGCGGGTGACGGCGTAGCGCAGCCAGTCGCGCAGGGTGACCAGCTCGACCAGAGGGCCGCTGTGCTCGTGTTCTTCGTGGTCGTGATCGTGTTCTTCGTGGCTCATTAGGTCGGTGTCAGTAGCAGGTTTTCAAGGCAGCGGGCATAGACCGCAGAGAGCGGATCAATGGCATCGAGGGCGATGCATTCGTCGATCTTGTGAATGGTGGCGTTGACCGGGCCGAATTCGACCACTTGATCGCAGATGCGCGCAATGAAGCGTCCGTCCGAGGTGCCGCCGGTGGTGGATATGTCGGCGGCCACGCCGCATTCGGACTGGATCGCGCGCGTGACCGCGTCCACCAGGGTGCCGCGCGGGGTGAGGTAAGTCTGGCCGGAAAGGTTCCAGTCGAGGCTGTACTCAAGCCCGTGCTTGTCGAGAATGTCGTGCACGCGCTGCTTGAGGTCGCCATCGGTAGAGGCGGATGAAAAGCGGAAGTTGAAGCGCACTTCCATGCTGCCCGGAATGACGTTGCTCGCCCCGGTGCCACCAGCGATATTGGATATCTGCCAGCTGGTGGGCGGAAAGTATTCATTGCCGGCATCCCATTCGGTCGCGGCGAGTTCGGTCAGCGCGGGCACCGCTTGGTGAATCGGGTTGCGGGCCAGATGGGGGTAGGCAATGTGCCCCTGGATGCCCTTGACCACCAGCTTGCCCGACAGGCTGCCGCGACGGCCATTCTTGACCATGTCGCCGAGGCGTTCGACCGAGGTGGGTTCACCGACGATGCAGTAGTCGATGCGTTCACCACGTGCCTGCATCGCTTGAACGACGGCGATGGTGCCGTCGGTGGCGTCGCCTTCTTCGTCGGAGGTGAGCAACAAGGCGATGCGACCGGGGTGATCGGGGTGTGTGGCGACGAAGCTTTCAATGGCGGTCACAAAGGCCGCTAGCGAGGCTTTCATGTCAGCGGCGCCGCGGCCGTAGAGGTAGCCGTCGCGTTCGGTCGGGACAAATGGATCGGACGCCCAGCGCTCGACCGGGCCGGTCGGCACGACATCGGTGTGGCCAGCAAAGCACAGGACCGGCCCACTGCTGCCACGGTGCGCCCACAGATTGCAGACGCCGTTGCGGTCGATGCGCTCCAGTGTGAAGCCGAGTGGTGCGAGGCGCGAGGCGATGAGATCGAGACAGCCGGCGTCGTCTGGCGTGACCGAGCGCCGGGCAATCAGCTCGCGGGTCAGCGAGAGGGTGGGGGAGTCAGGTGGTGTCATGAAATCCGGTTTGAGTGACGGAGCGGGCGATCAGCGATCTTCGAGATTCAGGGTAAATTCGCTGAAGGAGGCGCCGTCCGGTTGGGTGCTTTCGAAATCTATGATGCCGCTGTGTTGGCGTTTTTGCTGGGGCTGGTCGCTGGTGTCGGTGCTGATCTGGGAGTTGTTGATCAACCAGGACAGGTTGGTGGGCGAATCGGCGTGGGCCAGGGCTTCATCAAGCGTGATGGTTTGTTCACGATAGAGCCGGAACAGGTCTTGCTCGAAGGTTTGCGAGCCCGGGGCGAGCGTCTGCTCCATGGCTTCCTTGATGCTGCTGATCTCGCCTCGCTCGATCAGTTCGGCCACATGGCGGGTGTTCAACAGCAGCTCGACCGAGGGCAGGCGCAGGCCGTCGGGCCGGCGCACCAGCCGCTGGGAAATGATGCACTTGAGCGCGACTGCCAGATCGAGATAGAGCAGCGGGCGGTTTTCCAGCGGGAAGAAGTTCACGATGCGGTTCAGCGCGTGATAGGCGTTGTTGGCATGCAGGGTGGCCAGGCAGAGGTGGCCGGTTTGCGCATAGGCCAGCGCGGCCTGCATGGTGTCCTTGTCGCGGATTTCGCCGATCAGGATGCAGTCGGGCGCCTGGCGCATGGCGTTGCGCAGTGCTTCGTGCCAGTCGTGCGTGTCGATGCCGATTTCACGCTGGTTGATGATCGATTTGCGGTGCTTGAAGAGGTATTCGATCGGGTCTTCTATGGTCAGGATGTGACCGGTCCGGTTGCGGTTCCGGTGGTCGATCATCGAGGCCATGGTGGTCGATTTGCCCGAGCCGGTGGCACCGACTACGAGTACCAGACCACGCTTTTCCATGATGATGTCGGCGAGTTTTTCGGGCAGCTTGAGCGAGTCGAGCGTGGGGATGTCGCCACGGATGAAACGCACCACGATGGCCACGCTGTTGCGCTGCCAGAAGAGGTTTACCCGGAAGTTGCCCACATCGCGCCGGCCGAAGGAGAGGTTCATCTCCCGGTCTTTGTCGAAGCGCGCGGACTGCTCCGGCGCCATGATCTCGTCGGCCATGCGCCGGATCATCGTCGGTTCCATCATCTGTTGATTGATGGGCAGGGTTTCGCCTTCAATCTTGATATGGATGGGTGCGCCGGCGGTGATGAAGATGTCCGATGCGTTTTTCTCGGCCATCAGGGTGAACAGCTTGTCGAGGATCATCGCGTGCACTTCCTGGCGGGTTATACAGTCGTTCGGGGCAGGCAACAGCCCACCCCAGCGGTGTGAATCAAGCGCCGCGCAGCAACTCGTTGATGCCGGTCTTGGCGCGGGTTTGCGCGTCGACACGCTTGACGATCACGGCGCAGTACAGGCTGTACTTCCCGTCGGCGGAGGGCAGGCTGCCAGGCACTACGACGGCGCCCGACGGCACGCGGCCGTAGGTCACCGAGCCGGTTTCGCGGTCATAGATCTTGGTGCTTTGACCCAGATACACGCCCATCGAGAGCACAGCATTCTCTTCAATTACGACACCTTCGACGACTTCTGAACGGGCGCCGACAAAGACATTGTCCTCAATGATCACCGGCCCGGCCTGCACCGGCTCAAGCACGCCACCGATGCCCACGCCACCCGACAGGTGCACGTTTTTGCCGATCTGGGCGCAGGAGCCCACGGTGGCCCAGGTGTCGACCATCGTGCCTTCATCCACATACGCGCCGATGTTCACATAGGAGGGCATCAGCACCACGTTCTTGCCGATAAAGCTGCCCTTGCGTGCGGTCGCCGGCGGCACCACGCGGAAGCCACCTTGCTGGAATTGCTCGGGTGTGTAGTCGCCGAACTTGGTGGCGACCTTGTCGAAGTAGTTGGTCGAGCCGCCGGGCATGATGGCGTTGTCGCGCAGGCGGAAAGAGATCAGCACGGCCTTCTTGACCCACTGATTGACGATCCACTGGCCGTCGACTTTCTGTGCCACACGCAGGCTGCCGTTGTCGAGACCGGCGATGACTTCTTCGACCGCTTCGCGGATCTCGGCCGATGCGCTGGTGGGTGACAGGCTGGTGCGGTTGTCAAAGGCGGTGTCAATGATCTGTTGGAGTTGTTGCATGGGGGGTGTCCCTTTGTCGTTGATTTGAAATGGCGCAGAGTTATCGGCCGCCGCGGCAAAACGCAACAATGCGCTCGGCCGCGGCCAGACATTCGTCGGGCGCGGCGACCAGCGCGATGCGCACATAGCCGGCGCCCGGGTTGAGACCATTGGCGTCGCGGGCCAGGTAGCTGCCCGGCAGAACCGTCACATTATATTCAGCCTGCAGGCCGCGGGCGAAGTCGGTGTCCGACCCCGGCGTGCGCGCCCACAGGTAGAAACCGGCGTCGGGCTTTTGGACCCCCAGCCAGGGTGCGAGTATGGGGGTGATCTGGTCGAATTTTTCGCGGTAGAGACGGCGGTTTTCGACCACGTGGGCTTCGTCGTTCCAGGCGGCGATAGACGCCTCCTGCACCGACGGGCTCATGGCGCAGCCGTGGTAGGTGCGGTAGCGCAGAAACTGCTTGAGCACCGCCGCGTCGCCGGCCACAAAGCCGGAGCGCAGGCCAGGCACGTTGGAGCGCTTCGACAGGCTGGAGAACACCACGACATTACGGAAGTCGGTGCGACCGAGCTGCCAGGCGGCTTCCAGCGCGCCCAGGGGCGGCGAGGCCTCGTCGAAATAGATCTCCGAATAACACTCGTCGGCAGCGATGATGAAGCCGTGTTCATCAGACAGCGCAAACAAGGTCCGCCATTCATCCAGCGACATCACATGGCCGGTGGGGTTGCCGGGCGAGCACACATACACCAGCTGCACCGTGCGCCAGGTGTCGGCGTCGATGCCGCTGATGTCGACACTGAAATCGGACGATGCCACCGTGTTGATGAACAGCGGTTGCGCACCGGCGAGCAGGGCGGCGCCTTCATAGATTTGGTAGAACGGGTTCGGACACATCACCCGCGCATTGGGCCGGGTGCGGTCGACCACGCATTGGGCGAAGGCAAACAAGGCCTCGCGCGAGCCATTGACCGGCAGCACCTGGGTTTCAGCCGAAACCCCGGCAAGGCCATAACGGCGCATCAGCCAGTTGGCGATGGTCTGGCGCAAGGCGAGGGTGCCTGTGGTGAGCGGGTAGTTTGCCAGGCCGTTCAAATGGGCCGCGAGCGCGTCGGTGACGAGCTTGGGCGTGTCGTGTTGCGGCTCACCGATCGACAGGCGGATGGCGCTGTGCGGCGAGTCGGTTGGCAGCCCGGCAAAGAGCGCACGCAGTTTTTCAAACGGGTAGGGCTGGAGTCGGTCGAGGTCGGGATTCACGGCAGGCTCGATTGGGCGGCGAAAGCGTTACCAAATGTCATCAAAGGCACGCTTGCCGGGCAGTTGAAGTCGGCGAAGATGCTATCATAGCCCGCTTATCTACCGCGCCGCGCACTTGCGCTCAACCGGCCGCGCATTGTCCGCCAGATCGAACCGCCGTGAGACTGTCCCGCCTCAAACTTGCCGGCTTCAAAACCTTCGTCGATCCGACCACGGTGTTGTCCCCCGGACAGCTCGTCGGTGTGGTCGGCCCCAATGGTTGTGGCAAATCCAACATCATCGACGCCGTACGCTGGGTGCTCGGCGAGACGCGCGCGTCCGCGCTGCGCGGCGCCTCGATGCAGGACGTGATCTTCAACGGCTCGACCACCCGCAAGGCGGTATCGCGTGCCAGCGTCGAACTGGTGTTCGACAACGCCGATGGCAAAGCGGCCGGGCAGTGGTCGCAATATGCCGAGATCGCGGTCAAGCGCGTGCTCGATCGCAGTGGCGACTCTTCCTACTACATTAATAACATGCTGGTGCGTCGCAAGGACGTGGTCGATCTGTTCCTCGGTACCGGCCTGGGCCCCCGTGCCTACGCCATCATCGAGCAAGGCATGATCTCGCGCATCATCGAGGCGCGGCCCGAAGAGGTGCGTGGTTTTCTTGAAGAGGCCGCGGGTGTCACCAAATACCGTGAGCGTCGGCGCGAAACCGAAGGCCGCCTGTCGGACGCGGGCGAAAACCTGCTGCGCCTTGACGACATTTGCCTCGAATTGGGCGATCGCATCACCCGACTCGAAGGCCAGGCCGAGATCGCCGAGCGCTATCGCCGCATGCATCACGATCACGCCCAGAAGCAGCAATTGCTATGGCTACTCAAACGCAACGAAGCGCGCGCAGAGTGCGAACGGGTGGTGCAGGCGCTCGAAGCCGCCAGCCGTCAGATGGAGGCCGACAGCACCCGACTGGGCGAGCTGACCGCGGCTATCGACACCGCCCGCGGCGTGCATCAGGGCGCTAATGAGGCGGTGCAGGTCGCGCAAAACGACTTTTTCAGTGCCTCGGCCGAAGTCAGCCGGCTCGAAGGCGAGCGTCAGCATCTGGCCGACAACCGTCGCCGGCTCGCGGCGCGGCTCGAGCAACTCGATGGCGAGCATACTCACTGGGCGACGCGCCAAACGCAACTGATCGAGGAGCAGGCTCGCTGGCAGGCACTGCGCGACGCGGCCGATCTGCGTCTGGCGCAAGCCGAAGCGCGGCACGAAGCCGCGGCAGAACGTGTGCCGGAAGCCGAGTCACACTTTAAAACGGCGGAGGCCACCGCTGCTGCCGCGCGTCGCGAACTGGCGCAGACCGAACAGCAAGCCCGCGTCGAGGAAACCCGCAGTGCCAGCGCCCGACGCGCGCTCGATGCGCTGCTGGCGCGTCAGGCACGGCTCACCACCGAAGAAGGGCAGATCGCTGCGCCGCTCGAGACCGAGGTCGAGCGCTGCGAAATGCAGTTGGCAGCAGCCGATGAAGCCCTGCATCAGCTCCAGGAAGAAAACGAAGTATTGCAAGCGGCCATGCCGGCACAACAGGCAGCGCTCAAGCGCGCGGCCGATGAAGAGCGAGAGATTCAGCGCCGTCTCACCACCGCGCAGGCGCGGCACGAGGCCTTGGTCCAGCTCCAGCGCAAGGTGAAGCAGCAGGGCGCGCTGGGAGACTGGTTGCGACGCAGGGGTCTTGAAGGCGTGACTGCGCTGTGGCAGCAGCTCGAAGTCGCAGCGGGCTGGGAGAGCGCCGTCGAGGCGGTATTGCGTGAGCGTCTGGCGGCATTGCCGGAGTCGGCCTTGACTGATCTGGCCGCCTGGCGTGCCGAACCGCCGCCGACCACGCTGGCGGTCATGCGCGCAATGACTGCGCATCCGGAAGACGCTGCGCCCTTGGCCGATGCGACCCCGCTGATCACGCATCTGCGCTGTGATGCGTCACTGCATGGCACGCTCGCGCGTTGGGTGGCAGGTGTATATGCCGTTGAAGATCTGACCGTCTGGGCGGATCGACGCGACACGCTGGCGCCCGGGCAGGTGCTTGTTGCGCCCGACGGACAGTGCCTGACGCGGGATTGCTTCATCCACTACGTGGCCGACGCACGCACCCATGGCGTCATCGAACGCGAACGTGAAATCCACGAACTTGATGCCTTGCTCGACACGCTGGCGACAGGGCATGAGACCGCGCAAGCGGCCGTGACCGAGGCGGATCGTGTATTCGCGCTGACCCAGGCGCGCGCGACCGAGTTGCGTCGTCAGCAGCAGGATCGCCAGGGCGCGGTGCATCAGGCGCAAGTGGCGCTGCTCAAGCAGACCCAGGCGCGTCAGCGGGCCGAAGAGCAGCAGGCACGTATCGCCGGCGATCTATCCGAAATCCAGCGGGCGCTGGCCGTGGAGCAAGAGCATCTGGCTGCGGCAGGCAGCGAATTGTCGCGCTGCGAGGCGCTTGTCGAGGTGCTGCGTGAGCGCCTTGAGCATGCCAATACAGTGCGTGCCGACCGGGAAGCGGCGTATCGCGAAGCGCAAAGCCAGCTGCAGAGCCTGGCGCGCGACATGAGCGAAGCCGGGTTTTCGCAGCGCGAGTGCGGCGGCAAGCTTGAAGACATTGCGCGCAACCTTGCGCTGGCGACTGAACAGTTGGCGCGCATTGCCCAAGAACGTGCTGTGCGTGCGGCGGAGCATGACGCGACCGATCCGCTGGCTGGCGAAGCCGCGTTGCAAGCGGCGCTCGAACAGCGCGCGTCGCGCGAAACTGCACTGAGCGCGCGGCGCGATCAGCTCGCCGAGGCCGCCGCCCAGCTCAAAACCTTTGAAGAGGATCGCTTGCGTGTCGAGCAGGCCGCTGCGCCGCTGCGCGACCGGGTGGCCGAATTGCGACTGGCGCGACAGGCCGCCGAACTGGCGCAAGCCCAGCACCAGAGCCGGCTGGATGAAGTCGAGGCCGATGAAGCATTGTTGACGCCGTTGCTGACCGATGTGCGCGAGAATGCCTTGCAGCGCGACGTGGCCAGCCTGGCTCGGCAGATTGATGCGCTTGGCGCGGTCAATCTTGCCGCGCTCGACGAGCTGAAAGCCGCCAGCGAGCGGAAAGGTTATCTGGACGCCCAGCACGCCGACCTCACCGAAGCGATCGCCACGCTCGAAGACGCGATCCGTCGGATCGATCGTGAAACCCGCGAGCAGCTTCAGGTCACGTACGATACTGTCAGTGCCCAATTCTCGACGCTGTTTCCGCAGCTGTTTGGTGGCGGTCAGGCGCGACTGGTACTCACCGGAGACGAAATTCTCGATGCCGGCATCCAGATCGTGGCCCAGCCGCCGGGCAAAAAGAACGCATCCATCCACCTTTTGTCAGGAGGTGAAAAGGCCCTGACCGCCATTGCGCTGGTGTTTTCGTTGTTCCAGCTCAATCCGGCACCGTTTTGCATGCTTGACGAGGTGGATGCGCCATTGGACGATACGAACACTGGACGCTTCTGCGAGATGGTCAAGCGAATGGCATCACAGACCCAGTTCCTGTTCATCAGCCACAACAAGATCACGATGGAGATCGCCCAGCAGCTGGTTGGGGTGACGATGCAGGAGCAGGGCGTATCGCGTATTGTCGAAGTCGACATGGAAGAAGCATTGCGGATGGCGGACGCCGCCCCCGCGTGAGCAAAGAGCAAGGAAAACATGGCAATCAGTGAGTTGCAACTGGGTTTGATCGGTGCCGGCGTGGTCGCCGTGGTTGGCGTTCTGGCCTATAACAAGTGGCAGGAACGCAAGGCGCAAAAGCACCACGAAAAGGCGTTCCGTTCGGAGCATCGAGATGTGCTGTTTGAGCCCAGCCTGTCGATCGATCGATCCGACGAGGCCGCCGACGCGATGCCCGACGATGAGCTGCCGCGGGAGCCCATCACCACACCGGTGACAGAGCCGCGGCCGATGCCGCTGGCAGAAGCCGGGCGTAAAGCCCCCGAGGTGCCGGCTGACGTGGACGAGCGCGTCGATTGCGTGCTGCGCATCGAGTCGATCGAGCCGCTGGTCGCCAACCGCGTCTGGCAGGCGCAGCAGGTTGAGCTCGATGGCTTGTCAAAACCGGTGGGCTGGTTCGCCTTCGACGAAAACAGCAACAAATGGATCAGCCTCGATCGCAGCAGCACCGAGGCGCATCACTGGTTTTGTTCTGCCATGCAAATGGTGGATCGGCGTGGACCGATCAACGACGCGGACTTCACGCGTTTTGTGGACGGCGTGCAGCGCCTTGCAGATCAATTCATGGCTATTCCAGCCTCTCCGTTGGCGCGCGCCGAGGCGCTCGGTCGGGCCGAAGAGCTGGATCGTTTCTGCGCCAGCGTCGACGTGCAGATTGGCATCAATCTGGTAAGCCGCGGCGCGGCATTTGCTGGCACCAAGCTGCGTGGTCTGGTTGAAGCGCAAGGCATGGTGCTGCGTGGTGATGGCTTGTTCCACTCCGAAGACGACGACGGCAACAGCCTGTTTGTGCTTGGCAACCTCGAACCGAAGCTGCTCACGGCCGACGGCATGCGCGACCTGCAGACTCATGGTCTGACGCTGATTGTCGATGTGCCGCGCGTGGCCCACGGTGCACAGGTGTTCGACCGCATGATGCTGGTCGCCCGCCAACTCGCCGATGCGCTGGATGCCGACCTGGTTGACGACAATCGCAGCCCTTTTGGGCCCGATGCGGCCAAGGTCATCCGCAGTCAGATTCAGCAATTCCAGGCGCAGATGAGCGAGTACGGCCTGCCGGCCGGTAGTGCGCTGGCCATGCGCCTGTTCGCTGCCTGAGTATCATGGCTGTTCCCGAATCAGCGGCGCAGCGTGCCAAAACGCTACGCGTGCAATTGTCACGCCATAGCCACGCCTATTACGTCCTCGATGCGCCCACCGTACCGGACGCGGAATATGACCGCCTGTTCGAAGAACTCCAGGGCTTGGAGCGCGACTACCCCGAACTGCGCACGGCCGATTCGCCGACCCAGCGGGTCGGTGGCGCCCCTTTGCCCGAGTTGGTGGCTGTCGCTCATGCGGTGCCGATGCTGTCGATCAATACCGAAACCGACAAGAGTGCGCAGGGGGCGTTGTCTTTTGATGCCCGCGTGCGGCGCGGCCTTGGGCTGGACGAGAGCGACCCCGCGGTGCGCTATTCGGCCGAATTGAAATTTGACGGTCTGGCAATCAACCTTCGCTACGAGCATGGCGTTCTGGTTCGGGCGGCTACGCGCGGTGACGGGCAAACCGGCGAAGAGGTCACGCACACCGTGCGTACGATCGGCCAGATTCCCCTGCGCTTGCACGGCGACGCGCCGGCAGTGCTGGAGGTGCGCGGCGAAATCTACATGCGCCGGGATGATTTCGAGCGCTTGAATGCAAGGCAGCGCGAGCGGGGCGAGAAAACCTTCGTCAATCCGCGCAACACAGCGGCCGGCGCCGTGCGCCAGCTTGACCCCGCGGTCAGCGCGCGGCGGCCCCTGTCGTTTTTTGCCTACGGGCTGGGCGAAACCCAAGCCTGGACCGAACCCGCGACACAAAGCGGCTTGCTCGATGCGCTGGCCGATTTTGGCTTTCCAGTTTGCACGCATCGCTGCGTGTCGGATGGGCCGGACGGTTTGATCGCTTTTCATGCCAAGATCGAGGCGATGCGTGATGCCTTGCCCTACGACATCGACGGCGTGGTCTACAAAGTCGATGACCGCAGCCTGCAGCGTGAGCTCGGTTTCATTAGTCGCGAGCCGCGCTGGGCGGTGGCACACAAGTATCCGGCGCAGGAAGAAATGACCCGTCTGCTGGGCATTGAAATCCAGGTCGGACGCACCGGCGCGCTGACCCCGGTGGCGCGGCTGGAGCCGGTTTTTGTCGGCGGTGTTACGGTCACCAACGCGACCTTGCACAACGAAGACGAGATCCGCCGCAAGGATGTGCGCATTGGCGATCAGGTGATCGTGCGGCGTGCCGGTGATGTGATTCCGGAAGTTGTCGGCCCGGTCCTGGCGCATCGTGACGGTTCGGAGCGTGAGTTCGAGATGCCGACCGTGTGCCCGGTATGCGGCTCACACGCGGTGCGCGGCGAGGACGAAGCGGTCGCACGTTGCTCTGGCGGCCTGTTTTGTGCTGCGCAACGGACGCAAGCCATCATCCACTTTGCCAGTCGCAAAGCCCTGGATATTGAAGGCCTGGGCGACAAACTGATCGAACAACTGGTCGAGCAAGGACTGGTCAAGACGCCGGCCGATCTGTTTTCGCTCACCGTTGATATGCTGGTTGGACTGGAGCGCATGGCGCAGAAGTCCGCCGCCAACGTGGTGGCGGCCGTCAACAAGAGCCGCGAAACGACACTGCAGCGCTTTATCTACGCGCTGGGTATCCGCAATGTGGGCGAGTCGACCGCGCGTGACCTTGCGCGCCATTTTGGCGGGCTCGATGCGGTGCTGGCGGCCGATGCCGTGGCGCTCGAAGCGGTGCCGGATGTCGGGCCGGTCGTGGCAAAGTGCATCGTCGAATTCATAGCTGAACCGCATAATCGCGAAGTGATCGCTCAGTTGCGTGCCGCGGGCATTCACTGGCAGGAACATGCACCGGCTTTGGCTGCCAGCGGGCCGCTGGCCGGTAAAACGCTGGTCATCACTGGTACGTTACCCTCCTTGTCTCGCGATGAAGCGCGCGCCTTGATCGAAGCGGCGGGCGGCAAGGTCGCGGGCTCGGTCTCGAAGAAAACCGATTATCTCGTCGCTGGCGAAGCGGCTGGCAGCAAGCTGACCAAGGCCGAGTCGCTCGGTGTGACCGTGCTTGACGAAGCGGCCCTGCATGCCTTGCTCGGCGGCGGCGAAACGAATTTGCTTACGGAGTCATCAACATGAAGATTGTTACCAAGGCCGTGTTTCCGGTCGCCGGTATGGGCACCCGCTTTTTGCCGGCGACCAAGGCCAGTCCCAAGGAAATGCTGCCCATCGTCGACAAGCCCCTGATTCAGTACGCGGTAGAAGAGGCAGTTGCCGCTGGCGTGACGGATCTGATTTTCATCACCGGCCGGACCAAGCGGGCCATTGAAGATCACTTCGACAAGGCCTACGAACTGGAAACCGAGTTGGAGGCCCGCGGCAAAAAGGACATGCTCGAACTGGTGCGCAACACTGTGCCGTCCCACGTCAATTGCATTTACATTCGCCAGCCCGAAGCCCTTGGTTTGGGCCATGCGGTGCTGTGTGCCGCGCCAGTGATTGGTGATGAGCCCTTCGCCGTGATTCTCGCCGACGACTTGCTCGACAATCCTGGCGGCGATCCTGTACTCAAGCAGATGGCGTCGGTGTACAACTATCACCGTTGCTCGGTACTTGGCACCATGAATGTGCCGCGTGAAGCCACGCGGCAGTACGGCATTGTCAGCACTGAGCGTCAGGACGGCCCGGTGCAGCGCATGACGGGCATTGTTGAAAAGCCGAACCCTGCCGATGCACCCACGACGCAGGCTGTGGTGGGGCGCTACATTCTGACCCCACGGATCTTCGATCATCTACGCAACGTCACGGCGGGCGCCGGCGGCGAGCTGCAACTGACCGACGCGATTGCCTCGCTACTCAAGGAAGAGGCGGTGCTGGCGCATCAGTATGACGGGGTGCGCTATGACTGCGGCTCCAAACTGGGCTATCTGAAGGCGACTGTGGAATTTGGTCTTCGTCACGCTGAAGTCGGTGCCGGATTTGCCGAATTCCTCGCGACGCGTGGCGAGTCGGTCCAGGCAGAAGAGAAGTAAAAGGCGAAAGCCCCAAAAACAAACGGCGCCCGCGGGCGCCGTTTGTTTTTGGGCAGGTGGGCTTAGTCGCCCGATTTGCCGGCACGCTTGCGCTCGTGTTCCTTGAGGTAGCGCTTGCGCAGACGAATCGACTTTGGCGTGATCTCGACCAGTTCGTCATCGGAAATGAATTCGATGGCGGATTCGAGCGTCAGCTTGATCGGCGGCACCAGGCGTACGGCTTCGTCGGTGCCGGAGGCGCGCACGTTGGTCAACTGCTTGCCCTTGATCGGGTTGACCACGAGGTCGTTGTCGCGGGTGTGGATGCCAATGACCATGCCTTCGTACAGCGCGTCGCCGGGGCTGACGAACATGCGGCCACGGTCTTGCAGGTTCCACAGCGCATAGGCCACGGCGGCGCCGTCGTTCTGGGAAATCAATACGCCGTTGCGGCGTTCGGCCATGGCACCGGCGATCGGGCCGTAGTCGTCAAACACATGGCTGGCCAGACCGGTGCCGCGGGTCATGGTCAGGAACTCGCCCTGGAAGCCGATCAGGCCACGGGCGGGAATACGGTACTCAAGGCGCACGCGGCCTTTGCCGTCCGGCTGCATGTCCTGCAGTTCGCCGCGACGGCGACCGAGTTCTTCCATCACGCCGCCCTGGTGATCTTCTTCGACGTCGACGGTGAGCATTTCATAAGGCTCGCATTTCTGCCCATCAACTTCACGGTACACCACACGCGGACGGCCAACGGCCATTTCGTAGCCTTCGCGTCGCATGTTTTCGAGCAGGATGGTGAGGTGCAGTTCGCCACGACCGGAGACTTCGAAGACTTCGGAGTCGTCGGTGAAGTTCACGCGCAGGGCGACGTTCTTGAGGAGTTCTTTTTCCAGACGCTCACGGATCTGGCGGCTGGTGACGTATTTGCCTTCGCGGCCGGCCAGCGGTGAGGTGTTGACCAGGAAGTTCATGGTCAGCGTCGGCTCATCGACGGCAATCGGGGGCATCGGGGCGAGGGCTTCGGGCGCGCACAGCGTGACGCCGATGTTCACCTGATCGATGCCCGACACCAGGATGATGTCGCCGGCTTCGGCGGATTCGGCAGAGCTGCGGTCGAGGCCCTTGAAGGTCAGCACCTGGCCGACCTTGGCTTTGCCGCGGTTCTCGTCGCCGTACATGACGATCACTTCCTGGTTCGGCATGATGCGACCGCGGCGCACACGGCCGATGCCGAGCTGGCCGATGTAGGTGGAGTAGTCGAGTGAACAAATCTGGATCTGCAGCGGGGCATTGGGATCCACGTCGGGCTGATGCACATGCTCGAGAATCGCTTCGAACAGCGGCTTCATGTCGGTGCCCGGCTTGTCGGCGTCCAGCATGGCGTAGCCGTTGAGGGCGGACGCGAAAACCACCGGGAAGTCGAGCTGCTCTTCGGTTGCGCCGAGTTTGTCGAACAGGTCGAAGGTGTGGTTGATCACCCAGTCCGGACGCGAACCCGGGCGGTCGATCTTGTTCACGACCACGATCGGCTTGAGGCCCATGGCCAGCGCCTTGCGGGTCACGAAGCGGGTCTGCGGCATCGGGCCTTCGACCGCATCTACCAGCAGCAGCACGCCATCGACCATCGACAGTACGCGTTCGACTTCGCCACCGAAGTCAGCGTGCCCCGGGGTGTCAACGATGTTGATGTGGGTGTCGCCGTATTGGATGGCGCAGTTCTTCGACAGAATCGTGATGCCGCGCTCTTTCTCGAGATCGTTGCTGTCCATCACCCGTTCGGACAGGGCCTGGTGGGCTGCGAACGTGCCGGATTGGCGCAGAAGTTGGTCGACCAGGGTGGTTTTGCCGTGGTCAACGTGGGCGATGATGGCAATGTTACGAATGGAGCGGGACATGAAAAGCGCCGGAAGTATTTGAAAAGGGGCGGATTCTACCATGGCCTGTGGCGTCGCAGCATGCTTCCGTCAGAAGGTGTGCACGAGTTGTTTGTTGGCTGCGTGGTAAAATCGGCGCCTTTTTTCATGTGTTGCAGGAGTGCCCTGGATGCTGGCCATCATTGGCGGAAGTGGTTTGACGCAATTGGCGTCTCTTGAAATTACCCGTCGCGAAGTGGTGCGTACGCCCTACGGTGAGCCATCAGGTGCTCTGACTTTTGGTCAGGTGTGTGACCAGTCCGTGGTGTTTTTGGCACGCCACGGCTATGGCCACACCATCCCGCCGCATCTGGTGAATTATCGCGCCAACCTCTGGGCCTTGAAGCATGTGGGCGCGATGGGGGTCATTTCGGTGGCTTCGGTCGGCGGTATTCGCGCCGATTTCGGGCCGGGCGCGCTTGTGGTGCCCGACCAGATCATCGATTACACCTGGGGCCGCAAGAGTACGTATTTCGATGCACTGGACCAGCCGGTCCACCATGTTGACTTTACTCACCCCTACGACGCCGCCTTGCGCCAGCGCTTGCTGCGGGCGGCAGCGGCGGCGGGTCAGGCGGTACACGACGGGGGCGTCTATGCCACCACGCAGGGACCGCGCCTGGAGACGGCAGGTGAGATCAATCGGCTGGAGCGCGACGGTGCCGACTTGGTCGGCATGACCGGCATGCCCGAGGCCGTGCTGGCGCGGGAGCTGGAATTGCCCTACGCGGCGATCAACGTGGTGGCGAACTTCGCCGCCGGACGCGCCTCCAGTGAGCAGGGCATCAGCTTTGACAGTATCGAGGTGGTATTGCACGAGGCGATGTTGCGGGTGCGCTGCATCCTCGACAGCTTGTGTGTCGAGGATGCCTGATTGGCGTTTGGCTGAGCGCTAGATTCTTAACTTGTCTGCCAGGTCGCGCTCGACCTTCAAGGCGTGGGCGTCATTCGATAGCCCGCGCCCGGTGACCAGAAAGGTGTCTTCGACCCGTTCGCCCAGTGTCGAGATTTTTGCGGCCAGTACCGAGACTTCATGGAAGGCCAGGGTCTCTGCGATGTCGAATAGTAAGCCAGGGCGGTCGGCCGCGGTCAGCGTCAGTATGTAGTGCTTGGCGCTGTCGTCGGGGCGTAGCTTGACTGCGGGCGCCACGGGAAAGTGCCGCACCTTGCGTGAGAGCCGCGTGTCGGTTGGTCGATCGACCGGCGCGTCGGTTGTGAGACGAGTGGTCAATTCGTGTTCGATCAGCGCGATATGCTCGCGGTAGTGCGCATCGCCGCCCGGGTTCTGCAACACAAAGCTGTCGAGCGCGAAATTGTGCCGTGTGGTGTGCACCTTGGCGTCGAGAATGGTGTAGCCGAGTTTGCCGAAGAAGCCACACAGGCGCTTGAACAGATCGCGCTGGTCATGGGTAAAGATCATCACCTGCAGGCTTTCGCCGCCTTCGCTCAGCCGCGCCTTGACTACCGGCGCCGGACTATCGGGACGGTGGTAGAGATGGCGCGTGTGCCAGGCGATTTCGTCGGCCGAGTGGCGCATGAAGTACACCGAATCCAGCTTGGCCCACAGCGCGTCTTCGGTGCCGGGGCGCAGGCCGAAGTAGCGCAGGATGCGGGCGGCATCCTGTTGGCGCTCATCCAGGCCGAGGGCTTCGACGGCGGAGGCGCCACGCAGCAGACGCTGGGTGGCATGGAATAGGTCTTCGAGCAGGCGCGCTTTCCAGCCGTTCCAGACCTTCGGGCTGGTGCCGCGAATGTCGGCGTGAGTGAGCAGGTAGAGTGCAATGAGCCGCTCTTCAGTGCCGACGCGCTCGGCAAAACGCTCGACCACGTCCGGGTCGGTGATGTCTTCTTTTTGCGCGACATGCGACATCACGAGATGGTTTTCAACCAGCCACTCCACAAGTGTCGTTTCGGACGCTTCCAGACTGTGTTGCTCACAAAAATTCCGGGCATCGACCATGCCGAGTTTGGAGTGGTCGCCGCCACGGCCTTTGGCGATATCGTGAAAAAGCGAAGCGACATAGAGCAGCCAGTGGTCCTGATAGTTCAGCATCAGCCGGGTCATGAGCGGGTATTCATGCGCATGCTCGCCCATGGTGAAGCGGCGCAGGTTGCGCAATACCATCATGGTGTGTTGATCGACGGTATAGACGTGGAACAGGTCGTGCTGCATCTGGCAGGAAATCTTGCGCCAGGGCGGCAGGTAGTTGCTCAGGATGCCGTACTGATTCATTCGCCGGAAGGTGTGTACGATGCCGCGCCGTGCCTTGAGCAGCGAGATGAAGCGTGCGCGGTTTTCCGGGTCTGCGCGGAAGCGGGCGTTGATGCGCCGCCGGTTGATCCAGAGTGCGCGCAGGGTGCGGGCGGTCATCCCGGTGAGTTCCGAGCGTTGCTGCAGCAGCGCGAAAGCGTCGAACATGGCCCCCGGCATCTGTTCAAACAGATCGTCCTGCCGGATGTCGAGCAGGTCGCGCACGCTCTGGAAGTGCTCATTGATGAATATCGGTGCGGCCCGATCTTGCTCGAAGAATTCATCCCGATAGTTCAGCGAGAGCAGGGTATTGAGTTGCGTGACCTTTTTTGCCGAGAGGTAGTAGCGCTGCATCAGCACCTCGGCGGCGCGTTTGCCCGCGGTGGGTTTGATGCCAAATGCCTTGGCGAGGTTTTCCTGGTGGTCAAACAGCAGCCGGTCTTCGGCCCGCCCCGCGAGCAGGTGCAGGCGGATGCGCACATGCTGCAAAAAACGTTCAGCCGAGCGTAGATCGTTGGCTTCGTCGGCGGTGATCAGCCGCCGACGGGCCAGATCTCGCCAGCTTTTACCCAGCCCCGCCGCTCGCGCCACCCAGCCGAGCACCTGCAGGTCGCGCAGGCCACCGGGGCTTTCCTTGCAATTGGGCTCGAGCGCGTAGGGGCTGTCCTGGTAGCGTGCGTAGCGTTGCTCTTGCTCACGTTGCTTGGCGGCAAAAAACGTGGCGGCGTCGAGCTCGGAAAACAGTTGCTTGTCTAGCTGTTCGAAGCGCGCGCGCGGGCCGGCCAAGAGCCTTTTTTCAAGCAGATTGGTCTGAATGGTGACGTCATTGCGCGCGGCTTCAACGCACTCTTCAACGGTGCGAACGCTGTGACCGATATGCAAACCGATGTCCCAAAGCGCGCCGACAAAGCCGGTGAGCCGGGATTCGCTTTCGGTCGAGACGGTGTCCGGCAACAGGATGAGCAAATCGATATCAGAGTAGGGGTGCAGCTCGCCCCGGCCGTAGCCGCCGGTGGCGATCAGCGCGATGTCGGCAGGCACAGAGAAACTTCGCCAGAGCGACTTGATCGCACCGTCTACCAAGCTTGTGCGCCCCTTCAGGTAGGAGCCTGTCAGCGGACGCTCAAGGTAATTGGCCGCGAGCGCTTTTTCGCCGTCACGGATAGTGTCGCGGACCGCGGTGATCGCGGCACGCGTCGGAGCAACGACGGGGCGGGCACTCATGGCAGCAGCGAATTGACCAGGGCGGGACGGGCGGGCGTTCCGTCGGACACCGTCAGCACCTCGACGCCGGTCTCGGTGACCAGAATGGTGTGCTCCCACTGTGCCGACAGACTGCGGTCTTTGGTGACGATGGTCCAGCCGTCGGGCAGTTCGGAGATGGCGGCCTTGCCGGCGTTGATCATCGGCTCGATGGTGAAGGTCATGCCTGCCTTCAGTTCCAGGCCGGTGCCGGGGCGGCCGTAGTGCAGCACCTGCGGGTCTTCATGAAATTTCTTGCCAATGCCGTGGCCGCAGAATTCGCGCACCACGGAAAAACCGTTTTCTTCGGCATATTTTTGAATCGCGGCGCCGATGTCGCCCAGACGCGCACCCGGTTTGACCATGGCAATGCCCAGCCACATGCACTCGTAGGTGACCTGACAAAGCCGTTTGGCCAAAATGGAGACGCCCGCGCCGACCTCGAACATTCGGCTGGTGTCGCCGTGGTAGCCATCCTTGATGACGGTGATGTCGATGTTGACGATGTCGCCTTTCTTTAAGGCCTTGTCACCCGGCACGCCGTGGCATACCTGATGATTGATCGAAGTGCAGATCGACTTGGGATAGGGGGTGTAGCCCGATGGCGCGTAATTGAGCGGGGCGGGAATGGCCTGCTGCACGTCGACGATGTAGTCGTGGCAAAGCTTGTCGAGTTCATCCGTGGTCACGCCGGGTTTGACGTGCGGTGTGATGAAGTCGAGCACCTCTGCGGCCAATCGGCCAGCGACGCGCATGTGCTGGATGTCTTCTGAATTCTTGATGTCGATGGTCATGCGTATATGGCCGTGCTGGTGTCGGTAAAGGCGAGAGGCTATCGCATGGCGGGGCCGCCAGCAATCTTGCGCTGAAAACAGGGTGCGGATGCGCTTGAGCGCTGTCATGTTGCACTGCTATACTAGCGAGCTTGCTTGATCGTGGTGATCTTGCAAGACAAATCCACACGCCCGGCTTTACACCGGAAAGGGTCTGTTCGCATGGCGGACAGTAGCGGCCGAGAGGCTGCGTCCGGGCGGAGGTTTAACCCTTTAGGAGCAACACAATGTCTAACGTCACGATGCGCCAGATGCTCGAAGCAGGCGTTCACTTTGGTCACCAGACCCGTTTCTGGAACCCCCGCATGGCCCCGTACATCTTCGGCCATCGCAACAAGATTCACATCGTCAACCTCGAAAAGACGATGGTCAAGTACCGCGAAGCGATGGACTTCATTCGCAAGCTGTCGTCCAACAAGGGCACCGTTCTGTTTGTGAGCACCAAGCGTCAGGCGCGCGAGATCATCGCCGAAGAAGCTCAGCGTGCCGGCATGCCCTATGTTGATGAGCGCTGGCTCGGCGGCATGCTGACCAACTTCAAGACCGTGCGTCAGTCGATCAAGCGCCTGAAGGATATGGAAGCGATGGTGGAAGATGGTTCCATCGAGCGTCTGTCCAAGAAAGAAGCGCTGATGACCACCCGCGAAATCGAGAAGCTGCGCAAGAGTATCGGTGGTATCAAGGATATGGGCGGCTTGCCGGATGCCATCTTCGTGGTTGACGTTGGCTATCACAAGATTGCCATCACCGAGACCCGCAAGCTGGGTATTCCAATCGTGGCCGTGGTGGATACCAACCACTCGCCCGAAGGTGTCGATTTCGTGATCCCCGGTAACGATGACTCCAGCCGTGCCATTCGTCTGTTCGCCCGCGGCGCTGCTGATGCAGTGATCGAAGGTCGCAGCCAGGCGATGCAGGAAATCGTGGCCGCTGGTGGTGACGAATTTGTCGAAGTGGAAGTGGAAGACGGCGCTGCCGACGAAGCCCAAGGCTGAGTCTCGCACCCCCACTGATCAACTAAAGAATTCAGGAGTAAGCATGGCGGCAATTACCGCAGGCATGGTGAAAGAGCTTCGCGAGAAGACTGACGCGCCGATGATGGAGTGCAAGAAGGCACTGACCGAGGCAGAGGGCGACCTGGCCAAGGCAGAAGAAATCCTGCGCATCAAACTTGGCAACAAGGCAAGCAAGGCAGCCAGCCGCGTCACCGCGGAAGGCATCGTGGCGACCTGGATTTCCGAAGACGGAAAGCTGGCAGCCATGGTTGAGCTGAACTGCGAAACCGACTTCGTTGCCAAAAACGACGACTTCCTCGCGCTGGGCGCCAGCCTGGCCGAGATGGTGGCCAAGCAGAACCCGGCCGATGTGGCCGCATTGTCGGCACTGGAAATCGGTGGCCAGACGGTGGAAGCCGTTCGTGCCGCGCTGGTGGGCAAGGTCGGCGAAAACATGTCGATCCGTCGGTTTGCCCGCATTCAGACCGAAGGCGCCGTGTCCAGCTACATTCACGGTGGCTCGAAGATTGGCGTGCTGATCGATGTGATCGGCGGTGACGACGAACTGGGCCGCGATCTGGCGATGCACATCGCCGCAGGCAAGCCGAAGGCGCTGTCGAGCGACCAGGTACCTGCCGAGCTGATCGAGACCGAGCGTCGCATCGCAACCGAAAAGGCGGCCGAGTCGGGCAAGCCGGCCGATATCGTCGCCAAGATGGTTGAAGGTACGGTGCAGAAGTTCCTCAAGGAAGTGACGCTGCTGGGTCAGCCGTTCGTCAAGAACGACAAGCTGACCGTCGAGGCGCTGCTGAAGTCGAAGAACGCATCGGTTGGCAGCTTTGTGCTGTTCATCGTCGGTGAAGGCATCGAGAAGAAGGTCGATGACTTCGCCGCCGAAGTGGCAGCTCAGGCTGCTGCGGCCGCTGCCAAGAAGTAATCGCTGGAGAACTGCTGCATGACAACCCCCGCGTATCAGCGCATCCTGCTGAAACTTTCTGGCGAAGCCCTGATGGGTGATGATGCCTATGGCATCAACCCCGATGTGGTCTCCCGGATTGTGGGCGAAGTGGCTGAAGTTGCCCGAATGGGTGTGCAGGTGGGGGTGGTCATTGGCGGAGGCAATATCTTCCGTGGCATGGCGGGCGCAGCATCAGGCATGGATCGGGCAACCGCCGATTACATGGGGATGCTGGCAACGGTCATGAATGCCATGGCGCTGGCTGATGCCATGCGCGCCGCCGGTGTGGTGGCGCGCGTGCAGTCAGCATTGAATATCGAGCAGGTCGTCGAGCCCTATATCCGTGGCAAGGCGATCCGCTACCTCGAAAATGGCCGCGTGGTCATTTTTGGCGCCGGTACCGGTAACCCGTTTTTCACGACAGATACCGCAGCGGCACTGCGTGGCGCCGAAATCGGTGCGCAGATCGTGCTCAAGGCTACCAAAGTGGACGGCATTTATACGGCCGACCCGAAACTCGATCCGACGGCAGAGCGTTTCCACCGGATCAGTTTTGACGAGGCCATCAGCCGTGATCTGCGGGTGATGGACGCCACTGCTTTTGCGCTTTGCCGCGATCAGAAATTGCCGCTCAATGTGTTCAGCATCTTCAAGCCCGGCGCGCTCAAGCGCGTCGTGATGGGCGAAGATGAGGGCACACTGGTCTACTGCTGAGGACTTCGACATGATCTCTGAACTGAAATCCACCGCCGAAAAGAAGATGAAGAAATCGGTGGAAGCGCTGAACAATGATCTCGGAAAAATTCGTACGGGTCGCGCGCACACCGGTTTGCTCGACCACATCATGGTTGATTATTACGGCAGCATGGTGCCGGTGAATCAGGTCGCCAACGTGACCTTGGTGGATGCCCGTACGATCGGTGTTCAGCCCTGGGAGAAGAACATGGTCGGCAAGGTCGAGAAGGCGATTCGTGACTCCGATCTGGGCTTGAATCCCGCGTCGGTGGGTGAGCTGATTCGGGTGCCGATGCCGATGCTCACCGAAGAGCGTCGCCGCGACCTGATCAAAGTGGTCAAGCAGGAAGGTGAGGCCGCCAAGGTGGCGATCCGCAACCTTCGTCGCGATGCCAACAGCTCGATGAAAGATGCGCTGAAGGATAAGCTGATTTCGGAAGACGAAGACCACCGCGGTCAAGACGAAATCCAGAAGCTGACCGACAAGTACATTGCCGAGGTTGACGCACTCCTGGTGCAAAAAGAACAGGACATGATGCAGGTTTGAGCCTGGCCCTAGCGCCGCTCAAGCCTGGATCACCCGTTCCGGATGGCAACATCCAAATTCGCGAGCTCAACGCGTTCCATCCCCGAGCGCGATGACGGCCCACGCCACGTCGCCATTATCATGGACGGCAACGGCCGTTGGGCGCGCAAGCGCTTTCTGCCGCGCGTGGCCGGACATGTGCGCGGTGTAGAGACCGTTCGCGCGACGATTCGCAGCTGCATCGAACGAAATATCACCCACCTGACCTTGTTTGCCTTCAGTTCCGAGAACTGGCGGCGGCCTGCGGATGAGGTGTCGTTTCTGATGCAGCTCTTCATGCGTTCGCTCAAGAAAGAGATTGAGCGCATTCACGAAAACGAGATCCGTTTCCGTGTGATTGGCGACCTCAGCCGCTTCGATGACGAGTTGGTCGCGATGATTCGCGACGCCGAAGCGCTGACCGCCGGCAACACCCGTTTGAACCTGACCATTGCGGCCAACTACGGCGGGCGTTGGGACATCCTTCAAGGCGTTCGCCGCCTGGTTGCAGACGCGGGGCCGACAACGGAAATCACCGAAGAGGCGCTTGAGCCCTATCTGTCGATGGCCTTTGCGCCGGAGCCCGATCTTTTTATCCGTACGGGTGGTGAAAAGCGCATCAGCAATTTCCTGCTGTGGCAGCTTGCCTATACCGAACTCTACTTTACCGATACCTTGTGGCCCGATTTCGGTGATGAAGCCCTGGATGCGGCGCTCGCCTCTTACCGACAGCGTGAGCGTCGTTTCGGCCGAACGAGCGAGCAGCTCGATGGGGCTGCCCAGAAGGGTGCCAAGGGCGGATCACGTGCTTAGGGCGCGCATACTGACTGCCATTGTCATGCTGGCGGTGCTGTCCGTCGCCTTGACCTCTTTTTCGACACACGCCTGGATTGCTTTTGTTGCCGTCATTGCCGCTCTGGCGGGCTGGGAGTGGGGTGGCCTGGCGGGATGGTCGTCGACACCGCGCGTGGCCTACGGTGCCGGTCTCGGCGCGCTGGTCGCGCTGGCGGCGGTCGTTTCTGGCTTGTGGCAGGGCGTGCTCACGCCGACTGCCTTGGTTCCAGTCTTGCTGGTATCCATCGTTTTCTGGGTGCTCTTTGCGTTTCCGTGGTTGCTTCGTCGCTGGGTGCTGGGCCGCGGTTTGGTCGCGCTTCTGATCGGCCTTGTCGTGATTCTCCCTACCGCGCTGGCGATGATTGTTCTGCGCGAGGCGGGTGTCGCCAAGCTGCTGGCCGCCATGGCGGTGGTTTGGGTGGCGGACATTGCTGCATATTTCGCAGGTCGCGCATTTGGCCGCCGAAAGCTTGCCCCCGCAATCAGCCCGGGCAAAAGCTGGGAAGGCGTTTACGGGGCTATCATCGGTGTCGAGTTTTACGGTCTGGTGCTGGTATTTGCCTTTGGGATTGAACTCTCGGCCGGCATGCTCATCCTAGGAGCGTTGGCGCTTGTCGTGCTGACAGCGGTCAGTGTGGTGGGCGATCTGTTTGAATCCTTGTTGAAACGTCAGGCCGGGATCAAGGACAGCAGCGGCTTGTTGCCAGGGCACGGCGGCGTACTTGACCGGATCGACAGCCTGACTTCTACGCTTCCGATGGTGGCTTGCGCGGTGTTGTTCCTACCCGTTTGAAGCGGACCGCTCGCCGTGCGCCCGTCGTCAGCGATACGCTGGCGTGGTGCGACTATCGCCATAGATATCCGAAACTCATCGTAGGCAGGGTATGCAAAGCTTGACCGTACTGGGTGCAACGGGTTCGATTGGTGTCAGCACACTTGACGTAGTGGCTCGCCATCCGGATCGTTATCGTGTTTTTGCGCTAAGCGGTAAGACCCAACTGGCCCGTCTGGCGGAACAGTGCGCGCAGTTTTCTCCCCGTTATGCTGTCGTCGACGACGCCTCTACCGCGGCCCGTCTTCAAGGTATGCTCGCTGAGCGCGGCGCGAGCGCCGAGGTGCTCTATGGCGCTGACCAACTGGCCGCAGTCGCCGAGGCGCCAGAGGTTGACGCCGTGATGGCAGCCATTGTCGGGGCGGCCGGTCTACGCCCGACATTGGCCGCCGCGCGCGCGGGCAAACGTGTACTGCTGGCCAACAAAGAAGCCCTGGTGATGTCCGGCGCCTTGTTCATGGCCGCGGCCGAGGCGGGTGGGGCGACCTTGCTCCCTATCGATAGTGAACACAATGCGGTTTTCCAGGCGCTGCCGCCGACCTATCGGCGCGACCCAGCGGCGGCGGGCGTACGACGGATTCTGCTCACCGCCTCTGGTGGCCCCTTCCGCGATCGTCATGTCGATACGCTTGGCGCGATCAGCCCCGACGAAGCCTGTGCCCACCCGAACTGGGTCATGGGCCGCAAAATTTCGGTCGATTCCGCCACCATGATGAACAAGGGGCTGGAGGTCATCGAGGCGCATTGGCTTTTTGGCGTGCCGGCCGATCAGATCGACGTCGTGGTTCATCGCCAGAGCGTCATTCACTCGATGGTCGAATACGCGGATGGCTCGGTACTCGCGCAGTTGGGGAATCCCGATATGCGCACCCCGATTGCCCACGCGCTGGCATTCCCGGATCGCATCGATGCGGGTGTGAGTCCGCTGGATCTGTGCGCAATCGGTCGGCTCGATTTCGAGAAGCCGGATCCGCGGCGTTTTCCGTGTTTGCCGCTGGCCTATGCGGCCTTGCGGGCGGGGCGGGGCGTACCGGCCGTCATGAATGCGGCCAATGAAGTCGCGGTCGACGCATTTCTTTCAGGGCGCTTGGCGTATCTGGCAATTGCCCGTGTCGTCGAGTCCGTCATGGCCACGATGGCCAGCGCGGGTGATACCAGTATCGAAGAGCTCGAATCGGTCGATGTCGAAGCCCGTGCCGTGGCGTGTGAATGGGTGGCCTCGGCGGAGGCTGCGTGATGTCGATATTTGAATACATCATTCCTTTCGTTGTTGGCTTGGGATTGCTCATCCTCATCCATGAGTTGGGGCACTACTCGGTCGCACGGTGGTGTGACGTCAAGGTGTTGCGCTTTTCGGTCGGGTTCGGTCGGCCCTTGCTCAAATGGCGCTGGGGAAAGGATCGCACCGAGTGGGTGTTGGCGCTGTTTCCGCTCGGAGGCTACGTCAAGATGCTCGATGAGCGTGAAGGCGAGGTCGCCGCGGCTGAGCTTCCCCGCGCCTTTACTCAGCAGAGCGTGTGGCGACGGTTTGCAATTGTTGCTGCCGGCCCGTTGGCCAATTTGCTGCTGGCCGTACTGCTCTACTGGGTGGTCTTTGTCGGCGGTGTCGACGAGTTGCGCGCGCGCGTTGAAGTGACATCGCCCGAGAGCGTGGCCGCCCAGGCGGGCTTCTCTAGCGGTGATGAAATCATTCAGGTCGGCGATGTGCCGATTCGCTCCTGGCAGGATTGGCGTTGGCGTTTGCTCAAGGCCGTGTTGGACGAGCCGACGATCGACGTGGTGGTGGTCAGTGCCGATGGCGTGCGTGCGACACGCACCCTGGCGTTGAGCGGCATCACGATTGATGAAGCCAAGAACGACCCGGTGGCGCAACTCGGGTTTCGCCCCTATCGGCCGACGATTCCGCCCGTGGTTGGCGATGTCGTCACTGGTGGTGCCGCCGATCGCGCCGGCGTGCGGATTGGCGATCAGGTTGTCGCGATCGATCGCAAGCGCGTTGAGGACTGGTCCGATCTAGTCGATCGGGTCAGCGCGGCGCCGGGCCAGCCGATGCAGTTCGAGTGGTTGCGCGATGGTGTGCGCCAAGAGGGCGTGCTGACCCCCGAGTCGGTAGAGCGCGACGGCAAACGAGTCGGACGCGTGGGCATCATGGTCGCGCCCTTGCCGGAAGGGCGTGAAGCGATGTTTGTAACCGTCTCGCACGGGCCTGTTGAAGGCTTGGTCAAAGCGGTCGCCCAGACCTGGGAAATGAGCACCTTCAGCCTGGCCATGATCGGTCGCATGGTCACCGGTGAGCTATCCTGGAAAAATCTGAGCGGTCCGGTCACCATCGCGGACTACGCCGGCCAAAGTGCGAAGATGGGACTTGACCATTATCTGAAGTTTTTGGCGCTGATCAGCATCAGTCTTGGCGTCCTCAACCTGCTTCCCATACCGGTGCTGGATGGTGGGCATTTGCTGTATTATGTGATCGAAATGCTGCGAGGCGGCCCCGTCCCGGAACGCGTGATGGAGATCGGACAACAAGTCGGTTTTGCCCTGCTCGTCATGCTCATGGCTTTCGCCTTTTATAACGACATCAACCGCCTGATTTCTGGCTGATTCCTCAATGAAACTGAAGCTTCTTTCCGGGCTGCTTGCCGCCCTGTACGTGGCCGCTCCGGCGTTTGCGTTTGACACCTTCGTCGTCAAGGATATTCGCGTTGAAGGCATTCAGCGAACCGAAGCCGGCACGGTGTTTACTTACCTCCCCGTCAAGGTTGGAGATCGTTTTTCCGAAGGCCAGGCCAAGGAATCGATCCGCGCGCTGTTCGCAACCGGCTTCTTTGACGATGTCCGCATCGAAGTCGAGAACGACGTGCTTGTCGTCGTTGTCGATGAGCGCCCCGCGGTGGCGCAGATCGATTTCTCCGGCGTCAAGGAGTTCGACAAGGAGGCCCTGAAGAAAGGCCTGAAGGACGTCGGCCTGGGCGAATCGCGGATTTTCGACCGTTCCGTCCTTGAGCGTGCCGAACAAGAGCTCAAGCGGCAGTATCTGACGCGCGGCAAATACGCTGCGACGGTGCAGACCACGGTCACGCCGCTGGAGCGCAATCGCGTGGCTGTCCGCTTTGATGTGGAAGAGGGCGAAGTCGCCAAGATCCGCCAGGTCAAGATAGTTGGCGCCAGTTTGTTTGAAGAGGAAGACTTGCTTGATCTCTTCGAACAGACCACGCCCGGCTGGCTGACCTGGTACACCAAGTCCGACCAGTATTCGAAGCAGAAGTTGTCGGGTGATCTGGAAACACTTCGTTCGTTCTATCTGAATCAGGGGTACCTGGACTTCAGCATCGATTCGACGCAGGTGTCGATTACGCCCGACAAGAAAGATATCTACATCACCATTGCGATTACCGAGGGTGCGAAGTACTCCGTTTCTGCAGTTACGCTGACGGGCAATCTGATCCTGCCGGACGAAGTTTACAAAGACATCGTGACAGTCAAGGCGGGCGACGTGTTCTCGCGTGAAGCTCTGACCAACACAAACAAGGCCATTACGGAACGCCTGGGCAACGAAGGCTATGCCTTTGCCAACGTGAACGCGGCGCCTGAAGTCGATCGTGAAAACCACCAGGTCGCGTTCACGATCTTTGTCGATCCGGGTAAGCGGGTGTATGTCCGCCGCATTAACGTGGAAGGCAACGACCGGACGCGTGACGAGGTGGCCCGTCGCGAGATGCGTCAAATGGAAGGCGCGTGGTACGACGGCGAGAAGATCAACAAATCCAAGGTTCGCCTGGATCGTCTCGGCTTTTTCGAAGAAGTCGCCGTGCAGACACCGGCAGTGCCGGGAACCACCGATCAGGTTGATGTGAACTTCAATGTCAAGGAACGCCAGACCGGTAACTTGTCTTTGGGTGTGGGCTTTTCGAGTTCCGACAGTGTCGTGCTGTCGGCGGCGGTCGCGCAGCAGAATCTGTTTGGTTCCGGCAATGCGCTGAACCTGCAACTCAACACCAGTACCAGCACGCGAACTTACTCACTGTCCTATACCAACCCGTATTACACAGTGGATGGGGTCAGCCGCGGCTTCGACGTTTATCACCGCACCTATGATGCCGATTCGCTTGATCTGGCCCGTTACAAGACCGCGTCGACCGGTTTTGGGCTTCGATATGGTTTTCCGATTGCAGAAGATGACCGTATTAACGTCGGACTGACCGTTGACCGCACCGAAGTGACTACCTTCGACGACAGTCCGGTGCAGTACAAAGACTTCGTGTCTGCCTTCGGCAACGAGGCGACCAGCTTGCTGGGCTCAATTAGTTGGTCACGCGATGGTCGCGACAGCCTGATCTACCCGCGCAAGGGTATGTATCAGCGCGCGTTCATGGAGGTTGCTATTCCGCCGGCTGAGCTGCGCTATGTCAAAGCGTCGTATCAGCATCAGTACTGGCTTCCGATCGGTCAGGACTCGGCTTTCATGGTGAACGGCGAGGTGGGCTGGGCGGTCGGTTACGGCGGCAAGCCCTTGCCTTTCTTCAAGAACTTCTACGCCGGTGGTATCGGATCCATCCGTGGCTTCAAGCAAAGTTCGCTGGGTCCGAGAATTCTCAACACCGATGGTGATCTCGATGCCGTCGGCGGCAATCGACGCCTGATCGCAAATGCGGAATATTATTTCCCCTTGCCTGGCACCGGCCGAGATCGTAGCTTCCGGCTGTCAGCCTTTTTCGATGCGGGTAACGTGTGGGGCCAGGATGAGAAGCTCGAATTCAGCGAGCTGCGCTATAGTGCCGGCCTTGGATTCTCCTGGAGCTCGCCAATCGGGCCGTTGAAGCTCAGTGTCGGCTTCCCGCTCAAGAAGAAAGAAGATGACAAGATCCAGCGGTTCCAGTTCCAGTTGGGTTCGGTGTTTTAACCCGGACTCCCGGTCATGATTCGGAGGTTTGCGTGAAGATTTCCCGTTTTTCAGTCTTTGTGTTTGCAGCCCTGATGCTGGGCGCCGGTTCCGCCATGGCGCAGGCGCGGATCGGCTTCGTCAATTCCGAGCGCGTCATGCGCGAAGCCGGGCCTGCGGTTCAGGCACAGCAACGCCTTGAAAAAGAATTTGCCAAGCGTGACGGCGAATTGCAAAGCATCTCCAAGGAGCTGCAGGCGATGCAAAGCAATCTGGAGAAGAACAGTCTGACCATGCCCGAGGCGGAGCGCCGCAAGAAAGAGCGTGAGTTCGGAGAGCTCAGCCGCGACTTTCAGCGCCGCCAGCGCGAGTTCCGCGAAGACCTGAACCAGCGTCGCAACGAGGAATTGGCCACGGTGCTTGATCGTGCGAACAAGGTAGTCAAGAAGATCGCCGAAGCCGAAAAGTACGACATCATTTTCCAGGAAGCCGTCTACGCCAGCCCAAGCATCGACATCACCGACAAAGTGATCAAGGCGCTTGCTGAGAATCAGTGAGCGTGAGCTCATGGCATCAATGCGTATTGACGAGATTGTCAGCCGCCTCGGCGGAGAATTGCTGGGCGCGCCCGATACGCTGATCCAGGCGTTGGCGCCGCTTGAATCCGCCGGGCCGGACGACATCAGTTTTCTGGCCAATCCCAAGTACCGAAAACAACTTGATACGACTGCTGCTGCCGCCGTCATCGTAAGCGCCGGTTTGACGCCACCCCCTGGCAAGACTTACATCGTTTGCGACGCGCCGTATCTGTACTTCGCACGTGTTGCGCAGTTGCTGCACCCTGAACATCCTCCGGTGCCTGGTGTCGCTGCGTCCGCCTGCGTTCAGAGCGCCATCCCGGCGTCTACCTGTGTCGAGCCCGGTGCGCATATCTCCGATGCGGTCGTGTTGGGCGAGAATGTCTTCGTCGGCGCCGGGACGGTCATTGGGCATGGCGTACGGATTGGTAGCGGCACGCGACTGAACCCCAACGTCACCATCTACGCGGACTGTGAGATCGGCTCTGATTGCCGGATTCATTCCGGCGTCGTGATTGGGGCTGACGGTTTCGGTTACGCACGCGAAGCGGACGGCCGATGGGTGAAGATTCCGCAGACCGGACGGGTCGTCATTGGTAATGACGTTGAAGTCGGAGCCAATACCACTATTGATCGCGGCGCCATGGATGACACCATGATTGCTGACGGGGTCAAACTGGACAACCAGATTCAGATCGCGCACAACGTCAAGATCGGCGCCATGACGGCCATCGCTGGCTGCGTGGGCATTGCGGGGAGCACCCGCATTGGTGCACGTTGCATGATTGGTGGTCAGGCGGGCATCATCGGTCATCTGGACATTGCTGACGATGTGGTGGTATCTGCCGGCACGCTCGTGACAAAATCAATTCGAAAACCCGGCGTTTATACCGCGAATCTGCCCCTGCAAATGCATGGTGATTGGGTGCGAGAATTTTCGCATTTGCGCCATCTCGATGCCATGGCAGCGCGAATTCGCGAACTCGAAAAACGACTGGACAAGGGAGACACGTCGTCGTGAGCACACTAGATATCAATGAAATTGTGAAGTACCTGCCGCACCGGTATCCGTTCCTTCTGGTTGATCGGGTCATCGAGCTGGAGGAGGGCAAACGCGTGGTAGCGATCAAGAACGTCACCATGAACGAGCCTTTCTTTACCGGTCACTTCCCGAATCACCCGGTCATGCCCGGTGTGCTGATTGTTGAAGCCATGGCGCAGGCGGCTGCGGTGTTGTCGTTCAAGACCATGGGCATCATGCCTGACGAAAACTCGCTGGTGCTGTTCGCAGGTATCGACAATGTCCGGTTCAAGCGCCCGGTGACCCCTGGCGACCAACTGGTGATGGAAGTCGACATCGTCAATAGCAAGCGCAACATCTACAAGTACCACGGTGTTGCCCGTGTTGACGGCCTTGTTGTTGCTGAAGCCGACCTGATGTGCGCGCTCAAGACCAAGTCATGATCCACTCGACGGCAATCATTCATCCTGACGCAAAGCTCGCGGACGGGGTCAGTGTTGGCGCGTACAGCCTCATCGGCCCTCATGTCGAGATCGGTGCCGACACGCGGATCGGCCCGCATGTTGTCATTGAAGGCCATACCCGCATCGGACAAGGGAACGAGATTTTCCAGTTCTGTTCGATCGGAGGGAGCCCTCAGGACAAAAAGTACGACGACGAGCCCACGCGACTTGAAATCGGCGACCGAAACACGATTCGCGAGTACTGCTCCTTCAATGTCGGTACTTCGCAAGACGTTGGCGTGACACGCGTTGGTAGTGACAACTGGATCATGGCCTATGTCCACATCGCCCACGACTGTCAGGTCGGCGATCACACCATTTTCGCCAACAATGCGACGTTGGCCGGGCACGTCCATGTTGGCGACTGGGCGATTCTTGGCGGTTTTACCGGCGTCCATCAGTTTGTACGTGTCGGCGCGCATTCCTTCTGTGGCGTCAGTACCGTGCTACTACAGGATCTACCGCCCTACGTCACGGTGTCCGGCAATCCCTCGCGCCCGCATGGAATCAACAGCGAAGGCTTGAAGCGTCGGGGTTACTCACCCGAATCGATCATCGCAATCAAACGCGCTTATCGAGCGCTCTATCGCTCTGGCCTGAGTCTGGAAGAATCCCGAAAAATCATTGCTGAAGCCGCAGTCGAAGATCAATCGGTCAAGGTGTTTTCGGACTTCATCGCGGTCTCGAACCGCGGGATAGTGCGCTGAACCATGGGCTCACGCATCGCCCTGGTCGCGGGCGAAGCCTCCGGTGACCTGCTTGCCAGTCATCTGATCGCCGCGCTGAAGTCGCGCCAGCCCGATTTGCGCTGTGAAGGTATCGGCGGCCCGAAGATGGAAGCGGTCGGTTTTGACGCGTGGTGGCCGTACGACCGTCTGGCTGTTCACGGCTACGTCGACGCACTGAAGCGCTACCGCGAATTGTCGCGAATGCGCCGTGCGCTGCTGGCTCGACTGCTGAAGAATCCGCCCGACGTGTTTATCGGTGTGGATGCCCCGGACTTCAACCTTTGGCTAGAGCAGCAGTTGCGTCGTCACGGCGTCCACACGGTGCATTTTGTCAGCCCCTCGATCTGGGCCTGGCGTGGCGGACGCATCAAACGGATTCGGGCGGCTATCGACCATATGCTCTGCCTGTTTCCGTTCGAGCCCGCCATCTATGAAGCGGCGGATGTACCGGCGACCTATGTCGGGCATCCGCTCGCAGACACCTTTCCGTTGGTTCCGAACAAGCTGGAAGCCCGGGAGCGGCTCCATCTGCCCCATGCAGCGCCGGTGTTTGCACTTTTGCCAGGGAGTCGGGAGTCGGAGGTTGCCAATCTTGCGCCGCTCTTTATTGATACCGCCAAGTATTTGCTCACGCGCTATCCCGATGCGAGGTTTCTTGTGCCCCTCGCGACACGCGAGACCCGGGTGATTTTTGAGCATGCCCAGTACGTGGCCGACGCCCGCGATCTGCCTTTGAGCCTGCTATTTGGCCATGCGGTCGACGCCATGACCGCGGCGGACGTTGTGCTGGTGGCCAGTGGCACCGCATCGCTTGAAGCCGCGTTGCTGAAGCGCCCGATGGTGATTGCCTACCGCATGGGAGATTTCCAGTACCGCATGATGAAGCGTATGGCCTATCTGCCGTGGGTCGGCTTGCCCAACATCCTGTGCAACGAAAGTGTTGTACCTGAAATGCTGCAAGACAACGCAACGCCCGAGGCGCTGGGCGAAGCGCTTGCGCGATGGTATGACGACGCGGACGCGCAACACGCGCTGGTCGAGCGGTTCACTGCGTTGCATCACGTGCTGCGCCAGGACACCGCCCAGCGCGCCGCCGACATTATTTTGCCGCTGCTCGGTTCGCGCCAAAATGACACGGTCTGAGCCTCGCCTGATTTGCGGCGTCGATGAAGCGGGGCGGGGGCCCCTGTGTGGCTCGGTGGTGGCGGCGGCCGTCATTCTCGATCCGGCGAAGCCGATCGAGGGCCTGGCGGACTCCAAAAAACTGAGCGAGAAGCGGCGCGAGCAACTCGCACCGTTGATTCGCCAACGCGCGCTGGCCTGGGCCGTGGCAGAAGCCAGCGTCGAGGAGATTGATCGGCTCAACATCCTTCACGCCACCATGCTGGCCATGAAGCGCGCGGTCGAGGCGCTGCAGATCGCGCCGGACGAGGTACTGATTGACGGGAATCGCTGTCCGCAGATCGACTACCCGGTGCAGGCAATCGTCAAAGGCGATTCGCTGGTGGCGGCCATTTCGGCCGCATCAATTCTCGCCAAAACAGTGCGTGACGCGCAGATGCTGGCGCTCGACGTGGCCTATCCGCACTATGGGCTGGCCGCGCATAAAGGCTACCCGACCGCGGCGCATCTGGCGGCTATTCGCCAACACGGGGTGAAGGATTTTTACCGTAAAAGCTTCGGGCCGGTCCGTGCGGTATGGTTGAATCCCCCTTTGTTCGAGAGTTGATGCCATGAACGCGCCACACGTTTTTCTCTTCTTTCATCTGCTGGCCGTCATTATCTGGGTGGGCGGCATGGCCTTTGCCTACCTGTGTTTGCGGCCGGCCGCCGGCATGCTTGCACCGCCAGATCGCTTGCGCTTGTGGCAAGGCGTGTTTTCCCGCTTTTTTCCCATGGTGTGGGTTGCCGTTGTGGCGATTCTGCTTACCGGATTTGGCGGCCTGCTCAATGTCGGCTTTGCCAGTGCGCCCCGTGCATGGCACATCATGATGAGCGTCGGCTTGGTGATGATCCTCATCTATGCCTATGTCTGGTTCGTGCCATGGCAAGCACTCAAGCGTGCCGTGGCGGCTGAGCGCTGGCCCGATGGCGCGGCGGCGCTGGGGCGGATCCGGCAGGCCGTCGCGGTCAATACCAGCCTGGGGCTGATCAACGTGGCGGTGGCGACGCTCGGCCTGGCGGCATGATAGCGATCCAGTCGCGCGACAACCCGCTGGTCAAGCGGATTCATGCACTGTCGAGTTCAGGGCGCGAGCGACGTAAAACCGGGCTGACCGTTCTCGACGGCGCGCATCTGATTGCTTCAGCGCTGGATGCCGGCGTCGCGCCTGTCCAGCTGGTGGTGAGCGAGTCTGGCCTGGCGCGTGAAGAGCATCAGGCGCTGATCATCCGGATCGGCACGCAGTGCCCGGTTGCCAGTTTGCCCGATGCGCTTTTTGCGCATGTCAGCGCGCTCGAGTCGCCCTCCGGCCTGCTGGCGCTGATGGCCACGCCAACCATCGAAGTGACGCCCGCGCTGAGCAAGGATTCACTGATTGTGCTCGACGCGGTGCAGGACGCCGGCAATCTGGGAACCTTGTTGCGCACTGCCGCCGCGGCTGGCATTCGCGTTGCGCTGCTGACCGAGGGCTGCGCGCAGGCCTGGTCGCCACGCGTCTTGCGTGCGGGCATGGGCGCGCATTTCCAGATGCAGCTGCTTGAACGCGTCGATGTTGCTTCGGCGCTTGCCGAGTATCCAGGGCGTATTGCAGCAACCGTACTGGGTGCGCACAGCCAATCCCTGTTCGAGCTTGAGCTCACCGGACCGACCGCGTGGCTGTTCGGGGCTGAGGGGCAGGGCTTGTCGGAGGCGCTGCAAGATCTGGCCACCACGCATGTACACATTCCGATGCCGGGGCAAGTCGAATCGCTCAATGTCGCCGCTGCTGCGGCGATTTGCCTGTTTGAGCAAGTGCGCCAACGTCAATGACAGGCCTTCTGTCGGGCGGAGCGTGCCATGTGTCACGCACGCACGGCGGTAGCTCGGGCTAGGTGTCAGGTTTTGTGAAAAATTTCCGTGAACGTCTGAGTCAAGTTGGAGATCCTCCGAAAGTCATAACACAGCTTTAACGGCTACATCCTCATAGACGGAAGAATCCGCACAGGGTGCAGCGCGTCCACACCTGGAGACAAACGATGATGCCTGCCTATGCTAAAACGGCAAAAGGCGTGACGGAGGTCGAGACACGCGCCGACCGCCTCAAGCCCGCACTTCGACGATTATTGATTCTCGTCGACGGAAAGAAACCCCTGGATGCGCTCAAGTCGCTGATCGGAGTCGATGAGATCGACGAGCCCTTGTCGCAGCTTGTAGAGGGGGGATACATTGAGGCGGTAGATGCCGCCAATGATGCGGGTGCAGCCGCGGGTTCGAACGTGACAACGGCGTTTGATCTCACCAGTCTGCCGGCCGAGCGTGATCCCAAGGCCCTTGATAAGGCCCGCAATTACATGATCAACACGCTCAAGCATTTCCACGGGCCATACACCAAGCTGGATCTGATGCGCGTGGTTCAAGCCAGCGAAAGTCATGCCCAGTTGCGCGAACACTACGCCGACTGGTTGCGGTGCATGCATGAATCCAGCATGGCCGAGCGCCGGCTCGATGAGCTGAATCGGGAGCTCTTCGCCGTACTCTAGCCGGGGTGACAGCCTGCGCCGCTCAGCCCAGCCGATCGTCTGCGAGGTGGTAAGGGGGCTTCCATCAGGTTGACCTCCACCATATCGCGCGCCTTGTCGAGCAGATTCAGGCAGTCCGGGCTCAGATGCCGCAGATGCAGCCGTTTGCCGAGCACACGGTAACGCTCGGCGAGACCGTCGATGGCCTCAAGGCCAGAGTGATCCACCACCCGCGCATGGCGGAAGTCCACCACCACGTCTTCTGGGTCGGTGCGTGGCGAGAACAGGCTGTGAAAATTCTGACTGGAGGCGAAGAACAGCGAGCCGTGTAGATCGTAGATCTTTCAGCCATGCTCTTCGGTGCCAACGTCAGCACGGATTTCCTTGGCATGCTACCAGGCAAACACCAGCGCTGAGATCACCACGCCGAACAGTACGGCAATCGCGAGATGGGGAAACACCGTCACCACCGTGACCGCGATGAGCGCGGTGAGCGGAATCTGTGCGATCAACGCAGAGGCGAAGAGTACAAAGCCGAGCATGACCGGGTGCGGCACCGCGCGAACGAATTTGCCGAACGTCATCATCACGAAAGTGATCCGCAATCAATCGCCCGGCGCCGAGCATGTGATGTGTCACCGCGCGGCGGCGGGGAGCACGAGCGATGTTACTGCGGCAGGGTCAGCGTCGCGACGGAAAGCCACATGGCCCAGGCACGGCGCGCCCAGATGCTGCTGCAAGGCGTAGAGATTTTCGGTGATGCGCTGCATGCCCGGATCGATCTGGTTGGCCACCCAGCCGGCCAGGGTCAGGCCGCGCGCAGCAATGGCCTCGGCCGTCAGCAGGGCATGATTGATACAGCCCAGGCGCATGCCCACGACGAGAATGATCGGTAGATTCAGGGCTGCCGCGAGGTCGGCGGTGTCGAAGGTGTCGGTCAGCGGTACCCGAAAGCCGCCCACGCCCTCGACCAGCACCAGATCGGCCTGGGTCGAGAGGCGGCCAAAGGCGTCGAGTATTTTGCCGGGGTCGATTCGCGCACCTTCCGCGGCCGCGGCAATGTGCGGTGCGACGGCGGTACGCAGGCAGATCGGGTTGAGCTCAGCCAGGCCGGGGTCAAAGCTGCCCGCCGCACGTAATTGCGCCGCGTCCTCATTGACCCATTCGTCTCCCACCTGCTCGGCGCCCGCGGCAACCGGCTTCATGGCAATGGCGCTCAGGCCTGCGCGGCGGGCGGTGTGGAGGAGGGCGCAGGTGATGAAGGTCTTGCCGATTTCGGTGTCGGTGCCGGCAATAAAATAGGCCGTGGCCATCAGGCAATCCTTTGCAGCGCGAGCAGAATCACATCATAGGTCGCCGGCAAGCGCCCGTCTGCACGACGGTGTTGTTCATAGGTGCGCTCCAGTTGTCGCCATGCGGATTTGCCCAGCGGCTTGCGTCGGCGACCGCTGCCGACCTGATGCGCGCCAATGGCTTTGATGTCTTTCAATAATTGTCGGAGGCTGTCAGCCGTTGCCGCTGTGGGTGACTGATGTGTGGATCTGATCTGAAAGCCGGCTTGAACGGCGGACTGTCGCCAGGTGTCCGCGGTGTGGAAGCCAATGACGTGTTCGGCGTCGTCGATGCCTCGAAAGGCCTCACGCAACTCCCACAGCGTCGTTGGCCCGAGCGTGGTAATCCACGCCAGGCCACCCGGTTTCAGGACGCGGCCAAGCTCCGCCATCGCGCGGCCCGGATTGCACCACTGCACGGCAAGGCTGGACCAGACGATGTCGACCGATCCGTTGGCCAGCGGCAGCGATTCGAGATCGCCACACACCCGGTGTTGCCCGGCGTGACCGGGATGGCGTGCGAGCATGCCGGGTGCGAAATCAAGCGCGAGCGTCTTGACAGGCTTCAGCCAGTCAATCAACTCGACTGCCCCCGTGCCCGTGCCGCAGCCCGCATCGAGCAGGCAGTCGATCGGGCCTTGAGGTGAATGGGCTTTGGCAAGTGTGAGCAGTTGCGCACAGATTTCGCGTTGCACCGCCGCGGCAGCGTCGTAGGTGGGCGCGGCGCGGTCAAAGGCCGCGCGGACGTGACGCTTGCGCTCAGTCATTGGCGAAGCTGTCGAGCAGGCAGGCGCAGTCGGTCGCACGCGATATAAAGGGGGCATGACCGGCGTCGGTAAACTCGGAGTACCGTGCGTCGGGCAGCGCTTCGGCCATGAGGCGTGCCGCCTCGGCGGGCATCAATGCATCGTGTGCGCCATGCAGCAAGCGCACCGGGCAGCTGATCTCGGCGAGCGATTCGCGCAGATCGGTGTGCGCCAGAATGGTCAGACCATCGGCGAGTCGGGCAGCGTTCTCGGGGGTGACGGCGACCAGCGCAGCATTGAGCTGCCGCGTCACCTCGCGGCGCGCGGCATCGCCCAGCGCCTGCAGCGCGACAAAGCGGCGCTGGGTCTTGTCGGGCTCGGCGGCGAAGTCGGTGCAAAAACCATCGACCACCTCGGCGTTCAGCGCGGTCGGCCAATCGGGCCGTTGTACAAAGCACGGGCTGGCGCCGATCAGCACGATGCTTTCGAGCTTGGCGGGGTAGCGACGGGCCAGATCCAGCGCGATCAGTGCGCCCAGTGACCAGCCGCAGACTAGCGCGCCATCGGGCAGGTCTGCGACGAGCGCGTCCGTCCACGCGGCGAGCGTGGCCTTGTCCGGCGTCGGCGCCGCGTCCATGTGACCGGGCAGCGCCGGCGTGAAACACGGCCAGTCGGGATCGAGTTGCGCGCGAAGCGGTTGCCACACCGATGGGGTCAAGCCCCAGCCGTGGAGCAGTACAAGGGGCGGGCGACTCATTGCAAGGCTTCGATCCGGCGGAGGGTGTCAGTCAATCGGGTAATGTCGTCTGGCGTGTGGGCGGCGCTGAGCGAGACGCGTAGCCGCGCCGTCCCCGGCGGGACGGTCGGCGGGCGGATCGCCGGCACCCACAGGCCCGCGTCCCACAAAGCCGCGGCGGCGCTCAGCGCGGCGGCATTATCGCCGATTTTGATCGGCTGGATGGGCGTGGATGAGGGCATCAGCTGCCAGCGGCGCAGGGGCAGGGCGTCTCGCAGTTGGTGTTGAAGCGCGACGAGGTGGGCGCGCAGCGTGTCGCCGTGTTCGATCAGATCGATGGCGGTGAGCAGCGCATGCGCCAGCGCGGGCGGCGACCCGGTGGTAAAGATGTAGGTGCGCATGGTCTGCATCAACCACTCGACCACATCGGCGTGACCCGCCACGAAGGCGCCCGACAGGCCCGCGGCCTTGCCCAGCGTGCCCACCACCAGCAAACGCCAGTGCGCCAGCCCGGCGGCCGCCAAGGCGCCACGGCCTTGCGGGCCCAGCACACCGAAACCGTGGGCGTCGTCGACCAGCAGCCAGGCGTCGTGCGCTTCCGCCAGGGCGAGCAACTCGGCCAGTGGTGCGATGTCGCCGTCCATGCTGAACACGCTGTCGGTGACGATCAGTTTGCGGCGGGCGCTGCTATTGGCGAGCAGGCGCGCCAGGGCTTCGGTGTCGCCATGCGCATAGCGGTGGTGCTCGGCGCGGCTGAGCAGGGCGCCGTCGACCAGCGACGCATGGTTGAGACGGTCGGCAAAGATGGCGTCGCCACGGCCAACCAGCGCGGCGGCCACGCCCATGTTCACCATGTAGCCGGTCGAAAACACCAGCGCGCGTTCGCAGCCGGTGAAGTCGGCGAGGCGGGCTTCGAGCCGCTCATGCACGCTGTAGTGACCACTGACCAGATGTGATGCGCCCGAGCCGCCGCCCCAGCGTGCGACCCCCTCGACAATGGCTGCGGCGAGTGCGGGGTGCGCGGCGAGGCCGAGGTAGTCGTTGCTGCAAAACGACAGCATTTCGCGGCCATCGACGACCGCATGGGGGCCGCAAGGTGTTTCCAGCGTGCGACGACGGCGGATGAGTGCGCGTGAATCGCGCTCGGCCAGCTCACCGCGCAGATGCGCCAGAATATTCATCGTCATCCGCCGATGCAGTGCTTCAGCGCTGCGGCAGCGCCGCCGACCAGGTGTGCGATGTCGTCGGCCTCGACGATGTAGGGCGGCATGAAGTAGACGGTGTTGCCGATCGGGCGCAGCAACACGCCCTGATCGAGGCCGGCGGCGAAGAAGCGCTGGCTGAAGTCGGGTGCGACGGCATCGACATCAAAGGCGACGATCATGCCGCGCTGGCGCAGGTGACGCACCGCCGGGTGGTCGGCGAAGGCCTCGCGTGTGGCGTCGCCCAGTCGCTTGGCGCGGGCCTTGTTGGCGTGAATGACGTCGTCGGCCTTGAAAATGTCGAGTGTGGCCAGTGCGGCGCTGCAGGCCAGTGGATTGCCGGTGTAGGAGTGCGAGTGCAGGAAGCCGCGGTGCACATCGTCATCGTAGAAGCAGTCGTAGATCGCATCGGTGCTGAGCACCAGCGACAGCGGCAGATAGCCGCCCGAAATGCCTTTTGAGAGGCACATCATGTCCGGCCAGATGCCGGCTTGTTCGCAGGCGAAAAAGCTGCCGGTGCGGCCGCAGCCGACGGCGATTTCATCGGCAATGAGGTGCACCCGGTAGGTGTCGCACAGCTCACGGGCGCGGCGCAGGTAATGCGGGTGATACATCGCCATGCCGACGGCGCCTTGCACCAGCGGCTCGACGATCAGCGCGGCGATTTCGTCGTGATGCTCGGCAAGATAATGCTCCAGCGCCAACGCGGCGCGCTCGGCCACGTCCTCGTCGGTCTCGCCGGGCTCGGCCTGGCGCGCGTCGGGGCTGGGGACGATCGTGCCTGCACGCACCAGCGGGGCGTAGGCATCGCGGAAGAGGGCAACATCCGTCACCGCCAGAGCACCTACCGTTTCGCCGTGATAACTGCCAGCCAGGCTGATGAAGCGATCCTTGCCGGTCTCGCCCAAGTTGCGCCAGGCGTGCATGCTCATCTTGAGTGCAATTTCGGTCGCCGAGGCGCCGTCGGAGGCGTAAAACGCGTGACCGAGTTGATGGTCAGTCAGGGCCGAGAGCCGCTCGGAGAGTTCGACCACCGGGGCATGGGTAAAACCGGCGAGCATCACGTGCTCGAGGGTTTCGAGCTGTTCGCCGATCGCATCGTTGATACGCGGGTTGCAGTGGCCGAACAGATTCACCCACCAGGCGCTCACACCGTCAAGAAAACGCCGGCCGGCGTCGTCGTACAGCCACACGCCTTCACCGCGGGTGATCGGCACCAGCGGGAGGGACTCGTGGCTCTTCATCTGGGTGCACGGATGCCACACCGCGCGGCGTGAACGGTCAAGCAGGCGGGATTGCGTCATGGGGATGGGCCGGAAGCTGCGGAATCGTTCAATACTCTGAAATCGCCGGGGCGCTGTCAAACCGGGGTTTCGCTGCGGCGACGGTAGTGCGCCGGCAGACAGCGCGCGGGACGGGGCTTTTGCTACCATGAGCGCTTCCAAAGCACGACAGGCACCTTATGTATTTCGTTATTTCACCCGCCAAATCGCTGGACTACGACACGCCCGCACCACGCTGCAAACCGACCCAGCCCGAGTTTCTGGATGCCGCCGAGTCGCTGGTCGGCGTGATGCGTGACGTCACGCCTGCCGCACTGGGCGAGTTGATGCACATCTCGGACAAGCTGGCGGCGCTGAATGTGGCCCGCTTTGCCGAATGGTCACGTCCGTTCAACGCCAAAAATGCCAAACCCTGCGTCTTTGCGTTCAATGGCGATGTGTATGACGGGCTCGACGCCACCACGCTGGACGCAGAAGGCGTGGCCTATGCGCAGCAGCATCTGCGGATTCTGTCGGGGTTATATGGTGTGCTGCGGCCGCTGGATCTGATGCAGGCCTACCGTCTGGAAATGGGCACGCGATTGAAAACGCCAGCGGGCAAAAACCTCTACGAATTCTGGGGAAATCGACCGACCGAAGCGATCAATACGCTACTCAAGAAGTCGTCCGAGGCGGTGCTGGTCAATCTGGCCTCGGAGGAGTATTTCAAGGTGATCCGGCCCGCGGCGCTGACAGGGCGGCTCGTTACGCCGGTCTTCGAAGACTGGAAGGGCGGGCGCTACAAGGTCATCAGCTTTCACGCCAAGCGGGCGCGAGGTTTGATGGTGCGCTATGCGATCGATCATCGCTTGATCAATGTGGATGGGCTCAAGCGGTTTGATACCGGCGGCTACGCTTTCGATGCCGCAGCGTCGGATGCAGACCGATGGGTGTTCCGGCGCCGCCAGGACGGCGTGCTTTAACGATCGGCGGGAGAACAGGACGTGGGCATACACATTAGTCAGGGTTTCGATAGCGGCAGCATTGAAGTCGTGAGTGCCGAGTCGCCGGCGGCGATCCGCTTGCGCTTGCGTCCGGACAACGCGGCGAGCTTCTGCCAGTGGTTTCACTTTCGCGTGCATGAGGTGACCGGGGTGCCGCTGCGCATGGTGTTCGAAAATACCGCCGAGGCGGCGTATCCCGAGGGCTGGCCGGACTACCACGCGGTGGCTTCCTACGATCGCCGCCTGTGGTTTCGGGTGCCGACGACGCGTTTCGAAGATGGCCGTCTGATCATCGAGCACACGCCCGAGCACAGCAATATCTACTACGCTTACTTCGAGCCGTATTCGCACGATCGCCATCTCGATTTGCTTGGGCAGGCACAGATGTCGCCGCATGCGCGAGTGCAAACCCTGGGGGCGACGGTGGATGGCCGAAGCGTCGATTGTGTGGTCGTCGGTGAGCCCTTGCCCGAGCGCAAACCGGTCTGGATCATCGCCCGGCAGCATCCTGGCGAGACCATGGCTGAATGGTTTGTCGAGGGCTTGCTGACGCGATTGCTCGACGGCGCCGATCCGCTGGCGCGCAGGCTGCGTGAGCGTGCTTGTCTGTATATCGTGCCGAACATGAATCCGGATGGTGCGGCGCGCGGCAATCTGCGTACCAATGCCGCGGGGGCGAACCTCAACCGCGAATGGATGACACCCACGGCCGCACGCAGCCCCGAAGTGCTGTGCGTGCGCGAGCACATGGAAACAACCGGCTGCGCGCTCTTCCTCGATATCCACGGGGATGAGTCCTTGCCCTACGTCTTTATTGATGGATCGGAGATGGTGCCCGGTGTGCCAAGCACCATGGCGGCGCGGCAAGCGGCGTTTTTGTCGGCACTCGCCGAGGCGAGTCCAGACTTTCAGACTGACGTCGGCTACACGCCTGACCGCTTTGGCGAGGAGATGCTGACGCTCGCCAGCAAATGGGTCGCGCACCGGTTTGGGTGCCTGTCGCTGACGCTCGAAATGCCGTTCAAGGACAACCGCTTGCTGCCGGATGCCCGAGTCGGCTGGAACGGCGAGCGCAGCAAGCGGCTGGGCGCCGCCATGCTGCAGCCGGTATTGCGCGATCTACTGAGCGACTGAATCGCCGCGCACCGGGTCAGGAAATCACCGGGTGGCTGTTTAGCCACTGGACAGCACGGGCGATGTGGCCGCTGATGCGATTGACGGTGACGTCGATGTATTTTGCGAAGGTCGCGCTGCGCAATTCGTGCGCCATGGCGATGTATTGCAGGGAAGTGGTCTTGTTGCTGCTCGAATTGCCGGGGTTGGCGGTGCGTTTCATTTTTGCTGCTCCAGTTGCGTCTTCCGCTCTGTGTCGGTTGCAGACGATGAAACACACTCTACGCAGCGTTGTGCGGCGCAACAAACGATTGTTTGTGATGTGACGGTTAAGTTTGTCTAAACTGTGGTCATGTCCCGATCCATGCCACCGCTCCAGTCACTGCGCGTTTTCGAAACGGCGGCCCGGCATCTGAGCTTCAAGCAGGCTGCCGAGGAGTTGCATGTGACGCCGGCCGCCGTCAGTCAGCAGATCAAGGCGCTGGAGGCGCATCTCGGCGTGCCGTTGTTTTATCGTTTGACCCGCGCGCTGGCGTTGACCGAGGCGGGCGAACGCATGCTGCCGCAGGTGAGTGAGGGCTTGGCCCTGTTGGCCGCGGCGGTTGAAAAGGTGGGGGTACAGACTCCGTCGCGGAACCTGCGGCTCACCGTGCCACCGGCCTTTGCCGGACGCTGGCTGGTGCATCGTTTGCAGCGTTTTACTGAAGCTCATCCCGATATCGATCTGGTGCTCGGTACCGAAGCCAACACGGTGGATGCCCCCGATCTCGAAGACGTGGAGTCGGATCTGGTCGCGCTGCGTGAGGGCGATATTGACGTGGAAATCCGTTTTGGCCGTGGCGCCTATCCGGGTATGCGGACGGATCTGGTGATGGAGGTGTCCTATGTGCCGGTGTGCCACCCCGACCTGCTCAAAGGCAAACGTCGCCTCAAAAAGGCGTCCGACCTGAGCTTTCATACCTTGCTGCATGACGATACGGCGGCGGGACGCTCCGAGCGGGTCAGCTGGCAGGACTGGTTGCGGGCGGCGAAAGTGAGCGGTGTTGACCCGAGTCGCGGGCCGCATTTTTCGAATTCGAGCCTCGCACTCGAAGCGGCCATGGATGGATTTGGCGTGATGCTCGGCCTCTATCCGATGGTGCAGCGGGACATCGACGCGGGGCGGCTGGTGCGCCCCTTCGATCTGGCCATCCCGTCGCGCTACGCTTACTACCTGGTGTCGCCAGAAACGACAGTCGACCGGCCGGCGATCGCCCGGTTTCGCCAATGGTTGATGGCGGAGATATAGCCCGTCTTCAGCTCGATTGCCGGCGGCGCCCAAGAAAATGCTGGCTCATCTGTTTGAGCGAGGGGTTGTTCGGCAGCATCACGCCATTGACCTCCAGCGTCGGGGTGCCCACGCCGCCGTCCTTCCAGCCACTGGCGCGCAATTTAGACCACATGAGTTTTTGTGCTGACGGGTCCGTGTCGATGAAAACCTCGCGATACCGGATACCCAAATCATCGAACTGGGCGCGCTTCTGGTCGCAATAGCCGCAGGTGGTCAGCGAATACATGGTGATGTGATCACGTTCCGGGTCGTAGCCGTGTAATGCGCTGATCTGCATGCCGCTGACGGCGGGCGCGCGCTCGATGCTAGAGGTCTGGTTGTAGCGTGTTGCCGTTTCGTAAACGTCGTCGGCGAAAAAATTGAAGGCCAGGGTCGACGACACCGCAACAAACACGATCGAACCAATGGCACCGATCCAGCTCGTGGGTGTTGGCTGCGGGCCAAAATTGTTGTCGCCCTTGCTGCCGGGGAGGAACATCAGCAACAGGCTGAACAGACCGCCCACGTAGGGAATTGCGGTAATCAACACCCACCAGCCGCGCCAGTCGAAGTCGTGGCAACGCAAAATGCTCAGGCGTGCACCGAAGAACACCGCGACCACCGCGCATAACCCGAGCACCAGCAGACTCTCCAGACGGATACCGATAATGGCGAGCCATATCAGTGCGCTGGTCAGGAGCATGCTGCCCGCAAAATAAGAGCGTCGGCTGATTCGACCGCCGAAATCGGTGCCGAAAAGACGGACCGCTTCGGTCTCGACCACCGCCGCGTCACCGGTATGAATGCGCAATGAACTGTGCTGCGTTGTCGACGCGCCCGCTAGCGCCTCCTGTGCCTGATCTTCACGCGCCGCCAGCACTCGCGGCATGTCGCAGCCGCAGTTCAGGCAGAGCGTACGTCGGGGCTGACGGTGGCCGCATTCGGGGCACTGCATGTCGCCAGCGGGTTCGTCATTGGTTGCCACCAGATCCAACGCCTGGGGTGCCGCGCGCGTGGGTGTCGGGGGGGGGTTGGACTCGACAGCTGGCACCTCGGGGTCCGACACAATGGTCGGTGGCGGTGCGATGACCGGTTCCGGCACATCGGCTTCGACTCGGATGCCCACACCCATGGCTGCGAGCTTTCGACGATAGGCCTGCGCCTTGTCGGCATCCAACCCCTTGCGGAGCGTGACCCGCTTGCCGGAAAAGAGCCGCGGCACTTGCGCTGGCGTGACTTTGAGCATCGCCACCAATTGCGCCTTGACGACCTCGGGATCGTGGCCGGGCAGGATGTCGCCAGAAAAAACAAGTTTGAATTGAGTCATGATGTGCGGGTGTGAATCGGCGGTGATCGCCAGTCTAATGCATATCGAATGCCGCCAAAATGACCGGTGCGGGCTTTTTGGCCCGGAAGGCGGCAGAACGGCACGAATGCGTACAATGCCGGCTGCCCGAAACAGGAGATAACGATGGAATCACGTCTGGATGCACTGGAATGCAAGCTCATGGCGGCCGAGGATTTGCTGGACGGTCTGAACATGACGCTGTTCAGACAGCAGGAGGCCATCGCCCTGTTGCAATCACAGGTGCAGGACCTCAAACGCCAGCTTCAGTCCGCGCAGCCGGGTGGCCCGGGGCGGCCCGAAGACGAGGTGCCGCCGCACTATTGAGCTGCGGCGTTGTGCAAGGGGGCCCGTACGCGCTCAAAATCTCGTGGCGCGACGTATTGCAGAATTTCCTTGCCGTCCGTGTCGAGAATGAGATCCAGCCCCTTGTCGGGGTAGAGCAGGTGGGTCTGGTGAGTGTTGATGGTGATCCGCTCGGCGGGTTCGCCAAAGCGCGATAGCACAGCCTCTTCATCAAGGTTGACCGAGGGGATGAAGACGATGCTGTCGATCGGGCGCGTCATGGCCGTGGCGAGGTCAGCCTGACTGAGTGTGGCCTTGCGGGTTGTTGATTCCATGTATTCGGTTTTGGCCGCACGCTGACGCATGCCGTCAAGCTCGTCGCTTGACACCGCGATCGTCAACACAAGTTTGCCGGTAACGAAACCCAGTTGGGCGCTGCCCAGGTAGGCTTCGAGCGCGCCCGCTTCGCCCGGCGCAGTCACGATGGCGACCGTCAGGTCCGGGCCGAAACGCTCGCGCGCCTCGCCGAGCGTACTTTGCTCCAGCGTCAAGCCAAACACCCGGCTGAGTCCTTGCGCATCGACTTCGATCTGCCAGGGCAGCGCTGCTTGCTGGCGGTGGATGTCATCGGCCGACGGCATGAAGGCCAAAGGGGCCAGTATGGCCAGCAGGACAAGCGATAAAATGGCGACGATCAGCTTCATCTTTGGATGGCGCTCTGGCTAGGCTCAAGGTCGTAGATTGTCACCTGCCCGGCCCGGCGGTGCAATATTACGCACCCTGCGCCGGGCAGAGAATGACATCAGCAAGTGTTGTTTGTTCGATGCGTGGTGCTATGCCAAAATCTGCCTTTTCCGCCCTGGATTGAGGTGGAGATGCACGTCATGGCATTGCCATGGGAGAGCTCATGAATCAAGCGAAAGTACGTCGGCGCGAAACGCCCGGCACACCGCGAAAAGCGTGGACGACGTGGGTGCTTGCGCTGGTCTTGCTTGTACTCGCAGCGTTTGCCCTGTGGCAGCAAGACTTTTCGCTGAGCGGCGCCACCTCGATTGTGCCGATGGCAGCACTGCTGGTGTCCGTGGTGATGGGAGGTGTCGTCCTGGCATCGTACTGGCGCAGTTCGGCACGGAAGGATGGATCGCGAGGCGATACGCGCCGTTCTGCAACCAGCCGGCACAGCCGCGTGCAAGGCAGCGATGCACCCCCAACGATGCACTCTGCACCGACCGAGTTCGACCCCTCTGCCCTCGAAGACGTGGACTTGTCCGATTTCGATCCTGACATGGTGCCGGCAGCTACCCGTGTATGGACACTGAGTCTGCTCGAGAGTCTGGAGTGGCAACGGTTCGAAGCCTTGTGTGTCGCCTATTATTCCCAGAAAGCGATGTCGCATCGCTCCGTTTCGCTGCCGCATGCCGCCGGACGAGATGTGTTTCTGTACCAGGACAAAGCGCGTCTGGAGCAGGCGACCGGACTGGTGCATGTACGCAGTCGCGGTGTGACCTATCTTGATGTGACGCCGGTGCGCGAGCTGATTGGGGCCATGACTCACGAGGCCATCGAGCGCGGATTCTTGATGACCAATGGTTGCTTTACCCCCCAGGCCCGCACGCTAGGAAGAGAGCACGGCATCGTGCTCGTGGATGGACGTGTGCTGCTGGCCATGATCGAGCGCCTGCCGCACGAAGCACGCGACCGCCTTCACGCGATCGCGACCGAGGGAAAGTACACCACGCCGACCTGCCCCCGGTGTGGCGAGAAAATGGTCTCTGCGACCGGCTCGCACGGCGATTATTGGGGGTGCTGTCATTTCCCCGATTGCACTGCCGTACTGCCAAGGCTGCCTGCGCTGAACTAAAACTTCCCCTCGCTTGCCATACTGAAATCCGGCGTTTTGATGGGAGGAAAACGATGGCGGGCAATCGATTTCTGGTTCATTGGCTCATCGCATGTGTGATCGCGCTGACCACGAGCCAATTGGCGCGGGCAGACACCGTTCAGCTGAAGTCCTCTGCCGGTGATCTGGCAGTCACAGCGGTTGCGACGGGGCTGGAGACGCCGTGGTCGCTGGCGTTCTTGCCTGATGGGCGCATGCTGGTCAGCGAACGCCCCGGCCGTCTCCGCCTGGTTGAGACGGATGGACGTCTCTCGACACCGATCGCCGGAGTCCCCCTGGTGCATGCCGAGGGGCAGGGCGGTTTGCTGGATGTGATCCTGAGCCCGGGGTTTGCGCAAGACGGATTGATCTATTTCAGCTTTGCACAGCCGACGGCGAACGGTGCGCGAACCGCCGTGGCGCGGGCGCAACTGGTGCTTTCGTCCACGCCTCATCGACTGAAAGACGTCACCGTCATTTTCGCGCAGCGAGACGACCCGGACGGGCGTCACCACTTTGGCTCGCGTTTGGCGTTCGACGCCTCAGGCAATCTCTTCGTCACGCTTGGCGAGCGCTATCACGAACGCGATCGTGCCCAGGCGCTCGACAGCCATCTCGGCAAGATCGTTCGGATTCGGCCGGATGGCAGCGTGCCGGCAGACAATCCATTTGTCGGTCACGGTACCGCGCTGCCGGAGATCTGGTCTTACGGACACCGCAATGTGCAGGGCGCCGCTATGCACCCGGTCACCGGGGCGCTATGGACGCATGAACATGGCCCGCAAGGCGGTGATGAGATCAATGTGGTCCGCGCCGGCGCCAATCACGGCTGGCCGGTGATTACCTACGGTCGAGAATATGTGACCGGCTGGCGCATCGGCGAAGGTACCCAGCGGGCCGATGTGGCGCCCCCGGCGCATCAATGGACACCGTCGATCGCGCCGTCGGGCATGACGTTTTATACCGGAGAATTGTTCTCGGCCTGGCGGGGCAATCTCTTCGTCGGCTCGCTGAAGTTCGGCATGCTGCTGCGTGTCGAACTCAACGGTGACAAGGTAGTGCGTGAAGAGCGCCTGCTGACCGAGATCGGTCACCGCATTCGCGATGTGCGGCAAGGGCCCGACGGCGCGCTGTATGTGCTGGACGAAACCGAGGGGCGCATCCTGCGCATCGCGCCAGCGAACTGATTATTGCGCTTCGCCGCTGGCCGGTGGGGTCGAACGGGCGATCTCTTCGATAGTGGTGGTGCCGGCAGCGATCTGTCGGGCGCCCGCAAGGCGTAGCGGCGTCATATGCTCACGCACGGCCTGGGCGCGAAAGCGCGCCAGGTCCATATCGGGGCTGATGTGCTGGCGCAGCGTGGGGGTCAGCGTCATGAGTTCATACAGACCCACCCGGCCGTGATAGCCGGTCATGCGGCACTCCAGGCAGCCCACCGGACCACAGGCAGTGATCGGCAACGCGGACTTCCACGGGGCGACCAGATCGCGCCAGTCGGCTTCATCAATCGGGTGTGGCTTGCGGCAATGCGGGCATAGCGTGCGTACCAGACGCTGCGCCAGCACGCCCAGCAAGGTCGAACGGATGAGGTAGGGCGGCACGCCGAGATCAAGCAGGCGGGTAATGGCTGAGGGAGCGTCGTTGGTGTGCAGGGTCGACAACACCAGGTGCCCGGTGAGCGCCGACTGGATGGCCATCTCGGCGGTTTCGAGGTCGCGGATCTCGCCCACCATGATCACGTCCGGATCTTGTCGCAGCAGGGTGCGCACACCGGTGGCGAAGTCGAGCCCGATGTTGTGCTGGACCTGCATCTGGTTGAGGTGGGGGTAGACCATCTCGATCGGGTCTTCGATGGTGCAGACGTTTACCTCGGGGGTCGCCAACTCCTTGAGCGTCGAGTACAGCGTGGTGGTCTTGCCTGAACCCGTCGGCCCGGTCACCAGGATGATGCCGTTGGGTTGAGAGAACATGTCGCGCCAGCGCACGCCTTCGCCCTGGCTGAAGCCGAGCTCATTGAATGACTTGAGCAGCACGTCGGGGTTGAAAATGCGCAACACCAGCTTCTCGCCGAAGGCGGTCGGCATCGTCGACAGGCGCAGCTCGATCTCTTCGCCGTTGCCCGATTGCGTCTTGATTCGGCCATCCTGCGGGCGGCGTTTTTCGACCACGTCCATGCGGCCCATCAGCTTGATGCGGTTGGTGATGGCGGCTGCGACAGGTACTGGGGTCTGATAGACGAGGTGCATCACGCCATCGATGCGGAAGCGCACATTGCACACCTCGCGTCGCGGCTCAATGTGGATGTCGCTGGCGCGCTGCTCGAAGGCGTACTGCAAGAGCCAATCGACGATGTGGATGACCGCCTGGTCATTGGCGTCCAGCGATTTACGCGAGCCGAGCTGCACCAGTTGTTCGAAGTTACCAATGCCGCTTTGCACGCCCTCATGCTGGGCAACCGCGTGCTTGAGCGAGCGGGCCAGGCTGTAGAACTCGGCCAGATAGCGCACGATATCGGTCGGGTTGGCGAGCACCCGATGGATGCGGATCTTGAGCGCCTGCTCCAGCACCGAGAGCCATTCGCTCTCGTAGGGCTCGGCGGTGGCGATGGTGACATCGTTGTCGCGGATCGCCACCGGCAAAATCCTGAAGCGCGTGGCATAGGCATGCGACACCAGATTACACACCGATGACACATCGATTTTCAGCGGATCGATGTGGAAGTACGTCAGCCCGGCGTCCTCCGCCAGCCATTCGGTCAGTGCCTCGACACTAAGGGTGTTGTTCGGCGCGCAGGCGCGGGTCAGCCGTCGTTCACCGACCTGCGCCAGCGGGTGCTGGTCGTTACGGCCGCGCATGCGCAGCGCGGTAACGGTTTCATCGTGGTCGTGGCGGCTGATCTGGCCGGCCTGCAGGAGGCGGCTGAGCAGGGTGTCGACGGTGAGTCGCCCCGTGTTTGGCGTGCGTGATCGTGTCATATCATCAGGCTATCCGAAGCGGCCAGTGGCGGCAATTGGCGCGTTCAGCCTTGAGAGTCGCGGATGCGTCCCCATCTTGTGCATGTTTGAATGCTTCATTTCTAGGAAAAGGACTGGCCAATGAAAGCCGTGTTGCTCATGCTCGCATCCGTGTTGTGGATGTCTCCGTCGTTTGCCGAAGATATCGGCAGCGTCAACACCGAGTGGAAGCTCACCGGCTCGCATAAGCTGGTGGTCGAGGCGTTTGATGACCCCAAGGTCGAAGGCGTGGCCTGCTACGTGGCCAAGCCGGAGCGTGGTGGCATTGCGGGTGCCTTTGGGGTGGCCGAGGAGCTGTCGGATGTGTCGATTGCCTGCCGGCAGGTCGGCCCGATCAAATTTCGCGAGCCGCTGCCCAGGCAGGAAGATGCGTTCAGCGAGCGGCGATCGATCATTTTCAAGGTATTGCACGTGGTGCGCATTGTCGACGTGAGTCGCAACACGCTGGTCTACCTGACCTACACCGACAAGGTCATCTCCGGCAGCCCGCAGAACTCGGTCACCGCCGTGACGGTTGATCGGGCGATGCCGATTCCGGTAAAACGCTGAGCGTCCCACTTTGACTGGATACCCCTCAAGATGACCGCACACCGACCTCTGTATGACAGCCGCTACGGCGGCGTAGAACACGCAATTCCCGAGATCAGCACGCCCCTGATCGACCAGCTCCTGACACACCGCTCCGTGCGGGCGTTTCGCCCCGATGCGGTCAGCGATGATCAATTGAGTGCGATGATCGCCGCCGCGCAGTCGGCCGCCAGCTCATCCAACCTGCAGGTGTGGAGCGTGGTGGCGGTGCGAGATCAGGCGCTGCGCGATCAGCTGTCGGAATTTGCCGGCAATCAAGCGCATATTCGTCAGGCGCCGCTGCAGTTGGTGTGGCTGGCCGACCTGTTTCGCCTTGAACGGGTGGCGACCGCCAAGGGCCGTCCCAGCGAGGCGCTGGACTACACCGAGATGTTTTTGACGGCCGTGATCGACGCGGCGCTTGCCGCGCAAAATGCGGTCGCCGCGGCCGAATCGATGGGCTTGTCGACGGTGTATATCGGCGGCATGCGCAATCGGCCCGAAGACGTGGCGCGCGTGCTCAAGCTGCCGCCCAAGACCTTTGCGGTGTTTGGCATGTGCGTCGGCCATGAAGACGATGCCCGGCCCGCCAGCGTCAAGCCGCGCCTGCCGCAGTCGGCCGTGCTACACCACGAAAGCTATTCAACCGAACAGGACGACGCGGTTGCGGACTACAACGCCGCCATGGCGCGCTTTTATGAGGCGCAGAAAATGGATGTGAAAGGCAACTGGAGCATCCACTCGGCCAAGCGCATTGCCGGGCCTCAAACACTGTCAGGCCGCGATCGCCTGGTGGATGCGCTGAAGGCGCTGGGCTTCAGTTTGAAATAAGCGCATCGGTTTTGCCGAGGCGCTCAGCCGCCCAGTGCGCGAAGGCGTCGGCAGGCATGGGGTGCGCATAGTGAAAACCTTGCGCCTCGGTGCAACCGAGCGCTTTCAGGGCATCGTGGTGATGCGCTTCTTCGACGCCTTCGGCGGTGGTGCGCAAGCCCAGTCCGGCGGCCATCTGGATAATGGCGCGAACGATGCTGGCGTCGTCGGCATCCTGGCTCATGTCTGCGACGAAGGCGCGATCAATTTTGAGTCGGTCGACGGGGAGGCGCCGCAGATAGGCGAGGCAGGAGTACCCCGTGCCGAAGTCATCAATCGCCAGGCGAATCCCCAGGGTTTTGAAGCTTGCCAATTGGCCAACCAGTGTGGCGGTATCGCCAATCAGCGTCGATTCGGTAATTTCGAGCTCAAGGCAGCGGCCGTTCAGCCCGGCCTTGGTCAGCGCGTTTGAAACGTGGGCCTCAAGCGTGCCGTGACGAAACTGAAGTGGTGACAAATTGACCGACACGGTCAGATCGCCCAAGCCCAGTCGCACCCAATTCGCCGCTTCACGGCAAGCTTCGCTGAGGACCCACTCGCCGATACTCCCGATGTATCCAGTCAGTTCGGCGACCGGAATGAAGCGGTCGGGCGGCACATTGCCGAGCGTCGGGTGATGCCAGCGCAACAAGGCTTCGGCGCCAACCAGCGCGCCGGTGTCGAGCTCAAAAATCGGCTGATAATGCAGCGAGAATTCATTTCGATCGAGGGCGGAGCGGAGACCGTTGCGGATCGTCAGGTCGTTCAGGGCGTTGGTGGGTGCATCAAGACGATGGCTGCGGAAGGTATTGCGCCCTGCCTCCTTGGCTTGATACATCGCCGCGTCAGCCTTGCGCAGCAAGGCATTGAAGTCTTCACCATCGTCCGGAAAAACCGAGATGCCGATGGAGACCGAGGTGGTCAGTTCGCCGCTTTCGGTGTGGTAGGGCGCGCCCAGGCGTTCGTTGATTCGTTTCGCCACCGCCGCGGCGATCTCGAAGCTTGGCAGTTCGTCGAGCAAAACAATGAACTCATCCCCACCCTGGCGACAGACAAGGTCTTTTTCGCCGACGCAATGGCGAAGTCGTTGTGCCACCGACTGCAAGAGTACATCGCCAGCGGCATGCCCCAGTGAGTCGTTGACGAGTTTGAGGTTGTCCACATCGACAAACAACAAGGCCACGCGGTGATTGGCCTTGCGCGCCCAAGCAATGATCTGGCTGCAGCGCTCTTCGAGAACCATACGGTTCGGCAGCTCGGTGAGTGAGTCGTGTGTGGCGAGGAAGCGGATTCGGTTTTGGGAGGCGTGTTGTTCAGACAGGTCAGAGAAAATGCCAACATGCTGAATGATCTCGCCGTTATGGTCCCTGATGGCGGAAATCACCAACCACTCGGGGTAGATCTCACCGTTTTTTCGCCGATTCCAGATCTCGCCCTGCCAGTGGCCGGTGCGTCGGAGCTTCTCCCACAGTGCCACATAGAAGGCTTTGTCGTGCCGCCCGGATGACAGCATGGACGGACGCTTGCCGATGCACTCTTCGGACACATAGCCTGTCGCGCGTGTGAAGGCCGGATTTACCGCCTGGATACGGTTTTCTGCATCCGTGATGACCATGCCTTCTTCGCTCGTCTCAAACAGACGGGCGGCCAGGCGGAGTTGAGTGTCCTTGGCTTGACGCTCAAGAACAATACCGACCAGATTCGCGCCGATTTCCAGCAATTTCTGGTGAAAAGCGCTTGGCGTCCGGTGTTCGAAACTGGAGAGGGCGAACGAACCGATAAGCTTCCCACCTGCGCCGAAAATGGGCATGGACCAGCATGCGCAGATATTGAAGTCCTCCGCCACGGAGCGAAGCTCAGCCCAACGGGCATCGGTGTAAGTATTGCTGACAAACACCGGTTCGGCATGAAAAACCGCATTCCCACATGAGCCGGATCCGGGGCCAGGGCGCAAATTCTTAAACTGATCGCGGGCCTCGACGGGGATGCTCGGTGCGGCCAGAATATTGAGCACTTGCGTGTCGGCGTCCATCGTCATCACGCTGGCGACGGCATTCGATACCAATTGCTCTTCGAGCAGGCAAAGCCGGTCGATCACCTCTTGCGCTGCATCGCCGCGAGCCACTGCTGCCAACAGCGTCTGCTGAAGGTTCAATATGCCGTTTTGCTCCAGCATCGACAGTTGGCGATCGTCTTTCGCGCTGTCATTGCCGTTGTTGGCCAAATGCTGCGTCATGCGTGAAATCCTATTCTTGGGACGGCAGTCAAACTTTTATGGCGATTCTTGCACGCCCGGTCAAAAAGAGGCGCTTACTTTGCCAACAAACGGCATCTGCGTCTTTGATCTAAAGCGGACATTTCAAAATTAACAATGACTTGCTGGTTCTGACTGCCGCCGGGGACCCCGCATCGATTGCAATTGGCGCTTCAGTGAAGCAGGCGTGGTGTCGTAAGTCCACGGGTATGTTGTCACTCTGTGCGGAGCTGCGATGTTTATTGACGAATTTTTGAAATCCGCTTCTGTTCTGGTGTGTGACGACCCCACGGGCAGTGATCCGGCATTCGGGCAAGCGCTTGAAGCGGCGGGAATTTCCGCCGTGACATCGGTCTCTGACCTGGTGGCCGCTCAGGCGCTGCTGCGCAACACGTGCTTTGATCTCATCCTGCTCGATGTCAATAGCGCGCAGTCATCCGCGCTCGATTTTCTGGCTCAGCGTCAGCTTGCATCGACCGATTCGCCTGCTCAGCCAGTTTTGGTCGTCATTCACCCCAATGCGACGGACCTACGCCATCGGGCGCTCACGCTTGGTGCGGTTGATTTTGTCGAGCGCCCATTTGATATCGAGGCCTTGCAGCTCCGGATTTGCAATGCTTTGCGCGTTTGTCAGGCGCAGGCTCGCGAGCGTCATTTCGATGAGGAGCTTGAAGTTCGGGTGCAGGCGCGTACGACTGAGTTGATCAATGCCACCGACGCGATGGTTCATCGCCTGGGCCGGGTTTGCGAAAAAGGGGATGTGAACGCCGCGACGCATATCGTGCGGGTGGGCAAGATGGCCCATCTCCTGGCAAAGACGGCCGGCCTCGGGGCTGAACGATGCTTCATGATCGAGCGTGCCGCACCGCTGCACGATGTCGGAATGCTCTGTGTCTCTGACGACATCCTGAGCAAGGCGGGCCGTCTCTCGGACGAAGAACTCGCGCATATGAGGTGTCATGCGCAAATGGGGGAGGATCTTCTCGGAAACCACCCGTCGGCACTGGTGCAAATGGCGGCAAGCATTGCCAGCAATCACCACGAACGCTGGGATGGCACGGGTTATCCGAACGGATTGCAGGGCGAGTCGATACCCATCGAAGGACGGATCACGGCGATTTGCGACGTTTTCGATGCATTGACGTCGAAGCGCTCATACAAAGATCCGTGGTCAGTCCAGAACGCGGTGGACTATCTGGTGGCACAGGCGGGGCATTGTTTCGATCCGTCACTGGTGGCGCATTTCGTGACGCAACTCGATGCCGTTGAAGAGATTTTGGTGCGCTACCCGGATACACATTGAGTCGCTGCCCAGGCGCTTTGCAAGGCGTCACGATGTGGCGCCATGTGGGTAACGTCTACGGCGAGCACCGGACCGCTCAGGGTGTGCCCCGACAGTCTCGCTGGCAAGATGATTTGCGGGTCGCCAAGGCTTACGCTGACGGTCGACTGGTCGGATTTGAGGCGTACCTTGCGATGGGCCTCATCGACGAGCACGCCGCCGTTTGTCAGATTGAGCTTTGCGCCAAGCATAACCACTGCGCCACCGCTCGTTGCTGCCTGCACCGTGCACGGAATCAAGCGATAGTCATTTGCTACGGCGAGGGCCTGGCGCCGTAGGTAGGCGCGCAAGGCATCTGTGCCGGTGGGTGCCTTTGCGGCCGCATGAACAGACACATGTTGTACTTCCTGGTCCGTCAGGTGCGGCGCGATTCTGGCAAGAAGTGCAGGATCGATGCTTGGGACGTCAAGCATGCTCGCCTCGACGCGATGACGATGTTCAAGCAGCTGGATGCCGACTTTGTTCAGCTGCTTGCTGCTGACGGTGCGCATTCCTGCGAACACGGTATCGCCCAAGGCCAGCGTCAGCTGTTTCTGTAGGGCGGCAGCATCCAGCGCAGCAAATTTCTCCGGTACATCCAGATCAAACTCGAACTGAACAAGCAGGCGGGCTTTGGATCGTCTCATCGGAACAACCGGTCGGGGCACATGGTCTGTGTATCAACGGGAAAAGCGCGGCGAACTTTACAGGCGTTGGACTGAAATTGATGGTGATGTCTGCCATACGGTGCCTGGCGCTGGTCTTTGTCCCTGCAGAAGTGTCATGACTATTCGTCTGTCGACACCCGGCAAGCGGTTGTTTTTGACCATTCGAAGAAATTTTACACAGTAGGCTTGACCTTTTAGAACGCTTGTTCCAAATTCCCATCTTTCATTTTTATACGCAATTGGAATGTCGCTCGGACAATCGCGCCGACGCCCTTTCATTACCAGCACACCAGCGACCGGTGAGTGTGTTGCAACCCGCGTGTGTTCGACAACCGAACAGGTAACTACCTTGAACGCAACACCCTGCCGAGATACCGCTTGCCTTCATCCGTACTGGTGCGAGTTTAGTCAGGAAGGGGTAATCGATGGAAGCGACGTTTTTTTCCGCATTCACGCTACGTCGGTCGATGCCAGCGTGCTCTGGCCCCATGCGCCGGAACTTTGGCGCGCGATCGACACCGTCCGTCGTGAGGGGCGTCCGAGCTTTCTTGGGCACGTGGACGTCGCTCACAACCGCACGCGAGTCAACAGCGTGCTGGTCATGCCCGGCACAGCACAAAACGTATTCGTCGCCGGCATCCCGGTTACACGAACGCAGGTGCATGACGGATCCCTGACGCGCTGGCGGAGTGATTTCGCCGATGTGGTATCTGCGCCGCGCCCGCAACAACAACGAATCAGCGATTGCCTCGCGCTGCTTGTCGTCTACACCGGTGCCTCGCATGCATCCATCGTGGAGCGTGCCTCGACCGGGCATCGGGTGATCCATTGCGCCTGCGCCGAGGGGGCGAGCTGTGGCGACAGCGTCGCCATGATCGACGTCACCTTGGCAGAGGCCTCCACCCTGGATGAGATGACTGTGACGACGTTCGTAGACGGCACGCATGCACTGGCACACTCACTGAACGGCCACAACGACTCGCTTTTCGCACGCGCGTTGGTGCTGCACCCACTCGATGTCTCGCGGCTGGCCGCCATTGAGCGCATGGCAAACATGGTGGGAAACTGGATCGGAAACATTCTTTGCGCCGCCGATGCCATGCGCGCCGCACAACAGCGTGACCGTTTATACGCGGAAGTGGTGCGGGCGATGTCGGATGCCGTTCTCGTTATCAACGACGATTTTCGGGTATGCCAAAGTAATTCGGCCGCGGCGAATTTGCTGGGTTTGCGCCCTGAAGAAATCTCCGGCGCCGACCTGCGAGACTTGATTCAGGTGAGCGCGAATGATGGCGAAATTGTGCCCTGGGTCTCACTGTCACGACCAGGTGACACCCGCCGTATCGAGCCAGTTGCCTGTGCGCTGCCACATCGCGGTGGTGTTGTCATGATCAAAGGTTCTTGCGCCCGACTGGGGGATGCGACCGATAGCGAAGCGGCAGCAGGTACGCTCGTGATGGTCCTGCGTGACGTCAGCCATGAGGTTGAGATCATGCTCCGTGCCGAATGGGATGCGACGCATGATGCACTGACCGGCTTGCACAACCGGGTCGGGTTCGAACGTCGGATGAGTCCGGTTGAAACATCCGGCCAACTCATCTGCCTCGACCTGGACCGGTTCAAGCTCATCAACGATAGCTGTGGTCACGCAGCGGGCGACCAGGTGCTTCGTGCAATAGCCACCATTATTCGCAAGCATATCCGGCGCCTGGATGTGCCTGCACGGATCGGCGGCGACGAATTTTTTGTGGCGTTACCACAATGCCCCGAGAACGTTGCGTTGAAAATTGCGGAAGCGATTCGAGTGGACGTCGAACAATACGCCTATTTCGACGAACGTGGCCAGGCCTACCGTGTCAGTTGCTCGATCGGGCTTTGCGCTTACCGCGATCACGACTCTCTGCAGCGCGCGCGCGCCGATGCCGATGCGGCCATGTATAGCGCCAAGCGCGGCGGAAAAAACCGGGTCGTTGCCTTTGAGCGCAGCCCGCACGCCATGGCCCGATCAAGCGATGTGCATTGGGCTCACCGCATCGAACGGGCCATTGATGAAGACCGTATCGAGTTGTGGCGCCAGCCGATTGTCGACCTCCAGAACAATCGCACCAAAGGCTATGAAGTGCTTGTGAGGATGCGCGACGACAACGGCGTACTGGTGTTGCCGGCCGAGTTCATTCCGCCAGCGGAACGCTTCGATCTGATCGGCGCGCTTGATCGGCACATCGTGTCCCATGTCGCACGCAATTTTTCCACGGTGCTCAACGGCGGGCGCTATGTGTCGATCAATCTTTCCGGCCGGTCGGCCTCGGACCCTGGGCTGGCTGCGTGGATCACAGAGTGTTTTGAACAAGCCGACGTGCACCCGCACCAGATTTGCCTCGAATTGACCGAAACCGCTGCGGCCGTCGACCCGACTGATGTGCTGACGCTGATGCAGACGCTACGTCGGGCCGGCTTCTGCATTGCCCTCGACGATCTCGGCAGCGGGATGGCCAGCTTTGCCGCTTTGCGCGACCTGCCAGTAGATATCATCAAGCTCGATGGTGACTATGTGCGTGGTGTAGCGCAGGACACGCGTGCGCAGGAAATTGTGCAGGCGGTGGTGCAGATGGCTCACAGCCACGGTATCGAGACCGTGGCGGAATGGATCGAAGATGAGGCGACGCTCGCTTGGGTCAGCCAGGTGGGCGTTACGCGCGGGCAGGGCTTTTATCTGGGGGCGCCGGAACCGGTCGCGATTGGATCGGCAAGCAGCGCCAGGGCCGCACGTACCGCCCTGCACTGAGCCAAAGGACTAGCGGCTGTGGCCGAGCGCGGCTTGCGCCCGGGCTTTGGCGGCAACGAAGTCGCCACGCGAGATGTACAGCAAATCCCCCAGCTTGCGCATCAAGTGGCTCTCATGCGCGCAAACATGGCCATCGGCCAGGGCAATCGTCCACAGGTATTCGACAACGCGCAGCTTTTGTGCCGCATCCAGTTTCTGATTCAGGCGGGACGTAAACGGATGAAAGCCGGGTGCCTCGCGCGACTCCGCAGTCGCAGCCTCAAGCAAGCGGTCGACTTCGTCGGTGTCGAGCTGAAATTCCGTTGCAAGCACGGTACGTAAATGCGCCATCTCAGCTGGGGTGCTTTCACTGTCGGCGTGCATCATCTCGACCAACAGCGCAGCGGTCGCCAGTTGGAGCGACGGCGGTGACGCCTCGGCGTTTGCTGAGGACTGGGTAAGCGTACTGAAAAAAGCCTGAAGTGATTGAATCATCGCGGAAACCCTTCTGAATCAGACGGTGGGGGCGTGCCGCGCACAGCCCCCGCCGAGCAACATGGCAGATCAGCGAGAGATCGGCTTGTAGCGAATCCGCTTCGGCTTGGCGCCTTCCTCGCCCAGACGCTTCTTCTTGTCGGCTTCGTATTCCTGGTAGTTGCCTTCAAAGAAGGACCACTGGGAATTGCCTTCTGCCGCCAGAATATGGGTACAGATGCGGTCCAGGAACCAGCGATCGTGGCTGATGATCAGTGCGCAGCCCGAGAACTCCAGCAAGGCGTCTTCCAGGGCGCGCAGGGTTTCGACGTCCAGATCGTTGGAGGGTTCATCGAGCAGCAATACGTTGCCACCGGCGATCAGCGTTTTGGCCAGGTGAAGGCGTCCGCGCTCACCACCCGAGAGATTGCCAACGATCTTCTGCTGGTCCCCGCCCTTGAAGTTGAAGCGGCCGATATAGGCACGGCTGGGACATTCGAATTTGCCAACGGTGAGAATGTCGGCGCCGCCGGAGATGACGTCGAACACCGTCTTGTCGTTCTCCAGACCCTCGCGGGACTGGTCGACGGCTGCCAGTTGCACGGTGCTGCCGATATCGATGCTGCCCGAATCCGGCTGCTCCTTGCCCATCATCATCTTGAACAGCGTGGATTTACCCGCGCCGTTCGGACCGATGATACCGACGATGGCACCGGCCGGCAGGCTGAAACTGAGGTTGTCCATCAGCAGTTTGTCGCCGAAGGCCTTCGACACGCCTTCAAAATTGATGACCTTTTCGCCAAGACGCTCGCCAGGCGGGATGAAGATTTCCTGGGTTTCGTTGCGGCGCTGGTACTCCACGCTCGACATCTCTTCGTAGCGGGCCAGACGCGATTTGCTCTTGGCCTGGCGGGCCTTCGGGTTGGAGCGCACCCACTCCAGTTCCTTCTTCATGGCCTTCATGCGGGCCGCTTCCTGCTTGGCTTCCTGCTCCAGGCGCGCTTCCTTCTGCTCAAGCCAGCTGGAGTAGTTACCTTTCCAGGGGATGCCGTGGCCGCGGTCGAGTTCGAGAATCCACTCGGCGGCATTGTCGAGGAAGTAACGGTCGTGGGTAACCGCCACCACGGTGCCCGGGAAGCGCACCAGGAACTGCTCCAGCCACTCGACCGATTCGGCGTCGAGGTGGTTGGTTGGCTCGTCGAGCAGCAGCATGTCGGGCTTGGCCAGCAACAGCTTGCACAACGCGACGCGGCGCTTCTCACCGCCGGAGAGCGTGCCGATCTTGGCCTCCCAGGCGGGCAGGCGCAGCGCGTCGGCGGCGATCTCCATCTGGGTTTCAACATCCGCGCCGGCGGTCGAGATGATGTTCTCGTAGCGGGCCTGTTCTTCGGCCAGCTTGTCGAAGTCGGCATCGGGTTCGGCGTAGGCGGCATAGACCGCCTCGAGCTTTTGCTTGGCGTCCATCAACTCGCCAAGGGCCGACTCAACTTCGTCTTTGACGGTTTTGGCCGGGTCCAGCTCGGGTTCCTGCGGCAGGTAGCCGATAGAAATTTTCGGCTGGTGCTGCACCTCGCCTTCGAATTCGGTATCCACGCCCGCCATGATCTTCAGCACCGTCGATTTGCCCGAGCCGTTCAGGCCGAGCAGACCGATCTTCGCACCGGGAAAAAAGGACAAGGAGATGTCCTTGATGATCTGGCGTTTCGGGGGGACAACTTTGCTCACGCGGAGCATCGACATTACATATTGGGCCATTGGGTCTGCAGTCGGGTTACGATCAGGAAAACCGAAACTTTACCCGAAGCAGCGGCCGCCTGTATGCCTGCGCGCAGTCGGCTTTGGGCAAGCAAGAGTAGAGAGCATGCAGATTTGTGTACTCGGTGCCGGCTTGGCCGGCATCACCGCCGCGCATGCGCTGGCCCGTGAAGGGCATGCGGTGACGGTGGTTGAACGCGCGTCGGCCCCCGCGCAGGAAACCAGCTTTGCCAATGCCGGACTGATTTCGCCGGGGCACGCATTTAGCTGGGCCTCGCCTGGCGCGCCGCTGGCGCTGCTCAAGTCGCTCTTTGATCGCCAGCAGGCCTTGCGGATCAAGCCGCGATTTGACCCGGCGCTGCTGCGCTGGGGGTGGCGCTTTGTGCGCAACTGCCAGACAGATGCCTGGGCGCGCAATTCGCTCCAGCTCATGCGTTTGGCGGCATACGCACAGCAGCAACTGGACGCCGTCGTCGACGAAACTGGTGTGAGCTTCGCCCATACACGCGGCGGGCTGATCTATCTCTACGACACCGATGCCGCGCTGGCGCAGGCGATCTCGACGCTCAATCTGCTGCGCGAGGCCCAGATCGACGCCCACGTGCTTTCGCCCGATGACGTGGTTGGTCTTGAACCGGCCTTGGCGAACCGCGCCCGCTGCATTGCCGGTGCCGTCCATTGCCCGACCGACGCCAGCGGCGACGCCCATCAATTCACGGTCGAGCTGGCGCACTGGTGTGCGCAACGCGGTGTCCGTTTTTGCTTCAATCAAACGGTGCAACGCTGGGTCGTGCGGGGCAATCAGATCGACGCAGTCGTGACCGATCGCGGCGAGCATCGGGCCGACGCGTTTGTGCTGGCGCTCGGGAGTTTTTCGCCCCTGCTGGCACGGCCGCTCGGTCTGCGATTGCCGATTTATCCGGTGCGCGGTAACTCGGTGTCTTTCCCGATTGGCGCCGAGCACACGCCACCGACGCTGGCGGGCGTCGACGACGGCACGCTGACGGCGTGGTCACGGCTCGGATCAGTGCTTCGGATGACCACCACCGCCGAGTTTTCAGGTTACGCCAACCGATTGCCAGACAAGGATGTGGCCATGCTGGTGGCGCGCGCTGAAGCCTTGTTCCCGAATGGTGCCGACTTTAATCAGCCCATGCCGTGGTCAGGCCTGCGGCCAATGACCCCGGAAGGCCCGCCGCTGGTGGGTCAGGCCGGTCCGCGCAATCTATGGCTGAACACCGGCCATGGCGCGATGGGCTGGACCACGGCCACAGGAACGGCGCAAATTCTGGCCGATCTCATCGCCGGTCGCCAGCCGGCACATCCACTCCCCCCGCCGCGCTTGCGCTGAGGCTTACTGAGGAATCGGCGCCCAGTCAGGGTGATCGAAGCTTTTTCCGTAACGGTTAAGTGCTTGCACTGCCATCATGTAACCCAGACGGCGGGCGGGCAGGTGAGTGGCGTGGGTCATGATGTCGGCACCGTCGCTCAGATCTTTCTTGATCTCTGAAAGCGCGATGGCGGCGTTGCGGTCAGCATGTGTGGTCGGAAACGTGGCCAGTCGCTTGAGCATCCACGCTGCCAACGCATCGTATTGCGCTTCGGTGCGTTGGTTTTGCTGCAAGTCATGACCGACGGCACGAAGCATTTGCGCCATCTCGTCGATGGCGGCGCGAAGCGGCGCATCGCTCGCCCACGGAGTGGTCGTTTTGGCCGATGTCGCCGGCGTGGCGGCGTGCTGATCGGCAAGTGCAGGGGCGCCAACGAAGAAAGAGCTGACTGCAATTATGACGGTGACAGTGAGAATAAGGCGCATGAACGGACTCTCCGGAAACGAAACTTCTTCCATAGGCCGGATTGTCGCAAAAACGGGTGCCGGCGGCACCCGTTTTTACGACGTGGACAGCGCGTTCGGCGGTGTCAGTTTGCCGACGCCACCAGCGACTTGACCTTGTCGTCCTTGCCGGACTGTTTGTCGTAATCGCCGCGGCCGGTCTGAGCGGAGTTGAGCGATTGCACGTCGCCGGACACTTCGCCACCTTCCTCGATCAGAATTTTGCCGTAGCGGATCTTGCCGCTGACCCGGCCGGTGGCATGAATGATCAACTGCTTGCGTGCCGTGAGCTCGCCATCGAACTTGCCGTGGATCTCGGCAACATCGATACCGACTTTTCCGGAAAAGGCACCTTGCTCCGAAATTCGGATGACGCGGCTGTCCATGGTCGCTTCGACCCGACCTTCGACGACCAAGGTGTCGCAGTCGAGGATTTCAGCGCCTTTGAGTTTGACGTCGGGGCCGACAATCAGACGGCTACCGCTGTCTTCCGTTGCGTCTGCGCGCGGGGGCTCGGCGGTGTTCTGGGCCGTTGCCGGGTTGGCGGTGTCTGTCGGGGTCTCGGTCGAGCTGCGCATATGGGCTCCAAATGTTCCGGGTCTGGGGGAGGGGCGGTTAGACGCCGACATTGAATTAGTCGGCGTGGATGCGTTGAAGGGGGCGGGCGTGGGCTCGGTGGCTTCACGCTTCGGGAACAGTCCGGGTTTGTTGAACATCTCATCTCCTTGACGATCGCGGCTGCGGGCACGGCACCCGCTTGGCCCGACTCTTGCAAGTGGCATGCCACGCGCTGGAAGTCATTGAATCATGGTGGCTTGGCGCCGGTAGACAATGCACCTGATGGTCCAGTCTGTGTGCTACCTGTCGCCAATAGCCGACACGGCTTTTGGTAACATTTCTTAAGCGACTGTATTTAAAAATAATTTACATGTCGCTATTCGACGACGCGCGTGCCGCGACGGCACTGGATGAGCGTGCTGTCATATGCGCTCATTTGCATTTGCTTACGGCATCGGAGCGGCCTGTCGCCTACAGTCGACACCGTCACACATGTCGTGGGCGGTCCCATGTTTTCCCGAATGTCATTCCGGCAGATGCTGCTCGCCGGCTTTGTGCTCATCGCCCTGGTGTTGAGTGCGGCCGCTTTGCAGGGTTTGCGGGTGCTCGAATCCTTTGCGCAACAAAGTCGTGCCGGCGCGGATACCGCACTGGGACTGACCTCGGCTGCACAGCAGCTGGCGCAACGTACCGTCGACATGGAGCGCAGCGCGCGACAGTTCGTGGTGCTGAATGACCCGGCACTGCGCAAACGCTTTGGCGAAGCACGCACCGATGCCGAGAGCGCATTGGCGAGCTTTTCCCGTGCCGAGCCGTCCACCCTGGGCGGCGTGGCGGATACCTGGCGTGCTGCGGCGGATCAGGCAGAAGTTGCGATCGCGGATCTGCCCGATGAATCGGCCTTGCGCGACGCGCTGAGCCGTCTGCATCTGATCAATGAGCGTTTGGCTGTCGAAGCGCGCCAATGGATTGCCGTGCGCAATGCGCGCTTGCTGGACACGCTGGAGGCAAACCGACTCCGCCTTGCGTGGCAGGTGCTGCTCGCGCTGCTGGTCGCCGTCGCCTTGGCTGCCTTTTTTGGTTGGCAGCTGGCGCGACCGGTCAAGCAGATCGAGGAGGGCATTGCTCGCCTGGGTGACAACCTGCTCGAGATTCCGGTAGATATCGAAGGTCCGGCCGACTTGCGCCAGGTTGGCCAACGCCTGGATTGGCTTCGCCAGCGTCTGGGAGAGCTGGAATCGGACCGGGCGCGCATGCTTCGCCATGTCTCTCATGAGCTGAAAACACCGCTGGCGGCGTTGCGCGAGGGCATCGCGCTGCTCGATGACGAAGTCACCGGGCCGCTCGCCGGCGGACAGCGCGAAGTCGTCGACATTCTTCGTGACAATGCGCATTTGCTTCAAGGCCGGATCGAAGACTTGCTCGATTTCAACGCCGCGGTGTTCGACGCACGGCGCCTGCAACGCAGCTCGGTCGAAATCAAATCCCTGCTGACTCAAGTGGCTGACGGTCAGCAGCTTCAAGCCCAGTCCCGTGATGTCAGGATTGAGCTTGTTGCTGATCCGATCTCGGTCGAAGGCGATACGGTCAAACTCGGTGTGGCGGTTGGCAATCTTTTGGCCAACGCGATTTCCTTCAGTACGTCCGGCTCCGTGGTGAGTTTGCGTGCCGCCCGCAGCACCGATCACCTCCATATCGACTGCATCGATACCGGCCCGGGCATTGCCGAGGATGATGTCCCACGTATTTTTGATCCCTTCTTTCAGGGGCGTCGCCAGGGGGCGACGCCACGCCGGGGAAGTGGCGTCGGCCTGTCGATCGTGCGCGAGTACGTCCAGGCTCATGGTGGCCGTGTCGTGTTGCTCTCCGGCGAACGCGGCGCGCATTTTCGAATCGAACTCCCACTCGATAGCTGAGACCCATATTGATGATCTTCCGACTCTGCCGCCTGAGCGCGCCGGCCTTCACCCTGGGCCTGCTGGCCGGTTGTGCGCAATTTCCCATTGCCGGCACCTTGCCCTCAGATGAGCCGGTCAAGACAACAGTCCGACACGATGACGTCACGCCGCGCGCCATCCTGGCCTATGGCCGGCATGTCGCCGAACTCGACGCCGCCGGCTTTGCCAAGGAGCTGAAAGCGATCGAAGGGCAGGGGAGCGACCCGATGAGCCAGATGCGACTGGCGCTGTTGCATGCGCAGCCGCGGGCCGACGCCGATCTGACGCACAGCTTGTCACTGCTCGACAAACTGCTGGCCAATCGTAGCCCCGATGCCGCCAGCCTCCATCCGCTGGCGCGAATCCTGCATGTTCAGCTGGCCACCCGCGCCCGATTGATGGCGCAGAATGAAGCCTTGCTGGCGGAACAGCAATCCGGCCGCGAAGCGGTGGCGAACCTGCAACAGAAACTGGACGCACTGACCGCGATCGAGCGCAGCTTGCCTGCGCCGGCGCGCCGTCCAACGGAGACTTCCCGATGAATCTCGCCATGCGCGCTGATACTCTGAATAGCGATGCGCCTGAGTCGCCCCGCCTGCTACTGGTCGACGACGACCCCGACCTGCTACGCCTCTTGTCCATGCGTTTGCGCGCCAGCGGTTACCAGGTCGATGCCGTGGATTCAGCCGAGGCCGCGTTGGCCCACCTCGCCGTGCGTTCGCCGGATCTGGTGCTCAGCGATGTGCGCTTGCCGGGCCGCGACGGCCTGGCCTTGTTCGATGAAATACGCCGCACTCACCCCGGTCTGCCCGTCATTCTGCTCACCGCTCACGGCAGCATCCCCGATGCGGTCGATGCCACCGCGCGGGGCGTGTTCGGTTATCTGACCAAACCTTTTGACAGCCGCGTCTTGCTCGACAAGGTACGCCGGGCGCTCGACGTCTCTGCACCACGCGCGCTCAACGCGGGAGAGAACAGCCAGGCCTGGCGCGCCGAGATCGTCAGCCGCAGCGCGTGCATGAATGAGGTGCTCGAAGAGGCCCGCTTGGTCGCAGCCGGTGACGCCAGCGTGCTCATCCGTGGTGCCAGCGGTAGTGGCAAGGAACTGCTGGCCCGCGCCATTCATCGCGCCAGCGTGCGGGCCGAACATCCCTTTGTGGCCATTAATTGCGGTGCGATTCCCGAAGCCTTGCTGGAGTCGGAACTGTTCGGCCATGTGAAAGGCGCGTTCACCGGTGCCAGCACCGCACACGACGGCCTCTTTCTCAGCGCTGATGGCGGCACGCTGTTCCTGGACGAAATCGGCGACATGCCGCTGCCGCTGCAGGTCAAGCTGTTGCGTGTGCTGCAGGAGCGGGCGGTACGTCCGGTCGGGGCGACACGGGCGCGGCCGGTTGATGTGCGCATTATTTCGGCCACGCATCGCGATCTGGATGCGGCCATGCACGACGGCAGTTTTCGTGAAGACTTGTATTACCGACTCAACGTGGTGCGCCTGACACTGCCCTCACTCGACGCGCGGCGCGAGGACATTCCGCTGCTCGCCGGCCACTTCATCCGCAGCCTGTCGGAGAAGTACGGCAAGACCATTCATGGGTTTGCTCCCGAAGCGCTCGAAATTCTGGTGGCCGCCGCGTGGCCGGGCAATGTGCGCCAGCTCTATAACGTGGTCGAGCAAGTCTGTGCGCTCACCACGACACCACTGATTGCCGCCACGCTGGTTCAACGGGCCTTACGCACGCCTTCCGTCGAGGTGCTGACCTATGCCGAAGCGCGCCAGCGCTTTGAGCGTGAATACCTGACGCAGGTTTTGAAGCTGACCGGCGGCAACGTCACCGATGCAGCTCGTCTGGCCGATCGCAATCGCACCGAGTTTTACCGGCTCTTGCAGCGCCATACGCTGACGCCTGCGATGTTCCGCTTGGCTGACGAGGCGAACGATGTCGCGGTACCGGGACGGCCGTAAGCCCCGTCAATGTTGGAGATTGCGGCATATACGGCACTTTGCTGTTGTCATGCAGCGACAAATATGCAGGGCTTGCGTGGTAGTTTGCAGAGTTCAGTTCGGTGGGTGCATCCAAGTCCATGATTTCATGTGAAATTATTTAGTTGGCATGATCGCTGCTGTAGTCGATGTGACGACCCTTTCGGCGTCATCACTTGTCTCAAACAGGAGTGACATCATGAAACACGGATTTACCACCGCCAGTCTCATCGCCATCGCCGCCTTGTCCTTTGGTCTCGTCCAGCCCGGTCAAGCGGCCGGTACGCCGGACAGCACGGCAAAACCCGTCCTTAGCGTGTCGGCTGCCGACGCGGCAATCAAAGGCAAGGTCGAGGCGGCCCTGGCCGAAACGACCACGCTGCAAGACGCCAAGATTCGCGTCGACGTCAGCGAGGGTGTCATTTTGCTGAGTGGGCAGGTGAGCTCGCCCGCGCAACGCGACGCAGCAGCTCAGCGCGCCGCAGGGGTTGAAGGCGTCAAGCGCGTCATCAATGAACTGGCGCCGCCGACCGGCAGCTAATCTGCAGCGTATCCGACAGCGCGGTCAGCGCGCTGCGTCGGGCTAAAAACGGCGTGCTTTCGAGCACGCCGTTTTTACGTTGTGCTGGGCCAGAATCCTTGTAGATAGAGGCTTGCGACGATCTGTCGCAGTCTTGGAAAGGCGATTTTTGCGGTAGGTCAAGCGCGCCATATCACCATTTTCTTATGCTTCGCCCGGTCCAAATTCAGCTCACAGAGCTTCCGGGAGTCCCCAATGACACGACTGAAAATGTTGCCCGCCGCTATCGGCATGTTGCTTGCCCATGGCGCATTGGCGCAAAGCGGCGAAAAGATCATGGATCACGTGGTGGTCACCGCGCCGGTCATGGCTGAGGCTTTGGTTGTGACGACCGATCCCAAAGCCGCACGTCAGCCCATTCCCGCTCACGACGGTGCCGATTTGTTGAAAAATATTCCCGGCTTCTCGGTGATCCGCAAGGGCGGCACCGATGGTGACCCGGTGTTTCGTGGCATGGCCGCGTCGCGACTGGGCATTCTGCTCGATGGCGAGATGGTTCTCGGCGGCTGCGGAATGCGCATGGACCCGCCAACGGCCTATGTGTTTCCTGAGGCCTACGACAAGGTCACCGTGCTGAAGGGGCCGCAGAGCGTTAAATATGGCCCCGGCAACAGTGCGGGGGTGGTGCTGTTTGAGCGCCAGGCACCGTCGTTCGAGACGGCAGGGGTCAAAGGCGACATAAGCCTGCTGATGGGCGGCGCCGACCGCAATGATCAGGTGCTCACCGGACAGGCCGGCACGCCCGATTTTTACGCTGATGTTGCCGCAACACGTTCCGACGCCAACAACTACAAGGACGGCGCCGGCAACGAGGTGCACTCGGCCTACACGCGTTGGAGTACCAACCTCGCGTTAGGCTGGACGCCGGACCGTGACACGCGTTTGGAACTCTCGCTCGCCAAGAGCGACGGCGAAGCGCGTTACGGCGATCGCTCCATGGATGGCGTGAAGTTCGACCGCGAGAACATCGGGCTCAAGTTCGAAAAATCCAATATCTCGCCGGTCCTGGCCAAATTCGAAGCGCAGATCTATCGAAACTATGTTGACCACGTGATGGACAACTACTCGCTGCGCACCAACACCGGCATGAAATCCGTCAACAATCCTGACCGCGAGACCCAGGGCGGTCGCCTTGCGGCCACACTCAACCTCAGCGACGCCACCGTGCTCGATGTAGGCGCGGAAGTTCAGAGCAACGAGCACACTCTGCGCAAGGCCAGCAGCATGGCGGGCATTCCAGACTACGAGTCGCTTTCCCGCACGGCCGATATGCGTTTCTATAGCTATGGCGTGTTCGGCGAGTTGCAGCACGCGTTTGCCGACGGCCACCGCATGATCGGTGGTTTGCGCATTGACCGCAGTCGCGCCGAAGACGAGCGCACGGGCAAGACCACCTCCGGTACCGAGGAAACCGATACGCTGAAAGCCGGCTTCCTGCGCTATGAGCACGATCTGGGCGGTGGCAAGACGCTCTACGCCGGCCTTGGCCATAGCGAACGCGCCGCCGACTACTGGGAGCGGAACAAGAACCCGCAGGCCACCTCAATGATGATGACCGGCGCTGCCAGTACCTTCGACATCAAGCCCGAGAAGACCACTCAATTCGATATCGGCGTGTTGCATCAGTCCGGTCCGGTGCAGGCATCGGTGTCGGCATTCTTTGCCAAACACGCCGACTACATCCTGATCGAGACGTTGCCAGCAGTCAGCACCTGGGCCAGCAACGCCCGAAATATCGACGCCACCACCTGGGGGGCTGAAGCCGATCTACGCTATGACTTCACCAGCCACTGGACTGGCACGGCCACGCTCGCATGGGTTCGCGGCGAGAATGACACCGACGACACAGCGCTCGGGCAGATCCCGCCGCTCGAAGGGCGCCTCGGTATCAACTACAAAACCGACAGCTGGTCCGCAGGCGCCCTGTGGCGACTGGTGTCGGGTCAGGATCGCGTAAGCGTTGGCACCGGCAATATCGTTGGGCAGGACGTCGGCGAAACGGGCGGCTTTGGCGTGTTCTCGATCAATGCCAGCTACACGCCGAACAAGCGCACCCTGATCTCGGCGGGCATCGACAACCTGTTCGACAAAGCCTATGCCGAACACATCTCGCGTAGCGGGGCGACGATCGCTGGCTACGAGACGACCGACCGAATTAACGAACCGGGCCGGACGCTTTGGCTCAAGCTTCGACTGGCTCTCGACTGAAGGGTGTGATTCGAAAGCGCGGGCGACCCAAGAGGGTCGCCTTTTTTTGAGCATCGAGTCCCGTCTGAACCCCATGTGTGCCGGCGAGAATCAATGATATTTTGAAGATATCGTCATGTCATGCTTTCGTGTGACGAATGCATGTTGTATAACCACGGCTTTGATTGCGCAAGAGACCCCGATGGATATCGATGCCTTGATGCGCCCGCTGACCGGTGCGACCGCACCCTGCGGGCTGGACATGATGTTTTCCGCCGAGTTCGACATGATCCAGGAGGCGCGCCGACATGACGATCCGTCCTTGGCACAAGGCGAATGGATCACCGATGTCAAAGAGGCCGATTGGTCGCGCGTCATTCAGATATGCGAAACCCTGCTGGCTGGACGTACCAAGGATATTCGGGTCGCCGTCTGGTTGACCGAGGCAATGTGCCAGACGCGCGGGCTCTCGGGGCTCGCCGACGGTTACATCCTGCTGAACCGGATGTGCAGCGAGTGGTGGTCGACGCTCCATCCCTTGCCAGATGACGACGACCTGGGGCAACGCGTTGGCAGCCTCGATTGGTTGGTCAATCGCTCGGCCCGACTGATTCGGGAATTGCCGCTCACCCAATCGGCAAAAGGGCGCTATTCCCTGCAAGACCTCGAGTCAGCGCGGGCGACCGCATCGAGCATGGAACGCAATCCCGGCATGGCGGACGACCTGGCCCGCAAGGCACATCTGACCATGGCGCAGTTCGACGCGGCTCGCAAAGACTCTCCCGCGCAGCACTTCGTCAGCACACTTGCCACCGTCGAACGTGCGAGAACCGCCCTCGCATCATTCAAAGCAGTCATTGATGCGGCACTCGCAGAAGAGGCACCTGCCTTTGGGGCGGTATTCGATGCGCTTGATGAGCTCGACGGGGTATGTCGCCGCTATGCGTCCGATGCCGGCGTTTGGCCAGGCAAGACTCAGAAGACGGACACGCAGTCGGTACAGGAGGACGCGATGCCAACAAAGGCGGCAGCGCCTCAGAACGCCTCCCGGGTGACCGGTCCGGTTCAGAATCGGGAAGACGCCATCCGGCAACTCAATGACATTGCCGCTTTCTTCAAGCGCACCGAACCCCACAGCCCCGTCGCCTATCTGGCGGAAAAGGCGGCACGCTGGGGCAACATGTCGCTGCACGAGTGGTTGCGCGCCGTCGTCAAGGACGACGCCGCGCTATCACAGATGGAAGATTTGCTTGGGGTTGCGCCGACGCCGCACGAGGCGAGCGAACCCGACTACTGAGCCGCGCTCAGTTGCCCGACACCACCGGTGCGCGCTCCCGGTCGGCTTGCGATGTGCCGACAAGGCGTCGTGGCCGTGTTGGGCGATTCAGGTTGCCTGAAAGCCGCCACCAAGACTAGTTTGCAAGTCGGAATTCGATGCGCCGGTTCTTGGCGCGTCCTTCCGACGTATCGTTGGATGCGACCGGGCGATCCGGGCCCGCACCCAGGGCACTCATGCTCGCCTCGGGGATGCCTTTGGCGATCAAGTACTCGCGTACGCTGTTGGCGCGCGCCAGGCTCAACACCACATTGGACATCCGGTCGCCGCTGCTGTCGGTATGCCCGATGATCTGGATGCGGGGTGTGCCGAGTTGTTTGATGGCCGCTTCCATCTCGTCGATGATGGCGGTGCCGGTCGGGGTGAGCGTCGCCGAGCTGACTTCGAATTCGATCACGCGATTCGATAGCGTCTGGTCCAGCATCGACTGGGCACTGGCGCCGACCACCAAGGCGTTGTCGACGGTGTAGGTCGGATTGAGCGCTGTCGCCATGTCGCTAACGATCTTCTGCCGCTGGGCTTCATTGGAAACGGTGCCCTTGAGCGCAATTTGCGTTCCATTGACCTGTAATTGACCGCCGCGAATCTGCTTGAGATTTGGACCGAGCAGTTTGGACATGTACTCCGTCCAGTTCGGCGGGGGTACCACGCCGCCCACCTCCAGGCGGTCGACCACTGCGCTCGTACCGTAAACATCGCGCAGGCGGGTGAGGATGGCGCTACGCGCGGCCTCATCGGGCACGACGCCGGAAGCCACGACTTCTTTTGTCGTGTGAGCCGAGACTGCTGTGTTTTGTGCGATGGCGCAGGCACCAAACAGACCGAACGTGATGGCGATGCTGAATCGAAGAAGCATGCTCATTCCCCAAGAAAAACTTCACGAAACGTATTCACCGCGGACTCCAGTGTTGTTGCACCCTGGTGCAGATAAGACGACAGCTTGGCCACGCCGTAGTCATCAACGAGCGCGTCGTGTTGCTCGATCCATTCTGGATCATCAAGAACAATGGCGTGCTCTGGGGTGCTGTGGGGGGACATCACGGTCAGCAGCGTGCGCGACGATGCCCCGTTGAAGCCAATCACCAGGCGCGCGCCGCGGGCATCGCGCGCGATGAGAACCTGTAGCTCACAACTTGTCTTTCGCAGAAATGCGGTCACGAGATACAACCAGAGGCTGGCTGCGAGATTGCGGTGTTGCTCATCGTCAGGCAAGGGCAGCACCAGGGCTTTTTCGATGGGGCTGCCGCCGCTGCCAAGCACGGGCCGCATGAGCAGGCCGATTGCGAGAATGATTCGGCGAACTGCGTCGGGAGATATTTCCGGGGAGATTATTTCGGCCAAGCTGGCGACGGATGTTCGGCGTACGAACTGACCCAATGGATCAGAGGCCAGCGCCAGCGCAAAGTCTCCGCTGCAGTTCAACTCGGCGAGGTCGGCGAGCGTCTGCGACAGCTCGGTGCCGGACAGCGCTGCACGCGCCACTGACCGGAGTTGGCCAAATGGGCGTGACAAACCGGCTGGGCCACAGCGGAACATCAACACGTCGTCGCGTTCGATGGTGGCCACGGTGAGAAAGGGGAAGCGTCGCCCCGAGGCATCCTGGCTGGGGCGCAGGTGACCAATGATCGACAGGCGGCTCCGTGCGCCGACAAAGGCGAAGTCGACCGCTGGCGCCGTGTCATAGGCGTCTTTCCAGCGCGGGTCTTCGGAAAGCAGCTCCATGGCGGAGGAAAGCCACTGATCAAGCATGCGGGTCAGGCTGTGTTGATTCGGCCCCTTCACAAAGTCCCCGCGACTGGGGAGCTTGCCAAAGCAGGTGGCCGGAACGGATGTAGCGCTGGTCATTGCGCGCCTCCCGTATTGGTCATGGCCACGGCTGGTGCTGAGCTCGGCTCGCCGACACGCTGGCGACGCTGGCCGGCGATTTCAGCTGGCAGCGCGACACCGCCAAGACCGCGTCGGGGGGCGTTGCCATTGCTGGATGCAGCTTGTGCCTGAGCGCTGCTGACGACTCGTAGATCGACACTCACTTCGACCCCATCGCGTGACCACGACAGGCGGAAGGTGTTGTCGGGTTGTCTTGCACGTTGGGCCGAATTGATCATTTTTTCCAGACCGAAGCGACCGGGGAAATTGACCAGTTCGACGCTTCGGCCGTCGAAGGTCGTGGACACGATGCGCGCGCCGGGAAGGCCGGCGGCGTTGGGCCACACAAAGTTGGCCCACTGCGCCGGGCCGTTGCGATAGTCCAGCTTCTGGCCGTCGATCTCGATGACATAGCCGGTCGCGCCAGGCACGGGCAGCGGACGCAGCATGAATACCGTTTGCGGTTGCGCGTTGCCGTCTTCGCCATTGGCCGCCGCGCCATCGAGCGGCGATACCCAGCGCGAGAAACCATTCATGAATTCGCCCTGCAATGCGATACCGAGCTCGCCCCAGGTGCGCGGTGTCACCGTATTGCCCCGGCGTACGACAAGCGCCCCCATGGTGGTGTCCACATATTTGGCAATGGCGCCCTCGGGGCCAAAGATTTGCGCAATTTCCTGTGGTGAGGCTTCAATGCTTGCCTTGGCGGCGAACGGATATTTGATGGCCAGCTTGCGGTTGAAGGGCTCGAAGACCTGAATCCCCCAGGATTTGTTTAGCTCATGTTCGGCGGGCTGAATCACCGCAGAGAAGGTCTGCAACAGCGGTCGCAACAGCAGGGGGCGCAGCACGGCACGCTGGTTGTCCGGCATGCCGTTGAGCATTTGTTCGTCGACAAAGCGCAAGGTGTCGGCCAGTTCGGAGTCGCCGCCATCAATGGTTTCGCGCAACAACTTGATGGCACCCGGGCCTGGATCCCCTTGGTTCTTGAGCTGATTCAGCCGAGTACGGACTTTGGACAGTTGCTTGAGATAGGTGCCCGACAGCGGCTCGGCGTTGTCCCGCGAAATCATCAACCGACCAAAGCCGGCAAACTCTTTGCCGATTGGCCCCATGGCAACTTCAACCGCCTTTGCGCTCATGTTTACGTCGACTTGAACCCGGCTGGGCGCCATGCGCAGCACCGAGCGTTTGAACCACTCGACAAAACCTTTCTGCGCGCGCTCGATGCCCACATTGGCCATCGACGGGTTGTCCCACGACGTCTGGTCGAAAATCACCTGAATCAGGGTGCCAATCGGTGATGTGGCCGGGTCGCCCAGGCGGTTCATGCCGGCGACCGCGGCGGGGAAAGACTCAAACGCACTGACGCTGATCCCCTGGACGAATCGCGTCCATTCCTCGGCGTACTCCTGCTTGTACATCGCAATCAAGGACTTCTGGATCTGTTCGGGACTGCCTTCGAGCGTGAGATCGTCCTTGACGGAGGTTTTCAGCACCCAGTCGGCGCTGTTCTGTTCGCTGGTGGCAGCTTCCTTGATGGCGTTCTGAACATAGTCGCGCCACGCGTCTACGGTGAATGCGCCCGACACGACATAGCTGCCCGAAATCACCGACGCGTTTTCGGCGCCCACAATATTGGACACAGTCATGGGCGGGAAACGCGTTGACGCCCGTGCCTTGAGCTCGGCATACACACGCTCTGCGGCGGGCATGCCACGAACGACGCGGCGCAACTTGTCGCGGGTCTGATCGACGATTGCCAGATTGTTGGTGAGCGTCGGCCATTCGGGATGGTTGGCGTGTTCGAGATGAAAACTCAGCATGCGCTCGGCCGCGCGGATCATCTGCTCCCGAGTCATGGTGCCGCGATTTGCTTCGAGCCAACTGCGCCAGAAGCGGGTGATCTGATCGGACAGATGACCGACTTCGATATGCTCGTGGCTGGCCAACATCAGGTAAGTCTTGAGAGCGTTGTACGCGTCCTCTACCTCTGTCGGCGCGGCTTTTTGATACGAACCCGTTGTCAAAGGCATGTCAGCGTTTTTGGCCGGGGCCGACCCGGCGTGGCTGTTCACCTCGATCAGGAACGCCTCGAGGTTCTCCTGGACCGGCTTGAGCATGAGATTACTGACGCCGGCAAAGTATTCGGTGCGCAGCTTGTCCGCGAGTTGTTCGCCCCGGTAAAGCCCGAGCCCCAGCGAAACCGGGTGCGTGTCGTTGAAACGCTCCAGTTGCCCGAGTCGATCCTGAAGAATCTCCAGGGCTTCAAAACGCGATTGCAGATCGAGTCGTCCGTCCTGAACGCGCACCGCCTGTCGCAGATCCTGCTCGACATTCATGAGTAATTCGCGGTTGTTCAGAAAAGACCAGCTCCAGCCCCCGAGTAGGAGTCCGAACAGACACAGGCTTCCAAAAACAGCGGCCTGGCGCCAGCGCATCCTGCCCCGGCTGGCGTACTGGCGCACCAGATTACGATCGGTAAAGACGACTTTCGAGAAAAGATCCTTGAGGAAAAAGCCATGATTCGAGGTCGCCCGAACGGGCATCGGACCATCACCGACCAAGCCGAATTTATGCGTGATCCGCTCATTGGCGAGTGGCCGGGTTTCGCCGTTCTGAAGCGCCGAGGTAATGTAGAAGCCGCGGAATATCGGTTTGAACTGAAAGGGGTTTTCTTCAAACAGCGTCGCCAGAAACGCCTTCAGGGCGGGCTTGATGCTGGCGAACTCGGATGGGAATGTGAGCAAGCCCGGAGGCGAGCTTTCCCCCAGGCTGCGCGACATCTGTGCAACGCTCAGCGCCCTCAGGCCTTCGTAAAGCTCGTCAAATCGCAGGTCGAACTGCCCAATGGCGTCTTCGTTTCCTGCCGGGTCGTAGGGGAGGGTGGCGCCCCACACACGGTCCCGTTCGTTCCAGTCGAGGTCGTGAAAGAAATCATGGAAACCTGGAATCAGATCGGCCTTGCTGAACAACACATACACCGGTGCAAACACCGCCAGGTGTTCCGTCAGCTCCTGCACTCGCTGGCGTAGATTTTTGGCCAGGGTCATCGCAAAGCCCGGCGAGTTGCCGAGCAGCTCGCCGATGCTGACCGTCACGATGATGCCGTTGATCGGCGCGCGCGGACGGTACTTTTTCAGCAGGCCCAGAAAGCCCAGCCATTCAGCGCGGTCTTCTTCATGAATGGAATACCGGCCGGCGGTGTCGAGCAGGATACCTTCTGTCGTGAAGAACCAGTCGCAGTTGCGTGTGCCGCCAATGCCTTTGATGACGCTGCTGCCGCCGTCATCGAACGGAAACTTCAAGCCGGAGTTGACGATGGCGGTGCTTTTTCCGGCCGCCGGGTTTCCGATGGTCATGTACCACGGCAACTCGTACAAGGCGGCAGCCCCGGAGGTTTGGCCGAGGCGCGAACTCTTGATGGTTTTGACTGCTGCGTGCATGCGCTCCTGAAGCGCCGCAATTTCGGATTTGACGGCGTCGTTGGACGTCGCCTTGGCGTGTTCGCCCTGCTGTTCGAGCATGGCACCGAGATCTTCGGCCGAGCGTTGCGCGCGACGTCGGCGAACAAACCAGACGATAAGCCACACCGCAAGAAGCACGCCGCTGGCGATCGCGGCCCAGAACAAGGCAACTTTGAGGGTCTTTGCGCCCAGAAAGAAGAAGGCCATGGCCGCGCCAATACCAATAAAAGCGAGAAGGCGGGAGTCGCTGAGGAGGGATCGAAGTCGTGACATGGGGACGAAATATCAAATCAAGCGGCAGGGGACATGCCGTCGGCCGGAAGCGGCGTCGGGCGAAGGAGCACAGCTGAGCGTGCCTTGGCGTGCTGCTGGCTGACGCAGACCACAGGCTGTGAAAGCGAAAGCGATTTGGCCTGCGCGCAGGCAAGGGCGAGCAGGGCGCCGAAGGGGGCAGTCGTGCCGCACGAGGCGCCAATGCAGGGGCAATCAGCAATCGGGTCGAGTTCGGAAAACGATTCGCCCAGAGCGTCCAGCAGCTCACTGGTGCGACTCTGTCGATGGTCTGCATCGCTGATGACTGCCTTGATGTCGGCAGGTGCAATGTCGTGAACTGTCAGCAGCCCAGTAATCAATTGCTCGATCAAGGCACCGCTGACCCGTCCGCCAGCGTCGACAGATTTGTCGCGCTCTGCCGCGCTGACGCGAGTCAGTTGCACCGGCGTGTCTGTGCTGTCGGGGCGGCCGAAGAGCAGGCATACGCCACATTCGCCAGGAATCTGCCCGTTTTGATGGTCAGCCGAGAACAGGCTCTGGCGCATCGACCAGGCATCCACGGTGCGCGGCCCGATCGTCGATGCCGCCGCCAGCACGAGGGTGAGGTCGTCGTTTGGTGTTCTGTCGCTGTCGAGAACCAGCCGGTCGATTTGTGCCATGACGTCGGATTCAGCCAGCGCCGGTCGAACCGTCAGCGCCAACCGAGAAGGCTCGAACGCACTCAGATACTGTGATTGAAGCCACGACTGCAGTTTCGGAAACAGTACTGGGTCGACCTCCGGCGGCATGAGCCACACCACGCTCAATCGAGATGTCGCCGGGCGCTGCGCCACCGCTTCGTGTGCTTGCGTGAGCCCGGCGGGAAGAACCGAATCGACCAGTGCGAGCATTCGCGTATGGTCGCCAATGTCTTGAGCTAGTTGGGCATCGTACTGAGCGAGACTTTCGGTCACGCTATCCATATCGAGGGCATCGACGCGTGCAGTGAAAGCCGGGAATCCGGCATCGTCCAAAAGTGAACTGTCTGGCATTGGCCGCACGCCGGCCGCCTGTGCTGCCAGAATTTCTGACGGGCCCTCACCGCCACTCGATATGGCGAACGCGCCAATGAGATTGATCGTATAGCCACGCTCCATCGCCGCTGTTTGTGTGGCTTCATTGGCCAAGGGGTCGAGCGTGTCGTCCGGCGCCGACGCCAGAGGAACAACCGGGGCTTTGAGGTGCTCAATAAAGCCGCGTAGCAACCAGTAGCCTCCGACAATCGCCAAGGGCAGGGCGCCCAAGAAGAGAAAAAGCTCAGTGGTGGACGGCGTGTGATCATTGCCTTGCCACCAGCCCAACACCAGCGCCCAGATGAGTGCAACGGCCAGAAGACTCGCACCGACAATTTTTAAAGCGGAAATCAGCATGGGTGATAAATGCCGAGTCAGTCAGTGGTCAAGGATTGGCTGGCGATAAGCGACGCACCGCAAGCGGTGAGATCGCCGTGACGTGCCGCTGGCCGACCATCGATCAGCGCTGTGGGATCACCACTGGCGATGGTCGTCACGCGGCCATGACCTTTTTTGGGGCAGGTCACCTTGTCGCCAACACGGGCTATACCGCGGCCAGCGCAATCACTGCTTTCGGACGCACTGATCACCGTTCCGCCGTGGCTGGTTTTATCCCCCAGAAGAATGAAAGGGCGTGTCATCACGATCTCCGCTCATCAAAAAATATAGGTTCAAGCGCCATGGGCATCAGGACACGGAGTTGCCCAGGACGCCATCACGCCGCAATTCAACATGGCCGAAGTCCCGCATTCGCCAGCGGCCACCCCAAGTCAGGCCGATGGATTCGGCAAGTTCGCCGTAGAGCTCATAGCCACGCATCGCCCACGGATCGCTTTCGGAAATAATCAACTTTCCATCGCGAACAAAAGCACAGTCCGCCGCCAGTCCGTACTGGTGGTAGCTCATGTAAGCGCCAGCCTGTGTAAGTCGCGTTCCCATCGCCGCCAGCCGGGTTTGGCGCTCCGGGCTTCGGTATCCCTCAAGAAGCGCAATCTCATAGCCATACCGATCGCGCATGGCCTGAATGACAAATAGCAAACGACGGGTGAAGTCCTCGTCCAGTTGGCCCCAGTTGCGGCTGGCATCCATCACGTCAGGACGAACCTGTTCAACCTCCCGGGTGGTAAACACTTCCGGCGGCAAGGGCGGCGGCGGAACGAGCTGCTCTCCCTGGAGCAGTGCGGCGATCTGACGGTCGGGCACGTAGGCCCTATCTGAAAAATCAAAAACCGCTGGGCCCCGAAGCCAGAACGCAAGCAGCGTTGGGGCAACCATCATCGCAGCGGCCGCAATGAGGGCTGCGCGGTGCTCGACGATCCACCCGGAAACGCTTTCAGCCCGATTCTGAAAGCCGTCGCGCGTCGTCCCGAACGTTGATGCACCGAGTCGGAACGCCCGGCCAATCCGTTGTCGTAGTGCGCCCGCCGAATTTCGACAGGTGGATGCCGCGACGGCGCGCTGCTCGGGAAACATGAGCAGGACGACCGCAGCGAAAATGACACCAAAATAGAGGAACAAACCCAGAAAGATCACGACGCGTATTGCCGTCCAGTCAAGCGTGAGGCGTTCAGAAAAAAGTGGCGAGTCGTATTCAAAAGATTTTCCAATTTTGGAAAAAGCGCTATCTTACGACATTCGGATATTTACATCCCCATTTTTTACGACAACGTAATGTCAGAACATACGAAACGCATTTCCACTTCAGTGCCGCAGCTCGTTGGTGAGAACAATCCACAGCCCTTGCAATCGCACGTCAGTATCCTGAAAGACCTTGATCCGACAACGCGCCTGTCCTCGGCGTCGTCCCGACGACGGGCCCTGCTGATCCCGATGCTTGCGTTGTCAGCCGTCGCTGGAGGCGTCGCAGCATCTCTCGTTGCTGGGGTTTTTTCCACCACGACTCATCCAGTCGATAATGTTTCCACGGCGTCGTCATCCACGGCGTCGTCATCCACGGCGTCGTCATCCACGGCGTCGTCATCCACGGCGTCGTCATCCACGGCGTCGCCAGAAACGGCCGCTGCCGAGCTCAAGCAAGCGGAGCACGCGGCACGCGATAGACCGCTTGAGTTCGTAGCGCCGTCCGTGAAGAGCGCGGCGGCAATCATTCTGGAAGTGCCTCAGTTGCAAACTGTGCCGTCCGTTCAGTCTTTGGCGTCTCAGGACGCCGAGCGCTTGCCATCCTCGCGCCTGGCTGCGGCGGTAGCAGTAGCCAAACCGCCAAGCCAAAGGCCCGGCAGTGGCGCCAAACGACGTGCATCGAAACCCGCTCGTCACGCCAGTGTTGCTCATAGCAAACCCGGCAAAGACGAAGTCGTGGATAAGGCCGCTGCCGAACGTGATGTCGATATCATCACGGCCATCGTCAAGGACGTACCCAAGCGCTGAGTTGGTTCGCGCGCAGGATATGCGCCAGAGGCATGCAGCAATCGACGGCTGCGCGCGCACTCGCTGACGGCCCCAACGATCAGATGAAAGCGTTCAGCCAGGGGCGGAAGTTCCATCCCGGAAGGCGTGGCCGGCAGGCGGAAATCGCGCAACAGCACAAAGGCTGGAAGCGATTTCTGCGAAAACCGAGCCCACGGTTGGTGCGGAGCTGCGCGCTTGTTCATCACCCTGCCAACGCTTCTCGGTATCGGGCGAGTAGGGGACTTTTACGTCCAGGCTGCTGCGCCTTACCGGGCGCACCAATAACGAAAGACGCCTTGCGGCGCCTCTCTCAGTGCAGAACGACCACCGTTTGGCGCCGCGCGGCACGCCTGGCCGGGGATCGCTGGGGTGTGTCACCCCATGCGTCCCGACCCGGCGGCCTGGTTCAGGCGTGCAGGCGAGCGGCGCGGATGAGTTGTGCGCCGCGCTCAGCGATCATGATCGTCGGTGAGCTGGTATTGCCTGAGGTGATGGTCGGCATGATCGACGCGTCGACCACCCGCAGCCCGGTCATGCCGCGCAGTCGCAGTTCGGCGTCGGTGACCGCCATCGCATCGTCCGCACGGCCCATCTTGCAGGTGCCGACGGGATGGAAGATGGTCGTGCCGACGTTGCCCGCGACATGCGCCAGTTGCTCATCGGTGGTGAATTCCGCGCCCGGCAGGTGTTCCACCGGTTTGAATGGCGCGAGCGCCGACTGCGCGACGATGCGACGGGTCAGCCGCAGGGCGCGGGCCGCCTTCAGGCGATCCGCCTCGTGGGTCAGATAGCAGGGCGCGATCTTTGGTGCACTGCCCGGGTCGCGGTCACGGATTCCGATGTGGCCGCGCGATTGCGGGCGCAAGTCGCAGACGCTGGCCGTGAAGGCCGGAAAGCGATGCACCGGATCACCGAACTTGTCGAGCGACAGCGGCTGGACATGGTATTCCAGGTCCGGCGTCTCGACGGATGGGTCCGAACGGGCGAACAGGCCGAGCTGGCTGGGCGCCATGGTCAGGGGGCCGCGGCGGAAGAGGGCGTATTCCAACGCCATCATGGCCTTGCCCCACAGGCTGTTGGCCTGCTGGTTGAGCGTCTTGATGCCCTGCACCTTGTAGACGCTGCGCAGTTGCAGGTGATCCTGCAGGTTCTTGCCAACCCCCGGCAGCGCATGGACAACGGGGATGCCCAAGGATTGCAGCATGTCCGGATCGCCGATGCCCGAGCGTTGCAGGATCGCGGGCGAGCCGACGGCGCCGGCCGACAACACGGTCTCGATACGGCTGTGTGCCACGCAGGACTCGTTGCCGCGGCGGAATTCGATACCTCGCACGTGCTTGCCTTCGACCACCAGCTTGTCGGACAGAGCACCGGTGACGATGCGCAAGTTCGGACGTGAGCGGATCGGATCGAGAAAGCCGCGAACGCTGCTCCACCGTGTGCCCCGTTTCTGGTTGACCTCGAACTGGCTGACGCCCTGGTTGTCGCCACCGTTGAAATCCGGCGTATTGGAAATGCCGGCCTGTACCGCTGCCTCGGCGAAACGATCGAGAACGCGCCACGACAGGCGCTGCTGCTCCACCCGCCATTCGCCGCCGGCGCCATGCGTTTCGCTGGCACCGTTCCAGTGATCCTCAACGCTCTTGAAATGCGACAGCACGCTGTCCCAGCGCCACCCGGAATTGCCGGTGAGATCGGCCCATTCGTCGTAGTCGCGCGATTGTCCACGCAGGTAGAGCATGGCGTTGATCAGCGTACTGCCGCCCAAGCCTTTGCCGCGGGCATAGATGATCGAGCGGCCGTTGAGGCCAGGTTCGGGCTCGGTCATGTAGCACCAATCGGTACGTGGATTGTTGATGCAATAGAGGTAGCCGACGGGGATCTTGGTCCAGATCCATTTTTCGTCATTTCCGGCTTCGAGCAGCAGGACGCTCACGTCCGGGTCTGCCGACAGTCGGTTGGCCAGCACGCAGCCGGCCGCGCCGCCACCGACCACGATGTAATCAAATTCGCCTAGATCGTTCATGAGGTTCTCCTGGAATGAAAGGCGCAAAGCACGCCCGCCTCCGTTGGAGGCGGACAGGGTGGCGTCGATGCGCTCAGTTCACCGGCATGACGAATTCGGGGCCCTTGGAAGCGCTGTCGGGCCAGCGCTGCATGATGCTCTTGTAGCGGGTGTAGAAGCGCACGCCTTCCTCGCCGTAGGCATGGTGATCGCCGAACAGGCTCTGCTTCCATCCACCGAAGGAGTGCCAGGCCATCGGCACCGGCAACGGCACGTTGATGCCGACCATGCCGATCTGGATATTCTGTGCGAACTCCTGCGCGGTGCGGCCGTCGCGGGTATAGCAGGCCACGCCGTTGGCGAAGGTGTTGGCGTTGATCAATTCGACGGCCTCGGCAAAGGTTTCTACCCGTACCACGCACAGCACCGGTCCAAAAATCTCTTCGTCGTAAATCTTCATGCCGGGCTTGACGTTGTCGAACAAGGTGGCGCCGAGGAAGTAGCCCTCTTCGCGGCCCGAAACGGTAAGGTTGCGACCGTCCATGACCAGGGTCGCGCCCTGTTCGACGCCAGAGCCGATATAGCCCTGGATGCGTGCCTTGGCTTCGGCAGTAACGACCGGGCCCATGTCGGCGCCCTGTGCCTCGCCGTCGTTGATGTTGAGCTTCTCGGCACGCGACTTGACCTTGGCCACCAGCTCGTCAGCAATCGCGCCGACGGCAACCGCCACCGAAATGGCCATGCAGCGTTCGCCGGCAGAACCGTAGGCGGCGCCGATCAGGGCGTCGGCGGCCTGGTCGAGATCGGCGTCCGGCATCACCACCATGTGGTTCTTGGCGCCGCCCAGGGCCTGCGAGCGCTTGCCATTCTTGGAGGCGGTTTCGTAGATGTAGCGGGCGATCGGGGTCGAGCCGACGAAGCTCAGCGCGTGCACGTCCGGGTGGTTGAGCAGCGCATCGACCGCGGTCTTGTCGCCCTGCACGACGTTGAACACGCCGGCCGGCAGACCGGCCTCGCGGAACAGCTCGGCGAGCAGCAGCGACGGAGATGGGTCGCGCTCGGAGGGCTTGAGGATGAAGCTGTTGCCGCAAGCGATCGAGACCGGGGCCATCCACATCGGCACCATCACCGGGAAGTTGAACGGGGTGATGCCGGCGGTCACGCCGAGGGGCATGCGCTGGCTCCAGTTGTTGATGCCACCGCCGACGTTGTCGGAGAACTGGCCCTTGAGCAACTGGGGGATACCGCAGGCGAACTCGATGATCTCGATGCCGCGCTGCACTTCGCCGCAGGCATCGGGGAAGGTCTTGCCATGCTCACGGGTGATCAGGCGGGCCAGATCTTCGGTGTGCTTCTCGACCAACTCCTTGAACTTGAAGAGTACGCGAGCACGGCGCTGGACGGCCGTGGCACCCCACTTGTGTTGAGCGGCAGCCGCGGAAGCGACGGCGGCTTCTACATCGGCGACGGTGGCCATTCGCACGTGGCGGGCAATCTTGCCCAAGGCGGGATCGAACACCGGCTTTTGGTCGTCACCGGTGCCCGGGTGGAAGGCATTGTCGATCCAGTGGCCGACAAGATCCGGGGCCGAGGTATACGTGAAAGTCATGTCTGCTTCTCCTTTGGGTTGGCATTGCGGCTGCGAAATGGCATTTAACAATAAATAAACTTGTCGGTCTAATTAAATCTTTCCGATATGATATTTCAGTTGCTTATAGCAACAGCCGTGCTTCGATGATGGGTAGGGCGGATCGCGCGAGGCGGTTTCCGGAAATCTTGCTGCCGGATTTGCGGCTCCTGTGGCAGCCCCCATCCCTGGGCAAGCCGCCATCGGCGCGTTACGGTTTGTGTGGCGCCCCTGGGTCGGGTGGCGCTTCAAGCGCACTCATGCGTTGCTGGAGCGCTCGTTCACGGGCGCGGCGCTCGGTCGCGTCCCTCGCGATGGCCACCGAGCCGAGCACCTCGCCATGCGCATCACGCACGAGCGCAAAGCTCATCTCGACATAGATCGTGGCGCCGGCAGCCGTGCATGCGCGAGTGATCACCGCCTTGCCGGCGAGGCGCGTTTGGCCGCTCGCCACCGCGCGGTGAAACCCAACCCAGTGGGCGGCACGCAGCCGTTCCGGAATGATCAGGTCGAGGCTCTGGCCAAGCGCCGCGTCGCTCGAAAAACCGAAGAGCGTCTCGGCGGCGGGGTTCCAGATTTGGATTTTGCCTTCGCAATCCGAAAAGATCACGGCGTCGGCAATCTGCGTCAGGACATGGTGTGACAGTGCGGCATTGGCATTCATTGGCGGCCCTCCTTGACCACGCATCAGGCGAACCGCCGCACACGTCGACCGTGCGCGACAGGGTTTCGTCGCCAGCTCACACAGACCGTCGCGCCCGATCGCACCGTGTGCGACAAGGCCGCGACGGCCCGTGCTCGATCAGCGCTTCCAGTCGCGCAGTTCGCAGACCGCCTTCTCGTGCGGCGGCAAGCCCTTCGGCCCCATCGGCCCGGAAGCCGGATTGCACAGGCGGGTCGACTGCTCGTTGTCCTGCGCGGTCGAACGTGCCCAGACGGTGACCAGGCCCGAGTTCTCGATGGTCTGGTTGCAGCCTTCCTTGGCGTGGAAGGCATGGATCGCGTTGCGCTCGAAATAGGTCAGCCACTCATGCTTCGCGTCCTGGTTGGCGAACCACTTCTTCCAGCGGTCGTTAGCGCCATCGATCTCGACGCGCCAACCCGTTTCGGTGCGTGCGTGCTTGAACTCGTCGCTGTCCCAGTGCATCACCATGTACTTGTTCTGATCGATGCACTGCGGCTTCGTCAGCGTCATGTAGATTTCTTGCGGGTGATGATAGTGGAAGGGGTAGGAGGTGTTGAACAACTGCACCGTCATGCCAATCTCCGCGCCAACGGTCTCACCGTCGATCTCCTTGATGCGCAGGTTGCCCCAGGGCCCCATGAGCTCGGCGTAGAGATAGCCACCGCGGAAGCGGTCGGTACCGGCGGCCGGGTTTTCGGCGTAGAACGGAATCCAGCCGACAGATGACCACAGCGTGGGCAAGCCCTTGATACTGATGTCGTGGCTCCAGTGTGCCGTGGTGTCGGTCCGCGAGGTGACGGCGACGAAGTTCTCATTGAGCGCCAGGCCGGCCTCACCAATAGCGCCGCCCATCTTGCGGTAGTAGTCGGTGAGCAGGGGGCGCTGGAGCCAGGTCGACACCGGCGACAGCGCCTGAACTTTGGCACTCGGCGTGTACAGCGGGAACGCGTCATAGTCCTTCTGCGGATCGAAACAGCGCTTGGCCTTGTCGGGCTCGGCGATGATCGCGCTCAGATGCTTGGCGAGCAACTCCATGTCGCGGTACTTCATGATGCAGCGGGTTTGCTGCTTGCCGGTCTTGGCGTCGAAGGTCTGGATGGTGGCCTCGGCCGAATCCTTGCATTGACCGGTCGGCGTCTCGATTGTCTTGAGATACTGGCCGAGGTAGGTGAGCGATTCCGACCAGAATTGATCGACCAGTTTTTGCTCCGCCGCGCTGTAGGTGCGCGGTTTTACATCATCCTGGCAGACAAACTCGGCCGCCATCACCTGAGAGCTGGCCAAAATCGACCCGAACAACAGTCCTGCGTATCGTTGAAACATGATTGTCTCCTCACGTTGGGAAGGGCGGGGCCATTGATTTTTTTGGTCCCCGCCCGGGTTCATCAGGCGTTGACGTCTACCACCACGCGTCCACGCAACTTGCCGTCGAGCATTTGGGTGGCCATCGGAATCGCCTCGGCAAGCCCGATCTGATTGGTGATCAGGTTGAGCTTCGAGATGTCCAGGTCGGTCCCCAGACGCTGCCATGCGACCAGACGATCGGCCCGCGGGCACATCACGCTGTCGACACCCGCCAGGGTGACGCCGCGCAGGATGAAGGGGGCAACAGAAGACGGGAAGTCCATACCGCCGGCCAGTCCGCAGGCCGTCACCACGCCGCGGTACTTGGTGCTGGCGCACACGTTGGCGAGGGTGTGGCTGCCGACGACATCGACGGCACCGGCCCAGCGCTCACGGGCCAGCGGCTTGCCCGGCGAGGAGAAGGCCTCGCGGTCGAGCACCTCGGCAGCGCCGAGTTCCTTGACGTAGTCGGCCTCTTCCGGGCGACCGGTCACGCCGACAACGGTGTAGCCGAGCTTGGAGAGCACCGAGACTGCGACACTGCCCACGCCACCGGCAGCGCCCGTCACCAGGATCTCGCCCTTATCCGGCGTCACGCCATGGCGCTCGAGCGCCAGCACGCACAGCATCGCGGTATACCCGGCGGTGCCGATGGCCATGGCCTGTTGCGGCGTGAACTGGGCGGGCAACGGAACCAGCCAGTCGCCCTTCAGGCGGGCCATCTGCGCCAGGCCGCCCCAATGCACTTCACCGACGCCCCAGCCATTGAGCAGCACCTGGTCGCCGGCCTTGTAGTCGGCGTGGGTGCTGTCTTCGACGGTACCGACGAGGTCGATCCCCGGCACCAGCGGAAAGCGCCGCACGACCGGGCCGCGACCGGTGATGGCGAGTGCGTCCTTGTAGTTGAGTGTGGACAGGGCCACGCGGATCGTCACGTCACCTTCGGGCAACTGCGATTCGTCGATGTCCTGCAATGCGGCCCGGTAACCGGCTTCGTCTTTCTCGATCAAAATGCCTTTGAACTTGCTCATTTCCTGCTCCCTCTCTTGGAATTGAATCTGTCAGTAGCCAACGCTGGCCCGACAGTACGGCGCGTTGCTCAATGCCCCTGTGCAATGCAGGGGTGCGAACAACGCTCGGTGAACACCGGCCTGAGCCAGCGTCCGGATTCACCGGTGACGAAACACCGGTGCGCGTTTGGCCAGAAAGGCGTTCATGCCTTCTTTCTGACCATCGGTGGCAAAGGCCGCCTGGAACAGCCGGCGCTCGTGCAGGACGCCTTCGGTCAGGCCGACTTCCTGCGCACGATTGACGGCCTCCTTGGCCAGACGCACGGCCGGCATGTTGTAGCCGGCGATGGTGTGCGCCGCTTCTAGTGCGGTCTGCAACAATTCGGTGGCGGGCACGATACGCGCCACCAGCCCAGCGGCCTTGGCCTCGACCGCGGTCAGGTTGCGACCGGTCAGGATCAGGTCCATCGCCAGCGCCTTGCCGACCGAGCGCGTGAGCCGTTGCGAACCGCCGATGCCGGGCAGGATGCCGAGCTTGATCTCGGGCTGGCCGAAGTGCGCGTCATCCGCGGCAATGATGAAGTCGCACATCATGGCCAACTCGCAACCGCCTCCGAGCGCATAGCCGCTCACCGCGGCAATGATCGGTTTGCCGACGCGCTGCAAGTCTTCCCAAGCGGCAAAGATGTCGTCGGACTGCAGGTCGACAAAGGACTTGCCGGCCATCTCCTCGATGTCTGCGCCGGCGGCGAAGGCCCGCGGACTGCCGGCAATCACGATGGCGCCAATGTTGTCGTCCTTGTCGAACAGGCGCAGCGCCGCCACGACCTCTTGCGACATCTGCACATTGAGAGCATTCATGCTCTTCGGCCGGTTCAGCGTGATCAGGCCGACGCGCTCTCGGCGTTCGACCAGGATGGTTTCGTAGCGCGGCGCGGCAAGCGACGTGGGCTGAGCGACGGGACTCGGCGCAGCGTTTTCCTTGAGTTTGGTGGCGGACGTGGCGGACGGGCGGGGGTTGGCTGACATCTTCAGGGTCTCCTTGGACGGCTCTCTTGGGGGCTCAAGCGCTGGCGCGCTTCATGGGGGTGACTGCTTCTTGTGGCTGGGGCACGTCGTTGGCGCCGGTAGCGGGCGCGTAATCTCCGGTGCCCGACATCAGTTCAGACAGGATGCGGTCGCGGTGCTCGTCGAGCGCCGGCGCACGCAGCGGACGGGCAACGTCGATATCGGCTGCGGAGCTGAGCTTGATCGGATTCCCGGCGGTGCGGACCGGGCGCTCGGCTGCGCCCTCCACCTGGATAATCATGTTGCGCGCCTGCAGCTGGGGGTGGCTGAACAGGCGGTCGATGGTGTTGATCGGCGCGCAGGGCACGCCGGCCTCATTGAGACGATCGATCCAGTGGTCCATCGGTGCGGTGCGCGTGATGGCCTCGATGGCATCGACCATCGCCGGGCGGTTGCGACAACGCAGATCATTGCTGATAAACATCGGGTCGAGTGCCATCTGCGGCGCGTCGAGCGCATCGGCCATCAGCATGAATAGCTGGTCATTGCCGGCGGCGATCACGAAACGGCCATCTTCGGCGTTGAACGTCTCGAAGGGCGCGAGTGACGGGTGGCTGTCGCCCGTGCGGGTCGGCACCTTGCCTTCCACGTCGTAACGCGCGAGCGCGGTTTCCATCAGCGCCGCCTGGCAATCGAGCATGCCGATGTCCACACGCGTACCCTGGGCGTCGCGGGTGCGTTTGTAGAGCGAGGCGATGATGCCAACCGCAGCGAACAACGCGGCGCCGAGGTCGCCGAAACTGGTGCCGACACGTGCCGGCGGCGCGTCGGGCCAACCGGTCAGGCTCATGATGCCGCCCATCGCCTGCACGACCATGTCGTAGCCCGGCAGATCGCTGAACGGACCGGTGTGCCCGAAGCCCGAGATCGAGGCATACACCAGGTGGGGATGCGTCCGCGCGAGGCGGTCGGCGCCGTAACCCAGGCGGTCCATCACACCGGGCCGGAAGTTCTCGACCAGCACGTCTGCCTCGCCCAGCAGGCGCTCGAGCAGATCGCGGTCCCGCGGGCTTTTCAGGTCGAGCGCGATGCTCTCTTTGCCGCGGTTGAAGCACATGAAGTAGGCGGACTCCTGACCCACGAATGGGCCGAAGGCGCGGGTGTCATCCCCGGTGGCCAGGCGCTCGATCTTGATCACCCGCGCGCCAAGATCGGCCAGCACCATCGTGCAGTAGGGGCCGGCCAGCACCCGGGAAAAATCCAGCACAGTAATGCCCTCAAGCGGGGCCTTTTTCGGCGGCGCGTCTTTCGCTGCGTCCATAAGATCTCTCCTCGTTGGTGTCGTCGCCGTTAGCGACGTGTTTTCGTTCTAGTGTTCGGTGCTACTTCGAACGGCGCTGCTCCTTTGATGCATGTGCAGGTGAAACAAATAATTAGACCGATTGTCTTAAAAACGGCAAAAAAATTACGCTTTCAGGCTCATCACAAAAAATTTGGCATAGGCTTGCAGCGGCTCGCCGCGTCGTTCAAGTTTTGCGCGCAACACAGCCCCCTCCCAACCAATCCAGAAGAACGCCGCCCACTGTGTCGCGTCGATACGCGGCGAAATTTCGCCTGCCACCTTGGCTGCTTCAATGCAAGCCGCCGTGCGAGCCTCCCAGTCGAGCAGAACATCGACCAGTTGAGCCCGGAATGCCTCGGGCAGCGCTTCCATCTCCTGTCCAAGGTTTCCGATCAGGCAGCCGCGCCGAAAACCGTAGCGCGCCATGCTGGCCTCCGCGTCGGCGCAGAAGGCCTGGAGACGTGCGAGGGGGGACAGGCTGTCGTCGAGAAAATAACGGTCGAGCTTGCGCGCAAAGTAATCGGCGTACTGCCGAACCAGCTCGGTACCAAAGGCCTCCTTGCTGGAAAAAAAGTTGTAGAACGAGCCTTTAGGCACGCCAGCGGTCTTCAGGATTTCCTCGATGCCCGTTGCAGAGAAGCCCTTCTGCGTCAGAGCGGCAAGGCCGGCACGACACAGGACATCTTTGGTTTCGCGGTAATCGCCCTCGGATTTCGGCGGGCGGCCGCGTCGGCGGACAGGGGGCATGGCGTTGATCATGCTGCAATTATTAGACCGATCGCCCTATTTAGTCAACGCCCTTTGTCTTTTTTTGGCATGCGGCCCGTTGTCGACGCGCACGCCAACACCGCGTTTGCATACACAGACCGCGCCCGCGGCGGACATTGGGCGTTTCGTATATCGGTATCAGAGGCTGTCGCGGTGCCAGACTTCCGCCACGATATTCAGCGCGGCGGCGACGGTCTGCTCTTGGTAGCGCTCCTTGCGGCAGACAACGGCCAGTTCGGCCGGCAGCACCACCGCGTCAGCAATAACAACGCCATCTGCATGGGCGGCGCGCAGCGCCTGGCTATCGCGCGCCAAGGCGAGTGCCACGCCCGACTTGACCAGATCCATCATCGACGGTTCAAGGTCGACCTGCGCCACGATGTTGAACTCGACCGCCTCGGCGGCCGCCACCCGGGCGAGCAGGCGGTGATGTACCGACTCCGGCGGCGTGCCAATCCACGGCAACTGCGCCAGTTCGCGCCAAGTCTTGCCTCTGACCTGCCCACCCCAGTTTGGCGGCGCGATGACCCGATAGACAAAGTCAGTCAGCGCGAGCACCTCAAACTGCTCGCGAAGATCTGCCAGGCCGGGGGGGCCGAGCGCAAACGCAACATCAAGCTTGCCCGCGGCCACATCCGCCGCCATCGCGCCCGACATGCCATGGCGTAGCGTGAAAGATACGGCCGGATGCCGCTCGGCAAGCAGGCGCAAACACGCGCCCAGGCGGAGAAACTCCGGATCGAGAATCGTCCCCAGACTCAGGCTGCCGAGCACACTCCCTTTCAGACTCGCGGCAGAGGCCCGAAACTCGCTCATCGCCGTCAGCACCCGTTCCGCCGCGGGCAACAACTGCCGGCCCGCCTGCGTCAGGTGCATACCCCGGGGATGGCGCTCGAACAGCGGGGTCGCTATCGACTGCTGCAACTTCTTGAGCTGCAAGCTCAACGCCGGCTGCGTGATACACAGACGCTCAGCCGCACGCGTTAGGTTCCCCTCTTTGGCTACGGTCACAAAAGCACGCAACTCGGCATGGTTCATTGGGTGTCAACGCCTGGAAGGGGGGAGGGCGCCACGAACCGCGAGCGCCGCGCCGGGTAGGGGGCTGGGATACACACAACATCTGTCTTCGTTCGGGCCAGAGTCCGTCAAGGATAGATCAAAGCGTCGGGTGACGGCTTGATCGACAAATGAACGGTGGATTCATCGTAGTTTGGGTAGCGACTGGTCGGCCTGCCTGGTTGATCGATTCAGCCGTCTAACTTGCTGGATTGCCTTCCGAGGACTAAACCGAGCCCACGGCACCCCGAGCGTGAACGCAGTACCGTTGATCCAACAACATCCGGCACGTTTGAGTGGGTGAAGTATGTCAGGTCGGCACCATGAAGAGCATGTGTCACTTTGCGCGACCGATATGCAGGTGCCGCGCATGGATCCTACGGATATTTGCGTGCCATAGCAGGTGCGTGCCGAAGGAAGATGGCCGGCGGGGTCCGATGAGTGATGTGGCGGCGGCTCGAGCGCAGTGGAAAACCTTACCGGACAGAACGCGTTGTCCACTGTGGTTTGATGATGTGCGTATTGCATATGCCGGATTGGATTTGTGTTGCGGGAGGCTAGTGCGCCTGTCTTAGGAGTTCAGAAACAGCGATAATTTGTATTATGTAAACCAGTAAATTTGTGGCTTTGGAGAATGCGTTGCGCTTTAACGTCAAAGATTTTTTGCGAAGACTACGTTGATGGCCGCCTTCTCCTTCGATCTGTCGTTGCGCTTCGATCTGTCGCTGCGCGTTGAAACCTGACCAACCGCGCACGTTGAATCTTCGTTCCAGTCGAACTGACACGCTTCGCCGCATTCGAACGCCAGCGCCACAAACGTCGCATTCGCCTCCGTGCCGTGCTCGGTACGCCAACGTCGGACGAACTCGGTCACCCGCGCGAGTAACTGCCCGTAAATCCCAACGGCTGCAACTGGCCGAACAGCGCCAGTGTCGTGCGCCACTCGCCCTTGAACCTGCGTGCGTCCGCATCGAGTCACTGGCGCAGGCTTGCCTCATACGGCCCCAGCACTGTCGTTCGCGGCATCTTGAGGTATTTCGGTTCTTACCTTCAGCGCTCTTCAATCAACGCTTGACTGTGTTCCTCGCCAGTCTCGTACGGGAAGTGATTTCGTTAATCGAAAACCCGTTGCGCAAACTCATGCGCCGAATCTTGTCCAGCATGTTCATGGTGATCATCCTCGACAGTCTTGCTCAAAGAACGAGCAGATGAGTGAATTGCCCTGTTCAATTTTCAGTGTGCAGAAACATTCTGGGTAGCCATGGCGTTTCCAAAGGAGGTCTGGGCGATCTGCATCCGGCCGATATACCAATTCCATGATTTAGCAACAATCAGGCACGCACGAGCCATGTGCGATGCCGGCGCTTGGCCGGTCAGTCCGCCTTGATGTGGCCCTGCCTTGCCCTGCTGTACCTTGCCGGCGACCAAGTTCGCCCTTGTCAGTCCGACTGCGCGCTACGGCCGCCTCCATGTCGCGTGTCCGAAGGCAGGCCTGGCGACAAGTGCGAAATACAGGATCTGCGGTCTGTTCGGCAACACACAGGCGCGCTCTTAGGTGCGCGGAGCATACTCAAATTGCAGGGGCTGCGATTGGTCGATGGATTCGAGCACGATTTCAGCTTGTTTCTCGGTCGTGATGTCGCTCACAACCATACGGCATTCGTTGCCGAATTCATTGGCCACGGCCTCGATCCTGATCACTGTTTCGGGGCGATGGGGGCTCGCCATGAGGACCAGCTCGCATTTCTTCTTCGCCTTGGCTTCGAGCACCTCGAGATGGAAGCGGTTGAAGATCGGCAGGAAATCGGGTTTGACGAAGGCGGCAAAGCGGTGCCGGCCATGTTCCGAACGTTTGATGTCAAGCAGAATCGCTCCGGCCAGATTGATCTGAACGATGACCCCTTGTGTGTTGAGCGTGATGTAGCCCAAGGGCGCAAAGTCGTAGATGTCGGCCAACTGGGCTCGCAGCGCGTCGGCTTCCTCGTAGGCATGACGCAGTTCGTCGTTGTGCAGCTCCAGTTCGATCTGGTGGACCTGCAGTTCGTGCAACAGGCGCTCGGCATCCCTGGCAGCGACCGGTATCGGCGGTTTGGTCTGATGAAGGCGCGCCTCGGCACGCTTGCGCAGCGTGGCCGGATTTGGGCGCGCCCGATGTGTGGCGTGCTGCGTCGGATTGAGGGCGAACAGGCGGTCATATTCCGACTTGACCGCAGCATAACACTCGCAGGCGCGCGCTTCGAGGCCGGCACGGTCGGTCACGGTGATATGTCCGCGGCGGTATTGAATCAGGCCGGCCGTTTGCAGCTTGCCGGCTGCCTCGGTCACCCCCTCTCGGCGCACACCGAGCATGTTGGCGATCAGTTCCTGCGTTACGTCGAGCTGATTGCCAATCTGCAGGTCGTGGCTCAGCAGCAGCCAGCGACACAGCTGCTGCTCTACCGCGTGGTGTCGATAGCAGACCACGCTCTGCGCCATCTGCGTCATCAAGGCCTGCGCATAGCGCAGCGACAGACGCTGCAGGAAGCCGCCCTGATCAAGTTCCCAACGCAGTACCTGGGCGCGCAACCGGTAGGCGGCACCGGCGCGCTGTACGCTCAGCTTGTGAGTCGTGGTCTCGCCACCGAGCGCCAGCGGGATTCCCACCAGACCGTCGTTGCCGGTCATGGCGAGCTCGGTGGGCGAGCCGTTCTCGGTCGAATAGATCATCGAGACGATGCAGGTAGTCGGAAAATACACGAACGCCAGATTGTCGCCGGGTTCGTACAGCACCGTGTCTGCCGCGAGGACGATGAGCTCGAGATCGTCCTCCAGCCGGCAATACTCCTTGGCGGGCAGCGCGGCCAGGATGCGGTTCTGTCGCGGGCTGTCGGGCATGGCGTGGTCGCATTGGCCCTCGCCCTGTTGATTCAGCGCAGGAGGAGACATTGCCGGCTCGGCGGTCTGCGGCAATGCTGCAGGAGGGGTACGCGATTCATTGACCATGGTGCGCGTGGTCGCTCCCGTCCCACTACAGCACCCGGCGTCCGCTGATGATCCTGAGCAGCACTACCACCACCGCAATCACGAGCAAGACGTGGATGAAGCCACCCATGGTGGTCGAAGTGACCAACCCGAGTAGCCAGAGAATCAGCAACACAACGGCAACGGTATAGAGCATGGGATTCACCTTTCACTTGTAGTTCGAGTCGGCATTCGCGAAGTCGCAGGCAGCGCGGCCCCTGTCAACTCGGGGTGGTGCCTGAACGGCACCATCGGCATCGTCATGAATATTCCATCTGTGTTGCGGCGTCTGTCTGCCAGCGTACATAGGCACCCGCGACAAGCGTCCTCATCGCTCAAGTTGGGGGCGCGCTGACGAGGCGCACGCAGGCGTTCGAGCATGAAGCCCGCTGCGGGCCAGCTTTAGCCATGCGTTCGGTCGCGCATGAGCGTGTCGCATCTGACCACTGCTGTGCCCCGCTGCAATTTGTCCAGGCGCCGCGACACGCAGGCTTGTGTGTGCCAGCGTACCGACCCTGCCACACGGGTTGCCTATGCTGCCTTCAAGGTTCGACACAGGCTGCGGATGGGGTTCAATGAACGCTTCCCCGCGTCGCGATGTTCAGACCGACAGCATCAGGGTCAGTGAAAACGGTGTCGTACCCGGCACCGAATTGCACGGCTCAAGTAAGAGGTAACACCATGAAAACGATGCAGAGATTGGCAAGCAGCACCGTCACCGTAGTAATGCTCTTAAGTCTCGGCGCTTGTGCGGGGATGTCCAAGCAGGATAAGAACACTGCTGTCGGCGCCGGGATCGGTGCCGTCGGCGGTGCAGTCCTGACTGGCGGCAGTGCGGTGGGAACTGTAGGTGGCGCCGCCGTCGGCGGCCTCATCGGCCACGAAGTCGACAAGTGACGCAAACGCCCTGAGTCTGCGCGGCACAGGGCGCTCGCTCAGCATACTGAATCCGCGCCCGGGGTGGCTAATTTGGCCTCTCCCCGCAAGCGGTCAAAAAAGACCACCAGGAGAGACATGATGATGAAGCTCGGAAAGACTACTGGCACAGCCTTGTTCATGGGGGCGCTGCTTGTCGCCCTGTCCGGCTGCCAGAAACAGGAAGGCCCCGTCGAGCAGGCGGGCAAGGAAGTCGACAAGGCAATGGAGAGCACCGGACAGCAGATCGAAAAGGCCGGTGATGCCATCAAGGATGCTGCTACGGCCGACAAGAAGTAATCGGCACACCCTTCGCCCGGCCGCCAGTGCAGTAGAACATCACCAACAGTCGTGACCAGGAGAACAACATGAGCAAGAATCAAGTCAAGGGCCGTACCGAAGAAGTCAAAGGCAAGAAGAAGGAAGTGGCCGGAAAGGTGGTCGGCGATGAGGCGCTCGAACTCAAAGGCAATATCCAGAAAGTCGGTGGCAAGATCCGGGCGAACACCGGCGATCTGAAAAAAGACACCAAGAACACCCTGTAAGAGTGCCGTATGTCATCACTTGAAACTTTCGACAGGAGCATCAAATGAACTGCCGCTGTGCTATCGAGAGAGCGAATGTCTCTTGAGCGTCGATAGTACTCACTCGATTCGCGCAGGACAGTCCGTTTGGAAAACCGACAATCTGAGCGACTGCGAATGGTTGCTACGGCCGATGACTTTAGCGACCAATGAGCTCGGTTTGACGCGATTGGCCGGGGGGATACGTCGCCAGTCCTTTGTGGACACGCGCTGCGGTAAAATCCAGATGAATTTAGTACCTCGATTTATCCCAAGCTCACAAGCTGCCAGAAATTAGTTGGCTGGTGGTGGCGGGTACGCTGAACCTGTCGGGTCGGGTCAGAATTGTCTGTCGATCGCCTTTTCTTGCTGCAAGCGCACGCAACGCGAGCGTCGAAAGCGAGCTTCAATCATCCCGTGTGTTGGCGCACAATGTGCCCGTGTTACTCGTCGTGGGATCCCAAGCATGCAAGATGCGGGGTTGTCTGTTTGGCAAGGAGACATCACCACCTTGTCAGTTGATGCCATCGTGAATGCTGCCAATGAGTCTTTGCTTGGCGGTGGTGGCGTTGATGGCGCAATCCATCGTGCCGCCGGCCCCAAACTGCTTGCCTGTTGCCGCGATCTGAACGGCTGTCCCACGGGCGAAGCGCGGATCACGCCCGGATTTCGGTTGCCGTCTCGCTGGATCATTCATACAGTGGGCCCGGTCTGGCATGGTGCTCGCCAGAACGAAGCGGTGCTCTTGGCGGCGTGCTATCGCGCCAGCCTGGCGCTGGCGATTCAAAACAATGTTCGCAGTATCGCGTTTCCTGCAATCAGTTGTGGGGTGTATGGTTTTCCTGCCGAGCCGGCTGCGCGTATCGCCGTCGCGGAATGCAAAGCGGCACTGGCGTTGCAAACCGGGTTGGAGAAGATCCTACTGGTGGCCTTTGACGCAAAAATGGCAGCTATTCTAACCGCTGCCATTTTTGCGTCAGACGATCGTATATAACACTTCAGGAGGCCAGTGCAGGCTCACCATTGCAACGCATGCGGCATGCCACCAGTCCTTTTCGTGCGCGGAACGACACGCATTGCGTTTTAAGCGCGACGTCATGCCCGAGTTCGGCCTCTTCGCCGGGTTCGTAGTGGTCAATGTGCGCCAGTTCCAGAAAATGCTCGGCCGATTGGCGGCTATGAAATATCGTCAGACTTCCGTCACTGGAGCAGACCCAACGTCCGTTCAATGAAATGGCGTGGCAGGTACAGTGGTGCATACAGACAGGATGGATCCGGATTGTGGACGATGCACCTGACCAGATCGGTGCTGCCACAACCTCAAGCCATCCCGCCATGCGATCAGTTGACGCAATCATTTTGTTCTCCTCCGTCAATGTTGTCTGGCCAGTCGGCAGCGCCCTGCTCCACCGATTTCGTTTGGCCTAGTGGCTTTTTGATGCCACTTGAACTTCATTTCTAGTCGCGAATTTGCATCGGGTCAACATCTGCCTGACGAGAGCATGCTTCGGGCCGCCTGCTGCATGGACCGCTTGATATACTGGATCTTTTACTGACGTGTAGAGGGGCGCATCGATGAAACTTGAGACACTGGCTGTTCATGGCGGCTATTCACCCGATCCGACAACTAACGCGGTGGCGGTGCCGATCTACCAGACCACCTCATACGCATTCAACGATACGCAGCATGGTGCCGATCTGTTCGACCTCAAGGTCGAAGGCAATATCTACACGCGGATCATGAACCCGACCCAGTCCGTGCTTGAAGCGCGCGTAGCAGCGATGGAGGGTGGTATCGCGGGTCTGGCGCTGGCGTCCGGCATGGCCGCGATTACCTATGCCATCCAGACCATCACGGAAGCGGGTGACAACATTGTTTCTGCTTCGACGCTCTATGGCGGCACCTACAACCTGTTCGCGCATACGTTGCCGCAAATGGGCATCAATGTGCGTTTCGCCGACTATCGTCAGCCCGAGCAATTCGAAAGCCTGATCGATGAGCGGACCAAGGCCATCTTTTGTGAGTCGGTTGGCAATCCGCTGGGCAACATCACCGACTTCGAGCAACTTGTCGAGATAGCGCACCGCAAGGGGATCCCGGTCATCGTCGACAACACCGTTCCGACGCCCTACCTGTGTCGTCCGATCGAACATGGCGCCGACATCGTGGTGCATTCGCTGACCAAGTATCTGGGTGGTCACGGCAACTCGATCGGCGGCATCATTGTCGACTCCGGCAAGTTCCCGTGGGCTGAACACAAAACCCGCTTCAAGCGCCTCAACGAACCGGATCCCTCGTATCACGGGGTGGTCTACACCGAGGCACTCGGCGCCGCAGCCTACATTGCCCGCGCCCGTGTCGTTCCGCTGCGCAACATGGGCGCTGCAATCAGCCCGTTCAACGCATTCCTGATCCTGCAGGGGATCGAAACCGTTGCCTTGCGGATGGACCGGATCTGCGAAAATGCGGTTCGCGTTGCCGAGTTCCTGCAAGGTCACGAGAAGGTCGAATGGGTCAATTACGCCGGTTTGCGTAACCATAAAGACTTCGCCCTGGTCGAGAAATACATGGGGGGCCGCGCGTCGGGCATCCTGTCATTTGGTGTCAAGGGTGGCCTCAAGGCCGGCGGACGTTTCCAGGATGCGCTTAAACTGGTCACGCGCCTGGTCAATATCGGCGACGCCAAGTCGCTGGCATGCCACCCCGCCAGCACGACCCATCGCCAGCTCTCACCGGCGGAACTTGAAAAAGCGGGCGTCTCGGAAGACATGGTGCGTTTGTCGATCGGTATCGAGCATATTGACGATATTCTCGCTGATTTGATGCAAGCGCTCGACGCGGTTTGACGCAACGACTCAGCATAAAAAACCGGCGTTTGCGCCGGTTTTTTTATACCCCAGCCCCTTCGAGTAGTGTTCTGGCCCGGTCCGCATCGAGGTGCGCGATCGCGTCGCGAGGCTGACACGTCGCGGCGGCAGAAATATTTCTTTCCACTGCGACGCTCTTTCGACTGCGACGGTTCATCGCCAGGGCATTGGCGTAAGCAACCCGAATGCTTGGGGAGTCGGGATCAAGCACAATCGCCCGCTCGAAATGGCGTAAGCCCAACGCTCGGCTTACGCCGTGGGTCAAACGCCCGACCACGCTCCCAACCTTGTCCACCACTTCGATATGATAGCCGCCCAGCGCTGCGTGCGCGGCCGCATGGTCTGGCTCGAGGGCAATGGCAATCATCAGGTTCTGACGCACTTTGCTGCCCAGCCCGCGCCCCAGCGCTTTGACCACGGAAATCTGTTGGCTGTATCGCGCCAGTGCGAGGGCATGGGTGTACCAGACATTCGCCCAGCCCGGTTCAATCTGGCTCAGGCGCTCGCAATGGCTTGCGGTATCGCACAACAAGGAGAGCACGCGTTCCGGATCGCTCTCGAGGTGCATGGCGTAGGCAATGGCAGCTCTGCCTGCAACGACAGCGCCAATGGGCCCGGCCGCGTGGCCTGTTTTCATCGCCGCGCAGAAGTCGCCTGCGTGATAGTCCCGCCAGGCGGACTGCAGCATGTCGGCAAGGTTGTTGGGGTCTGCGTCGTAGGACAGGCCGGGACCACAGCGTTCAAGTTGATCCGCCACGCGCTGCGCGTCGGGAAATGCTTCGCGATCACCGCCGTGCAACACGGGCCAGTGGGTTTCAAGCGCGGAACCCGTATAGCGATACACGCGGTCCCCGTATGGAAACGCGCGCCATTCGATCTGCTTCATTTGCTCTCCCTGACGGCCGCTCCTATCGGTCTATTTTTTGTCGGAGCTCCCTGACTTCTCGCCGTCTTTTTTTGGGAGCTTACCACCAGGAAGACATGCATTCATGACGCAGCGCATCACGTGGCAAGATCATTGATAAATCGTGCCATGACCATGTCTTTGTCGGAGAGGCCACCCGCGTCATGGGTGCTCAGTGTGACATCGACGCGGTTGTAGACGTTTGACCAGTCCGGGTGATGATCCAGTCGTTCGGCCATCAGCGCAATCTGGCTCATGAAGCCGAATGCGGCATTGAAATCCCTGAATCGAAAACTTCGGGAAATGGCTGTTTTGTCCGTGTTCAGCTGCCAGCCATCCAGCCCGGCGAGGTTCTGTACCAACACGTTTTCCGTCAAGCGTTTGGTGCTCATGCGGCCTCCTGTCATCCCGGCGGCCATTTGGCCATGTTGCGGACTAAGCGAACGAATGCATGGACTTGTCGGCAGACCACGGAAATGCGTCCGCGCTACATGCTATTAAGACACGCAGGCCGTGTGGCGACAAGCGCGCCGTCGAAAGACAGGCCGCGCATTGCATCGCGGCCGTGGCGTCGATAAGCTTCGCCGCTTCCACTTCCACAAGGCGACACCCGGGTGAAACGCAGTTACGACGCCATCGTGATCGGGGCCGGCGCAGCCGGCATGATGTGCGCTGCACGTGCGGCGCAACGGGGGCGACACGTGCTCATCATCGATCACGCCATATCGCTGGCCGAGAAGATTCGAATCTCTGGCGGCGGACGCTGCAACTTTACGAACCGGGTGGTTGGTGCCAGCCATTTTCTCTCGCAGAACCCCCATTTCTGTCGCTCGGCGCTGGCACGGTATGGCTCGCAGCATTTTGTTGCCCTGGTCGAACGCCACGGCATTCGGTATCACGAAAAAACGCTGGGGCAGCTGTTTTGCGATGACAGTAGCCAGCAGATCATCGACATGCTGGTGCAAGAGTGCACTGATGGCCGGGTCGATTGGGCGATGCCGGTCAAAGTGGAATCCGTCGGGCATGCCGACAACGACCGCTTTACGGTGCAGACCGACCACGGCGACTTCGATGCCGCAGCTTTGGTCGTCGCCACCGGCGGGCTTTCGATTCCAAAAATCGGCGCCACTGATCTGGGCTACCGCATCGCGACGCAATTTGACCTCCCCATCGTCACGCCCCGCCCTGCCCTGGTGCCGCTGACGCTCGATTCAGAAACGTTGGCGGCACTCGCACCGCTGGCCGGTGCCGCCTTTGATGTGGTGGCCAGTTGCGGCGATGGCGAATTCCGCGAGCGCGCCTTGATCACCCATCGCGGCCTTTCCGGGCCGGCGATTCTGCAAATCTCGAGCTATTGGCAATATATCTGTGCTTCCGGGCACCCGGCACCAGTGCGCCTTGACCTGTTACCCGACGAAGACGCGGCCAGTTGGCTTGCCGCGAACGGCGACAGCAACGCGCTGCTGGGGAATTTGCTGGGAGAGGTTCTGCCCAAGCGTTTTGCCAAAGCCTGGTGTGAATTGCATGGTTGGGAGCGGCCACTCAAGCAAATTGGCGTAAAGGAACGCAAGGCGATCGCCGAGGCGTTGGCCGCCTGGTCTCTGGCACCGTCCGGCACACAAGGTTTTTCCAAGGCCGAGGTCACGCTCGGTGGTGTCGACACGCGGGCCCTGTCATCCAAGACCATGGCCGCACTCAAGCACCCCGGGCTGTATTTCATTGGTGAAGTGGTCGATGTCACCGGTCACCTCGGCGGCTACAACTTTCAGTGGGCATGGTCGTCTGCCGTCGCCGCTGGCGAGGCCATCTGACACCACAACATCCGGCGTGGCTACTTCACCGCCTCCAGCACGCCGGCCATCTGTACCATTTCCACCGCGCGGCCGAGCATCACCACCGACCCAGGGCGGCGATTGTCGCCGGTGTCCGAGAACTCAAAGCGATAGACCCGTCTCAGCACCATTTGGCCATTCGAATTTCGGGCAAAGCGCGTACGTTCGGTGGCAACGGTCTCATCCAGAAATTGAAAACCTCGCAACGAGCACGCTGACCGAGCCGAAGTGAGTGCCGTCTCTCGCGCCTTCAGCGAATCCATCCAGTACCAGGCGATGGCACCCAGTGCCAACAGGGGCAGAATGTCCCAGAGGGTGATCATTGCGAGCGCCTCGACAGCCACAACCGGCTTTCGCCTACAATCGACATATCATTTCGACAGGAGTGTCGCCTCATGCGTAACCTTGTTCTGACCGCCATTGGCGATGATCGCCCGGGTCTGGTTGAAGCCCTGTCCACCACCATCAGTGCGGCCGGCGGCAATTGGCTGGAATCATCAATGGCGCAACTTGCTGGCAAGTTTGCCGGAATTTTGCGCGTCACGGTCCCGGAAGACGCCGCCGATCGCTTGATCGGTGCACTCACGAGCATGAGTGCGCTCAAAGTGACGGTGACCAGCGCTACTGAAGCGCCAGTGCCCGAAACCGCCCGCCGCCTGCATCTGACGTTGGTCGGCCAGGATCGTCTCGGCATTGTGCGCGAGGTATCGCAAGTGCTCGTGCGCCACGCAGTTAACGTTGAAGAATTGAGCACACTCACCTCCAGCGCGGCAATGTCAGGCGAGACCATGTTCCACGCCAAGGCCAGTCTGCAAGGTGGGCCAGATCTCGATGCCGCCGCCTTGCAGTCGGACCTCGAAGCGCTGTCGAACGATCTGATCGTGGATATCACGCTCGACGAGGTGGTCTTGATCTGAGCCCCGCCCACCGGCCCGACGCAACGCGCTCGGGTATGGGCGGACACCTAAAGCCGTGTGTATTTGTCGGCCCGACCATGGGCTTTGTCGACAGGATAGCGCGCGTTATTGATGACCAGTTTGCGCTGGGCAGCGTCGGCCAGATCAACACCGAGAACATCGGCAAGACGCACCAGATACAACAGCACATCGGCCAGTTCGAGCGCCACTTCTGCACGATCAGCCTCCGGCAAGGCCGCCGACGCCTCAGCGGTTCGCCACTGAAAATGCTCAACGACCTCCGCCGCCTCGCCAATCAAGGCCATGGCAAGATTCTTGGGTGTATGAAACTGCCCCCAGTCCCGCGCTTCGGTGAATTCACGGAGCGTGTCACGCAAGACCAGCAGATCGCTGTGTTGGGTTGAACTCATTCGCACGCCTCACTCACTGTGACTGTCGAGCTGATAACGGGCCGGCGCGCCCTCCCCCATGTGCTGACTCAACCACGGCAAGGCCTCCGCCAACTGTTGAGCGAGCGTCCACGGCGGATTGAGCACGAACATGCCGCTGCCGGTCATGCCCAGACCATCAGCGGCTGGCGATGCCACTTCCAGCGTCGCATGCAGCCAGCTTTGGGTCGAGGCGCCAAGTTTGAGCAGTTTTTTGGGCAGGCGGCGAGATTCCGGGCGTCCAATAATGGGATACCAGACCAGATAGCAGCCGGTCGGAAAGCGCTTGAGCCCATCTTCCAGCGTTGCCATCAGCGTGTCGTAGTCTTGTTTGACCTCATAGGGCGGGTCGATCAACACCACTGCACGACGTGTTGGTGGGGGCAGCAAGGCTTTGAGCGCGACAAAGCCATCAGTCTTTTTGACCTGCGCCTTGCGGCCTGAATGCGCAAAGTGTCGGTCGAGGGCGTCGAAGTCTGTCGGATGAAGTTCAAACAAGCGCAAACGATCTTCGTCGCGTAGCAGCCGCTGGGCAATGTCTGGAGAACCGGGATAGCTCGCCGGCAAGCCGGTTTTTCCCAGGCAACCGACGGTCTCGAGAAAGCGTTGGATCGACTTCGGACGTGGTTTGATTCCGACAATTCTTCCAATGCCCGTTTCGAACTCGCCAGTGCGTGCAGCAGGCCCCTGATCAAGCCGATAACTGCCGGGGCCGGCGTGTGTGTCGATGTACCAATACGGGGCGGGTTTCTGGTTGAAATAATCCAGCGTCAGTACCAGTGTCAAGTGTTTGAGGACGTCGGCATGATTGCCCGCATGGTACGCATGGCGATAACTGAGCATTGGCGCGTGATTCGCAAAATTCTGATGAGCCGGCATGCTATCACTGCCGTCGCGCCGGCGTTGCCCAAACGTTCTTCAATGCTGCGTTTCAAACCGATTTTTCTGTTTGCAGCGCAGCATATGATTGATATGATTGCCGTTTTTCTGGCCGCTAGACACCGGTCAACAGGCGCGCAGACGCCCGAGCAGAGAGGACAAAAAATGGCGATTTACGCACTGGATGATCGAAACCCCACCTTGGGTGCTGGCAGCTGGGTGGCCGATAACGCAACGGTGTTGGGCCGCGTCGTGCTCGGCCGGAATGTGAGCATCTGGTACAACTCGGTGCTGCGCGGCGACAATGACCCTATCACTATTGGCGACAATTCCAATGTGCAGGACGGCTCCGTACTTCATACCGACGACGGCGTTCCGCTGACCATTGGTGCAAATGTCACTATCGGCCATATGGCCATGTTGCATGGCTGCGAGATTGGCGACGGGTCACTGATCGGCATCAACGCCATCGTCCTCAATGGCGCCAAAATTGGCCGTGGCTGCCTGATTGGTGCCAACGCCCTGATCCCCGAGGGACGCGAGATTCCGGATTACTCGCTGGTGGTCGGCTCGCCCGGGCGCATCATTCGTAGCCTGACCGAAGACGAGGTTGCCGGGTTGATCGCCAGTGCGAAAAACTATGTGCGCCATCTGTCTGAGCACGCCAATGGCCTGCGCCGCATCGACACCCCCTCGGCCGTTGGGCACGTCGCTTAAGGCGTCCGGGTTTAATCCAGGTCAAACCATCGGTATTTGATTGCCTTTAGAGTTCAGGCGTCGGATGTTTCAGCGACATCCGCACTCCTCCAGGCAAGGTAATTTTGGCGCGCAGCGAAGTCTGCGCGCTTTTTTATTGATCGCTTGGTCGAGGCGCCGGTTGACTGTAGCGCGCCAGCACGATGACTGCGGCGAGAATCACCAAGCCGCCGACAAGTTGCATGCTGCTGATCTGCTCCCCCAAAAAGGCCGCGGCCAGCACCGTGGTCACTACCGGTTCCAACGTGGACAAGGTGGCGGTGTCCGCCGCGCCAAGGCGCTGGATGCCGATGAACAGGCACACCATGGCAATGACGGTCGAGATGCCGGCAATCGCCAGAATGGCGGCCCAGCCAGACACACTCTGCGGCAGCTGCGGTCCATTGAACGCCGCCATGGCGCCGAGCACCAAAGCCGCTGAACTCATGACCACCGTACTGGCTGCCACGGGATCTTCCTGTCGCATGACACGATTGGCGGTGAGCAGATAGGCCGAATAGATTATCGCCGCCGCCACACCCAAAGCGATGCCCATGGGTTGCCCTGACACATCCGCGCCAATGACAAGGCCGCTTCCTACCAAGGCGGCGAGCACAGACAGCACCCGAACCTGCGTCAATGCCTGCCCGAAGAAGACCGCGCTCAATACCGTCACGATAAAGGGGTGCAGGTAGAGCAACAAAGCCACCAGCGCGGCGGAAGCGAATTCGAGCGCAGAGAAGAAGCAGAACGACTGACCTACGTAGCCAATGCCACCCATGGCCGCGAGCAACACCAAGTTGAGCCCCCGCGGCCAGACGCGGCGCTGCACGACGACGAGCGCGATCATGATGAGCGCGGCAATCGAAAATCGCAGTAGCAACAGCGTCGCCACATCCACGCCATCAAGATAGGCGTACTTGGCAAAAATCGCCATTGCACCAAAGCAACTGGCCGACAAAGCCACGTACAGTGCACCGGCCCGATGAGACGACATACGGATATCCTGAAACCAAGGGCGCTGCATGATCCCGCGCCATCGAACCGACGTCAAGGATCCGGCCTATCGGACTGATTCACAATCGATTACACCCTCGCCCTGCCCCTTGGCGCCGGCTTCCGGTATAAGGTGGCTACCCCTTACGGACGAGACAACTCATGACACGAGCCGCCCACTGGACGCGCGCTGCCATGGCGCTGATGACAATCGCCAGTCTGAATGTTCAGGCAGCCGATGCCTTGCCGACCGTCGACCTGTCCGCACAAGGCACGGCAAGCGCGCAGAACGACCTTGCCCGGGCTGACGCCTACTTTGAGGCGAGTGCCGACGACCCTGCCGCGGTCGCGCAAAAGGTCAACCAGGTCATGGCCTCGGCATTGAAAATCGCCAAGCCGTTCGCGAGCGTCGCCGTCAAAACTGCGGGCACGACCACTTGGCCGATCTACAGCAACACCCGCACGAGCAGTGCCAACAAAGACAGCCAGACCATCGTCGGTTGGCGCATGCGCAGCACCCTGAGCCTCGAAAGCACCGACATCCCAGCCTTGTCGCGCCTGATGGGCGAGTTGCAAGCCACGCTGGCCATTGGCAGTTTGCAGCTGATGCCGGCGCCGGCTACCTTGCATGCCGCCAATGATGAAGCCACCCGGCAAGCGCTCAAGGCCTTCGAGGCGCGTGCCAAACTGGTCACCGACACCCTCGGCCGAAAGTATCGTCTCAAGGCCTTGAATATCAATGAACAAGGCGGTCCCACGCCCATGTATCGCGGCCGCGCCATGGCCTCAATGGCCGCTGCGCCCGCTCCCGTCGAAGCCGGAGACAGCACCATCACCGTGCAGGTCAATGGCACCATCGAACTCACCGATTGAATCCCACACGTCTATCACCATGCCACGAATTGCACTGCTCCTCGTCGGAGTGCTGACCCTTGGTTCTGCCGCCGCAGGCATTGCCGGCTATGCCGATCTCGCGAATGCTGAACGTCAGGCACGCTTTGTCTGTCACGACGGCGAGCGCTTCTCGGTTGCCATTCATACCGACCACGTCCGTTTTCGTTCAGGCACCGGGATTTTCACCCTGATGCAAACGGGCGATGGGCAATTCCAAAGTCCTGAGATCGCCTTGCGCATCGACCACGACCGCAGCCAGCTCATGCGTGCGGGCGAGCCGCTCAAGACCTGCGTGCAGTCGCAGAGCGCCGTGTGATCGCGCTCATACAGCGCGTCACGCATGCAGAAGTGACTGTTGGAGGCGAGTGCGTTGGCCGGATCGGGCCCGGCCTGCTCGCCTTGATCGGCATCGAACCCAAAGACACGCTACCGACCGTGCAGCGCATGGTGGCGCGGTTGCTTGGGTATCGCGTGTTTCAGGACGCCGACGACCGGATGAATCTGTCTGTTCGCGACGTTGCCGGCGGCTTGCTCCTGGTGCCACAATTCACCCTCGCCGCAGATACTCGCAAGGGCACGCGACCGGGCTTCAGCACTGCCGCCCCACCTGATCAGGCCGAGCGGCTGTACGACGCCCTGGTTGTCGAGGCCCGTCGCCAATATTCACCCGTTGAAAACGGTCGCTTTGGCGCCGAAATGCATGTGAGTCTGACCAACCACGGACCTGTCACCTTCCGTCTGGACGCCTGAGCAGGCTTGCTCTAAGCTGGTGCCACCCTGTCCGTCTGGAGGTGCCGTGAATCCCTCGGCTTTATTGGCTGCAGTCGCCGCAACGATTGTGTTTTCCGGCTGCTCGACGGTCGTTTCAACGCCGCCTTTGGCGCGCACCGTGCCAAGCCAGGCTAACGATCAGGCCCGACATGTTCAACTCGGCAACCCTGACGATGCCGAGCAAATCGTCCTGTTTTCCTATGGTCTGCTCGGGACTGGATATCGTTTCGGTGGTCGCAACCCAGAGGCCGGGCTCGACTGTAGCGGCATGGTGAGCTATGTCGTCGAACAGGTCAGCGGGATACGCCTACCCCACAACGCTGCGCGCATTGCCGCTCAAACTCGCGTCATTCCGGCTGAGACACTTCAGCCCGGTGATCTAGTGTTTTTCAATACACAGAACCGGCCCTACTCTCACATGGGCATCTATCTGGGTGATGGAAAATTCATCCACGCACCAAGCAGCAAGGGCAAAGTTCGAGTCGAGCGAATGAGCAACCGCTACTTTGCACAACGCTTTGACGGTGCCCGCAGCCTATTTTCTGACGGATAACCCCCACACAGAGGAGCATCCCATGCCACAACGCAGCATTCAGAAGGTTATTGCCGGAAGACAGGTCGTGACCGCGTCGCAAGAGATGACGGTGGTAGACGCCGCCCAGGTCATGTCCAATGCGAAGATCGGCGCCATCCTGGTGGTCGAGAAGGGGGCGCTGGTCGGCATCTTTACCGAACGCGACGCGCTGACTCGTGTGCTTGCCAAGGGGCTGGACCCGACAGTGACTTCCCTGGCGCAGGTCATGACGGCCAAGCCCATGACTGTGACCCCGACACTGCCATTGGGGCATGCCTTGCACATGATGTACGACGGCGGCTTCAGGCATGTGCCGGTGGTCGACCGGGGCCGGCCGATCGGTGTGGTGTCCGCACGAGACGCACTGGGTGACGAGCAATGCAATTTCGAGCGCGAATTGCTTCAGCGCGAAGACATCAACGAAATCCTCTGACCCGGCGTCGGACCGCGGGCACAGATCCGAGGCTCAGCGCTTTTGCGGTACCTGCACAAAAATCTCGTCGGGCTTGGTCAGCCCGAGTTCGAAACGGGCGCGCTCTTCAATGGCTTCAGTGCCGGTCTTCAGATCGCGGATCTCCGCGTCGAGGCCGGCATTGCGTTGTTCGAGCTTGTGATTGAGTGCCTGCTGCTCGGTCAGTTGCCGTTCCGCTTCCCAAACGCGAAACCACCCCCCTTTCCCGAACCATAGGGGGTATTGCAGTGCCAACATGAGCAGCAGCAAGATCAGAACGGGCCAGCGCATGGGATAGATGTCGGGCCAGGTACATCACCGGCCCGACTTTTCCTGCTTTACCGTTTACGCGGCCGAAAACGAGCGCTCATTGGCCAATCAGCGACGACGCAGATTGTAAAACGCGCCAAGGCCCGGATAGGTCGCGGTGTCGCCCAGATCTTCTTCGATCCGCAGCAACTGGTTGTACTTGGATATCCGATCGGAACGTGACAGCGAACCGGTCTTGATCTGCATGGCGTTCAACCCCACGGCGATATCCGCAATGGTGCTGTCTTCGGTTTCGCCCGAGCGGTGCGAGATCACCGAGGTATAGCCCGCACGCTTGGCCATTTCGACCGCGGCAAAGGTTTCTGACAGGGTACCGATCTGATTGATCTTGATGAGGATGGAGTTGGCTACGCCTTCCTCAATGCCGCGGGCCAGAATCTTGGTGTTGGTCACGAAGCAGTCGTCACCCACCAGTTGCACTTTCTTGCCGAGGCGCTCGGTCAGCAGCTTCCAGCCGGCCCAGTCGTTCTCGGCCATGCCGTCTTCGATGGACACGATCGGGAAGCGATCGACCAGGGTGGCAAGATAGTCGGTAAAGCCGTCGGCGCTCAGGGTCAGGCCCTCGCCGGCAAGCATGTACTGACCATCTTTGTAGAACTCGCTGGCGGCGCAGTCGAGGGCCAGCAGCACATCGGTGCCCGGCTCGTAGCCGGCCGCGGAGATGGCTTCCTGGATCAGGTTGAGCGCTTCTTCGGTGCCTGCGACGTTAGGCGCGAAACCGCCTTCGTCACCCACCGTGGTGGGGTAGCCGCGCTTGTCGGTGATTTTCTTCAGATGATGGAAGATCTCGGCACCACAGCGCAGCGCTTCGCGGAAGCTGCCCATGGACACCGGCATGATCATGCATTCCTGGATGTCCAGCGAGTTGTTGGCGTGTGCGCCGCCGTTGATGACGTTCATCATCGGCACCGGCAGACTCATCGGGCCGGAGCCACCGAAATAGCGATACAGCGGCAGGCCGGCTTCTTCAGCGGCGGCTTTGGCCACGGCCATCGACACGGCCAGCGTGGCGTTGGCGCCGAGGCGGGATTTGTTCTCGGTGCCGTCGAGATCGATCAGGGTACGATCGATGAATGCCTGCTCTTCGGCATCCAGGCCGATGAGCGCTTCGGAGATTTCGGTATTGACGTTCTCGACAGCCTGCAGCACGCCCTTGCCCAGGTAGCGGGCAGCATCGCCATCGCGCAGTTCAATGGCTTCACGCGCACCCGTCGAGGCACCCGACGGCACGGCAGCGCGGCCCATGATGCCCGACTCCAGCAATACGTCGGCTTCAACGGTGGGGTTGCCGCGCGAATCCAGTACCTCGCGGGCGATGATGTCAACAATCGCACTCATAACAGTCCTCTCAAGCTTCAGATTTCTAGATTAATAAATGTTCTTGGCTCAGGCCTGCTCAAGGAAGCCGGCTTTTTTCACCAGGGCGTCGATATCGCGCAGCGTGGTGAGAAGTGCTTTCATCTTGGGCAGCGGCCAGGCATTCGGGCCATCTGACAGGGCGGTTTCGGGCGTCGGGTGCGTTTCCATGAACAACCCGGCCACGCCGGTGGCCATTGCGGCGCGCGCCAGCACCGGCACGAACTCACGCTGACCGCCCGACACGGTGCCCTGCCCGCCCGGCAATTGCACCGAGTGGGTGGCGTCGTACACCACCGGGCAACCCGTCTCGCGCATGATCGCCAGCGAGCGCATGTCGGACACCAGATTGTTGTAGCCGAAGGACGCGCCGCGCTCGCAGACCATGATGGTGTCCGCGCCGCCATTGGCTGCTTTCGCTTTATCGACGACGTTCTTCATGTCGCCCGGCGCCAGGAATTGGCCCTTCTTGATATTCACCGGCTTGCCGCAGGTTGCCACGGCTTCGATGAAATCGGTCTGACGGCAAAGAAATGCCGGCGTCTGCAGCACGTCCACCACAGAGGCGACGGCCGCGATTTCGTCGATGCTGTGCACATCGGTCAGGACGGGCACACCAACGCTCTCGCGCACCTCGGCCAGAATCTCGAGCCCTTTGGCCATGCCCGGGCCGCGGAACGATTTGCCGGAGCTTCGATTGGCTTTGTCGAACGAAGACTTGTAGATGAACGGAATACCGAGTTCAGCGCAAATGGCCTTGAGCTCGGTGGCCGTCTCCATCGCCAGTTCGCGCGATTCGATGACGCACGGACCGGCAATCAGGAAGAACGGCCGGTCGATGCCAACCTCGAAATCACACAGTTTCATCGATCTTCTCCTTCGGTGCGCTGGCGGCCATGGCCGCTTTGACGAAGGCGGTGAACAAAGGATGACCGTGACGCGGATTGGAGGTGAACTCGGGGTGGAACTGGCAGCCGACAAACCATGGATGGTCGGGCAACTCGATCATTTCGCACAGATCGGTGGCCGGAGCGCGGCCGGATACCTTGAGGCCGGCTTTTTCGAGCTTGCTCAACAAGGTGTTGTTCACTTCGTAGCGGTGACGATGGCGCTCCATCACGTCGGCGCGACCATAGACTTCACGCGCCAGCGAACCCTCGGTCAAGTGGCATACCTGGCCACCCAGACGCATGGTGCCGCCCAGATCGGAAGCGGTGTCGCGCCGTTCCACCTGGCCGCTACGGTCGAGCCACTCGGTGATCAGGCCGATCACCGGGTGTTTGGTCTTGTCGTCGAATTCAGTGCTGTGCGCGTCGTCCATGCCGGCCACGTGGCGGGCGTATTCAACAACCGCCAGCTGCATGCCCAGGCAGATGCCCAGATACGGCACCTTGTTTTCGCGGGCGTATCGGATGGCCATGATCTTGCCCTCGGTGCCGCGCTTGCCGAAACCGCCGGGCACCAGAATGGCGTCCATCTGGGTCAGCACGCCGACACCCTCGGTTTCAATCACTTCGGAATCGAGATAATGAATATTGACCTTGCTGCGGGTGTGCAGACCGGCGTGATTGATCGCCTCAATGAGCGATTTGTAGGACTCGGTGAGATCGACATATTTGCCGACGAAGGCGATATCGACTTCGCGCTGCGGGTTCTCGAGCGCGAAAATCAGGCGCTCCCAAACCGACAGATCGGCGGCGCGCGCCAGGATGCCCAGCTTGTGGCAAACGATCTCGTCGAGCATCTGGTCGTGCAGCAGGCCCGGGATCTTGTAGATCGAAGAGGCGTCCAGCGCCTCGATCACCGCTTCGGGCATCACGTTACAGAACAGCGCGATCTTGCGGCGTTCGTCGGCCGGAATGGAGCGATCAGCGCGGCACAACAGGATGTCGGGCTGGATACCGATTTCTCGCAGCTCCTTGACCGAGTGCTGCGTCGGCTTGGTTTTGAGCTCGCCAGCGGTCGGGATGTAGGGCAGCAGCGTGAGATGGATGAAGCAGGTGCCATTACGGCCCTCTTCGATGCCCATCTGACGAATCGCTTCAAGAAACGGCAGGGACTCGATGTCACCGACCGTACCGCCGACTTCGATGATCGCCACGTCAGCGCCTTCGGCGCCGCGCTTGATGAAGGTTTTGATCTCGTCGGTGATGTGCGGGATGACCTGCACCGTTTTGCCCAGGTACTCGCCACGACGCTCTTTCTTGATCACGGTCTCGTATATCTGGCCCGTGGTGAAGTTGTTGCGCCTGGACATCTTGGCGCTGGTGAAGCGCTCATAGTGACCAAGGTCAAGATCGGTTTCGGCCCCATCTTCGGTCACGAACACCTCGCCGTGTTGAAACGGACTCATGGTGCCGGGATCGACGTTGATGTAGGGGTCGAGCTTAAGGTGGGTAACCTTGATGGAGCGGGACTCAAGGATGGCGCCCAGCGAGGCGGCAGCGATGCCTTTACCTAGCGAGGAAACGACACCGCCCGTAACGAAGACATACTTTGTCATGGAAATAGCGACTGCGGGAAAGCGCAATGATAGCCGAAAAGGCGGCGTGCTCAAACCAGCCGTGCAGTGCTTTTTTCAGGATTTAAAGTGGCGAATGGCGAGCCGGCCCCTGGCCGACCCGCCCGCCGGGTTCAACGAATGAAATTCTTGCTGATCGACCGAAATACCTCGGTGCCCGCGCGCTCAAGCCACTCAAAAGCCACCATCTCCCGTGAGACGATCTCGATGCCGTGCGCACGCATGCGTGCGATGGCCAGCGCCTTGTCACGCGCCTGACGTGAGCCGATGCCCTCCTCGACCACGAACACCGATTTTCCCACCGCCTTGAGATCAAGCACGGTTTGCAGGACGCACACATGCGCCTCCGTACCGCACACGACGACTTGCGAACGATCGGCCACGGCGGTGTCGGTCAGCCGTGACTCGCTGTGACTGGAGAAGCAGATCTTCTCCACGTGATGCGCACCCTCGGCTTCAGCCAGAATTTGCGGTGCCGTCGGTCCGAGGCCGCGTGGATACTGCTCGGTCAGCACCGTTGGCACGCCCAGTTGCCGGGCGATCTGCATCAGCCAGACGGTGTGCGCGATGACCTCGCCCCCCTGTTCGATGGCCGGCAGCAAGCGCGCTTGCAGGTCGATCACCAGCAGGGATGAAATCGCCGCCTGAATCCGCGGCGACGGGCTCATTGTTCGAGTTCCTTGCGCCCGCGATAGAAGCCGAGCGCATCCGGGTTGGCAAGCGCCTCAACGTTCTTGACCGGCCGACCGTGGACTACGTTGCGCACGGCCAACTCGACGATTTTTCCGCTGCGTGTGCGCGGGATGTCATCGACCGCCACCACCTGTGCCGGCACATGGCGCGGCGTGGTGTTGGTGCGGATGGTCTGCTTGATCTTCTTGATGAGTGCTTCATCGAGCACGATGCCCTCGCGCAGTTTGACGAAGAGCACAACGCGCACGTCGTTCTCCCAGTCTTGCCCGATCACGATCGACTCAAGAATCTCGTCCAGCTTCTCGACCTGACGGTAGATCTCGGCGGTGCCGATGCGCACACCGCCGGGGTTGAGCGTGGCATCCGAGCGGCCGTGAATGATCAAGCCACCGTGCTCGGTGACTTCGCAGAAATCACCATGGCACCAGATGTTGTCGAAGCGCTCGAAATAGGCCGCGTGGTACTTGGCATTGTCCGGGTCATTCCAGAAGCCGATCGGCATCACCGGGAAGGGCTTGGTGCACACCAGCTCACCCTTGTCGCCGCGCACCGGCTTGCCCTCATCGTCAAACACCTCGATCGCCATGCCGAGGCCCTTGCACTGGATCTCGCCACGCCACACCGGCAGCACGGGGTTGCCTAGCACGAAGCACGACAGGATGTCGGTGCCGCCCGAAATCGAGGACAGGCACACGTCGCTCTTGATTGCCTCGTAAACATAGTCGAAACCCTCGGGCACCAGCGGACTGCCGGTCGACATGATGGCGCGCACGGTGTCGAGCTTGTGGGTATCTTTCGGGCGACGACCCAGCTTGGCCAGATGGTCGATGAACTTGGCCGAAGTGCCAAAGTGCGTCATATGCTCGGCGTCGGCGTAGTCGAACAGGATGTCGCCCTCGTCGACGAAGGGTGAGCCATCAAACAGCAGCAGCGTTGCCTCCACCGCCAGCCCCGACACCAGCCAGTTCCACATCATCCAGCCGCAGGTGGTGAAGTAGAACACGCGGTCGCCCGGCTTCACGTCGGAATGCAGGCGATGCTCCTTGATGTGCTGAAGCAAGGCGCCGCCGGCGCAATGCACGATGCACTTGGGTACGCCAGTGGTGCCAGACGAATACATGATGTATAGCGGGTGATCAAACGGCAGCTGGGCGAATTCGATCTCGGTCACGGCCAGATGCGGCTTCAGGAACACGCCCCAACTGCGTGAGTGAGCGATGCCGTCCAGCACCGGCTCGGCCTTGAGATAGGGCACCACGACCACACGCTTGAGCGAGGGCAGTCCGGCCACAATGGTCGCGACCTTGTTGTGGCAGTCGACGGCCTTGCCGTTGTAGTAGTAACCGTCGACGGTGATCAGCACTTTCGGCTCGGTCTGGCCAAAGCGATCGAGCACGCCCTGCTCGCCGAAATCGGGCGATGCCGAGGTGAAGATCGCACCAATGCTCGACGCGGCGAGCATGGCCACGATGGTCTGCGGCATGTTCGGCATGTAGGCCGCCACACGGTCGCCCGGAACAATGCCCATCTCGCGCAAGGCGGCGGCAAAATGTGCGACCTCGCGGTACAGCTCGCCCCAGGTGTAGCGCAGTTTGACCTTGTCTTCGCCCCAGAACACCAGCGCTTCGCCACCGTCACGACGGCGCAGCAGGTTCTGCGCGTAATTCAAGCGGGCCTCGGGAAACCAGCGCGCGCCAGGCATGCGGTCGCCATCCACCAGCACGGTGGCCCCCTGCTCGCCCACGACCTCGCCAAACGACCAGACGGATTGCCAGAACTGCTCCGGCTGATCCACCGACCACGCATGAAGCGCTTCGAAATTGCCTAGATCCAACCCCCAACGCGTGTTGGCATGCTCGCGAAACGCCGTCATCTGGCTTTCCGAAATGCGCTCCGCCGTTGGCGTCCACAGAGGTTGATCAAGGTTGCGCGCTTCACTCATGGCTGTCTCCTATGTTTATATTTAATGCGTTTGATTATAGTTAATTTTCAAACTGCTTTCGTAGACTCTCGGGGAGTGGCACCGATTTTCCGGTCAAATGGTTCATCCATACAACCTTTGCGCTGCCCTCGGCATACACGGTGTCTTCCCCTTCGACGCTGATTTCATACCAGTTCATCAGGCTGCTTCGCCCCGGCGCACCTGCGTATAAACGAACAAGCACTGTCGCCGGATAAGTCACGGGGGTCATGAAGGTGCACGCAGCATTGATGATGACCGGCCCATCGCTCTGGTCAAGCGACACCATGAAACCACCCTGCTCCAGCCATTCGACCCGCGCCTGTTCGCAATAGCGAAAATAGATGGTGTTGTTGACATGACCGTAGGCGTCCATGTCGCCCCAACGGACCGGGATGCGGCAGGTGTGCAGCAAAATGCGTTGTTCTGTCATAGGGCTCTCCTGTGGGTGTACTCTTCTCATTTGGCTGACGGATGGAGTAACATACGGCAGCGTATGTTCAAAACACCAAGATTTTGCAAGAAAAACGCTCCCCTGCCTACCGGTAGTGCGTGAAACGAAAAACAAAGACTGACCATAGGAGAACGCAATGGAACGAGAATCCATGGAGTTCGACATTCTCGTCGTCGGCGGTGGGCCGGCCGGATTGTCGGCAGCCATCCGGCTCAAGCAACTGGCCACCGAGAGCGGCAAGGAAGTCTCTGTCTGCCTGATCGAGAAGGCCGCTGAAATTGGCGCGCATACCCTCTCGGGCGCAGTGCTCGATACACGCGCGCTCGACGAACTGTTGCCAGACTGGAAAGCCATGGGCGCGCCGATCACCACCGAGGTGACCGAAGACCGCTTCATGATGCTGTCCGAATCCGGCGCTCGCCAACTGCCCAACGCCCTGCTGCCCGACTGTTTTCTCAATCATGGTAACTATATTGTCCGTTTGGGCAATGTCGTCAAATGGATGGGCGAGCAAGCTGAAGCCCTGGGTGTTGAGGTCTATCCCGGCTTTGCCGGTGCCGACATCCTGTATGACGAAAGCGGCGCCGTCAAAGGCGTCGTCACCGGCGACATGGGCGTGGGTCGCGATGGTGAGCCCGGCCCGAACTATCAGCCCGGCATGGAACTGCATGCCAAGTACACCTTCTTTGCCGAAGGCGTGCGCGGTCACCTTGGCAAGGCCCTGGAAGCGCGCTACGACCTGCGCAAGGATGCCGATCCGCAGACCTACGGCATCGGCATCAAAGAGCTTTGGGAAATCGACCCGGCCAAGCACAAGCCCGGCATGGTCATGCATACCGCTGGCTGGCCGCTCGACAACCACACCTATGGCGGCTCCTTCATGTATCACCTGGAGGACAATCTGGTGGCGGTCGGTTTCGTGGTCGGTCTCAACTACAGCAATCCGCACCTGTCACCCTACGAAGAGTTTCAGCGCTACAAGCTGCACCCGGATGTTCGCGGTTTCCTCGAAGGGGGCAAGCGTTTGTCTTATGGCGCCCGCGCCATCGCGGCCGGTGGCTTGCAATCTTTACCTGAGCTGGTGTTCCCGGGCGGCGCGCTGATCGGTTGCGACGCGGGCTTCCTGAATGCGGCACGCATCAAGGGCACGCACAGCGCGATCAAGTCCGGGATGCTGGCGGCCGAAGCCGCCTTCTCGGCGCTGGGCGCCGAACGGGAGCGTGACACGCTGACGGCCTACCCCGAAGCCTTCAAGGACAGCTGGCTCTACACTGAGTTGCGTAAAACCCGCAACTTCAAGGCCTATATGAGCAAGGGCTTGTGGATGGGGTCGATCCTGTTCGGCATCGACCAGCGCCTCTTTGGCGGTAAAACCCCCTGGACCCTGCACAACACTGCAGACCACGGAAAACTCAAGCCCGCGGCTGAGTGCACACCGATCAACTATCCAAAACCCGATGGTGTCCTCACCTTTGATCGGCTGTCGTCCGTCTTCTTGTCGAATACCAATCATGAAGAAGAACAGCCCTGTCATTTGCAATTGAAGGATCCGAGCGTCGCGATCGACACCAACCTCGCAATCTATGACGCGCCCGAGCAGCGATACTGCCCGGCCGGTGTGTATGAAATCATCCGTGAGGGTGACACGCCGCGACTGCAGATCAACGCGCAAAACTGCGTGCACTGCAAAACTTGCGACATCAAGGACCCGACCCAGAACATCAACTGGGTCACGCCGCAAGGCGGTGAAGGCCCAATCTACCAGGGCATGTAAGCGGTTCGAGTCATAAAAAAATGGGGCGCCTGACAGGCGCCCCATTTTTTGTGCTGGGCCGTGTTATGCCGCCACTGCGTGCGGATCCAGATGCTTGGCGCGACGACGTTGAATCATCACGATCAGCCCCAGAATAATGAACGCCGGCAGGAAGACCCACTCCTTGGCGGGGCGATCGTTTGGCAGCTCCACCGCAGAAATCTTGAAGCCCTGTTCAATCCCCAGCTTCTCGGCCTGCGATCCAAAATCGACTCCGATGACCTGAATATCTTCACCAAACGGAACCACCTTGACGCCAGCAGCCGCAAACCGCTCTTTGGCGGTGGCGGCTTTCGGTCCGAGCGGCAACAGGACGCCCTTGTGGACATCGTCGCCGTCGATATTAATGCCCTCGATAAACAGTCGCAGACGGCCGTTGTCGGGCACCGCATTCACCGCTTCAATCGCAGCAGGGCCGTGCAAGCGCTCGTAGGGCGGGAAGACTTCATCCATGATGAAACCCGGCCGGAACAGCACGAAGGTCAGCACGATCAGCACCGCCGACTCCCAATACTTGCTGCGCGTCATGAACCAGCCCTGCGTGGCCGCCGCAAATATCAGACTCGCGACCGTGGCGCTGAACAAGGTCAGTATCAGGTGGAACGGGCCTTCAATATCGATCAACAACAACTGGGTGTTGAAGATGAACATGAAGGGCAGTACTGCGGTACGGATCGAGTAAGTGAATGCCGTGATACCCGTCTTGATCGGATCGGTCAGCGCGATACCCGCCGCCGCATAGGACGCCAGCCCTACCGGTGGGGTCACGTCGGCCATCAGACCAAAATAGAACACGAACAAGTGCACCGCGATCAGGGGAACCAGTAGCCCGTTCTGCGCGCCGACCTCGACGATCACCGGCGCCATCAGGGTCGACACGATGATGTAGTTGGCAGTCGTTGGCAGGCCCATGCCCAGAATCAGGCAGATGAAGGCGACCATGAACAGCATGATGACGATGTTGCCACCCGACAGCGTCTCCACCAGTTCGGTCATCACCAGGCCGACGCCGGTCAGCGTAACCGTACCGACGATCACGCCGGCCGCAGCCGTTGCGACACCGATGCCGATCATGTTGCGTGCGCCGGTGACCAGGCCGTCGAGCAGATCCTGGAAGCCGCGACGGATCTCAACATTGGTATTGCTGACGCCACGGAAGAACGCGGTGATCGGGCGTTGCGTGACGAGGATGAAGCACAGGAACATCGTCGCCCAGAAGGCCGACAACGCGGGCGAGAGCTGTTCCACCATCAAGTTCCAGATCAACGCAGCCACCGGCAACAGGTAGTGCAGACCGGATTTGAGCGTCGGACCCACGTCGGGAAGGCTCTCGATCGGATCGTTCGGGTCGTCCATGTGCAGTTCGGGATACTTTGTCGCCAGTTTGAGTAGCGCGATGTAAGCAATGGACATCAGAACCGCAATGATGACGATTGACCCGTCTGGCGCCACGGCTTTGATCCAGCCAAGCCCCCAATAAACCACCCCGGCGAGAATGACCAAACCCGACATAGTCATCATGAAGCTGATCAGGCCCTGCTGCCACGGCTTCGGATTCTGTCGCGGAATGCCTTGCAGATTTGCCTTCATCGCCTCCAGGTGCACGATGTAGAACAGCGCGATGTACGAGATCAGCGCCGGTACGATGGCATGCTTGAGCACCTGCACATAAGGAATGCCGACGTACTCCACCATCAGGAATGCGGCCGCACCCATCACCGGCGGCATGATCTGGCCGTTGACCGAGCCAGCCACTTCGACTGCGGCGGCTTTGTCGGCGCGATAGCCGATACGCTTCATCAGCGGGATCGTAAAGGTGCCCGTCGTCACCACGTTGGCAATGGAAGAACCGGAAATCACACCGGTCGCCGCCGAGGCCACCACGGCGGCTTTTGCCGGACCGCCACGCAGGTGACCGAGCAGGCCGACCGCGCTCTTGATGAAATAGTTGCCCGCGCCGGCCGTCTCCAGCAGCGCACCGAACAACACGAACAAAAAGATGAAACCGGACGAGACGCCGAGCGCCACACCAAACACACCTTCCGTCGTCAGCCACAAATGGCTCATGCCCTTGCCCAGCGACGCCCCTTTGTGGGCAATCATGTCGGGCATGTGAGGCCCGGCAAAGATGTAGATGATGAACACGATGGCGAGAATCACCATCGGCAACCCGAGCGCGCGGCGCGCGGCTTCAAGCAGCAACACCATGCCAGCGACCGCGACAACCAGATCGTAATCCGTGGGGCTTCCGGGGCGCTCTGACAGTTGGGCGTAGAACAAAAACAGGTAGGCCGCACAAAACGCGGCGACCGCAGCAAGCACCCAATCGACGGCGGGTATGTACTCCCGTGGCGAGCGCTTGAATGCCGGATAAGCCGTAAAGGCAAGAAACACCGAAAAGGCCAGGTGAATCGCGCGGGATTCTGTGTCGTTGAACACAAAAATGCCGAAAGCAAATGGAAGGGGTGATGCAATCCACAGTTGAAACAGTGACCACGCGAGCGCGACCAGCATCATTGCCTGAGCGACTGTCCCGGTGGGCTTACGTCCGCCTGTGTCGGCTTCAGCGACGATCTGCTTGAGTTCTTCGTCGGTGAGCTGGTGATGCTCTTGTGTTTTTTTGACGCCAGCCATGACCTCGTCTCCGTGCGTTTTTGCGGTTGATCGGGTAAGGGGGAGCCCTTATCGCACAAACGTATGTATTAGTACACCGTCAGGCCCGCTCCTGCAACGGTGTGAATCAGGTCGGCCGGCATTGCACCGACCGACCTGGAGACGGATTACATCCAGCCTTTTTCCTTGTAGTACTTGATGGCGCCTTCATGCAGCGGGGCCGACAGACCGTTCTTGATCATC
>JAPWHF010000008.1:0-134567 GCA_027214125.1 Zoogloeaceae bacterium G21618-S1
GGCAAGAAGGTCGGCGCCGACAAGGCCGGCGTGATCGTCACCGATCGCGGCTTCATCCCGGTCGATGCCCAGATGCGCACCAACGTGCCGCACATCTTCGCCATCGGCGACGTCGTCGGACAGCCCATGCTCGCTCACAAGGCCGTGCATGAAGCCCACGTGGCCGCAGAAGTCGCCGCCGGCGAAAAGTCTGCCTTCGACGCCACCGTCATTCCGGGCGTGGCCTACACGCATCCCGAAGTGGCCTGGGTCGGCTATACCGAGGCGCAAGCCAAGGCCGAAGGCAAGAAGGTCGAAACCGCCAAGTTCCCCTGGGCGGCATCGGGCCGGGCCATCGCCAACGGCGCCGACTACGGCTTCACCAAGCTGATCTTCGACGCCGACACGCATCGGGTCATCGGCGGCACCATCGTCGGCCCCTCGGCGGGCGACATGATCGGCGAGGTCTGCCTGGCCATCGAGATGGGCGCGGATGCGGTGGATATCGGCAAGACCATCCACCCCCACCCGACCCTGGGTGAGACGGTGGGCATGGCCGCCGAGGTGGCGCATGGCAGTTGCACCGACGTGCCGGCGGCGCGGAAGAAGAAGTAAGCAACAACGGAACCGCCTCAACCGGGGCGGCACCAAAGAGAAACGGCGACCTGCGGGTCGCCGTTTCTCTTTCATCGGACAGCTTTTCGCCACATGGAAATCACGGCACTTGAACGCCACGAGACCGACCGTGTATAGTCATTCGTCATTTCCTAAGACCACCCAGGCCATGTCGAATTTCTACAAATACTTCAAAGAAAACATGAACAGCCTTGATCTGCCGGCGCCCGAGTCGCTGTTTGGAACGCTACAGCTCACCTTGGCAAATGCCACAGTATTGATGACCCAGATAGACAAATTCGGAACGCGCGTGACCCTCGGCGAACTCGGCGCAGCGACAAAACTGGAGGGCCTGGGCGTCGCTGCGGCATGCACTGCTGCATTTTATGTCGGCGCGGTCATCGGGAGCATCGCCGTCGCGACGGGCCGCACGCTCTCCGGGGGCACATCAATCACAGATGTCTTGCTCAGCGCCAATCAGAATGGACTTTACAGACCATGGCTCACCGAAACGCTACAGCGGTACCCAGGCATCTATAAGGCCAATGTGGCGAATATAAGCGCCTATCGGTTTCACGCGGCGCTCGCATGAAAGACTCCATCACCCTCCTCCTCACCGCGCTTGTTGCCGCAACGATTGCGTGGGCCTTCTGGTTTTTTGCCGGCCCCAATGGCTTTGATGCGATCATGCTGGCCGCACTCATCTATCTTGCAATTGACAACTTCCGGCTGCGAAAAAGCCTGCGCTCCAAGCAGTCCGACTGAGCCTGATGCGCGCAGGTGCAATAGTCGAAGGGCATTGCACTACACCCCTGTATATCTGCGCAAACCGGCAGCTTAGCAGTCGAACCACGAATTGCTGTACGGCGGCGAAACGATCAATTCACCGCGCCGGAGACACTGCCCCCCACCCGCAAGACAACATATTCTGGTTGCATCATCACGACGGTTGGCGCGGACAGTGAGCATTCAAGCACGCTCACTTCACTGATAGTCAGAAGGATGAAAGCGTCACCACTGCGAGTGCGCACCTCGATCTTCTGTATCTGACGATACACGTCCGTTTCGGGCATACCGGGGCCCGAGAATCGCCCGATACGCTGTGAATCAAGCAGCGTTGTCCTCAGATGATATGGCGTTGTTCTGTCGCGATATATGGACGTCGCATCCGCCACACGACGGGTGTTGACCAGCTCGACCAGAGCGATCTGGGTGGCATAGTTCTCCGGCCCGTAGCAGGGCGGCGCTTCTTCTGTGGCAGACGCGCTGCTCACCTGGACGGACAGACCAAGCGTCGCAATGCACAGCAGCGCGCGTCTGAGAGACGGGCTTGTGGTTTTATTCAACGACTTCAAGATCGTGATCCCCCGAGGTGACAATCATGCTGCGGATACTGTACGGCATGATGATGCAGCCTTCCGAGGCCGTGCCGGGATGTTTGGTGCTGTCACCATGAATACGAAACGCGCTCCGTCCGAACGTATTCGTTCCAGCCTTGGGGGTCAGCGTGATCGTTAGAGGGCCTTTGCTGTTGGTGTACCCGCCAATCCGCCACGCGCCGCGAGGAATAGGGCCCATGTTCTTGAGGTTCTGAGAGGCAGGCCGATTCTTGTGAGCCCCCATGCCGGCATAGCCGATAGCGCCCGGCACGGCTGTGCCATTGCGCGAGAGCGCTCCCGAGGATTGATCGTACGTCCAGGTCATGGCGAATTCGACTATTTATGGATTTGGCATTTTTTCACATCAAGACACATGGAGCAACCCGACCGCATATACCGGAGAAGCGAAGCATCTTCCGGCCTATGTGGCGGCCTGGAGCAAAACCGGCGGATGACGCTGCGCTTATCCGCCCTACGTGGCCGTCGGTGTAAACTCGGATCTTCGCCCGACACCGCCGAGACTCCCGACATGCGCAAACGCGACACCACGCTCTCTACCGACCAGAAAGCCCTCGCCATCAACCTCGACAAGCTCAAGTACGGCTCCATCGTGGAGATCGGGGCGGGTCAGGAGGTGGCGCGGCGGTTTTTCTCGGTGGGCGCGGCGGCGGGGACGATTGCCAAGACCATGTCGGCTTACGACATGGCGGTGAGCGATGACATTTACGGCCACGTGGATCGCTATGTGAGCCGCGCGCGGCTGCTGCAGATGCTGGACAAGGAGTTCAGCCAGGTGGTGGCGCGGCTGGCGCATGTACGGGCCAAGAACACCACCTTTTTTGCCTACGCGGCCACAGTGACGGCGCGCAGCTTCAAGCAGGCGAACGAGTGTCACGGTTGGGTGGGTGTGCGTTTGCAGTTGCATCCGGGCGCCGAGCCGAGCGATGTGGTGATGCATGTGCGCATGCTCGACGATGACAACGCGTTGCAGGCCGAGGCGCTGGGCATTCTGGGTGTGAACCTGATCCACGGCGCGTTCAATCACTATCAGAACCCCGAGTGGGTGGTCGAGGCGCTGGGCGACGGACTGGGCTCGGAGCGCATCGAGGTGGACGTCATCCACTTCTCCGGCCCCTATTTCGAGGAGGTCGAAAACCGCCTCATGAACCTGCACCTGATCCGCAGCTGGCTGACCCGCGCGGTGGTGTTCAACCCGGCCGGCGAGGTGGTGGTGCCGGGCGAGCTGCTGTATCGCAAGCCGGTGATGGTGATGCGCGGCAGCTTCAAGCCTTTGACGCTGGTGAACGTGGACATGATGCACGCCGGCCAGAAACGCTTCGGCCAGCTCGGCGCAGTCGACGAGAAAGAGGTGGTGTCACTGGCCGAGATCACCATGAACTCGCTGGCCTCGGGTGACAACGTGGACGGCGCGGACTTCCTCGCCCGAATCGATTTGCTGGCCTCGCAGGGCTACACGGTGATGATCTCCGACTACCTGCGCTTCTTCCGCCTGCGAGCCTACCTGCGCCGCTACACGCAAAAGCCGATCGGCATCGTGCTGTCGGTGCGCGACTTCAGCTTTCTGTTTGACGAGAAGTACTACGAAGGCATGGAGGGCGGCATTCTCGAGGCCTTCGGCAAGCTCTTCCCCGACAACACGCATGTGTATGTCTACCCCTCGCGCCCGCGCGGCGGCGAGGCGACCGATCTGGTGACGCTCGACAATGTCGTGGTGCCGGCCAATCTGCGCCACCTGCTCGCCCACCTGAAAGAAAACGACAAGCTGCTGGCGATCGAACCTCATGACGAAAGCCATCTGCACATTGATGTGGCCGAGGTGCTCGCCGGGCTGCGCAGCGGCCGGGGTGAGTGGGAAGGCGACGTCCCTGAGACGGTGGCACAACGCATCATCGACGGACGCCTGCTGGGCTTCGATACCGAGTAAAGCGCCCGCCGCGAATTCACCCAGCCGCCCCGGACGCCGGGGCGGAAGCTTTAAACCGCCGCCCTCGCCCGAAGCTCAGTTGGGCGGGATCGGAATACTGCGCGAGCGCTTGATCGACTTGAGCGAGAAGCTCGAATAGATCTCCTTCACCCCCGGCAAGGAGCGCAGCACGTTGCGGGCGAATTCACCAAAGGCCTCCAGATCGGTGGCCACAACCTCAAGCATGAAGTCGTAACGCCCCGACACATTGTGGCAGGCCACCACTTGCGGAATGCCCTGCACCGCGACCTCGAAAGAGTCGCCTAGATCGAGGCGATGGTTCTCGAGCATCACGTTCACGAACGCGGTGACGTCGTAGCCCAACTGGCGCGGATCGAGCTCGGCGTGATAGCCGCGGATGAAGCCCGCCTCTTCCAGCGCCTTAACCCGTCGCCAGCACGGCGACGAGGTGAGCGACACGCGCTCGGACAACTCGGCGACCGTCACCCGCGCATCGTCCTGCAAGGTACTGAGGATTTTCTTGTCGACCTTATCCATGGGCAAATTCATCCAATTAATTTGAAACATCTTTGTATTTCATGCTCACATGAGATCACATCGCGCACGATTACAGCAATTATTGAAAGCGGGGTATCGATAAAGTGGACCCATGGCCACCCGGCCTTCCAACCCGCAAGGAAGCCCAATGTCGAACGCGTCCCGCCCCCAAGGTTTTGCCACCCGCGCCATCCACCATGGCTACGACCCGCGTGATCATCATGGCGCCCTGGTGCCACCGGTGTACCAGACCTCGACTTTTGCTTTCGAGAGCGCCGAGTACGGCGCCGCGTGTTTTGCCGGCGAGGAAAAAGGCCATTTCTACACCCGCATCTCCAACCCCACACTCGCCTTGCTTGAACAACGCATGGCCACACTGGAAGGCGCGGACGCCGCGGTGGCTTTCGGCTCCGGCATGGGTGCGATCACCGCCACCTGCTGGACGCTGCTACAGCCGGGCGACGAGCTGATCACCGACACCACGCTGTACGGCTGCACCCACGCCTTCTTCATGCACGCGCTGCAGCGCTTTGGCATCAAGGTCACGCGCATCGACATGACCGATCCGCAGGCGCTGGCTGACACCATTTCAACGCAGACCCGCATGGTGTATTTCGAGTCACCCTCCAACCCCAACATGCGCCTGATCGACATCGCCGCCTGCAGCGAGATCGCGCGCCGCTACGACGCGCTGGTGGTGGTCGACAACACCTACTGCACGCCCTATCTGCAGCAGCCGATGTCGCTCGGCGCCGACGTGGTGGTGCACTCGGCCACCAAATACCTCAACGGCCACGGTGACGTAACCGCCGGCATCGCGGTGTCCAATACTGAACTGGCCAGCCGAATTCGCCTGGAGGGCCTCAAGGACATGACCGGCGCGGTGCTGTCGCCCAACGACGCCAACCTGATCCTGCGCGGCCTCAAGACGCTCGCGCTGCGCATGGATCGCCACTGCCAGAACGCCGAGGCCATTGCCCGCCATCTGGCGGCGCATCCGGCGATAGCTCAGGTGTTCTTTCCGGGGCTGGAATCCGACCCCTTCCACGCACTCGCCGGCCGGCAGATGAAGCAATTCGGCGGCATGGTGGCCTTTGAACTCAAGGGCGGGCTCGACGCCGGCCGACGCTTCATGAATGGTCTCGAACTGGTGACGCGTGCCGTCAGCCTTGGCGACGCCGAAAGTTTGGCCCAGCACCCAGCCAGCATGACGCACTCGACCTATACCCCGGAAGAGCGCGCCGCCGCCGGCATCCCCGAGGGGCTGGTGCGTCTGTCGGCGGGCCTGGAAGACATCGACGACCTGCTGTCCGACATTGATACCGCGCTCACCGTGGCGTCGATGCGTATCGCCGCCTGAACGACAAGACGCTCAGGCCAGGTCGATCGGCAGTGCCGTTGTGTACTTGACCTGCTTGAGCGTCATGCTCGACCGGAGAGTCGGCACATGCAGAGTGTGCGCCCGGCGATTGACGATAGAACTTTGTAGCGCTTTCAGATCGGGGGCGACCAGCGTCACCTTGGTGAGTGCGCATGAGCCGCATCCACAAGCTCTCCGGCCAGAACCTGCATCACAGCCGGGTGATGATTCCCCACGGCACGAACTTCGACGAGGCAGACATCACCGACATGGAGGCCTTCCAACAACGGGTCAATGCCGAGCAAGGCGAGGGTGGCGCCAACGGGACGATGCTGGCCTCATCATCAAGGCGCCCGAAGTCGCCATCCTCAGCGTGACGCGTACCAGCATGAAACCGGTGTGGAATGACAGCCGCGGTGCTTGTCATTGGATCACCGCGTGGGGGGCGGCGCAGCGGCAGCGCGCTTTCTGGTGCATCGGTCCGCGCCGCTCGCAGACTTTCGGCAAACCATGCTGTAGACACGAACGAAGCACCACGCGCCACAAAGACAAACCCCCGACGAATCGGGGGCCTGTCAGTTCTCCAGTCATTTCAGTGATGAAATCAGACGCGAACCTTGCGCCGGGACAGCCCCACGCCCAAAAGACCGAGGCCCAGCAGTGCGAGCACCGTCGGCTCCGGCACCGTCGTCAGCGGATTGGCGGAGATCGTGAAGCCGAAGGCCAGCGTCGTTGACTGGTTCTCGGCTGTGGTAAAGCCGAGACAGCCATTTCCTTGACCCGCTGCACTACACACGCCGTTGTCCAATATCGACAATACGCCGCCCGTGGTCGGGAAAATATTGACGAAGTAAGTCAGCAACCCATCGCCGTCGCCAGCGTCGTACATGAAGGACTGGTTGAGCAGACCGCTGGTAAGCACAAAGATGTCGTTACACGGCGTCGGGCTGCCGGCAACAACACACGTCCCTGCGGTATTGGGCGTTTCTGCGAAGGCGATGTCGAAATTGACCACTTGATCCGGCAGCGCGCCGCCAAGCGGCACCGTCGGCGTCAGTGTCACGGCATTGCGCAACGTGGCCGACGTCAATGTGTTGCCTGTGATCGGGTTGTTGTTGTGGGTCAGTGAAGTGCTGAAACCCAGATACGGCGCTGCGGCCGGCGGCGCACCGCCGATGAAGGTATCGACCGAACCACCGAGGAGGCTCGGATTGTTGATGACCAATGAACTCTGGCCGGAGCCAGTGGAAGTGCCCCACGACAGGGACGAAACTCCGGGTACGGGATAGTTGGTTGTCGCGCCACCGATAACCGACTGCGTAAACCCCGAAAGAATGTCGTAGCCCCAAGTGGTGACTGCGGCCTGGGCACTTCCTGCGATCAGAAGGCCCGGAACCAACAGGGCGCCAACCAAGGTACGGCGGGAGAATGGAGTCTTTAACATGACGTTCCTCCTAGGCTGAAAACGGTTGATTCACCGTCAGCAAAAAGACACGCATAACCCGTACCAAAACAAAATTATTACAAAATATCAAAGACTTATCCAATCTCCATCAGTTCAAGCCTGGAGATTAGTAAAATTTTCTGACACTCGAACGCGCGCCAGCCATGGCAAGTTCAGGCGAGACGCCCGACATACTTCCCGACCTCAACAACGCCCTGGCTGACGAACCGGCGGCACGCCCACGCCCGTCTGCCAACAGGCAGGCAATCGGCTACCGGGTGTGATGTGTGCTACACCGAACTGAGTAACAGACTGGTCTCGCTGTTGAGCACTCCGTCAATCATCCGCACCTCGCGCAGCACGCGATCGAACTCGGGCAGGCTGATGGTGTGAATTTCGGCGATCAGATCCCAGGTGCCGTTGGTGGTGTGCAGCATCTGCAGCTCGGGCAAGCCGCGCAGCTTGCGGATGACCTGGGCGGTCGATTTGCCGGCAATCTCGATCATCATCAACGCCCGGACGGCGCTATCGGGGTAGTCGTTACCTGCACGAATCGTGAATCCCAGGATCGTGCCGGATGCGACAAGCCGATCCAGCCGGTTCTGTACCGTGCCGCGTGACACTTTTAGGATCTGTGCGAGCTTCGACAGCGGCGCCCTGCCATCGGCGCGCAGCAGCCCAATCAATTCATGATCCAGCGAGTCTAGCGCCTGCCTGTTCGTCTCGATTGCGCTCATATCTTCCCGCACTGTCAAAACAGAAAATATCGACTGTCAATTTAAACAAATGTTAGTCAGTTTTTGCAAGACTTTGCCATTTTAACTAAGCCCTTGCCGCCGTAAGCTTAATCTCACCACAAAGGCCTGCGGGCCGGAAGTGGAAGTACAAGGAGAGAGACCGTGCAACATAAAAATGCAAAATCCCTGAATTGGATTCGCTTTGTCAGCGTCGACGACATGATGAAGACCGTGCTCGATATCGGCATTGAGAAGACCATCGTGGGCGTTGCCGCGCAGATCGAGCATGACTTCAAGCGCTGGGAGCTGTTCGACAAGACACCCCGACTGGCGTCGCATTCCGCACTGGGCGTGATCGAACTGATGCCGACCAGCGATGGGACCGTCTATGGTTTCAAGTACGTGAATGGCCACCCCAAAAATACCAAGGCAGGCCTGCAGACCGTGACCGCTTTTGGCGTGCTCTCCGACGTTGATACGGGCTATCCGGTGCTCCTGTCGGAGATGACGATTCTCACCGCGATCCGCACGGCGGCGACGTCGGCCATGGCAGCGAAATACCTTGCTCCGGCAGGCGCGCGCTGCATGGCTCTGATCGGCAATGGCGCACAATCCGAGTTCCAGGCGATGGCCTTCAAGACGCTACTCGGAATCGACACGCTGCGCCTGTACGACATTGACGCCTACGCCACCGACAAGTGCGCAGCCAACCTGGCCGACCGGGGCTTCGAGATCATCAAGTGCGCATCCGCCAAGGAAGCCGTCGAGGGCGCGCAGATCATCACCACCTGCACCGCAGACAAGCAGTACGCGACCATCCTGACCGACGACATGGTCGGCCCCGGCGTCCACGTGAACGCCATTGGTGGCGATTGCCCGGGCAAGACCGAGTTGCAACGCGATATCTTGCTGCGCGCCGACATCTTCGTCGAGTACGCGCCGCAAACCCGTATCGAGGGCGACATTCAGCAACTACCCGAAGATCATCCGGTCACCGAACTTTGGGAAGTGATGACCGGCGCCGCGAAGGGCAGGACAAGCCCTGAGCAGATCACCGTATTTGACGGCGTCGGCTTCGCAATCGAAGACTTCTCTGCCCTGCAATACCTGAATGACCAACTTGATGCCACGGGTCGATTCGAATCGCTCGACATGATTGCCGACCCGGACGAGCCGCGCGATCTGTGGGGCATGGTCATGCGCGCCGCCCACACCGTGGCCAAAGCAGCCTAGGAGATACGCCAGTGAAACGACGCAGCGCGCAGGCGCCCGCAAGCATCATCATGATCCGGCCGCATCACTTCTGGCCGAATGCCGAGACCGCCACGGACAACGCCTTCCAGCGGTCTGCCGACGGGTGCCTACCCGACGACGTCGCACGCGCGGCCTACAACGAAATGACCCGGGCCGCCGAGATCATGCAGGCGCATGGCGTTCGCGTTCATGTATTTGAAGACAGCTCGGACCAGACACCCGATTCGGTCTTTCCGAACAACTGGTTTTCGACTCACCCCGGCGGTCATGTCGCGGTCTACCCAATGTTCGCCGCCAACCGCCGACGGGAGCGACGCACTGACATCATCGAGATGCTCAAGCGCGAGTACCGGGTGCAAGAAGTGGTCGACTACTCCGGGCTGGAACCCGATGGACTGTTTCTGGAGGGTACTGGTGCGATGGTGCTCGATCATACCGAGCGTATCGCCTATACAGTGCAATCCAATCGGGCCGACCCCCTTGCCCTTGAGCGCTTCTGCTCGCATTTTGGCTATGAACCGATGGTGTTCCGGGCAAATGACGCCCACGGCGTACCGGTGTATCACACCAATGTACTGATGTGCATCGCCACTGATTTCGTGATGATCGGGCTGGACATGGTCTCCGACCCGGCCCGGCGAACTGAAATTGTCGAGCGAATCACCGGATCGGGTCGTTTTGTCATTGCGCTGAGCAATACTCAGATCGCCGAATTTGCCGGCAACGCCATCGAGCTCCAGGGCAACGATGGCCGCATCCTCGCTCTGTCCGCCAGAGCGCATGCATCACTCACACCAGCTCAGCGCGAACTCATCGAAAGCAGCGTGGATCTCGTCCCGCTCGACGTGCCAACAATCGAAATGGCGGGCGGTTCAGTCCGCTGCATGATGGCGGGCGTCCACCTCGCAAAGCGTCCAGCAAGCGTGTCGTGAGTCGCGCTCCGACACACGTCGATCAATGCGGCGCCATTTCATTGGACTCATCGGAATAGCCATCAAGGTCACAGGTCAAACACAAACTGAATCAACGAGGCAGCACGGCCTCTTTTTCAAGCATGCCGGTAGTGCGCTCCGCATATTGCTTTCGAACAATCATCCTGGCTAAAACCAAGGCATCAATACAGCAATGAAATCATGATCTGGATCAAGCCAGCTCACACGCCGCCGCCGTGACCTTAGCGACTCGGTCAAAAACCTCCTATCGTTGATAAGTGACATTACGTATACCGTTCTGGACCGCTTTGGCACACTATGCTTGTGCCCAATGCTTCAAAGCGGGCTCAAAGTAACCAGAGAAGGTTGCGAGCCTACAGTGGCAGGTCCGGACAAAACGATTCGGGCATGACCTATATAACGTTGTGGAGGAGTCCAAATGCGCAAACATGTAATCGCGATCGCAGCAGCAGCAGTCCTGGCCGGCCAAATCGGTGTCGCTCAAGCCGAAGGCGCCTGCGATGCTGGTGAAGTGGTCATCAAGTTCAGCCACGTGACCAACACCGACAAGCACCCGAAAGGCATTGCTGCCGAATTGCTGGCAAAGCGCGTCAACGAGGAAATGAACGGCAAGGCCTGCATGCAGGTGTATCCGAACTCCAGCCTCTACAATGACGACAAGGTGCTCGAAGCCATGCTGAGCGGCGACGTTCAACTGGCCGCGCCGTCGCTGTCGAAGTTCGAGAAATTCACCAAGAAATTCCGTCTCTTCGATCTGCCCTTCCTGTTCACCGACATTGATGCGGTTGATCGCTTCCAGAACTCGGCCGACGGCCAGAAGCTGAAGGAATCGATGAGCCGCCGTGGTCTGACGGGCCTGTCCTTCTGGCACAACGGGATGAAGCAGCTGTCAGCCAACAAGCCGCTGGTCAAGCCGGAAGATGCCAAAGGTTTGAAGTTCCGCGTGCAAGCATCTGATGTGCTGGTCGCCCAGTTCGAGCAACTCGGTGCCAACCCGCAGAAAATGGCCTTCAGCGAAGTGTACGGCGCGCTGCAGACCAAGACCATCGACGGCTGCGAGAACCCCTGGTCCAACATCTACGGGCAGAAGTTCTTCGAAGTTCAGGACGGCATTACCGAAACCAACCACGGCGTGCTGGACTACCTGGTTGTCACCTCGACCGAGTGGCTCAAGAGCCTGAAGCCGGACGTGCGTGATCAGTTCCTCAAGATCCTTGGCGAAGTCACTACCGAGCGCAACGACGCGGTGAAGAAAGTCGACGCGGACAACCGCCAGAAAGTCGCCGACACCGGAACCGTCATCCGCACCCTGAACGCCGAACAGCGTCAGGCATGGGTCGAGGCCATGAAGCCGGTGTGGAAGAAGTTCGAAGGCGATATCGGGGCTGACCTGATGGAAGCCGCCCAGAAGGCTAACAAGGGCTAAGCCCATGAGGGCGCGAAAGCGCCCCGTCTGCGCCATCCGTATGCGCGGCGAGCCTCGCTCCCCGCGCATATTTTTGGCCCAACCTAGATCAAACGGAGAGGGAGATGACTGGAGAACCGAGCCGATTTTCCCAGGCAGTGGAGAGCGCTGAAGAAACGTTCATCGCCGTCACACTGGGGTTCATGACGCTAATCACGTTTGCCAACGTGATTGCGCGCTACGTATTCAACAGCAATATCTTGTGGGGGCTGGAAGTCACGGTGGTGCTATTCGCCTGGCTGGTACTAGTTGGCGCGGCCTACGGCGTCAAGCGAACCTTCCACATTGGCGTCGACGTCATCATCAACCTGCTCCCCCCGCCGATCAAAAAAATCTTCGCCCTGCTTGCCGTCGCATCCAGTCTGCTGTTTGCCGTACTGCTGCTCAAGGGTGCGTGGGACTACTGGATTCCGTTCGCCACCGACCGGGTGTGGATGGAAACAGATGACATCCCGATGCCGGGCTTCCTGGCCTGGATTGGTCCGATGATCAACGAAGGCGAGGCCTACGAAAAACTCCCCCGCTTCGTACCCTACTTTGCGCTGCCGCTGGGCATGACCCTGCTGGTGATCCGCCTGCTCCAGGCCGGATTCCATGTACTGACCAACCAGCGTGACTCGATCATCGCCGCACATGAAGTCGAAGAGATGATTGAAGAAGCGGTCGACGCGCACGCCGACGGTCACCATCACAACTCGGACCGCGCCATCGCCAAAATGAACGGCACGGCGCAGAACAAAAAGGAGCACTGAGCGATGGCTATCGTAATCCTCTTCAGCATGGTCGTTGGCTTCATGCTCATCGGCGTACCCATCGCGATCTCGCTGGGTTTGTCGAGTGTGCTGTTCCTGATGGCCCACTCCGACGCATCACTTGCGTCGGTGGCCCAGACACTCTTTACCGCTTTTGACGGGCACTACACACTGCTGGCGATCCCGTTCTTCATTCTTGCCTCGAGCTTCATGTCGACCGGCGGCGTGGCCAACCGAATCATCCGCTTTGCCATTGCGCTGGTCGGTTCCATCCGCGGCGGTCTGGGCATCGCTTCGGTGATCGCCTGCATGATGTTCGCAGCGCTGTCGGGCTCCTCGCCAGCGACCGTGGTCGCGATCGGCTCCATTGTTATCGCCGGTATGGTTCAAGCGGGCTACAAGAAAGAATTTGCCGCGGGCCTCATCTGCAACGCTGGTACGTTGGGGATCCTGATTCCGCCGTCAATTGTGATGGTGGTGTATTCAGCCGCCACAGACGTGTCGGTTGGCCGCATGTTCCTCGCAGGCGTCGTGCCGGGCCTGATCGCTGGCTTGATGCTTATGGTTGCCATCTACATTACCGCGCGCATCAAGAAGCTTCCCGCACAGCCCTTCCCGGGCTGGGGCGAGGTCGGTGCTGCAGCCAAGGATGCGTCCTGGGGCCTCTTCCTGATCATCATCATCCTCGGCGGTATCTACGGCGGCATCTTCACGCCGACCGAAGCTGCTGCGGTAGCCGCGGTCTACGCATTCCTGATCGCCAATTACATCTATAAGGACATGGGCCCGTTTGCCGACGAAAACAATCGCCGCAACCCTCTGATCAAGATCGTCGAAGTGTTCTGGCATAAAGACACCAAGAAGACCCTGTTCGAAGCCGGCAAGCTGACCATCATGCTGATGTTCGTGATCGCCAACGCGATCATCCTCAAGCATGTGCTGACCGAAGAACGCGTACCGCAAGCCATCACCGAGGCCATGCTGTCGGCCGGCTTCGGCCCGATCGCCTTCCTCATCGTAGTCAACGTCATCCTGCTCATCGGCGGTCAGTTCATGGAGCCGTCGGGCCTGCTGATCATCGTCGCACCGCTGGTGTTCCCCATTGCCATGCAATTGGGCATCGACCCGATCCACCTGGGCATCATCATGGTGGTGAACATGGAAATCGGCATGATCACACCACCGGTCGGGCTCAATCTGTTCGTCACCGCCGGCGTGGCACAAATGTCGGTGATGAACGTGGTCAAAGCGGCGATGCCGTGGGTCGCGATCATGTTCGTGTTCCTGATCCTTGTTACCTATGTACCCTGGGTCTCGACCTGGCTGCCGACCCTGATGATGGGGCCGGAAATCATCACCAAGTAAGGCTGCATATCAAGCAATAAAAAGACCCCGCCGCGGCGGGGTCTTTTTATTCAACAACACACAGACTAGTTGGCTTTTAACGGGAAAAACAACTGCTCGCCGTGCAACTTATAGCTGGCAATCGCCTGATGGCCTGCGTCGGAGGTAATCCAGTTGATGAAAGCTTCAGCCGCAGCCTTTTTGACATGCGGATGTTTGACCGGATCAATCAAGATTACACCGTAGGGGTTGTAGAGTTTCGGGTCGCCCTGGAACAGGACTTTAAGATCCTGCCGATTCTTGAAGTTGGCCCACGAACCACGATCACTCAGGGTATACGCACCAACGCCCGCCGCCATATTGAGCGTCGCCCCCATGCCGGAGCCCGAGGCCTTGTACCAGGCCTGGCCTTCCGGATTCTTGCCCGCGCCTTTCCAGAAACGCATTTCCGCCGAGTGAGTACCACTGCGATCGGCGCGCGAAGCAAAGGCACTGCCGCTATCAGCGATCTTGCCAAACGCCTCATCAGTGCTCTTCGCCGCCGCGATGCCCGCTGGGTCGGCCGCCGGACCGACGACGACGAAGTCGTTGTACATCACGTCCTTGCGATACGCCCCGAAGCCGTCTGCGACAAAGGCTTCCTCCTTGGCCCGGTCATGCACCAGCAGCGCATCGGCATCGCCACGCTTGCCCACATCCAACGCCTGCCCCGTGCCCAGCGCAATGACCTTCACCTGGATGCCCGTGGCCTTTTCGAAGATCGGCAGAATGTAGCCAAACAGTCCCGAGTTCTCGGTGGACGTCGTCGAAGCCAACGTAATGGATTCGCCGGCCTGTACCGTCAATGCCGTTGCACTCAACATCAGTGCAGGAAGTAATCGTTTCAAAAAGCCAGATGCCATGGGAGTTCTCCTTGAATGAACTGCCGCGCCTCCACCGAGGCCGGTTGGGAAAAGAAACGACGCACCGACACATGTTCGCGCACCCGGCCGCCGGCCAGAAAGACGATGTCATCGGCCAGGCGCGTCGCCTGACCGAGATTATGCGTTGTCATTAATATTTTTGTACCTTCCGTGCGGATCTGCCGCACGATGCGCTCCACCGCTTCGACCGCCGAGGGGTCGAGACTGGAGGTCGGCTCATCCAGCAAGAGCAGGCGCGGCCGGGTCAGCCACACGCGGCCCAGCGCCAGCCGTTGCTGCTCACCTCCCGACAATTGCCTGGCGTTGTCGCTGGCCCGGTCAGCCAGCCCGATCTGTTCGAGCATGGCCATTGCCGCCATGCGCCGCTCTCGCGCGCCGATACCGCGCGGCACCAAACCCAAGGCGATGTTGTCGATCACCGAACTGCGCAGCATGACCGGATGCTGGAAGACCATGCCGACCGCCAGCGGATCAAAGCTGCCGCCGCCCCAATCGATCACCCCCCCCGTGGACGGCAACAGACCGCAGATGGTCCGCAGCAGCACGCTCTTGCCCGCACCATTGGGCCCGAGCACCACGGTGATACCCTCGCCCGACAGGGTCAGATCCACCCCATCGAGGACAGCCCGACCATTGGGTCGAAACACCACATCACGAAGCTGCAACGGGAACAAGCTCATTCGAATCGACGCATCACCGAGGTGCGCAAGGCGAAGGCCCCGGCGTTGAGAAACAGGATCAGCGCCAGCAAAACCATGCCCAGCGCAATCGCCAGCGGGAGATCACCCTTGCTGGTTTCGAGCGCAATGGCGGTGGTCATGACGCGGGTACTGCGGTCGATATTGCCGCCGACGATCATCACCGCCCCCACTTCCGACATCGCGCGGCCCAGTCCCGCAAGCACCGCCACAGAGAGCGAAAACCGGCAATCATGCAGCAGCACCCGCACTGTGGCGCGCCAGCCAAAGCGCAGCGCGGCCAGCTCTTCACGGTACTGCCGCCAAGTATCTTCGACCACTTGCCGGGCGATCGCCGCCATCAGCGGCACCACCAGCACCACCTGAGCAATCACCATGGCCGATGGCGTATACAACAGGCCGAAGTCGCCCATTGGCCCGGAGCGCGACAACACGAGATAGACCACTACCCCCACGACCACCGAGGGCAAGCCCATAAATCCGTTCACAATGACGGCCGCGGCCTGCTTGCCGGGGAAGCTCCCAACGGCCAGACACGCGCCCAGCGGCAGTCCGATAAACGTGCCGATCAAGACGGCCAGGCCGCTCACCTGAAGTGACAGCAGGACGATCTCGAACACGCGCGCGTCGAAGCCCCACAACAACGAAAACGCGTCGGCCAATGCCTGTGAAAATCCGCCCAAAACCGCTCAGCCTCCGCCGCGTTGCATGGCGCGATCCAGCCGTGCAATCAAGGCCGCGCGCGCGGGCAGTTCGCCCGCCAGGAACTCAAACCGAGTCGCCAGCACGGGCAGCGCGAACAGACCGATGCGCCGCGCCGACTGCGGCACCGCGGTGATCTCCAGACGCACCTCCCCCTCGCTCACGCGAAACCGACCGCCACCGAGCGACTCGACGCCGCCCGGCAAGGCCGCAAGCAAACTACGCTCAAATTCCAGCGCGCTGGCGCCCACCTCGCGCGAGAACGTCTCCAGTGACGGGGGGGTAAACGCCAAGATCAGCCCCCGGCCACGGGTGGCCAGATGGCCAATTCATCGTTTTCTTCCAGCACATGACTTGCCCGCGCCGACGGCGGAATGAAACGTCCATTGACCAACACCAGATGCGCACTTTTCTCCGGCACCCGGTATTGGTCAATGACCGTCTGAATCGTGGTGCCTGCCGGCAGATCGAGATCGACGATATTGCCTTTTCGATCGGCCGGCAGGTAATCGGTCAATGACGCAAACAACTTGAACTTCAGCTTCATGCCACCGCTCGATTCAACGCGGTGGTCTGCGTCACTGCCACGTAGGCCTCAAAGAACGCGTGCGGGTTGTGAAGCAGGCGCTCTTTCCAGGGCCCGAGATGCAACTGCCCCTGAATCAACCCGCGCAAAGCCCCCACGTGATCGGTGAGCCCGATGGCGGTCGCGCCGATCAACACATCATCCTTGAACTGCAAGCTGATGTAGCGATACGCCGCCTCGTCGCATTGCTCGACGCTCTGCCCATCCTTGTCGCCCCACCATTGACCGAACGACGTCGAGATCAACCCGAGCGTGTCGAGCACGTTGATCGCCAGAACGCCCGGCAGCTGTGCCTCTCCGCCCGCCATGTTGATCGCGGCAATGCGCGCCTGATCCGCCGCATTGGGCTGGATGGCCGACACCAGATGCGCACCGGTAAACAGATCCGGCGCTTCGGCCACATCGCCAGCGGCGTAGATGCCCGGCACCGACGTTTCCATGCGCGAATCGACGATCACACCCTTGGCCACATGCACACCGGTCGCTTCCAGAAAGCCGACGTTCGGCGCCACGCCAGCAGCGACAATCACCACGTCGCAGGGCAGATGCTCGCCCGTAGACAGCTGCACATTCAGAGGCGCATCGCCGGTCCCGGTATCGATACGCTCGACGCCCGCGGAAGTGCGCACGCCAATACCCTTGGACTCCACCCAGCGCTTGATCATGCCGCCAGCGGTCGGCGTCATCATGCGCGGCACCATGCGGTCGCCCATTTCGACCACGGTCAGTTCCACACCGCGCTTGGCCAGCGCTTCCATGATGATGCAACCGATGAAACCGGCGCCGAGTTGCAGCACCCGGCTGCCCGGTTTGGTCAGCGCGGCGATGGCGCGTGCGTCTTCGAGCGTCCAGCAGGTCTGGGTTTGCGGGCGGTCAATGCCAGGGATCGGCGGACGCACGGGATGCGACCCGGTAGCAATCAGCAAACGATCGTAGCCTTCGTGGCTGCCGTCATGAAACAACACGCGCTGCTGCTCACGGTCGACCGACACCGCACGGCCGGCCTTCAAGGTGATGCCCAGCGATTCGAAATGTCCGGCGCGTTTGCGCAGGTAAGTGCCGGATTCGTTGATGTTGCCTTCGAGAAGGTAGGGAATGGCCATGCGTGAATACGGCGGTGCGTCTTCGCTCCCGGCCACCACGATCTGGCCGGCCGGATCGGCCTGGCGCAGGGTTTCAGCGGCAATAACCCCGGTGGGTCCATTGCCCAGAATCAGATATTTCATGAAGAACTCCTCATACGCAGGATCGGCCCGCCCGCCCCAAAGGCAAAGACGAGCCGACAGCAAGCGGAACCGGTCGCGGCCTTCACCGCGACCGGCACTCAGGCCAAGACAGGAATCAGAGCCCGAGTCGGCCGGCTGTTTCCTCGGTGACAACGCCTTCCGGCGTCCAGCCGCGTATCTGGTAGTACTCCGGAATCATCTTGTCGATACCGCTCACCAGCCCCTTGGCCGGGCCCGTCTGGGCAGGTTCGGTCTTCAAGCGCGGCGGCAGGTCGTCATCCTTGCGGGTAAAGCCTGCGGCCGTGTTGAACTGCCGTTCCATATTCCAGATGCGCTCGCCCACCAGATTGAGTTTCTCCATGGACCAATCACCGTCGCAGGCCGCCTGCAGCTGCGGTTGCACATCGGCCAGCGTCCAGGCAAAAGACGTGAACACACAGATGCCCGCCGAATCGAAGATCGCCGTCGCATCCTGAAATGCCTTGACCAACTCCGGTTTGCCTTCGGTGACGAGCGGATCGGTCTTGACCGGAATGCCCAGCACTTCAGAGGCCACGGTGTAGCTGCGCAGATGGCAGGCACCGCGATTGGAGGTAGCGTAAGTCAGACCCATACCCTGGATGCCGCGTGCGTCATAGGCCGGGAATTCCTGGCCTTTGACGGTCATCGACAGCTCGGGGTGGCCGTATTTTTCGCACAGACGCTTGGAGCCCTGACCGATTTCCACACCAAAGCCTTCGCCCAGTGCGGTCATCTCGGTGAACCGTGCCAGCGCTTCGGCGGAGCCAAAAGGCGCATCAACGCCGATCTGCTCATTGGTCAGCACGCCCATTTCGTAGAGCTCCATCACCGCACCGACGGTGGCACCAAAGGAGATCGGGTCCATGCCCTGCTCATTGCACAGCAGGTTGGCGTACTGCAGGGCTTCAATGTCGCCCACACCGTTGGCTGCACCCAGGGCCCACGCCGCTTCATACTCCAGGCCGCCAGAGGCGCCCCAATACTCGGGTTTATTGACGACGGTGAAGTGGCCCTTGTCGATCTCGGAGATCCGGCCACAGGCGATGGTGCACCCGAAGCAGGCAGCATTGGTCACCAGTTGCGACTTGCCATCAGAGGCGCGCTTCTCGTGCATGGCCTCGGCCGAAATCTTGGCCGCGTCTTCAAACTGCACATCCTTGTGGTTGCGCGTCGGTAGCGAGCCCATCTCGTTGATCACGTTCATCAACACCTGGGTGCCGTACTTCGGCAGCCCCTCGCCCGTCACCGCATTGTCAGCCAGCACTTTCTTGGCCTCGGTGGTCGCGGTCATGAAGGCCTTGAAGTCCTTGATGCCGCCCACGCCCTTCGTGCCGCGCAGCGCCACGGCTTTCAGGTTTTTGGAGCCCATCACGGCACCCACGCCAGAACGCCCGGCGGCCCGGTGCAGGTCATTGACCACACAGGCGTACAGCACTTGATTTTCGCCCGCCCGGCCAATCGAGGACACCCGGATCTGCGGGTCCTGATGCTGCTTCTTGATGGTCTCTTCGGTCTCCCAGCAGGACTTGCCCCACAAACCGCTGGCATCGCGCAGTTCGGCTCGGTCATTTTCGACGTATAAATACACCGGTTTCGGCGACTTGCCCTCAAAGATGATCATGTCCCAGCCGGCGAACTTCATTTCGGCGCCAAAGAAGCCACCGGAGTTCGAACAGGCGATGGCGCCGGTGAGCGGCCCCTTGGTCACAATGGTGTAACGCCCGCCGGTCGATGCCATGGTGCCGGTCAGGGGACCGGTGGACATGATCATCTTGTTGTCCGGCGATAAAGGATCGACCTTCGGATCGATTTCGCTGATGAGATATTTGCTCGCCAACCCGCGTGAGCCGAGATATTCGTCGGCCCACTGCATGTTCAGCGGCTCGGGGGTGCACGTGCCCTGAGTGAGGTTCACGCGCAGGATTTTTCTAGCCCAGCCCATGGTTCCGTCCTCCTCAGGTTGCCGGCGTGGCAGTGTTGGCCTTGGCCGCCCACTGACGCATCTTGTCGAGCCCAGTCCAGTCGGCGTCGATATACGTGATCGCACTGGTCGGACAGGCCGCGGCACAGGCCGGATTGTCATCGCACAGGTCACACTTTTGGACCTTGCCCGAATCCTGCTCGTAGTTGATGGTGCCGAAGGGACAGGCGATGGTGCAAACTTTGCACCCGACGCAGATATCCTCGTGGACGACCTTGGCGCCCGTGGCTGCATCGAGCCGGATAGCGTCGACCGGACAGGCATTCATGCACCAGGCTTCGGCACACTGGGTGCAGGTATAGGGCACCTTTTTGCCCTCGGCTTCAAAATTGAATACTTTGATCCGTGACTTGGACGGATTGAAGACCCCATGATGCTCATACGAACAGGCCATCTCGCATTGCAGACAGCCCGTGCATTTGGCGGGGTCAATGTGAAGAGACTTCAACATCGGCCGACTCCTCCGGAATGGTTGAGATCGGGCGGGTGGTCTCTGGCGGACCAAACAATAGTCCTCGCAGTGCAGTCAGCTGCGGGACAATTCCTGCATACGCCCGTTTATTATTCTCCCTCACGCGCCTGCTCAGCACGACGCGATCGAGAATTCAGGATACGCCCACAGACTTGATTGTCAACGCACCGAAATCCGCGCCGAATGGCGCTTTCAGGCTGGATTGCCTACTATTCATCTGGACGCAGTGCAGCACGCTTGGCGATGCACTTCATGTTTCAAAACGAGAGACCAGACCATGACACTCCCGACCGATGCCTCAGCCGTTGCGCGAACCTCGCTCAATGTTGAGGAAGCACGCGCACTCATCCATGCCGGGCTGGCGCCAGTACAAGGCTGGGAGCAAGTCGCCATCCGCGATGCGCTCGGCCGCGTCCTCGCTCAAGACGTTATTGCGCCGCACAATGTCCCGGCGCATGACAACTCCGCGATGGACGGCTACGCCATTCGCACCGACGACTGCCACGCTGGCGCGTCGCTGAGCATCGTCGGCACCGCCTTCGCGGGAAACGCCTTCTCCGGCATCGTCGGACCGGGTCAGGCGGTGCGCATCATGACCGGCGCCATGGTGCCGCGCGGCGCCGACTGCATCGTGCCGCAAGAAGACGTTCAGGCCGACAAAACCCGCGTTCAGATTCCGGCGGGCCACAAACCCGGCCAGAACATCCGATGTGCGGGCGAAGACCTCGCCCTGGGCGAGCCGGCCCTGTCGACCGGCAAACGCATCGGCCCGGCCGAACTCGGCCTGATCGCCTCGCTGGGCATTGCCGAAGTTACCGTCTATCGCCGGCTGCGCGTCGCGTTTTTCTCGACCGGCGATGAAGTCGCCTCGATCGGCAAACCGCTCGCCCCCGGCCAAATCTACGACAGCAACCGCTACACGCTCTATGGCGTACTGACCCGGCTCGGCTGCGACATCCTCGACATGGGGGTCATTCCCGACCGTCCCGACGCACTTGAAACCGCCTTCCGCGACGCGGCGACCGCGGCGGATGTCATCCTGACCTCCGGCGGCGTGTCGGTTGGCGAAGCGGATTTCATCAAGGAAATGGTCAATCGGCTCGGTCAGGTCGCGTTCTGGAAGATCAATATCAAGCCCGGTCGCCCCATGGCCTTCGGCAAGCTCGACAACACCTGGCTATTCGGCCTGCCGGGCAACCCCGTTGCGGTGATGGTCACCTTTTACCAGTTTGTGCAGGACGCCCTGCTCGCACTGATGGGCGTCAACCCCCTGCCGACGCGACCCACGCTGGCCGCGCGCTGCACCACCGAAATCCGCAAGCGCCCAGGCCGGCGGGAGTTCGTCCGGGCCATCGTCCGGGCGAGTGCCGACGGCTGGGCCGTCTCGCCCACCGGCGCCCAGGGCTCGGGCGTGTTGCGCTCGATGTCGGATGCCAACTGTTTCATCGTACTGCCCGAGTCCCGCGCCGATGTGACCGAGGGGGACTCGGTGGACGTCCAGTTGTTCGATGGTCTGATCTAAGGCGCCACCCGCACAAACAACAACGCCGGCACTTGCCGGCGTTGTTGTTTGTTCAATCCAGATTCACTTCGCGCCAATCACAACCTCGACCCGGCGATTGGTCGCGCGGCCTTCCCGCGATCCATTGTCAGCCACCGGCTCGTCTTCGCCACGCCCTTCGGAAGACAAGCGCTCTTCGGCCACACCCCGCTCGATCAGGGCACGCGTCACCGCGGCAGCGCGCGCTTCGGACAGTTTCTGGTTGTAGGCGGCATCACCGGCGCTGTCGGTGTGTCCGACCACCCGTGCATGCACCTGCGGCACCGTATTGAGCGCACCGGCAAGACGATCGAGTGCCTCGGCAGCATCAGCATTCAACTCGCTGCGCCCCGACTTGAAACTCATCGTGCCAGGGAGCGTCACGCGCAGACCGTCGCCCAGCGCGTCAACACCAAGGCCGACCTCTTTGAGCCCATCCGCTTCCGCCGACAACAATTGCATGGGAGTTTTGCCAAGTTCAGCACGCGGCGCCGCGGCCGGCGCGGCCGACTTGCCGGACGACTCTGGGGCTGTTGCGCACGCGGACAACAAGCAGGCGCACAGTGCGGTGGCAATCAAAGACAATTTCATGAAAAAAGACCTCGTGGCTAGTAGATGTAAGGGCTCGCGCGTGCAACGACGGGGATTCAACAGCCCGCGGTCTGCACCTCTTGGAAATCTCCAGATGGGCACGCATCATACACATCTAAACATGTCAATTCCATATGACAAACAAAAGTTTAATGCCGAATCGGGCGCCGAAATTGCTCAATACTGGTCGGTAGAAGGCCAGAAAAAAAAATGCCAGAGACGCGTCTCTGGCATTTGTTCTGGACCAGACCCGGCCCCAGGGGGCCTGAGTCAGTAACCGATTCAGCCGCGTGCAGCGGCGATCACGGCGTTCAGCGTTGCGCTGGGACGCATCACAGCCTTGGTCTTATCTGCGTCGGCCATGTAGTAGCCACCAATGTCGACCGGCTTGCCCTGCACGGCACCGAGCTCGGCGAGAATCTTCTGCTCATTGTCGCCAAGCGACTTCGCCAGCGCCGCGAAGTGCGCCTTCAGTTCGGCATCCTCATCCTGCGCCGCCAACGCCTGCGCCCAGTACAGTGCGAGGTAGAAATGGCTCCCACGGTTGTCGAGTTCGCCGGTCTTTCGCGAGGGAGACTTGTCATTGTCGAGCAACTTGCCCGTGGCTTCGTCCAGCGTCTTGGCGAGCAGCTTGGCCTTGTTGTTGCCCTCCTTGATGCCGAGGTCTTCAAGCGACACCGCCAGCGCCAGGAACTCGCCGAGCGAATCCCAGCGCAAGTGGTTTTCTTCGACCAGCTGCTGCACATGCTTGGGCGCCGAGCCACCGGCACCGGTTTCATACATGCCACCGCCGGCCATCAGCGGGACGATGGACAGCATCTTGGCCGAAGTGCCCAGTTCCATGATCGGGAACAGGTCGGTCAGGTAATCGCGCAGGATGTTGCCGGTCACCGAAATGGTGTCCTGACCGCGAACCACACGCTCGAGGGTATAGCGCATCGCGCGCACCTGCGACATGTGCTGGATGTCGAGGCCGGTGGTGTCGTGGTCCTGCAGGTACAGTTCGACTTTCTTGATCAGCTCGTTCTCGTGCGGACGGTAGGGGTCGAGCCAGAACACCGCCGGCATGCCGGAGTTGCGTGCGCGAGTAACGGCCAGCTTGACCCAGTCGCGGATCGGGGCGTCCTTGACCTGGCACATGCGCCAGATGTCGCCCTCTTCCACTTTCTGCGACAACAGCACTTCGCCGGTGTCCAGGTCGGTGATGTTGGCCACGCCCGCCTTCGGGATCTCGAAGGTCTTGTCGTGCGAGCCGTATTCTTCGGCCTTCTGCGCCATCAGACCGACGTTGGGCACGGTGCCCATGGTCTTCGGGTCGAAGTTGCCGTTGGTCTTGCAGAAGTTGATCATCTCTTGGTAAATGCGGGCAAAGGTCGACTCGGGCATCACGGCCTTGGCGTCTTTCTGGCGACCATCGGCACCCCACATCTTGCCGCCGGAACGGATCATCGCGGGCATGGAAGCATCGACGATGATGTCGTTGGGCGAGTGGAAGTTGGTGATGCCCTTCGCCGAATCGACCATCGCCAGCTCGGGGCGATGCTCATGGCAGGCGTGCAGGTCTTCGATGATCTCCTCGCGCTGCGAGCGCGGCAGATTGGCGATCTTGTCGTACAGATTCACCATGCCGTTGTTGACGTTGACCCCCAGCTCGCGGAACAGCGCAGCGTGCTTCTTGAAGGCGTCCTTGTAGAAGATCCGGACGCAATGGCCAAAGACGATGGGGTGAGACACCTTCATCATCGTCGCCTTCACGTGCAGCGAGAACATCACGCCGGACTGGCGCGCGTCTTCAATCTGCTCTTCGTAAAAGTCGCACAACGCTTTCTTGCTCATGAACATCGAGTCGATGATCTCGCCGTCCTGCAGCGCGACCTCGGGCTTGAGCACAATGGCCTCACCTTCCGTGGTGATCAGCTCCATCTTGACCTTGCGCGCACGATCGAGCGTCATCGATTTTTCGCCGTGATAGAAGTCGCCGTGCTTCATGTGCGAGACATGGGTACGCGAGGCCTGGCTCCACTTGCCCATCGAATGCGGATGCTTCTTGGCGTAGTTCTTGACGGCAGCCGGCGCGCGGCGATCGGAGTTGCCCTCGCGCAGTACCGGGTTCACTGCGGAGCCCAGGCACTTGCCGTATCGGAGCTTGATCGCCTTGTCTTCGTCGGATTTCGGTGCTTCCGGATAGTCGGGGATCGCGTAGCCCTTGGACTGCAATTCCTTGACGCAGGCCATCAGCTGCGATACCGAGGCGCTGATGTTCGGCAATTTGATGATGTTGGTGTCCGGCTCCTGCGTCAGACGGCCCAGCTCGGCGAGCGTATCCGGCACCTTCTGCTCATCGGTCAAGAATTCGGAAAATTCAGCCAACACCCGTGCTGCCACCGAGATATCGCTCGTCGTCACGTCGATACCCGCCGGCGCGGCGAACGTCCGAATGATCGGCAGCAGGGAGCATGTCGCCAACAAGGGCGCCTCATCGGTGAGGGTGTAGATGATCGTCGGACGCTTCGTAGTCATGCATTTCTCCCTTGTTTTATATCGTGGCGCAAAGCCAACCGGATACCGCAACCAGCCTAGTTTGCCCTAAGCGCTCCGTATTCGCATTCAGGCAAGTCAAGGCGAAGGCGTAATTATAATGCCGGTTCCTTACGTCTCGCTGGCAATCATATAGATGACTGACCGCCGGTACTCACTGAGGGCATTTTCTGCCACCCATGCACCAAAATGAAGTGGAGCTTGTCCTACTGATCGACGCCAGCACTCAACCCAATGGGCCTATCGAATCGTCACGCTATCGCTGCGCCGATCGCCCCGGTTGTCGCGCCACGAAACGCTCACCGTCTCGCCCGGCGCGCCGCCAGCAAACGAAAACACCAGATACGGGTCACGCGACACCGACGGCCCGAAGCGCGCCTGCAAGACCACACGATCATTGTGCAGCACTGTCAGGTCGGTGATGTAGTGCGCTGCCACCAATGCGCCGTCGGGCAAACGCCGTCGCCCGGTTTCCATCGGATGCGTGGCCATCAGACGCACTTGCGTTACGCCTTCTGCCACCGTGGCCCGGATTCTTGCCGGATCGCTCATTGCGCTGTCCTCATTGGCGATCAGCCGCAGCCGCCCTGAACAATCTTGATTTCGCGCTGTGCCAGGAAAAAGCCGCCTTCCGCATCCACCACCGCAATCACATGACTGGTCTTTGCCATCTTGATTCGGGTTTGAAGCCGGGGTGACGTCCCTTCGGGCAGATCAAATATTGCCGCCAGCGTGGTCGGGTTCTGGTCGACCAGCAGCGCCATCTGTCGCGTGCCCGGCAGACGGGAGGCCACCTCAACCGACACCATCGCACCGTTCTCGACAATCTCCGCCGCGACAATCTCAATCGCCTCGCTCGCATGCGCGCCCGCTGCGCCGAGGGCCTGCATTACCGCGTCCACGCCATGGATCGAAAACACCGGCGATATCGTCGCAGCCGACACCGGCAATACACCGGCCGCTGCGAGCCAGGCAAACACGCCCGCGCTCCCGCCCGTCTTGAGTGCTGCCCGCCGTGAGTGATCCATGCCATCTCCTGCGCCAAATTGCTGTTCATTCGCAGCGTATCGTGCCATAGCCCGCGCCAGCGCGACGTCAACCGGTATCATGTGGGCCATTCGTTCCGGAAGCGGGAGACCGACTTGAAGCTGATACGGCCACTGATTTTCCTCTGGCTGGGCACCATGGCACCAGCCATTCACGCCGGCGGCATGGCCATCGATGCCGGTCGCACACTCGCCGCCACCTGCGCCAATTGCCACGGTACAGACGGACACAGCGTCGGCGGCACCGAAAGCCTCGCCGGCGTCCCGCGCGACACGCTGCTGCGCAAACTGGCCGCCTTCAGCCGCGGAGAAAAACCCGCCACCATCATGCATCAGATCGCCAAGGGCTACACGCCCGAACAGCTCACGCTGATCGCCGAACATTTTGCCGCCCAGCGCACCCACACAGGACACTGAGGCCATGACCAATCGACGCCACTTCCTCGCCGCCATGGGCGCTGCCGCCCTGGCCGGTTGTGCCCAGCTTGGCAAGTCCGCCCGCAACGCCCACGTGGTCGTGGTTGGCGGTGGCTTTGGCGGCGCTGCCGCAGCCAAATATCTGCGCCTGTGGAGCGACGGCCGGGTGAGGGTCACACTGGTTGAACGCAATGCCCAATTCATCTCCTGCCCGATGTCGAACCTCGTCATCGGCGGCGCGCAGACCATGGCGCATATCACACACGACTACAGCGGACTACGCGACCACCACGGTGTGCGCGTGATCCAGGACACCGTCACAGCCATCGATCCGTCTGCGCGCGAGCTGCGTCTGGCCAGTGGTGAGCGCCTGCACTACGACCGCCTGCTGCTCTCCCCCGGTATCGACTTCATGCCCGAGAGCATCGAAGGTCTGGCCGGGCACGAAGACGAGATTCCCCACGCCTGGAAGGCCGGCCCGCAAACCGCGCTGCTGCACCGCCAACTGGCCGCCATGCCCGACGGTGGCGTCTTTGCCATCCACATTCCCAAAGCGCCCTTCCGCTGCCCGCCCGGGCCCTACGAGCGCGCCAGCCTGGTGGCCGACTACTGCCGTCGCCACAAGCCGCGCGCCAAGGTGCTGGTGCTCGACGCCAACGCCGACATCCAGTCCAAAAAAGGGCTGTTTCTGGCAGCCTGGGGCGACCGATACCAGGGCATGATCGAATACCGGCCGAACAACCAACTGCTTGGCGTCGATGCACGCACACGCACCGCGAAACTGGAATTCAACGACGTCAAGGCCGACGTGCTCAACGTAATCCCGCCACAGCGCGCCGGCAAGGTGGTCGACCTCATCGGCAGCCGTCTGGTCAATGATCGCTGGGTGTCGGTGGACTGGCTGAGCACCGAGGTGAGCGATGTGCCGAATGTTCACGTCATCGGTGACGCGACGCTGTCCGCGCCGCGCATGCCCAAGTCTGGCACCATGGCCAACCAGCAGGCCAAGGTGGCAGCGGCGGCCATCCTGCACCTGCTCGCCGACTTGCCACCCAATCCCTCACCGGTGGTGATGAACACCTGCTACAGCTACGTCGGCAGCGACAGCGCCATGCATGTCGCCTCGGTACATCGCTTCGACACCGCAGAGCACACCTTCTTGCCGGTCGAAGGTGCGGGAGGTTTGTCGGCCGTCGCCAGCCCGGCCGAAGCCACGGCGGCGCAGGCCTGGGCGCACAACATCTGGGCCGATACGCTGAACTAAGGGGTTTGGGCGGACGCCGCTGGACACATTGAATCGTCCGCCATCGACGCCGGCCAGCCCTGCTCAATCACCCACGGCTCGTCCTGTGAGCAGCCGAGCACATCACGAATGTAAGCCACGGTGTTGTTGGGCAAGGCCACAGGCGAAAACCAGCCCAGCGCGTCGCACTTGTCGGGCTCGGCCAGGCGTGGCTCACCCAGCCAATGGCGAGCGCGCAAAAAGAAATCAATGCGATTGGTGTCCGAGAGGCGGTGCACCACACCAACCAGGTCCAGATCGGCCACCGCCAGACGCACATCCAGCTCCTCCGCCATCTCGCGGATCGCGGCCATGCGAATCGACTCACCCGGCTCCACATGCCCACCCGGCAAACTGAACAACCCGTCGAAGAACCCCGTGTTGGCACGACGCATCAAGAGCACCGCCCCCCCACGCGGCAATATCACATGCACCCCGGTGGGGATGCCCGCGACCGCTGCGATCATTTCGAGCCGGTGCTACCGAAGCCGCCAGCACCGCGCGTCGACGCTTCGAACTGCTCCACCACGTTGAACGTCGCCTGCACCACGGGCACCACGACGAGTTGCGCGATTCGCTCCATCGGCTCGATCTTGAATGCCACCTTGCCGCGGTTCCAGGCCGACACAAAGATCTGGCCCTGGTAGTCCGAATCGATCAGCCCGACGAGGTTGCCAAGCACGATGCCGTGCTTGTGGCCCAGCCCGGAGCGCGGCAGGATCATCGCCGCCAGACCCGTATCATCCAGGTGAATCGCCATGCCGGTCGGCACCAGCATTGTGTCGCCAGGCAGCAAGTTCAGCGGCGCATCGATACACGCGCGCAGGTCCAGCCCGGCCGCCCCCGGCGTGGCGTAGGCAGGCGGATGGGTCTTGAGTCGCTCGTCGAGCAAGATGACATCGATCGGGTGCATAGAACTTCCTCGGTAAATTCATGGTGCCGCCAGCAGGTCAGCCAGATGCTTGACGATGCTGCGGGCGAGATTGTCCTTGGCAGCGCGCGGCACCGGGTGGCGGCCCGCCTCGTCGTAGATCACCACTTGGTTGTCGTCCTGGCCGAGCCCGTCCTGCACCAGATTGCCCACCACCATCGGCAGCCGTTTATTGCGCCGCTTGCCCTCGGCATAGGTATCCAGATCGCGGCTCTCGGCAGCAAAGCCGACGCAGAACGGCGGATTCGGTCGCGCGGCGACCTCGGCGAGGATATCGGGGTTGGGCGTCAGCGCAATGCTCATCGCCTCGCCGGACTTCTTGATTTTGTGTTCGGCAGGAGTCGCAGGCCGGTAGTCGGCCACCGCTGCAACGCCAATGAACACGTCCGCATCGTCGACCTCGACCGTCACCGCGTCGCGCATCGCCAGTGCCGACTGTACGCTGACCCGCGTCACCCCATAAGGCACCGGCAAGGCGACCGGCCCGCTCACCAGCACCACCTCGGCGCCCGCCTGGGCGCAGGCACGCGCAAGCGCGTAACCCATCTTGCCAGAACTGCTATTGGTAATGCCGCGCACCGGGTCGATGGCTTCGAAGGTCGGGCCCGCGGTCAGCACCACTTTGCGCCCCGCCAGGCGCTTCGCTTCAAAATGGCTGATCACCGCTTCACACAAGACCTCGGGTTCGAGCATGCGACCCAGCCCGGTCTCACCGCAGGCCTGTTCGCCCTCGTCCGGCCCCAGCACCACCACCCCATCGTCGAGCAACTGCCGCGCATTGCGCTGCGTGGCCGGGTGTTGCCACATCTGGCGGTTCATCGCCGGCGCGATCATCAAGTCGCAATCTCGCGCCAAACACAGCGTCGTCAGCAGATCATCGCAGCGCCCCTGCGCCAGACGGGCCATGAAATCCGCCGTGGCCGGCGCCACGATGATGCCGTCGGCGTCGCGTGTCAGGTCGATGTGCGCCATGTTGTTGCCCATGCGCGGGTCCCACAGGTCCGTCCAGACCGGATGCCCGCTCAAGGCCTGAAAGGTCACCGCCGTCACAAAATGCGCTCCCCCCTCGCTGAGCACGACATGCACGCTGGCGCCCGCCTTGACCATCAAACGCGTCAACTCGGCCGCCTTATAGGCCGCCACGCCCCCGGTCACACCAAGAATAATTTTTCTGCCCTTCAGTTCGATCATGACATTCACATATACTGAGCGCTGATTTCAGCCTGATCGAGGATTGTACTGCATGGCCATCACCGATTGGCCCGCCGGCGAACGCCCGCGGGAAAAGCTCATCGAGCGCGGCCCCGCTGCCCTCTCCGACGCCGAACTTCTGGCCATATTCTTGCGCGTCGGTGTCCGGGGCAAAAGCGCGGTCGACCTTGCGCGTGACCTCATTACCCATTTCGGCACACTGTCGGGGCTGTGCCACGCTACGCGTGATGCCTTTGCGGCCTTTCCCGGCATGGGCCTGGCCAAATACGCCCAGCTTCAAGCCATCATGGAAATCGCCCGGCGCGCGCTGGCCGAAGACATGGTCGAAGGCGACATCCTGGGGGCACCGGAGGCCGTCAAGCGCTGGCTACGCCTCCACCTCGGCGCCCTGCCCCATGAAGTTTTCATGGTTTTGCTGCTCGACGCACAGAACCGACTCATCCTTTCCGAGACACTTTTCCGCGGCACACTCACACAAACGAGCGTATATCCGCGAGAAGTCGTAAAATTCGCGCTGACGCACAATGCTGCAGCGGTGATCCTGGCTCACAACCACCCCTCCGGCAATGCAATCCCTAGCGCCGCAGACCAATCCCTGACACGGGATTTGCGCAGCGCGCTGGCATTGATCGACGTCCGTGTGCTCGATCATTTTGTCGTCACACAAGCACAGATCACGTCGTTTGCTGAAAGCGGACTGCTTTAGTTTTCTCTTTTTGAAAACAAGTCCTTGAACTCTCAGCCCTGAGTGTTGTACACTCGGCGGCTTTTCGAAATCCGATTTCCCTGGAGCACAACCATGGCTCGCGTTTGCCAAGTGACCGGTAAGGCACCGATGGTGGGTAACAATGTTTCCCACGCCCAAAACAAGTCCAAGCGTCGCTTTCTGCCGAACTTGCAGTACCGCAAGTTCTGGAGCGAAGCTGAAAACCGCTGGATTCGCATGCGCGTCTCGAGCGCCGGCCTGCGCACCATCGACAAGAAAGGCGTCGATGTGGTCGTGGCCGATCTGCGCGCCGCTGGCGCAAAAATCTAACCCCCCTCACTAGACGGAGACTGACATGGCCAAAGGCGGTCGCGAAAAAATCAAGCTCGAGTCCAGTGCGGGCACGGGACACTTTTACACCACCAACAAGAACAAGCGCACGATGCCCGAGAAGCTGGAATTGAAGAAATTCGATCCGGTGGTTCGCAAGCACGTGATGTACAAGGAAACCAAGCTGAAGTAATTGCCTCAGCTGCCGGGTTCGCCCAGCCGGTTTCGATCGAAGGCCCGCTCATAGCGGGCCTTTGCTTTTACGACGCTGCCTTTGTTGCTCAGCGAGCATCGCACAAGAAAAGCGCGGAAACAGGCGTCGCGGGCGGGTAGGACGTAGTGAGCGGGCGAAAAAAAAGCTGCCCGAAGGCAGCTTTTTCTAACGCATTCTGCCTAAGCAGAATTAGCCACGCTGGATGTTCGAGGCTTGCTTGCCCTTCGGACCCTGCGTCACTTCGAAAGTGACTTTGTCACCTTCTTTGAGCGATTTAAAACCGTTCATGTTGATGGCGGAGAAGTGCGCGAACAGATCTTCGCTGCCGTCATCAGGAGTAATAAAACCAAAACCTTTGGCGTCGTTGAACCACTTAACAGTACCAGTTGCCATGTTGCCTATTTCCTCGCGATTACATCAATGATACGCCCGAGAATCGAGCCGATCCCTCTGGTCAATCGAAGGGTCGGTGTTCTGAAACCGCCAATCGACGCGAAAGGTACGGTTCAGCTTTTACCGGCATGAGCATTTGTCGTCAAGGATTTCCTGAAGTCATTTTTGACGTATTGCAACAATATTGTACAAATCAGCCAGGACGCCTCTTTTTAAAACACTGCAACCCATTGTTTTACAACAAACATATCAAAAAAACGTCCCGGATCGCGGCGCAGCAGAAAATTTGCGTTTTTTTTACCACAAAACATACTTCACGGCCCGATGTCACGCCAGCTTGCCATCGCCCTAGGCTTCATTAGAATGGCTTCCATGGCAGTCAGGAAACAAGACGATTCTTTGCTGGAGGCGGAAAACACGCGAGTTGGCCCGCCACGCATGTACAAAGTACTTTTACTGAACGACGATTTCACGCCCATGGATTTTGTCGTCAGTGTGCTGCAACGTTTTTTTGCGCTAGACCGCGAACGCGCGACTCGTGTCATGCTCCAAGTTCATACGGAAGGGCGTGGCGTATGCGGGACGTTTCCGAAAGACATCGCCGCAACGAAGGTTGAGCAAGTCATCGCTCATGCCCGGCAACACCAACATCCGTTGGCCTGTGTGATGGAGGAGAACTGAGAATGATTGCGCAAGAACTGGAAGTCAGCCTTCACATGGCCTTCGTCGAGGCGCGCCAGAAACGGCACGAGTTCATTACCGTGGAGCATCTGCTCCTCGCCTTGCTCGACAATCCCTCGGCCGCCGAAGTGCTTCGGGCCTGCTCGGCCAACATCGAGACGCTGCGGCGTGAATTGACTGATTTCATCAGCGAGCACACGCCAACTGTCGAGGGCGACGAGGACATCGACACCCAGCCTACGCTCGGGTTTCAACGCGTCATCCAGCGCGCGATCCTTCACGTACAGTCCTCTGGCAAGAAAGAGGTTACCGGCGCGAATGTGCTCGTGGCCATCTTCGGCGAGAAGGAATCGCATGCGGTGTACTTCCTGCAGCGTCAGGAGGTGTCGCGTCTGGATGTGGTGAACTTCATTTCGCACGGCATCGCCAAAGGCGCCCACGGCAATGCGCCGGAAGCGCCCAAGGGCAACGATGCAGAACCGGAATCGCCTGAAGGCGAAGGCGCTCAACCTGGCGGCGCACTCGAGAGCTTCACTCAGAACCTCAACCAACAAGCCCTGATGGGCAAGATTGACCCGCTGATCGGTCGCGACAAGGAAATCGAGCGCGTCATCCAGACACTCTGCCGCCGTCGCAAGAACAATCCGCTGCTGGTCGGTGAGGCCGGCGTCGGCAAAACCGCGATCGCCGAGGGTTTGGCGCGTCGCGTAGTCGAAGGACGGATCCCGGACGTGCTGATCGACGCCCAGGTCTACGCACTCGACATGGGCGCCCTGCTCGCCGGCACCAAGTATCGGGGCGACTTCGAGCAGCGCCTCAAGGCCGTTCTCAAGCAGTTGCTCGAAAACGAGCACTCAATTCTGTTTATCGACGAAATCCACACCTTGATCGGTGCCGGCGCAGCCTCTGGCGGCACGCTCGACGCGTCCAATCTGCTCAAGCCGGCACTGTCGTCGGGTCAGCTCAAGTGCATCGGAGCGACGACGTACACCGAGTTCCGTCAGATCTTCGAAAAGGATCACGCGCTGTCGCGGCGCTTCCAGAAGATTGATGTGCCCGAGCCGTCGATTGCCGAAACGGTCGAGATTCTTAAAGGGCTCAAGAGTCGCTTTGAAGAACATCACAAGGTGCGCTACTCGTCGGCAGCACTGGCCTCAGCGGCCGAACTGTCGGCCAAGTACATCAATGACCGTCACCTGCCCGACAAGGCCATCGACGTCATCGACGAGGCCGGCGCTGCGCAACGCATCCTGCCCAAGTCCAAACAGCGCAAGACCATCGGCAAGGGCGAGGTCGAGGAAATCGTGGCCAAGATCGCCCGCATCCCGCCGCGCACGGTTTCCAACGACGACAAGGCCGCACTCAAGACGCTTGATCGCGATCTCAAGAACGTCGTGTTCGGCCAGGATCCGGCGATTGACGCCCTGGCCAAAGCCATCAAGATGTCGCGCTCGGGGCTAGGCAGTCCGGGGCGGCCGATCGGCAGCTTCCTGTTCAGCGGCCCCACCGGCGTCGGCAAGACCGAAGTTGCACGCCAGCTGGCCTATACGCTAGGCATTGAGCTTGAGCGCTTCGACATGTCCGAATACATGGAACGCCATGCGGTCAGCCGGCTCATCGGCGCCCCGCCGGGCTATGTCGGCTTCGACCAGGGCGGTCTGCTCACCGAGGCCATCACCAAGAAGCCGCATTGCGTGCTCTTGCTCGACGAGATCGAAAAGGCGCATCCGGATGTCTTCAATATCCTGCTGCAGGTCATGGATCACGGCACACTGACCGACAACAACGGTCGCCAGGCAGACTTCCGCAACGTGATCATCATCATGACCACCAACGCGGGCGCCGAAGCCATGCAAAAAACGGTAATGGGCTTTGCGGCCAAACGCGAAAGCGGCGACGAGATGGCCGACCTCAAGCGCATGTTCTCGCCCGAGTTCCGCAACCGTCTCGACGCCTCGATTTCGTTCCGGGCGCTGGACAACACCATCATCCTGCGTGTGGTCGACAAGTTCCTCACGCAACTCGAAGCACAGCTGCACGAGAAAAAGGTCGAAGCCACTTTCACTGACAAGCTGCGCACCTGGCTGGCGGCCGAGGGATTCGATCCGCTGATGGGCGCGCGGCCCATGGCCCGCCTGATCCAAGACACCATTCGGTCCGCACTGGCCGACGAATTGCTGTTTGGCCGACTGGCCAACGGCGGCCGGGTCACCATCGATCTGGACGACGAGGAAAAAGTGGTGCTGTCGCTGGACGAGGCGCTGGCCCCAACACATTGATCCGTGTCACACGGCATCGGGCGGCTCGCTGAGCCGCCCTTTTTTTATCAGCGATTGCTACACTGCCGGCCACTTCACTCGCCGAGGAGATGTCACCATGAGTTTTCAGAATGCTGATTTGTGCGATCAGTTTGACGCCGAAGTCCGCGTTGTCGCGCCGATGTTCCGCAGCTTTGGCGGCACACCCACCTTTTCGGGCCCGATCACCACACTGAAGGTCTTTGAGGACAACAGCCTGGTCCGCAGCGCGCTCGAGAACACCGGCAACGGTCGGGTACTGGTTATCGACGGCGGTGGGTCGATGCGCTGCGCCATGGTCGGCGACCAGCTGGCCGTGCTGGCCGTCAACAATGGCTGGGCAGGCATCGTCGTTTACGGCTGCATTCGCGACTCGAAGGCAATCTCGCACATGCCCGTCGGCGTCTTCGCACTGGGGACGCATCCGCGCAAGAGCGTCAAGAAGGGCGTTGGCGATGTGGACATTCCCGTCACATTCGGCGGCGTCACCTTTACGCCGGGCGAAATGTTGTATGCCGACGAAGACGGCGTGCTCGTCTCGGGCCGCGCGCTGACCTGAACGGCAGCACCTGCCCAAGTGGCAGGTGCGATAGCACCAAAATTTATTTCATAAAGCTGAAAAGCTTTTCGCAATATAAAAAACAGCGCATAAGTAACTGAAAAACAAATAAAATGTTTTTCTTATATCTTATATAAGACATATTGCTGCTCTGCAAAAAGACGCTTATAATTTTCTCACTGCCAGCTACTCTGTTTCGTTGATGTCACGTCCGACACAAAGTACTGCGAGATAGCAATCCCATTGACAGGCTCCCTCCCTGTTTTCATCGCAACACAAGGAAACCACCATGTCCCAATCCCGTGAACAGCAAATCGCCGCCCTGAAAAAAGACTGGGCAGAAAACCCCCGCTGGAAGAGCGTCACGCGCGGTTACAGCGCTGAAGACGTGGTGCGCCTGCGCGGCAGCCTGCAGCCCGAATACACGCTGGCTCAGCGTGGTGCCGAGAAGCTGTGGGACAAGGTCAACGGCGGCGCCAAGAAAGGTTATGTAAATGCCTTCGGTGCCATCACCGCCGGCCAGGCCATGCAGCAGGCCAAAGCAGGTCTCGAAGCCGTGTATCTGTCCGGCTGGCAGGTCGCCGCCGACGGCAACACCTCCGAGACCATGTACCCGGACCAGTCGCTGTACGCCTACGACTCCGTGCCGACCATGGTTCGCCGCATCAACAACACCTTCAAGCGCGCTGACGAAATTCAGTGGTCGCGTGACATCAATCCGGGTGACAAGGACTTCATCGACTACTTCCTGCCGATCGTCGCTGACGCGGAAGCCGGTTTCGGTGGCGTGCTGAACGCCTTCGAACTGATGAAGAACATGATCGCCGCCGGTGCCGCCGGTGTTCACTTCGAAGACCAGCTGGCTGCCGTGAAGAAGTGCGGCCACATGGGTGGCAAGGTGCTCGTGCCGACCCGCGAAGCTGTCGAGAAGCTGACCGCTGCCCGTTTTGCCGCCGACGTCATGAACGTGCCGACCCTGATCCTGGCCCGTACCGACGCTGAAGCCGCCAACCTGATCACCAGCGACTACGACGCCAACGACAAGCCCTTCCTCACCGGTGAGCGCACCCAGGAAGGCTTCTACCGCGTCAAGAACGGTCTGGAGCAGGCCATCAGCCGCGGCGTCGCCTACGCCCCGTACGCCGACCTCGTGTGGTGCGAAACCGGCACGCCGGACCTGGGCTTTGCCCGCGAGTTCGCGCAGGCCGTGCATGCCGCCTGCCCGGGCAAGCTGCTGTCCTACAACTGCTCGCCGTCCTTCAACTGGAAGAAGAACCTGGACGACGCAACCATCGCCAAATTCCAGGACGAGCTGGCTGCCATGGGTTACAAGTACCAGTTCATCACTCTGGCCGGTATCCACATCAACTGGTACAACACCTTCCAGTTTGCTCACGCTTACGCCCAAGGCGAAGGCATGAAGCACTACACCGAAATGGTGCAGGAACAGGAATTCGCCGCTCGCGAGAAAGGCTACACCTTCGTGTCGCACCAGCAGGAAGTCGGTGCTGGCTACTTCGACGATGTCACCACCGTGATCCAGGGCGGCTCGTCCAGCGTCAAGGCACTGACCGGCTCGACCGAAGAAGAACAGTTCCACTAAGCCGTTCGTGCTTGCACCGGGCTGAAAGGCTCGGTGCATCACGCAAAAAAGGCCGTCCGCAATGCGAACGGCCTTTTTTGTCGACGCGCGCCGTCAGGCGTTACCCGACGTCGGATCGGCGGCCACTTCGACCCGGTTTCGCCCCAAGGTTTTGGCGGCATACAAGGCCTGATCGGCCGCCAGCAGCAAGACATTCGGGGCCAACTTCGATGCGTCTGCGCTCACCGCCCCCACGCTCACCGTGACATGCTCGGCAGCCGACGAGCCCGTGTGCGGAATATTCAAGGCCGAAATCGCGGCGCGTATGCGCTCGGCGACGACACGGGCGCCGATTGCGTTGATTCCAGGCAGTACCACCGCGAACTCTTCGCCGCCGTAGCGCGCGGCCAGGTCACCGGTACGGGCAGCCACGCCGGCGAGCACCGACCCCACGCTGCGCAGACAGGCATCTCCCTGAGGGTGTCCATAGGCGTCGTTATAGGTCTTGAAGTGATCAACATCGATCATGATCACCGACAGCATCTGGCCGGCGCGCTGGCAGCGTCGCCACTCCGCCTCCAGCCCCACGTCGAAGGCGCGACGATTGGCCAGACCGGTCAGCGCATCTTGCGAGGCCAGGCGCTCAAGCTGAAGCTGGGCCTCTTTCTGCACCGTCATGTCGCGCAGCGTCTCCACCACGGCGACCAGGTGACCCGCTTTGTCGTAGATCGGTCCGGCGTCAACCGCAAGGTAGAGCCGGGTGCCCACGCGAGGCATGCGACACCAGTTCTCGACATGAAAACCAAGTTGGCAACTGGAGTTGGTGTCATAGGTCGTGTAGAAGCTGTCGATCTCGCCGATACGCTCTTGCGCGATCAAGTCGGCCAGACACGGACGGGGCTCATCGTAGAAGGCGAAGCCATGATCCAGCGTACCGAGCACTTCGCTCGCGGGGACGCCAGTTAGCCGTTCGCAGGCGCGATTCCAGATCGACACCTTTCCCTCGGCATCGAGCACGAAAGTCGGCACAACCAGATGCTGCATCAAGGCAATCGCGAAGCTCTGTTCAGCGCCGGTCGCTTCCGCCGCCGAACCGGGCGTGTCCTGATTCATCATCGTGTTGCCTCCAGGTCGACTCATGTTTCGATTCTTATCGGCAACGAACGGCAAATATTGACCCCGGCATCGCGTCACTCGGCAGCACCGGCTTGGACTACCATGGCAATGAACGAATCTCGCGGAGCCTGCATGAATCGGATCTTGTCGCTCCTTTGCGCACTCGCACTGACGGGCTTTTCCAGCCTGGCCACAGGCCACGGAGATCCGGTCTACGACAGCTACGATCTGGCACCGCGCGCGCTGGGCGTCGATATCGGCGTCCAACCCTTGGGCTACCCGACGGGCCTGGTGGGCGCGGTCATGGGGCGGGATCGCATCCTGCGTCGCGCCTTGAGCGCACTCGGTCACGGTCTGCACACCTTTGCGTTCCGGCGCGGCCCCGATATCGTCGAACGCATGGGCAACGGGCGGCTCGAGGCCGGGCTGGTCGGCGACATGCCGACGATTGCCGCCATTGCGGCTGGCGACACGCTGGTCGCCGGCATCGTCAAGCTTTCCAGTTCATCCATCGTCTCGCGCGAGTCCGGGTTGGTCGAAAGCCTGCGCGGCCGACGCATTGCCTATGTCGAAGGCTCCAGCGCGCATCACACTTTGCTCGAGGGACTCTCCAGTGCCGGGCTGAGCGAATCGGACGTTACTCTCGTGCCGATGGACGTGAACGACATGCCAGCCGCGCTGCGCTCGGGCGACATTTCGGCCTTTGCTGCCTGGGAGCCGGCGCCAAGCATCGCGCTATCGGAAAATGCCGCCCACCGGATTGTGTTCCGCGGCCGCAGTACCGACTATCTGCTGCTCTCACGCGACTTCGAAGCCGCTCATCCGCAGGCCGCACGCCATCTTGTCGCCGCGCTGATCCGCGCCACTCGCTGGATGCAACTCAATCGCAGCAACATCGAAACTGCGGCCCACTGGACGATGGCCGACGGCGCGAAGCTGACCGGACACCCCACCCGGGCATCCGTCGCACAAGCAGTCAGCATCACGCGAGCAGAGTTGCTGGACGTTCCCGCAGTCCCGACTATCCCGGCATCATCGCGCGGCATGCACGGACTGGCCGGCAAACTCAGCTTGCTGCAGCGCCTCGACAAAGTCCCCGACACAATCAATGGCGACCAGATCGAGCGCGCATTTGCCTTCTCCGGACTTCAGGACGTGCTGTCCGACCCTGCCAAATACCACTTCAATAATTTCGATTACGACCGTTAACCGCGCTATGCGGTCGCGCCTCTTTGCCTTCTCCAGTCTCAGCACCACGATCAGTCTCGTCTTTGGCGGGAGCATCCTCGCCATCATCGTGGCGATGGTCGCCATCTGGTACTACGGTTTTTCGCCGCTCAACCTCACCGGCGCGCGCGATCAACGCATCAACGACATCGTTGCCACCCAATCCACACAAGCCGACGCGCGCATCCGCCAACTCGCTGACGACTTGCACGAACGCCGTGGCGACCTGCAGATGCTCGCCACCAACCCGGCCCTGAGCACCCTGCTCAGTGCGCCACAACCCAACGCCTCAGACGTCACAGCGTCATTGCAAGACGCCCTGGAGGACGCCTTTGCACGCCTCGTTCAGGCCTATCCGGATCGCTACGCCAACATGGTGCTGGTCATCGCCGATGGCAGGGGGCTCCTCGCAGCGCCCGCCGCGACCGTAAGCCCACCGCCCGCGAGCGCGCACTGGCTCGACAACGTACTGACGCCGGGCGCCACCGAAACCGTGATGCTCGATCTCGACGCCCCCGCCACCGCGCCCTTGCTGATCCTGGCGCGCCAGATACTCGCCCCCACCGGCGAAACACTCGGCACGCTGGTGCTGCGCATGGCGCCCGGCGACCTGCTCGCCCCGCTGACGCGCACAGACGACTTCCTGCTGGGCGCCAGCGGACGCATCGACCTGATCGACGATGCAGGTGTGCCCCTGGCCCATCAAGCCCCCATGAACGCGATGGTCAACACCTCGGCCACATCGCCGTCGGCAAATCGCCGGGGCATCGAAGGCAGCTTTCTAGAGCCCCGACCCGACGGCGGCACCGACATTGCCACCTACCGCTACCTGCGGGTCGGCGCTGACGACGGATGGTCCATGGTGATTCGGCGGGACAAGGACGAAGCCTTCGAGTACATCGTCGATCGACGAAACCGCGTACTCATCCTCAGCCTGGTGATTGCTGCGCTTTCCATCATGCTTGTTCGCCTCTTCGCCCGGCAGCTCACCCGCCCCTTGCGTGCGCTGATCGACACCTCCGAGCGCATCGCCGCCGGAGAGGCCTCGGTGCGCATACCGTCGTCCATGACCGAGCACACCGAAGAGCTCGCCCGCCTGACGCGCAGCTTCAACCGCATGGCGGCGCAGGTTGACTCACGCCACCAACGGCTCGAAATCGAAGTGGATCAACGCACCGAAGAGCTCACTCGCGAAAAAGCCACCCTCCAGCGCTATCTGGACGTGGCCGGCGCAATCATGCTGGTGCTCGGCCCGACCGGCCGGATCCAGCTCATCAACCGCATCGGCTGCGAGATTGTCGGCCGCAGCGAAGCGGAGCTGGTAGGCGGCAACTGGTTCACGCTTTGCATCCCCCCCCGCCTGCACGCCGACGTCAAAGCCGCGCTCAGCACTCTCGTCAGCAGCGAGCGCCACGTCGTCAGCCGCTACGAAAACCCCATCCTGACCGCCGATGGCCGAGAACGCACCATCGCGTGGGCCAACACCCTGCTACGCGATCAGGATGGCCGAGTCACCGGCATTCTCGCCTCCGGCCTGGATGTGACCGATGCCCGCGCTGCCGAAGCGGCGGTGCGCGAAGCACATGACCTGCTCCACTCCATCATCGACACCTCGCCCGACTGGATCTTCGCCAAGGACCGTGAGCACCGCTACATTCTGGTCAATCAGGCCATGGCCAACGCACTGGGGCAATCGCCCAAGGCCATGATCGGCCAACCCGCGCCGGATCTCGACATCGACATCCGCCGGGACCGCGACGACTGCAGCGACGACAAGGTGCTGGCCGGCAAGAGCGTCCACCTGCGCACCGAACATATCCGCGACAAGGCCGGACGCGAGCGGATCCTAGACACCTACAAACGCCCCCTGCGCGACGCCAACGGGCAAATCAATGGTCTCCTCGCCTATAGCCGCGACACCACTGCGCAACACGAGATGGAAACCCAGCTACGCCTGTGGGCCAAGGTGTTCGAGTGCTCCAGCGAAGGCGTGATGATCACCGACCCGGCGCACCGAATCGTTGCCGTCAACCGTGCATTCAGCGAAATCACCGGCTACGCCGACCACGAGGCCGTCGGCCAGACACCACGCCTGCTCAGTTCCGGGCGGCATGATGCAGCCTTCTACGACGCACTGCGCGCCACCGTAGAAGCCAACGACCGCTGGCAAGGCGAGATCTGGAATCGCCGCAAGAACGGCGAGGTGTACCCACAATGGCTGACCATCAATGCCGTGCGCGATCTCACCGGCACGCTCACCCATTTTGCCGGCGTGTTTTCCGATATCACCGGCATCAAGCGCTCCGAGGCGCGGCTGGAACACCTCGCCCACCACGACCCGCTTACCGGCCTGCCCAACCGCATGCTGCTGCTCGATCGTCTCGGCCACAGCATCGAACGCGCGCGGCGCCATCAACATTTTCTGGCGGTGTGTTTTCTCGATCTGGACAACTTCAAGCACGTAAACGACAGCCTCGGCCATCACGTAGGCGACGAGTTGCTCAAGGCCATCGCCACCGAGCTGCTCCGCCACATCCGCAGCGAAGACACCTTGTCGCGCATCGGCGGTGACGAATTCGTTCTTCTCATCGACACCGTCGACAGCCCCGGCAGCGTCGAACACATCGTCAACAAACTACTCGGCGTCCTGCGCGAGCCACGCAGCATCGCCGGCCACCAGCTGTATTTGAGCGGCAGCGTTGGCATCAGCCTCTTCCCACAGGACGGCAACGATCCGGACACGCTGATCCAGCATGCCGACTCGGCCATGTACGACGCCAAACAACTGGGAAAAAACCGCTACCGCTTCTACACCCAGTCGCTCACCGACGGCGCGGTCAAACGTCTGCGCATCGAGTCCGCCCTGCGCGAGGCAACCCAGAAAAAACAACTGACACTGGCCTATCAGCCGCAAGTTGAACTCAAGACGGGCGCGCTGATCGGCGTTGAAGCCCTGCTGCGCTGGACGCATCCGGAAATGGGCGCAATCCCGCCCGACGTTTTCATCCCGATCGCCGAAGACGCCGGACTGATCGACGAAATCGGCGCCTGGGTCCTCGACACCGCCTGCCAGCAATTGAACGACTGGGACACGCAAGGCTGGTCGCCGCAGTGCATGGCGGTCAACGTCTCGGTGCGTCAGTTGCGTCAGCCCGACCTCCCCCATCAAATCCAGAACGCGCTGGACCGGGCACGACTACCCGCATCACGGCTGGAGCTGGAAATCACCGAATCGGCCATTGCCGATCAGGACGGCGTCAATGCCATCCACCGCCTTGCCAGCCTGGGGGTCACCATCTCCGTCGACGACTTCGGCACCGGTTACTCTTCACTGAGCTACCTGAAAAAACTGCCCATCCGCAAGCTCAAGATCGACAAGAGCTTCGTCGCCGATCTGACCACCGACACCAATGACGAAGCCATCGTGCGCTCAGTGATTGCCCTGGCCGGCGACCTCGGCCTGGATGTCATCGCCGAAGGCGTCGAGCTCGAAGCCCACCGAAAATTTCTGCTCGATCACGGCTGCCCGCACGGTCAAGGCTATCTGTTCGATCGCCCCCTGACGGCGGACACCCTGTTTCAGCGATACCACACTTAGCGCGCCCCACCATACACGTCGGCCACCGCATCGTAGGACGGCAAGGCCACCGTCTCGGCACGTGCCGCCTCGACCCATTCGACCATCGCCGGATGCGCCAGCATCGCATCACGATACGCCGCGGCCACTGGCGGCAGCGCGACGTTGTAGGTCACAAAGCGCATCACCACCGGCGCAAACATCGCGTCGGCCACCGAAAACGCACCAAACAGATACGGCCCGGCATCGCCCGCAAACTCGCTGCGCGCCTGCGTCCAGATCTCGGCAATGCGGTCGATATCCGCCTGCACCTCGACACTGGGCGTCTTGCCCTTCAACAGCAGCTTGATGTTCATCGGCATCGCGCTACGCACCGCGCCAAAGCCCGAGTGCATCTCGCAGGCCACACTGCGCGCACGGGCACGCGCCAGCGGATCGGCCGGCCACAGGCCAGGATGACGCTCGGCCAAAAACTCCGCAATGGCCAGCGTATCCCACACCTGGAAGCCATCCACATGCAGGCATGGCACCAATCCATTGGCCGAATAGGCACGGTGCCCGGCGTGTGCGCCCTTGCCGCTGACTTCTACCTGATGCGCTTCAAACGGGATGTCAAAGTGCTTCATCAACACCCACGGCCGCAAGGACCAGGACGAGTAGTTCTTGTTGCCAAAATAGAGCGCGTACATCGAAATCTCCTTGGGGGGTCATCAAAATATGTTTGCCACAGATCTATCGTGCGTCGTGACGCAAAGGCTTTCAACCAACGCCAGGCCATCCGGCCAGTTGCCCAGCCCCGAGTCGGCGTTGATATGACCGGCCGGGCCGATGTTTTCAAAGCGACTGCCCCAGGCATCTGCAAACTGCCGGGCGCGGTCTATTGGCACGTACGGATCATTGTCACTGGCCACCACAATGGACGGAAACGGCAGCACGCGCATCGGCATCGGCGCAAAGCCGCGCACTACCTCCGGCGTGTGCGCGGCCGAGTCCACATCGGCCGGCGCTACCAGCAAGGCGCCGCGCACCCGACCCGTATGCTGCCGCGCCCAATGCGCCACCAGCGCGCAAGCCAGACTGTGGGCCACCAAGATCACTTCGCCATGGCTGCCGCGCACAGCGGCGTCCAGCGTGCTGACCCAGTCGCGTCGACTCGGCGCATCCCAGTCGCGCTGCACCACCCGGCGTACCTGCGGCAAGGCACGCGACCAGTGGCTCTGCCAGTGTGCGGGTCCGGAGCCGCCAAGCCCCGGCAGCATCAGCCACGTTGTCATAGTGCGCTCCGCTACAATGTGATGGTTATTTCAATCAACAGCACCGGAATCACTGTATCGCACCGCCACACGGGCGTATATCGATAAGGATTCGACATCAACGTGAAAGAAATTCACATGCAGCGCATTCCACCTCTATCAGCATTGCGCGCCTTCGAAGCTGTCGCCCGGCTTGGCAGCGTGGTCAAGGCGGCGAGTGAGCTACACCTCACCCACAGCGCCATCAGCCATCAGCTGCGCGCGCTCGAAGACATGCTCGGGCTGCGCCTGTTTGACCGCCAGGGCAAACGCCTGTCGGTAAATGAAAACGGCCGGGTCTATGCCATGCAAGTGCGCCATGCGCTGTCCGACCTGTCACGCGCCACCGGCACGGTGGTGGCGCAACCGCGCGACGACGAACTGGTGATCGGCACCATTCCGTCCTTTGGCGCGCACTGGCTCATCCCGCGCCTGCCGCACTTCACCTCCGCCCACCCCGAACTCAAGATCACGCTGCGCGCCGGGCTACAGGTGGCCGACCTCGACGCCGAAGGCATCGATGTGGCGATCCGCATGGGCCACGGCGGCTGGGACAAGGTGCAACAGCGCGAGCTGTTCGCCGACCGGCTGATCGCCGTCACCGCGCCGCACTTCCGGGGCGGGCGCCTGCCGCGCACGCCAGCCGAAGTGGTGGCTGCGCCCTTGCTGCTGTCGATCGAAAACTGGCGCCCCTGGCAGGACGCTGCCGGACTGCCCGCCGACGCGCTGCAAGGCATCCACTTCAATGATTCCAATCTTGTGATTGAAGCGGCCCGCCGCGGCCAGGGCGTGGCGCTGTCGCGACTGTCGCTGGTGCACGGCATGCTGCAGGACGGGCAGCTGGTGCAGCTCACCGACGTCAGCGTGCCCTACCACAACCCCTACTGGCTGGTATGGCCCGTCCGCAGCGCCGGACGGGCCCGGGTTGAACACTTCAGCCGGTGGCTGGACGCCGAGATCGGCGCTTACTTGGCCAATATCTCGGGCACCACCGACGGGGCAGCGTCCGACGACTGAGCGCAGCGCCACGCACTGCGGAACCCGATCGACAACGGTGTGAAATATCGCGAACGGAGCTCCACCACCGAAACCGATGCCGGCGGGCAGATCGATATCCGCGGCACCGGCCAGGGCATGGCAATCACCCGAAATCGGCCGCGCGCACAGCGCGGCAAGGCGGTACCAACCAACGCTGACGGTGGTGGTCTGCGGCCGCAACTCACCCTCAACCGGGCGGGCTGACCGGCGCATCGTCGCGGTGGCTGCCGAGGCTGGCCGAGAGCTTGCGGGTAATCTTTGCCATGCTCGCCTCGGCCCGCTCAAAGCCATACACAAACTTGGGGAAGTCCAGCGGCGCCTGCGCGGCCCAGATGGCATCGTGCTGGTCGGGCGGCAAGATGCGCAACGGATCGCCCACCGCCACCCAGCCGATCGGCACCGTCTCGCCCGGCGGCAGCGAGGTGCGCAAATGCACCACCGCATTGATACGCACCTCGCAACCTTGCCCCAGCCGCGCCCCATGAAACACCGACGCGCCGGTGGCGATGAACACGTCGTCTGCCACCGTACAACCGACCACATGCGCGCTCGGCCCGACCAGACAGTGCTTGCCGATCGTCAGCGCATGGTCGGCGGTGCTGCGCAGCACCGCGTTCTCGAGCACGATCACGCACTCGCCGAGGTCGATACGACTGCCTTCGGCGATGATCTGCGCGCCATGCATCACCCGGCAGCCAGGGCCGATGTGCACATTGCCGCACACGGTGGCAGTCGGCGCCACCCAGGCGTCGGGGTCGATGGTGGGCGCATGGCCGAGGTGTGTGAGCAGCATGGGAACACTCCGTGTCGAGATGCGTCGATCCTGCGCTGAAACGGCTCAGTCCGGCAAGACGGATTGAATCGCCGCCCACACCCGCTCCATGTCCGCCTGCGTGGTCGCCCAATGACTGATTGCGCCGCGAATCGCGCTTTGCCCGAAAAGCACGGTCGGCGTCATGAACACCTCGCCGGTCGCGTTGATCCGGTCGAGCAGCGCGGCCGCGTCGCCCTCGACGGGCGCAAAGCAAAAACCGTTCAGCATCACTGGCGCCAGCAGGCGCAGGCGCGGTTCGGCGGCGATCTGCTCACCGAGCCAGCGCGCCTGATCGCAGTTGCGTTCGACAATGCCGGCGTAGCCCGCCTGCCCGTAGGCGCGCAGCGTGAACCAGGCCGGCAGCGCCCGAAACCGGCGGGAGTTTTCGGGCGTCAGTTGCAGAAAATTCCCCGGCTCGACCTCGCCGCGCAGGTAGGCCGCGTGATTGCGAAATACCTCGGCCTGCAGCGGCAAATGCCGGGTCAGCGCCACCGCGGAGTCGTAGGGTACGTTGAGCCATTTGTGGCAATCGACGGTGATCGAATCGGCCATCTCCCAACCGGCCAGCCGGGGGCGGTAACGATCACTGGCGGCGGCGATGCCGGCAAAGGCGGCATCCACATGCAGCCAGAAATCGAAGCGATCTTTCAGCGCGGCGATGGCGGTCAAATCGTCGAAATCGCAGGTATTCACGGTGCCCGCGTTGGCCACCACGATGCACGGCCCCGGCGCGGCCGCCAACGCCTCGGCCAGCGCCACCACATCGACCGCCTCGCGCCCCGGTAACGTGGCCACCCGGTGCAGGCTCTGCCGCCCCAGGCCGAGCATCGCCAGACTCTTGACCGTGCTCGAATGCGCACCGGCACTCAAGACCCGTACCGGCCCCAGCGCAGCCACGCCCGCCTCGGCCACATCCACGCCGACCTGCGCGCCCAGCCATTGCCGCCCTGTCGCCAACCCGACAAAGTTCGCCATGGTCGCGCCGGACACGAACGCGCCATTGAAGGCCGCCGGCAAGCCGAGCATGTCGCGAAACAGATCGATGGTTTCCAGCTCCAGCTCGCCGGCGTTGGAGTCCGCCGAGCCGGTGGCATTCTGGTCGACGACACTGGCCAGCCAGTCGCCCACCAGCGCAGCGGGCGTGGCGCCGCCGGTCACGAAGCCGAAGTAGCGCGGCCCGGCGCTTGCGGCGAGGCCGGGCGAGAAGCGGGTCAGAAATTCGTTCAGCGCGGCGCGCGCACCGCCGGTGTGCGCCATCGGCGCAGCTGGCGGCAATCCACCGGCCACCGGCTGGGTCGGCAGCTGGGCCAGAAGCTGGCTCGCCTGTGCGCACACTTCGCGCAACAGCGCGTCGGTCTGGACATGATCATCGGACAAAAAATCGGAGGGTTTCGGCATGAGGACGCTCGCAACCGCGATGGCGGCAATCGGTAAAAAGCTTACCCTGCGCGCCGCGCGCCATTTCTCAAAGAGACAATCCGGCCGAGCGAGACCGGGCCAGCACCGCCAAGTCAGTCGGCCGTTGTCAGCGCCCGGCGCCCGAGCGGCCGCCCCTCGGCATCAAAAGCCTCGCGAAAACTGAAAGCCGCCGGCGACGCCCCATTGGCGTTCAGCGCGGCCAACCGCGCCATCGCCTCGGCCATGTCGGGCTGGTGCCCGGCCGGGACCCACCACAACACCATGTGCATGTCGGCCGCCTTGGCAAACCACTCGCGACGGCGCGTCATCACGGACTTGTGCGCGGAGCGATACACATAGTCGAACAAGGCCTCGCTGCTCGCCCACACCGACAGATTGATAATCAGATCTGCGTCGTCTGGCGCCGAGGTGCTGCCCTCGCGTGCATCGCCTTCGAAGCGCCACACAAAGCCGGGGCTGCGCTCGGCCAGCGCGTTGATCTCGTCGAGCCGCGCCACGAAGTCGGCCAGTTGCGGCGAATCGATGGGCGCGAGCAGGCGGGCGACATTCAGCTGTGCCAATTGCATGGCGGATGTGGTCATCAGGCAATCCTCGTGAGTCGGCGTCGCCACATCATGGCCTGAGCGCCCGACGAGGACAAACGCGTCTTTTTCACTGCAGCACGAGTTTCATTCACGCTAACGCGGCGCACGCCGGGCCAAAGCCCGCTGCCGCATCGGCCTCCATTTCGGCGCGCAACCAGTCAACAAAGGCCTGGCGCAGCGGGGTCTCGCCGCCACGCAGCGGCAGCACCAGCCAGTAGGCCCAACGGCGCGGCCGGCCGTCTGCGTCAAGACCGTGTTCCGCCGACACATCCTGCCCCTCGCGGTACATCACCGGCACCTCGGTGTCGAACAACCGCGTGAGCTGACCGTTGCACAAGGCCAGCGCAGCCAGCGATCCGCGTGCCAGCGCCACGCCCTGCCCCTCGATGGCCGCCTGCACCACCAGTCCCGAATCATTGTGCATCAGGCCAGCACTCGGCTCCGGCCAGTCCAGCCCGACCGCGCGAAACCATGGCACCCAGTCCTCACCGTCCGAACGCAGCAGCGGCAAGCCGGCCAGCTCCGCCGGCGTACGCGGCAGACGACCGGCAAAGCGCGCGCCGACCACCGGAAACAGCACATCGGCCATCAGCAACTCGCTGCGCACCCCGGTGTAGCCGCCAAAGCCCCAACGGATCGCCACATCCACACCATCACGCACAAAATCCGAACGCTCGGTAGTGGACACCACATTCACCTCGCAACCCGGATTCGCCTCGATAAAGCCTGCAATTCGCGGCGCCAGCCAGCGCCCCGCAAAAGACGGCATCACGCTGATCGACAGCCGGTTCACATTGATCCGCCGGCGCAGCACGCCCACCGTGTCCGACACCTGACGCAGCGCCTCGTTGCTCACCACCAACAACTCTTCGCCCGCGCGAGTCAGCACCACCGCCCGCCCCTGACGTGAAAACAGCGGGAACTCAAGCCACGCCTCCAGGGCACGAATCTGATGGCTCACCGCGCTGTGGGTCACATGCAGTTCTTCCGCCGCACGCGTAAAGCTCAGGTGGCGAGCCGCCGCTTCGAAGGTGCGCAAGGCCGGTAAGGGGGGAAGTTTTCCAGGCGCTTCCATAGGAGAGTTTTGTTCACAGAATGGCAAGAAAGGATCGTTTCCGGAAAAGCAGCGAGAAGTCCATGCTCAAACCCATGCAGGACATTTTGCCCGCTCTGCCGGAGAACACTAATGAAAGCCACACTAACACAGCACCCCGAGGATCTCGCCGCCAACACAGTACGCTCGATCGACGATTTCCAGGGCGGCACCGTGCACTGCCTGCGTGGCCGCCTGTGGATCACCGCCGAAGGCCACGCCCAGGATGTCTGGCTCACGCCCGGCATGCGCCTCACCCTCCCCGACCCCGGCAAAGTCGTCATCCAGGCCGACGCGGACAGCACACTGTCCCTCACCGCCCCACCGCAACGGCCGCCGCTCACCGTGTCGCTGCAACACCTGTGGCACCGCGTCCAGCGGCAACGACCGGCGGCCGCGGTGATCGGGCCGCGGTGTGATGTGTGGTGTTAGTGACAATTCATTTGAACACCCAATTTGACGCTCAACACAGCGGGTGGCGCTAAGATGACAGCACTCGCGCTTTCATCCCGCCGCCATGCTCACCCTCCCCCCGCCCCACACCCTGATCGCCTTTGAATCCGCCGCCCGCCACGGCAGCTTTCTGCGCGCAGGCGAAGCGCTGTGCATCACGCCGTCGGCGGTGAGCCATCGCATCAAGGCGCTGGAAGACTGGCTGGGGCAGGCGTTGTTTTTGCGGATCAACCGGAAGATTGAACTGACCGCGGCCGGTGCGACGTATCTGGCCGAGGTTCGGCCGGCGCTGGAACGGATCGACGCGGCGTCGCGACAACTGCGGCGACAGACGGGGCAGACCTTGCGTATCAGCGTGGCGCCGGCTTTCGGGGCGAAGTGGCTGGTGGGGCGGCTGGCGGGCTATCAGCAGACGCATCCGTCGCTGGAGTTCACGCTGTCGGCCTCGACCCGGCTGGATCCGATGCTCGACGGCACGGCTGACCTCGGCTTGCGCTATGGCCGACCGCCGTGGCCCGGGCTCTCCGCCTTCAAATTGAGCGACGAGACGGTGACACCGCTGTGCACGCCGGCGCTGGCGGCGACACTGAAAACGCCAGCCGATCTCGCCCGCGTGCGCCTGCTGCGCCATCCACTGCTGCCCTGGCAACCCTGGTTTGCCGCCGCGGGGCTGGACTGGCCGGCGCCGGAGAGCGGGCCGGAATTCGATGACGCGATGATGATGCTCGAAGCAGCGGCGGCCGGCAGCGGCGTCGCACTGAGCGTGGGGCTGCTGGCACGCAGCTATCTGGTCTCTGGCGCGCTGGTGGCGCCCTTCGACGTGGCTGTGCCGGGCCTGGGCTTTTACGCCGTACTGCCACCGGCGGCGGCCAATCAGGCGTGGATTCGCGATTTTGTGCGCTGGTTGCAGCTTGAGGTACGCACACCCCAGATCGGGTAGAACAACGGCCTGAAACTGCCGCCTACATGCGCCGCGGCACCTCGCGATACGCGGTTTTCCTGCGCTGGATCAGAGCAGCGCCCGCCGTGGGTTGGCACACTGCGCTCTGTTTTTCACCGACTCGGAGACTTTCATGCGTTTGCTGTTCGCTGCCATCGCCATTGCCATCCCCCTGAGCGCCGCTGCCGAGCCGGTGGCCTGCCCCGATGCGGTCACCGTCAAACAAGTCAACGCCTGCCCGACGACGGAAGAGCTTCAGTACACCTTTGACGGCTTCTGCGGCAGCAACGCCCGGCTCTACAGCCCGCTGGACACCACCTGCGAGAGCTTCGAGAACTATCGCAAACTGAAGGACGTAGCGCTGTGGGAATCGGCCGATGGCCAGTTTGCCAACTACCAGTCTTGCGACATGCCCAAGGACGAGATGGCCAAAGCCAAGCCGGTGAAGATCAGTGTGAGCCAGAAAAAAGGCCTCACCATGCTGCGTTGCGACTACTCGAACGGCACGTATTTTGTGCAGCGCTCGCGCGCCAAGTGCGTCGTGCCGGCCGAGGGCACCTGCCCGGCCGATGGCCCCTGCGTTGCGCAGTGCGAGTAATCAGCCGGCGTCTTTTTCAGGCATTGCCGGGCTAAACTGCCCGGCCGCCACCGCGCTCAGAAACTCGCTGGTGAGCGTCACCTCCAATGCATGTGCGCGCGCGGCGGGGCAAAACAGCTGGAGCTGAAAGCTCACATTGCCCGCGTCCGTCGTGCCCACATGCACCAGCGGCACCGGCCCCTGCACATCCGCCGACAAGGCGCGGTCCACCGCCGCACTCACCCGCTCGGCTTCTTCGGCAAAATCGGCACAGGCGGCGGCCGCTTGGGCAGTCCACCACGCCAGCGCCTCACCCACGTTCAGGCCGGGTTCAACCGTGACGATGAAGGGGTGCAGCACATAGTGGCGACCGAGCCGCTCGTTGCGCACCGAATGCGTCAGAAACAGGCTGTTCGGGATGACGATGATGTTGCCGGTGTAACCATGCCCGCGCTTGGGCGGTGCAAGTTCGAGCAAGGTGGTCGTCAGCACGTTGTAGTCGCTGACTTCACCGCGCACCCCATTGACTTCGATCCAGTCGCCCACCGAATACAGCCCGGTGCCGGTGCGCAGCATGAAGCCGCTCACACACATGATGATTTCCTTGGTGGCCAGCACCACCGCCACGATGACGGCAGTCAGCGAGAGCACGATGTTTTGCAAATGCCCCAGCCAGAGCAGCAGCATGGCCACCGCCAGGCCAAGGTTGAAGGCGCTGCGCGCGTAGAACACCCGGCGACGGCGCGACGCGTCGAGCACGTCGGCACCCCCGCGGATGGCTTTGGTCGCCAGTCGGCGGCCAATCAAAAACACCACCACCAGTACGAGGGTGATTGCCAGTCGTGGCAACCACTGATCTTCATTCAACAAGGCCTGCACGTTCTTCTGCTCACTGCGGTTCGGGCTTGAAAGCATACCGCGACCGCGGCCTGATCTCACCTCATTGCGCCGCAACATTGTCGGGTTCACCCGACTAGGCAAAGCAAGCGCGACACCCGATCATGAGCACAACATCGGCCGCCATTGATGCTAAATTACGCCAAAGATGACGCCATCTAACGGCTAAATCAACGATCTACGACAATATGCGCTCAGCGCAAGCTGCGGCCGTCCGGCTTCAAACGCTTAACCAGGACGTAACCCCATGAATCCGATCAAGAGCATCCTCGTCGCCAACCGATCCGAGATCGCCATTCGCGTGTTCCGCGCTGCCAGCGAGATGAACATCCGCACCGTGGCGATCTACTCCAAGGAAGACCGCCTCTCGCTGCACCGCTTCAAGGCCGACGAGGCCTATCTGGTGGGCGAAGGCAAGGGCCCGATCGCGGCCTACCTCGATATCGACGACATCATCCGGGTGGCCAAAGAGGCGCATGTGGATGCGATTCACCCCGGTTACGGCCTGCTCTCCGAGAACCCGGACTTTGCCGAAGCCTGCGCCAAGGCCGGCATCCGCTTCATCGGCCCCAGCCCCGACGCCATGCGCCGGCTCGGCAACAAGGTCACCGCGCGGCATCTGGCCGAAAGCGCCGGCGTGCCGGTGGTGCCCGCCACCGATGCCCTGCCCTATGACCTGGCCGGTGCCAAGGCAGCCGCCGCCAAAGTCGGCTACCCGATGATGCTCAAGGCCAGCTGGGGTGGCGGTGGCCGCGGCATGCGCGTGGTCGAGACCGAAGCCGATCTCGGCCCGGCCATGGAAGTGGCACGCCGCGAGGCCGGCAGCGCCTTTGGCAACGACGAGGTGTATCTCGAAAAACTGGTGCGCCGCGCCCGCCATGTGGAAGTGCAGGTGCTGGGCGACACCCATGGCAACCTCATCCACCTGTTCGAGCGCGACTGCTCGGTACAGCGCCGCAACCAGAAGGTGGTCGAGCGCGCCCCGGCGCCCTACCTCGACGAAAAAACCCGTTCCGATCTGTGCGCCGCCGCACTGCGCCTGGCCCGCGAAGTCGGCTACAGCCACGCCGGCACGGTCGAGTTCCTCATGGACGCCGACACCGGCGCCTATTACTTCATCGAAGTGAACCCGCGTATTCAGGTCGAGCACACGGTCACCGAGCAGGTCACCGGCATCGACATCGTCAAGGCACAGATCCGCGTCACCGAAGGCGTACGCATCGGCGACGAAGACAGCAGCATCCCCACGCAAGACAAGATCCGCCTCAACGGCCACGCGCTGCAATGCCGCGTCACCACCGAAGACCCGGAAAACGGCTTCGCCCCCGACTACGGCAAGCTCACCGCCTACCGCAGCGCCTCCGGCATGGGCGTGCGCCTGGACGGCGGCACGGCCTACGCCGGTGCGGTCATCACCCCCTATTACGATTCGCTGCTGGTCAAGGTCACCGCCTGGGGCAACACCGCGGTTGAAGCGGCCAGCCGCATGGATCGCGCGCTGCGCGAGTTCCGCATCCGCGGGGTCACCACCAACCTGGCCTTCCTCGAAAACGTCATCGCCCATCCGCAGTTTCTGTCGGGCGAATGCATCACCCGTTTCATCGACGACACGCCCGCGCTGTTCGAATTCACCCCGCGTCGCGACCGCGCCACGCGTCTGCTCAGCTTTATCGGTGAGGTCACCGTCAACGGCAGCCCCGAGATGAAAGGCCGCACCGCGCCGGTTGGCCCGCTGGCCGCGCCGATTCTGCCCAAGGCCGACCTCACCGTGTCGCCGCCGGCCGGCTCGCGCGACCGCCTCAAGGCCCTGGGCGCCGACGCCTTCGCCCAGTGGATGCGCGACACCCCGCAAGTGCTGCTGACCGACACCAGCATGCGCGACGCCCACCAGTCACTGTTCGCCACCCGCATGCGCACCCGCGACATGGTCGCCGTGGCACCGCACTACGCCCGCCTCGGGTCCGAGCTGTTCTCCATGGAATGCTGGGGCGGCGCGACCTTTGACGTGGCGCTGCGCTTCCTCAAGGAAGACCCGTGGACCCGCCTGGCCGAGCTGCGCGAAGCCATGCCCAACCTGCTGCTGCAAATGCTGCTGCGCGCTTCCAACGCGGTGGGCTACACCAACTACCCCGACAACGTGGTTCGCCAGTTCGTCAAGCAGGCCGCGGCCGGGCGTGACGGCGAGGGCGGCATCGACCTCTTCCGCGTGTTCGACTCGCTCAACTGGGTGGACAACATGCGCGTGGCCATCGACGCGGTGCGCGACACCGGCGCGCTGTGCGAGGCCGCCATCTGCTACACCGGCGACCTGTTCGACACCCATCGCCCCAAGTACAACCTGCAGTACTACGTAAAAATGGCCAAGGACCTGGAAAAGGCCGGCGCGCAGATTCTGGCCATCAAGGACATGGCCGGCGTGTGCCGCCCGCGTGCCGCCAGCGCGCTGGTCAAGGCGCTGCGCGACGAAGTCGGCCTGCCCATCCACTTCCACACCCATGACACCAGCGGCATCGCCGCGGCCAGTGTGCTGGCGGCCGTCGAGGCCGGCGTGGACGCGGTCGACGGCGCACTCGATGCGCTGTCCGGCCTCACCGCCCAGCCCAACCTCGGCTCCATCGTTGCCGCGCTGCAAGGCCACGACCGTGACCCGGGCGTGGACCTCGCCAACCTGCAAAAGCTCTCGCGCTACTGGGAAGGCGTGCGCCGCCAGTACGCGCCGTTTGAAGCCGACATCCGCTCGGGCACCTCCGATGTCTATCTGCACGAAATGCCCGGCGGCCAATACACCAACCTGCGCGAGCAGGCCCGTGCGGTCGGCATCGACCACCACTGGCCGGAAGTCGCCCAGGCCTACGCCCAGGTCAACCTGCTGTTCGGCGACATCGTCAAGGTCACGCCGACCTCCAAGGTGGTGGGCGACATGGCGCTGTTCATGGTCACCAACGGACTGACCCCCGCCGACGTGATGGACCCGGCGCGCGAAATCGCCTTCCCCGAATCCGTCGTGCAACTGATGCGCGGTGAGCTCGGCTACCCGGCCGACGGCTTCCCCGAAGCGCTGCAAGCCAAGGTACTGGGCGGCGAAAAACCCATGATCGGCCGCGCCGGCGACCACCTGCCAGCCGTCGATCTCGACGCCACCCGCGCCGAACTGAGCAAGACCCTGGAGCGCGACGCCACCGACACCGAGCTGGCCTCGTCGCTGATGTACCCCAAGGTCTTCGCCGACTATGTCGCACACGAAGCCAAATACGGCGACGTCTCCGTGCTACCCACCCCGGCCTTCTTCTACGGTCTGGCCGACGGTGAAGAAGTGGTGGTCGACATCGATCGCGGCAAAACCCTGGTCATCCGCCTGCTCGGCCGCGCCGAATCCGACGACGGTCAGATGAAACTCTTCTTCGAGCTCAACGGCCAGCCGCGCCTGATCAAGGTGCCCCGCGCCGGTGTGGTCAACACCAGCGACCGACCCAAGGCGCAAGACGGCAACCCCGACCAGATCGGCGCACCCATGCCCGGCGTGATCGGCAGCGTCGGCGCCCGCGACGGCCAACACGTGAATCGTGGCGACACGCTGATGACACTCGAAGCCATGAAAATGGAACTGGCCATCAAGGCCGAGCGCGACGGCACCATCGCCGCCGTGCACGTCAAGCCCGGCACCCAGGTCAACGCCAAGGACTTGCTGATCGAATTCAAGCCCTGAGTACCACGCCACCGGCGTCGCCAGTGCGACCCCGGTGGCGCTTCCACCTGCGCCGACACCGCATCACCTCCCAGCCCCCGGGTTGATCATCGGCCGCACCGCGCTTTCCCGCGCCCGCGGCAGTCACGCCCGCAAACTCCCACGCCCTGAGACCGACCCGTCCGCCGCGGCAAGCCCGCGTACTCCGCGTCAACTGCACCGATCGTGCGGCTCGCCTGTGAGCAGCGCCACTCCATGACATACGCGTGACGAAACAGCCGTTCCCAACAAAAACACAAGCGATTTTCGCACCGCAACAATTTGAAGAAACTGATACCCCGTCCGGGCTATTGTTGCCTCCCTGCAGTAATGACATATTCATTTTCTCCGGACAGCCGGAGACACATGTCATTACTCTGGACGGACCAATGCATACAGACAAGCAGCGACGCGTCGCAATTACCGGCTATGGCGCGGTTTGCGCCCTGGGCGAGAATTCCGGCGAGATCTGGGATTCGATCATGGCCTACAAGGTCGGCTACCAGCGCGTCGAATTCTCCAATTCGGGTATCAAGGCCAAGTTCTTTGGCTTCATGGACGATGATCGCAACCGCTACAAGGGCTTGCCGAAATCCGTCCTGAAAATGCTGCCGCTGTTCGCCAAGAACGCCTTGGTGGCCACCCGGGAGGCGCTGACCATGGCGCTCGGGCCCGACAAAGCCCTGACGGACACGGTCAGTCCGTTCGACGCGGGCGTGATCATCGGCACCGGCTGGGGCGGCATCGACGCGGCGAACATCAACAACAACGACTACCGCGCATGCGGCCTGGCGTCCTCCTTCGCCACCTTGATGTCAATGAATAGCGCAGCGACAGCCGCCGCTTCGCTCACCTGGAATCTACGCGGCTACCAGAACACGCCCGTCGCCGCCTGCGCCACCGGCACGATTGCCATTGGCGATGCCTACGAAGCGATCCGCTCCGGGCGGGCCAAAGTCATGCTGGCGGGCGGCAGCGAGTCGCTCAAGGAGCAGTTCAACGTCTGGTCGATCGACGTGATGCAGGCGCTGAGCAAAGAGCAGGACGACCCGCGCCTGGCCTGCTGCCCCTTCAACACTCAGCGCAGTGGCTTCGTGCTATCAGAAGGCGCAGCGGTGCTGTGCCTCGAGGACATGGCACATGCAGAGCAGCGCGGAGCACGCATCCTGGGTGAAATCACCGGCTACGCCAACTACACCGACGCCTACGACATGACCGCACCAGCACTTGACCTGGAGGCCCGCCGACGCGCCATTGTCGATAGTCTCAAGGCCGCCGGGACCACGCCCGAGCAGATCGACTACATCAATCTGCATGGCACCTCGACACCGCTCAACGACATCAACGAAAGCAACGCCGTAAAGGCCGCGCTGGGCAAGGCCGCCTATCACATCCCGATGTCGAGCACCAAATCGTATTCCGGTCATCTGATCGGCGCCGCCGGCGCGCTGGAGAGCATTGTCTGCCTCAAGGCCATGGAACACAGCGTGATCCCGGCCACCATCCACCTGGACCAGCGCGATGCCGCCTGCGACCTCAACTACACACCCAACGAGCACGTTCCTGCCCGTATCGACAAAGCGGTCAACCTGAGTTTCGGATTCGGCGGCGCGAACGCAGCCATCGTCCTGGAACGACGCTAGGAGGGCGCAATGACAACACTGACGGAAACGCGTCATGCCCCCCGTGTCCTCGGTTTCGGCGCCGACCTCGTCCGCGCCTGGGCGACCTTCTCGAGCGATTTCAACCCGGTGCATTTCGATACTTTCCATGCTCGGGAAGCCGGTCTGGATGGTGTGATTGTGCACGGCATGCTCGCCCTGCTGCCGATCAAGCAGGCGATGGCCGAGGTCGCCACCGAGCACGGTTTGCCGCCGTCTGAGTGGTCCGGCTTTCGTGCCGTGTTCCGCAAGTCAATCCCGCTCGACGCACCGTGCCGCCTGAGCATCGGCGAAGGGCGCCAGGGCATGGACTTTCGGCTCAAATCCGAGACGCACGGCGACGAACACTTTCGCGGCAGCCTGTTCGCGACCGTCGCGCCAACCGCGTCGATCGGGCCCTGCCGATCGCTCGACGATCACGCAATGCTTGAACAGCGCGAGGCCCTGGCGCAGATCTGGCCCGGCATCAACGCACACTGGGTACTGCTAGACGCCATCATTTTTGCCGACTTCCTGCGTAGTCATCTGGCCGTAGTTCAGCAAGAAGCACTCACACGCATGGGCTGCAACCCATGTGCACCTGCGCGTATCGCGATGTTCCAGACCAGCCACAGCGTGACCTACCACGCCCGCCTGGCCGACCCGGCAACGCCCGCCCCCCGCAACCTGAGCTACGTCGTCCCTGAAGAGAAAAACATGATTGCGAACGGCCACCAGGTTATGGGCACCGTGCCGATGCATGTATCCGACCACCACGGGCCGGTCATGCAGATCGATGTGGGCCTGATGGCAAAACTACTGACCTAACCCCCCCTCACCTCCCGGAGAAACCAATGGAAATCTACGACTTTCTGAAAGACGCCGTGTTATCGCTGACTGACTTTGACGAGGACGATCTCTCTCTCGACAGCACCCTCGAAGACATCGCGCTGGACAGTCTCGACTATGTCGAAATCCAGGTCGGATTGAAGAAGAACTTCAGCGTCGAACTCGATGGCGACCATCTGGCGAGCGGCAAAATCCGCTCCCTGCGCGACCTGTGCGACTACATCGAACAGGTTCGCAACGGCGCCGACATCGCTGTTGCCTGATCGCTGACCGCCATCCGCTCAGAAGGAACACCTTATGGAATCCGTTCTCACACCACCGATCGAACTGTCGCAGAGGCGATCGGACACCATCGCCAGGCTCATCACGAGCTCGTACGAAAAGTACATGGACGTCAACACCGTCGTCGCCTGGAACAAAGGCATCGACCGCAAGCTGCTGCCCAAGGATCCGACCCAGAGCTGGATCTACGGCACCCTCTGGTGGGACATACTCACCGATGAACAGCGCACCGAGGTGCTGTGGCTGGAAACCGCACGCGATGCCTCCATGTTCATCACGCTTGAAACCTCCTTGCCACCGCTCTACGTGGGATACATCAATCGCTACGGCGATGCCCTGCCGCGCGACGTCTATGAATACATGATGATTTTCTCGAAAGAGGAGATCAACCACACGCTCGCCTTCCGTCGCTATATGAAAATGGCCGGACTCAAGATGTTCCGCCCGGCGGATGGCATTTTCGAACTGCTGGTACACAAGCTGCCGACCATGCACCCGGTGTCCGGCATGCTGGTCACCGTGGTGCTCGAACTGGTCGCCGAACTGGCGGCCATGCACGCCACCAAAGGCGACAACATCGAGCCGCGCACGGTGGAAATGTTCCACCAGCACCACGAAGAAGAGGCCCGCCACATCGCGTTTGGCCGGCTCATCGGCGACGCCTACTTCGAAACCGCACCGGAGGCCGATCTGGCGCAGATGCGTGGCTTGCTGCGCAATCTCATGGATCGCCTGATTCCGCAATTTACCTATAACCCGGAAATTGCCGAACACACCTCCTTCGCCTTTCCGATTGCCCGGGACGATCACGCCGCCATCGCAGCAGTGCGCAGTTCGGCCGCCAACCAGGCACTCAACGCCAAACGTTTCGCGCCGCTCTATTCCTGGCTGCGCAAACTGGGCGTATGTGAATGAGCACGCCCCAGTGGGACGCCATTTGTGTCGGCGCCGGCATCACCAGTCTGGCGTTCGCCGCGCATGTGGTCGCCTGGCGACCGGGGGCCCGGGTGCTGGTCGTGGACAAGCATTCAGTCGCGGGCGGCTATGCCTCGGCGTTTCGTCGCCCCAAGATCGGGGCGCAATTCGAATGCAGTCTGCACAAACTCAGCGGAACCGGGCCGGGGGGCAATCTGCGGCGCATTTTCGGCGTCCTGGGGCTCGATCGGGAGCTGGACATGGTGGTGCCGCAAGACTATTTCCACGCCCACCTGCCCGGCGCCAGCCTAGGTCTGAGCAATCAACCCGCCGCCTTGCTGGCTGCGTTGAGCGAGCGTTTTCCGGCCGAAGCGGCCGCCTTGCGCGCGTTCATGGACGAGGTCGAGGTGCATGGCAAGAACGGCTACTTCATGCATCAGATGCTCGAAGGCAGCTACGCGCCCGATCTCAAGCAACTACGTCATGCCCATGCCAACCTCAAGGGCATCAACGTCACCGACGCACTGAGCCTCCGTTTCAGCGACCCCTATCTACGCGAAATCCTTGCCGCTCCGGGCATCTATGTCGGCGGTTACCCCGAAGACCTGGGCTACCTGTACTACCTGCACGTGGTTTACGCCACCTTGCACATGGGCAACGCTTATGTACGCGGCGGCGCTCAGCATCTGTCCGACACCTTGGCGGCGCGCATTCGCGCCGCCGGTGGCGAGGTCCTGCTGGGGACTACGGTCAAGCGAATCCTGGTGGACGCAAACCAACAAGCCACTGGCATCGAGACGACACGGGGGCGTTTCTTGTCGGAGAACGTTTTCATCAACGCCTCGCCCCACTACGCGCTCGAGCACCTCTTTGATGACACGCCGGCACTGGCGCGCGTGCGCGAAAAGAGTGCGGCCTTGCGACCATCGCGCGCTACCACAACGGTGTATCTCACCACCGATACAGCGCCCGCTGCGCTGGGCTTGATCAGCTCGGAGAGCATGCTTTTCGGCCTCGGTCAGGACGACGGCGTTGCCGCCCGACGCGCCGCCGACGCGTCGGACGGTGACCCCGCTCTGGGCGAACAGGCCTTCTGGGAGGCGTCCGCCATGGAAGTCACCAACTACCACGCGCTCGACCCCGCTGCCGGCCAGGTCGTGTGCCTGAATGTGCTCGACAACATGGCGCACTGGCCCAAACGGCGCAGCCCCGACTACCGGCAAAAGAAGGCCCGCGCCGAGGCGGCCTTGCTGGGGCGCCTGTACGCGGCCTATCCGCAAATGCAGGGGCATGTGCTCAGCACCGAAGTGGCCTCGCCACGCACCTATGAACGCTTTACCAACAACACCGACGGCGCCGGCTATGGCGCGATGGTGGGCCCCGACGCCTCGGCGTTCAGTTTCCATCGCAACTTCCCGATCAGCGGCGTGCAGTTTCTCAGTGCCTGGGTGGCCGGGCCAAGCTACGAAGCCTCCTTTGGCTATGCCGAGGTCAAGTCGCGACAGTGGATCCGCCAACTGCGCCTGCAGCACCACGTCGAAGGCCGCCGCCGCAATCTGGTCGGCGTCGCCTGACGACACCTATCTTTCTGGATGACATCGTGACCGAACAAACAACCGAACAGACACGCCCCTGGGTGCTGGTCACCGGCGGATCCCGTGGCATTGGCCGCGGGATCGTCGAACGACTCGCCGACGAAGGCTACGACATCGTTTTCACCTTTCTCAAGGCCGAGTCGCTTGCAGCCAGCCTCGAAGATGCGCTGCACGGGCAAGGGCAGCGAGCCGTCGGTGTGCGCTGCGACGCCACCGACGAATCGCAGGTCAAGGCCATGGCAGAGCACCTGGTGGCCGAGCGTGGCGCGCCGCATGCCTTGATTCTCAACGCCGGCATCACTCAGGACGCACTGTTGATGAGCATGCGCACCGAGCAATGGGACGATGTCATCAGTGCCAATTTGCGCTCGATCTTCCTGGCGGCGCGGGCGTTTCTCCCGGCCATGCTTGAGCGCCGCGACGGCGCCATCGTGCTGATGTCATCGGTAACCGCGCTGAAAGGCAACACCGGCCAGACCAACTACGCGGCAACCAAGGCCGCCATGATGGGCGTGGCCCGTTCACTCGCCCTGGAAGTCGGGCGCTTCAATATCCGCGTCAATGCCATTGCACCGGGTTTCATCGCCACCGACATGGTCGACGGTTTTCCGGAAGCGCGGCTGGCGCAAATCAAGAAAAGCATTCCGCTGCGCCGGCTGGGGACAGCCGACGATGTCGCCGCACTCGCCAGTTTTCTCGTCTCAGCCAACTCGACCTACATCACCGGCCAGACCTTTGTGGTCGACGGTGGCTTGTCAGCATAAGGGGGAGCCGCCCGTGACTTACGTGGTGACCGACAGCTGCATCAACTGCAAATACACCGATTGCGTCGAGGTGTGCCCGGCGGACTGTTTCTATGAAGGCGCGAATTTCATGGTGATCGCCCCGGACGAGTGTGTGGATTGCGGCCTGTGCGAGGTCGAGTGTCCGGTCAATGCCATCGTCTCCGAAAGCGATCTGGATGAAGCCGGGCGGCACTGGGTCACGCTCAACGCCGAGCTGGCTGCGCAATGGCCGCGCCGTACCGTGCGGGGCGAAGCCTTGCCCGATGCGGATCAGTGGGCGAGCGTCAGCGAGAAACGTCCACACCTTGACCACGCGCCCGGCGACACCGTCGGCGATGCCGTGACCTGATCCTGCAATTTAGAAAATAGGCTAAATCAATGAGCAACTGGATGCTGTCATCGACAGCGCAAGAAATCATTCGCGGGCTACGCAGCAGCATCGACGGGCCAGCCTATGCCGGCGCGCGGGTCTACCGTTTTGTATTGGCCAACATCAGCGACCTTGCTGACGGACAGCCGTTTGTCCCGCAACAGGCCGACGGCACGGCGCTGGATCTGGCTGCCCTGGCGACAGCGCTGAACAGTACCGACGCCAGCTCAGTGAGCGGCGCACTGGCCGTCTTTGACCAGGCCTATGGCAACACCGCGCTGGATCTCACCGCTCTGAAGCCTGCAGGGGGCGTCAGCGCTTCCGCCTGGCAATGGTTCCGTGGCGCGGTGGGCGTCAATGGCGGCAGCTCGGCACTGGCCGGGTTTGTGCGGTTCTATTCACAGGCGCAGTACGAAGGCCGCTTTGGTGAGCCCTTCGATGCGATGGCGCATTTTCGCGCCTCGTCGCTGTGGATCGAGGCGACGGTCGCCGATCGCATTCTCACGGCCGGCCATCTCGACGACGTGGCCGACATCAGCCTGATTGACGCCCAGGGGATGTCGCTGCACGTGTTCAATGGCGACGACGCACTTCAGCCCTACAGCCCATGGGCCGGCACCCTGATCTTCCAGTACCTGGGCGTCGTGGACAGCTTCAAAAGCTGGCTGCTCAGCCCCGGCACCGTCGCGCAGTTCGGTGACATGGCCGGCGACTTCAAGAGCATCCCCGGCACCTACGACCTGATCGCAGCAGTCGCCGCCAGTCAGGCAGTACCGCAAGCCGTCTATCAGGGCTTGGCACGGCAACTGGACGACATTGTCAGCCAGGTGGACCTCTCGCGAGAACAGACCGCCCAGCGCCTGTCGGACATGCGCGCCGCGGCGAACCAGTTCTTCAAGGACACCTACGGCGACTTGCTGAGCACCGACATCTTTGCCCCGGGTGAGCGTTTGCCGCTCTACGACCCCTCCGCGCTGCTCAACAGTCCCGCGGTGCAGGATCGGTCGGTGAATTACCTGATCGGCTCAATCTACGATGATCGCGGAGAAAACGCGCTCCGTGGCACAGACGGTTCCGATGTCATCCATGCTGGCCCCGGAAACGATCAGGTGTATGGCGATGACGGGAATGATCTACTCGACGGCGGCCAGGGCAACGATCGTCTGTGGGGCAATGCCGGCGACGACGCCATCGCCGGCGGGGATGGCAACGACCGTCTTCACGGTGGTGCGGGCAATGACCGCATGCGGGGCGACGACGGCAAGGACCGGCTGTATGGCGGCGCTGGCAATGATGTCCTTTGGGGCGGAAACGGCAACGATCGGCTCGACGGCGGAAGAGGCAACGATGTTCTTGTCGGTGGCGGCGGCAACGACCTGCTGGTCGGCGGCGCCGGTAGCGACACCTACTGGTTTGATCGCGCCAGCGGACGAGACGAAATCAATGAACGCCCGTGCGACCGCGGCATTGATGAAATTCGCCTCGGAGACGGCATTGGCCTTGCCGACCTGGCATTTTCCCGGCACGGGGCAGATCTTGTGATGACGCTACGCGATAGCGACGCGCGTCTGACCATCGACCACTGGTACGGCCCCCAGGGACGCCCCATCGAACGACTGACTTTTGCCAATGGCACGTCGCTCATCGCCGTGCAGGCCGACCGGCTCATCCAGGCCATGAGCGCATTCGGAGTCGGCGCCCCCGCCGCTTTGTCGGCAACGGTCACACACCCCACAACCGACACGTCCTTGCTTGGCGTCGGCGTCGCCTGAGACCAATCGATTCACAACCGCGAGACCCCTCATGGAAACACTCAAACAACGTATTCACGCCCTTGCCGGCCCGCTTCAACTCATACACGTCGCCACCATCGACGGCGATCGACCCAAGGTCCGTCCGGTGGTAGGCAAGGCGGATGAGGATCTGCTCATCCGCTTCAGTACTCACCTGGACTCCGACAAGGTCGGCCAGATACGTGCCAATCCACAGGTGCACGTCACCCTGGGCGCCAAGGACCCCATGTCTCAAACCTGGCTGCAGATTGACGGCCTGGCGGAAGTAAGCACCGACCGCGCCGAGCGCGAGGCGTTCTGGTTCGACCAACTGCGCGCCTACGTGTCGGGGGTGGACGACCCACGCTACAGCGTGGTGATCATTCGACCAAGCCGTATTGAACTTCACCAGGCAGGGCACCCGCAGCCCGAGATATGGCAACCCTGACAAGGCCACGCCGACATACTCTGTTGTCATTTTCCGGGCATCGATCACACACCCGTTAGGTATCCTGTCGACCTTCTTTCCGAAAGCGCGACTCCGAACGCCAGGCGCTCGGAATCGCGCATCCATGACGCCGTTGAACTGACCTCGCGCCAAGCGAAAATCTGTACGCGTCGGAAAAATCTCGATCTGGAGCCATCGACATGGCCAATAGCGTTCGCAATCACCCACCGACCCTGGACGGTATGTTCCGCCTGTTTTCGCTCTGCAACCAGAGCCGGACAGTCACCCAGTTCGTCGACGAGGTCCACCCGCTGCTCGACGAACTGATTCCGCACGCCGCTTTCATATGTGGCACGGCCAGCACCGACGACATGACAGTGGTCAATGCCATCAATGTGAGCTTTCCGGTCGGCTATCTGAACGACATCTCCGACGCTCAAGGCCGGATCGACAGCCCCATGGTGCGTACCTGGCTGGAGACCAACGCCCCGGTGTATTACGACGGCAGTTGTACTTCACCCTGGCCCTACACCGTCCCGCCTGACTGGCAGACCATACTGCAGCGTCATGGCTTGCGAAATCTGGCCTCACACGGCCTGATCGACCGCAGTGCCAAGGTGGCCAGCTATTTCTGCCTGGGCAACCTGGACGGCTGGGATACGCGCATCGAAGAGACCCTGTCGATCGCCGTCCCTCACCTGCACCGCGCCTTGGTCAACCTCTGCCCGCAGCACACCCATGCGCCGAGCCTGCTGTCATCGCGCGAACGCGAAGTGCTCGATTTGGTGGGTGACGGAAAAACCAACCGCCAAGTGGCTCAGGTGCTCGGCATCAGCCCCTGGACGATCAAGGTCCACATGCGCAACATCATGGCCAAACTTGAAGTGTCCACGCGCAGTCATGCGGTTGCCAAGTCCATTCGCCTCTACGCCAGATAATCGCCCCTGCGATCGCTGATATCGAGATGCCGTGCCCGTCAGGCAGTCTTCAGCCCCAACCCACATCGGATGCAGCGCCCGCCGGGCGTGATCCGAATCACGTCCGACACACGCTCCTGCTTTTCAGTGCCGGTGCAAGCAACGCATACTCTGCATAAAGAAATAAATGTATGCAGTGCGGCATCCATTGGCACCTCGGCCATTGGCGACAAGAACAAAAAGAATACCCAATCCATGATCCGGTCAGCACAATCAGTGCGTGGCGTGCTGCTCATGAGCGCGCTCGCAGCCATCACCTCACCGTTACTCGGCGCGCCACTACCCACCACGCCAACCCTCATCGTCCGTGCCAGCACCTTTGCAAGCACCTCGACCAGCGCGGGAAGTTGGGATGGAGCGCTACCACTTTCCGATCAGGCGACCTCCACCACAGAACTCGACCTTAAAGCCCCTGCGCTCACCACGGCCGAGCGTATCGAGGACCTTGTCCCCTATCTACCCGACACCCTGCCCGCCATCAACAACGCCGGCATGAGCAGCGCCCTGCTGGTGCGCGGCTTCGCGCTCACCCGATTCCACATCGACGGCCTGCCCGACATCCAGCGTTTGTATGTGCGCGACCTGACCACGGTAGCGCGTATTGAAGTACAGCGTGGGCCGGACGCCGTCATGCACGGCATCACCGACCCCGGCGGCGTTGTCGAATACATCGGCAAGGCGCCGTCGTTTACACCCATGCACCACGTCAGCCAGTCGCTCGGCGACCACGGTCTGTCGCGCAGCACCATCGATCTCACCGGCCCGATCAGCAACGAAGTCGCTTATCGAATCGTCGCTTCGGCCCATGAAGGCGAGACCCACCCCGGCGGACTCACCGACGACCGCCGGGTCGGCCTCGCCGCGCTGAGCTGGGCTTATCGCGACGGCGGCGCCGTCACCGTGTCGACCGAAGAGCAGCGCAATCGCCGGCCCTTCCTGTTCGGCACCGTCATCACCGACCACGGTGTGCAATACGACCGCCTGTATGCCTCCGACCATCAGCACAATGACCGACGCTACCGGCGCACCACGCTCCAGTGGGAAGACGCCGTGTCCGAGCGGCTCACCCTCTCGGCCCGCTATGCCGAAAGCGAGGTCAATCGTGACGAGACACTCATCGGTTTCTGGTCGCTACGCAATCAGGACTCGCTCTGGGGCTACGCCACCCGCTATCGCGACCGCTACACCCAGACAAACTGGCGGCTCGACGCCCGCCTGAAACTCGGCACACACACGCTGATCGCAGGGCGCGACGACAACCGCCAGCACGTCGATTTCACCGGCACACAGAGCATCGGCGGCTTTACAATCTCGATCGCGAACCCCGACTTCAGCGGCGTAGATTACGGCAGCCTGGCCACCAGCAACCGCTTCAAGCGCGAATCGCACCGAGACACCAGCTGGTTCATTGGCGACCACATTGCACTGAGCGAGGCGCTAGACCTGAGCATCGGCGCACGACAAATGCACCACGCCATCGCCTCCGGCGCAGCACTCTCGCCAGCTGGCGAAGGCGACAATCTGAGCTGGCACCTCGGCCTGGTCGGACGACCCGCTGCGGGCTTCAAGGCACACGCGGCGCTATCGACCGGCACCACGCCAAACGTCGGCACCACGCGCGGCGGCCGCTTCCTGCCAGCTCAGCGCACGCGCCAGGCTGAGCTCGGCCTGCAATGGCAAGGCGCGGACGGCATCACCCTGGGCGGCGCGATCTACCGCGCAATGCTTGAAAACCTGCCCATGACCGACCCGCTCGACAAGACCGCCAAAATCTCGGCCGGTCGCCGCCGAATCAAAGGCATGGAGCTGACCGGCCGCCTCGATCACGGCCCCTGGGCCATCAGCGCCCATGGCAGCTGGCGCGCCACACGACAAGTGGTGAGCACCGCCAGTTGGCTGGGCGACGCGTTTCCGGGCGTACCGGCCTTCAGTGCCGGACTGTCACTTGCGCACACCTTGCCCGCGGTTGCCGGCTACCCGCTCACCGCCCGACTCGATGCCGTGCACGTAGGCGAACGCCATGGCGACGCTGCCAACAGCTTCAAGGTGCGCGGCTATCGCCGCTACGACATCGGCCTGCATACAAAACACGGGCGATACGACCTGGACCTGGCGGTTCGCAACGCCTTCGATACCCGTTACATTGCCGCAATCAGCGCAAAGGACGATGTCTATCAGGGCGAACGCCAACGCATCATCGCCACGCTCAGCAGCACGTTCTAACGCCCGGTCTCAGAAATCTGGCGTGAGAGGCGCGGCATAGCCGGCCGATGTGGCCAGGCTGGTCACCCGCACCTTCACCCACACACCGCGCGCACCTGGAAAACTGAAACTGCCATCGGCGTTGACCAGCTTCCAGTATGACAAAACCGTGGCCGGCGCTGATGGCGCTGTAAAGCCCATCGATATCTGAACCAAGGCCCCCGGGGCGGTTTCGGGCACTGCCACCCGCGACGCATCGGGCAACAGATTGGGCGCCAGCTCCATCTGATCACCCGTCGCCAACAGCACTGTCAGGGTCTCGTCCTGGCACACCAGGGAACGGCCGACCCACGGTACTGAACCCACGTTCTGCACCTCCCAAGTCTTGACGAAGCGCTGCCCGGGCAATACCAGCTCACCATCGGCGTAGTTCACATCGCGCACAAAGGCACTGCGGTCGCCGGGCCGCTGGGCTCCGGTGTGGTGATCACGTGCGACCGGCGCAGCGTCAAAAATGAGCTGCAGCAGACGCATCGGGTGCACACCCAGCACCCCGGCAACCGCCACGACGGTCGGGAGTGTCGGCAGCTTGCCGTGATTCAGCGCCAGATCATACAGCGTCTGGCGGCTGATGCCGGCCTCCCGGCACAGCGCGGTCAACGAAAAGCCCCGCTCACGGCAGCGTTGGCGAATATAAGCATCGAGCGGATTGGGCATGGGATTCCTCTGGCCGCGTGCGTGAACAAATGCCACATTCAGGGCGGCTCGTCCAGCGAAATGGACAACTCCCATTTTAGACTCATGGTCAATGCTTATCACCTCGGCCACGACCCACCCATCATCATAGGACCGCACCATGAAAGCCATTTTGAAATCCCTCATCCTCGCCGCCACCGTAGGCCTGAGCACACCTGTGCTTGCCACCACCATGGTCGATGGCAGCGACCCGGACCAGATCATGAACATCGCGCGGGGCTTCGGCTCGGCCACCCTGAGCACCGATAAAGGTGGCGATCCGCGGATCAATGGCCGCATCGACGGCACAAGCTACATGATTCTGTTCTATGGCTGCCGGGATAACAAAAAATGCAGCGAGATCCAGTTCAACGCGTACTGGTCGGGCAAAAAAGTGTCGCTTGAAACAATCAACAAGTGGAACCACGAAAAGAAGTTCGGCAAGGCGTTTCTTGACGACGACAAAGACCCCTTCCTGCAGATGACGGTCAACCTCGACAAGGGCGTGAGCTACGGCAACCTCGAAGACACCTTCGACTACTGGAACCGCGTGCTGTCCTCCTTCCAGAAGACGGTCATCAAAGACTGATGCTCCCATTGGGCCGAGATGCACCGCCGATCCGGAACCACAGCTCGGCTCACCGGACGCAGCCACCCCCGGCGCCTTGCAACGCAAGGCAACGGACAGTCTCACGCCAACTCGGGCGACGCAGGACTTGCGCTGCACAAGTCGCCTACACATTCCTTGAACGAAGAGAGGCACAATGATTATCTGGGGCTCCGGTGGGGGCGGTAAAGACTTGGGACAAATCGAACTGCGCAATTGTCCGACATGCGAAAAGACACGCCCTTTCCATCTGTACATCCAATACAAATACGCCCATCTCTACTACCTGAGGTGGGTAACGAGCCGCAAATACCATCTTGCCTGCGACGTCTGCCATCGCGGCGTCGAGCTTGAGACAAAAGCGGTTGAAGCCAAACTCGAAAAAGACCCGATCCCGTTCATGACCCGGTTCGGCTGGACATTTCTGGTGGGGCTCGTCGCGATCGGCGTTTTGGCAATCAACGTCGGAAAGCACTGACCCCGGCCGAATCGAAGCAATGACGCTGGGCACCAGATTGCACAGCCGCGGCTATCCCGGACTTCCTGTCAACAACGAGGAGACCTTCACACGAACAATCACGGCGGACTCCCCGCTCTTGTGCTTTTGACGGTTTCGAACCTTATCTTCGCCGCGACAAAAGAGGTCAATGGTTTCGCAGCCACGATCCTGATCGCCACCATCATCGTTCGGGCGTTGTCCATTCAATTGTGCGGCGCAGGCAGAGGCTGGATCATTTTGGGGCACGACCACTCTCAAACCTCGTCCTGATGTCTGTACCGCCGCTCTTCTGGTGAGCACCCGCGACCGCTACGAAAACATCCAACCCCGCACGTACAGCAAACGTGACACGCTCGCTGTTTGCCACAACCATTGGCAGGCGCCTAGGAGAGGCCACACGGTCGTCGTCGCAAAACCGTTGTGGCACGAGTTCGGTTCCGAGGCATGGCGGAGTCCATGGATAAGGCGCGTCCGATAGCGCGCCGTATCTACACCTTGGCGCCTTCCGCAGCGATGCGAACCACCCGGCGCGAGCCGAACGCAAACACGTCCTCATCACACGCATCGATGCAGCGCCCACAGTTGAGGCAATCGCCGCTGAGAATGACCGGTGAGCCGTTCGGATCAGCGGGTTTGAGCGCCGGCGCAATCACCTGCGGCTCTGGGCAGATACGAAAGCAGTCGCCGCAGTCGGTGCATTGCGCCCGCCGGGCCGCGTTGACCCGCAACACCGACACCTTGCCGACCAGCCCATAAAATGCACCGACCGGGCACACATGACCGCACCAGCCATGCGCGCTCACCAGCAGATCAAAGGCAAACACCGCCACAATCAGCACCCAGCCCGCACCCATGCCGAAGACGATGCCCCGTTGCAGCACGGTGATCGGGTTGAGCAGCTCCCACACGATGCTGCCCGATACCCATGACGCCACAAGAATGGCGCCCAGCAGTACCCACCGCGTCCGCCGCCGCATCTGCCAACCACGCCCCAGGCCCATCGCCCGGCGCAACCCGGCCGCCAGATCGGTGACCAGGTTGAGCGGGCACACCCAGGCGCAATAGCTGCGCCCGCCGAGTAACGCGTACGCCAACAGCACCAGCGCCGCCCCCGACAGCGCCGCGATCTGCGCGCCATGCCCGGCGACCAGCGCCTGCAACAACACCAGCGGATCGGTGAGCGCAATGGTGTCGAGCACCACGCTCGAGGCCAGGTTGCCGCGCAGCATCCACACCCCGAACCACGGCCCGGCCAGAAACGCGGCCAACAAACCCAATTGGCTGAATCGCCGAAGCAGCAGCCAGCGATGCCGGGCCAGCCAATGACGACGCGCCATCACGCACCTCGACGTGGCAGCGGGCCGGCGTGATCGTGCCGCGCCAGGGCGAGCGGCAACACCTTGATCGACGCCTCCTGCGTCACGCAGGCTTCTTCGCACTTGCCACAGCCGGTGCAATTGGCAGCATTCACGGTCGGCTCGAAATACACCCGGCGGCCCGCGCTGCGCCGTTCCATGGTGATCGCTGCATCCTTGATCGGACAAGCCAGGTAGCAGGCGCCACACTGCGCGGTGCCGTTGATGCTGTAGCAGGTGTCCGGCCCCGTCATGCGCGCCAGGCCCATGCGCGCCGCGTTGATACCCTGCGCTGGCGCGGTAAGCGCATCGGTGGGGCAGGCAACAGCACACGGGATGTCGACGCACATCTCACAAGCACGCTGGCGGGCGACGAAATACGGCGTCCCAAGCGTGACGTCATCGCCCAGCCGGGCCAGATGCAGGATGTCGAAGGGGCAGGCTTGCACACACAGGCCGCAGCGCAGGCATGCGGCCGAAAAATCATCCTCCGCGAGCGCGCCGGGCGGGCGCAGCGCCCAAGCCGGCAGAGCCTCGGCCTGCCGGGTGGCCGTAGCCAGCAGCGCGGCCATGACGCTGCCCGAGCCAAGCAGGCTGGCGCACTGGCCGAGGAACTGGCGCCGGCTGCCCGTGTTCATGGCCGCCCCGCGCCGGCGCGAAACACAACATTTTCCATGCACCAACTATAGAAACGCCGCCGCGCAGGCCGCTAGCCCGTTTCGGCAAACCGGCCGGACGGCATCAGTGCACTGGTGCCACCTGCGCGCCGCGCACCAGCCGGCCCGGCAGCGCACCGGTGGGCTGCCCGTCGCGATACACCACGGTGCCGCCAACCACAGTGGCGGCATAGCCGTCGGCGCGCTGCACCAGGCGCCGCCCGCCGCCGGGCAGGTCGTGGGCGACTTCAGGCGCATGCAGGGTCAGGCGGCCGGGGTGGATGACGTTGATGTCAGCCTTGTAGCCGGGGGCAAGTACGCCCCGATCGCACAGACCGACCGCCTGCGCGGTGTCGTGGCTGAGCCACTTGATCACGTCCTGCAAGGGCAGCCGCGCGCCGCGCTGCCGGTCGCGCACCCAGTGCGTCAGCATGAAGGTGGGGTAACTGCCGTCGCAGATGGTGCCGCAGTGCGCGCCGCCGTCGCCCAGGCCGAGCACGGCGCCGGGGTGCTGCATCATCTCGCGCGAGGATTCGAGCGAGCCGTGCTCGTAGTTGCACAGCGTCACATACAGGTTGTTGCGCCCGTCGCGCTCGAGCATCAGGTCGTAGACCAGCGCTTCGGGGCTCACGCCGAGCCGCGCAGCGCGCGCGGCGATGCTGTTCTCGAAGGGCTGCTCGTAGTCGGGCGGATCACCGAGCAGGAACATGTGGTCGAACTCGCGCGCCAGCCGCCCGAGCACGATGGTTGGATCGGGATCGGCCGCTTCGGCGAGGAGGCGCGCGCGCATCTCGGGCTGGCGCAGCGCACGGATGCGTTCCTCGAAGGGCAGCGCAGCGAGCGGTTTGTAGGAGTCGCAGGTGTAGAAGGTGTTGAGCGTCAGCTCGTGGCCGAGCATCACGCCGATGGCCCGGCTCAGCACCTGGGCCTTGATCGGCAGGCCCTGGGCGCCGGCCGCCGCGAAGCGGTCGAGCACCGTGCGCCAGTCGAGGGTCATCGGCCCGTAGGTGCCCTCGAGCAACGACACCGACAAGGGCCGGCCGGCGGCTTTGACCAGGCGTAGCAGCAAATCGAGCGTCGCCTCCGGCGCATCGAAATCGGTGATCAGCTGCATCGCGCCACGCCCTTCCTGGCGCAGCGCGCCGCCGAGCGCCATCAGTTCGGCCTCGGCGGCCTCGAAGCTGGGCGTGGAGCGCCCGTCGCTGGAGCGGTGGAAGAAGGTGCGCGAGGTGGAAAAGCCCATCGCCCCGGCGCGCACCGCCTCGGCCACGATGCGCGCCATCGCCGCCAGGTCGTCCGCCGTGGCCGGCTCGCGGTCGGCGCCGCGCTGGCCCATGGCGTACACCCGCACCGGCGCATGCGGGACATAGCCACAGATGTCCATGTCGTACTGCCGCGCGGCGAGGAAATCGAGGTAGTCGGGATAGCTCTCCCAGGCCCAGGGCAGACCGTCGACCAGCACCGGATGCGGGATGTCTTCGACCCCTTCCATCAGCTGGATCAGCAGCTCGTGCTGCTCGGGCCGGCACGGGGCGAAGCCAACGCCACAGTTGCCCATCACCGCCGTGGTCACACCATGCGAGGACGAGGGCACCAGCCGGCTCTCCCAGCTCACCTGACCGTCGTAGTGGGTGTGGATGTCGACGAAGCCCGGCACCACGATATGGTCGGTGGCGTCGATGACCTCGCGCGACGCACCGGTGAGCTTGCCAACGGCGCGGATGCGCCCGCCTGCCACCGCCACATCGGCCTGGACGGGCTCGCCGCCGCGGCCGTCGACCACCCACCCATCACGAATCAACAGATCGTATTCGGCATCCATGATCGCACCTCCGATTGGCACGCCGCCCAGCTCGAAACACAGGCGCCAAAGGCTACTCACGGCTCAGTCATCGACGGCATGTGATGGATCAGAATTCAGCTTAGGCAGGCGCCGAAACACTGTCCACCTTCAGCCGATACATGGTGCGGGCGCCCGTTTTCCGCGGTGTCACCGCCGGGCGGAGCCGCGCCGATTGGCCTGCTGCCAGCATCCGAGCCAGCCTGTGAGCGAGCGCAGACGGGATGCCTCGTGTTTTGCGCCAACCAGGCAACTCGGGTCGAGATTTCCGACTGCGCGGTACGCCGAAAAAATGTCGGAACGCGGCGCCGACTCAGCGTGTCGGCGATCCGTCAGGCGCAGGGAGATAAGCGGCAGACAGCGCGGCGAAATCGGAGATCTGCGCGCCCAACCAGTCGGCATCGCGGCCGAGTTCATCGGCCAGGATGCGCGCCACATCGGGCGCCACGGCGCGGGCCGCGTCAGCGTCCAGAAACAACGCGCGGCTGCGCCGGGCGAGCACGTCCTCGACGGCCAGCGCAAACTGCGCGCTCGCCGCGTGGCGCACCTGCGCTTCGGTCAACGCCAGACGCGGATGCAGGCGTTCGCCAGCCGCGAGCACAAGGTCGACGTGCAGCGGCAGATCGGCAGTGCGGCAGACGCGTGCGCTCAAACCGGCCTCACGCGCCGCACGATCGATCACCTCTTCGGCCATCTGCCGATACGTCGTCCACTTGCCGCCTGCGATGGTGATCAGCCCCTGCGGCGAGACACGGATCACATGCTCGCGCGACAGCTCGCTGCGCGGCGCGTCGGGGTCGGCGGCGATGAGCGGGCGCAGTCCGGCGAACACGCTCTTGATATCCGCACGGCCGGGCGCGCGTAGCAGATAGCGCGCGGCGGTGCGCAGGATGAAGTCGATCTCCGCGGCCTGCGCCTGCGGTTCGAGCGGAATGTCGTCGCGCGGGGTGTCGGTGGTGCCGAGCAGCACCTTGCCCTGCCAGGGGATCATGAACAGCACCCGGCCGTCATCGGTCTCGGGCACCAGCAGCGCGGTGTCGCCGGGCAGCCAGTCGGCATCGACCACCACATGCACACCCTGGCTGGGCGCGAGCATGGGTGGCGCATCGGGAATGGCCATGCGGCGGATGTCGTCGGCCCACACGCCGGTGGCGTTGATCACCACACGGCCCGTGAATTCCAAAGCCTGACCGGTGATTTCATCATGCCCGCGCACGCCGGTGATGCGCCCGTCCGTCTCGATCAGGTCGGTCACCGGCGCATAGTTGAGCGCCGTGCCGCCGTGGTCGAACACGGTCTGCGCCAGGGCGATGGCCAGGCCGGCATCGTCAAACTGTCCATCGAAATATTCCACCCCGCCGAGCAGCCCCTCGGGCCGGGCGTTGGGCAGCGCCGCACGGGTCTGGGCCACCGACAGGCCACGCACCCGCCCCAGGCTGTAGCGCCCGGCCAACCATTCGTAGGCGGTGAGACCGACGCGCAGCTTGAGCTGGTCCCAGCGGCGGTAGACCGGCACCACGAAGCGCAGCGGCGTGACCTGCGCCGGCGCATTCTTGAGCAAACGCGCGCGCTCAACCAGCGCCTCGCGCACCAGACCAATCCGGCCCTGGCCAAGATAGCGCACCCCGCCATGAATCAGCTTGGTCGAGCGCGAACTGGTGCCCTTGGCGAAGTCGTGCGCCTCCAGCAGCAGCGTGCGATAGCCGCGGCTGGCAGCATCCACCGCCGCGCCCAGGCCGGTGGCGCCGCCACCGATGATGATCACATCCCACTGCTCAACCGACTGCGCGGCGGCCAGCAGCGCCGGTCGCGTCAATGCGGGGGGTGCGAGTTTGATATCGTCAGGCGCCATCGGCCCAGCCCCGGTTGCGCTCGATGGCTTTGTGCCAGCGCGCCAGCAAAGCCTCGCGCCAGTCGGCCGAGGCGTTCGGCTCGAACGCTCGATCGAGCTGCCAGTGCGCGGCAATGGCCGCGTCGTCCGGCCACACCCCGACCGCCCGCCCGGCCAGAAACGCCGCACCCAGCGCCGTGGTTTCGGTCTGCCTGGGGCGCAGCACCGGCACACCGAGCAGGTCGGCCTGTAACTGCATGAGCAAGTTGTTGCGGGTCATGCCGCCATCGACTCGCAACTCCATGACCTCGGCGCCATCGGCGGCCATGGCGGTGAGCACGTCCAGGTTTTGCAGCGCAACGGCCTCCAGCGCGGCGCGGGCGATGTGGGCGGCGGTGGTGCCGCGCGTCATGCCCATCAGACTGCCACGCGCGTAGGCGTCCCAGTGCGGCGCGCCGAGGCCGGCAAAGGCTGGCACCATCACCACCTCGCCGCTGTCGCTCACCTGCGCCGCCAGCGCTTCGATCTCGTCCGCCGAGCGAATCACACCGAGCCCGTCGCGCAGCCACTGCACCACCGCGCCGGCCATGAACACGCTGCCTTCGAGCAGGTAGTCGGTGCCCTCCGTCCGTTGCCAGCCAATGGTGGTGAGCAAACGATGCTGCGACTCCACCGGCTCGCGGCCGGTATTGAGCGTCAGAAAGCAGCCCGTGCCGTAGGTGTTCTTGGCCATGCCCGGCGCAAGACAGGCCTGCCCAAACGTGGCCGCCTGCTGATCGCCCGCCACCCCGGCAATCGGGATCGCCGCGCCCAGCACGGCCGACGCGCATTCGCCCAGCACGCCGCTGGTGGCAACCACGGTGGGCAGCACGGCGCGTGGGATGTCGAACAGCGCGAGCAAATCGTCGTCCCACTGCTGGCGGTGAATGTCGTACAGCATGGTCCGCGCCGCGTTGCTGGCGTCGGTCACATGACGGGCGCCGCCGGTGAGGCGCCACACCAGCCAACTGTCGATGGTGCCAAAGGCCAGCTCGCCCGCCGCCGCGCGTGCACGCGCACCCGGCACGGTGTCGAGTAGCCACGCGAGTTTGGTGGCCGAAAAATACGCGTCCAGCTCCAGCCCGGTGCGCGCGCGAATCAAGTCCGCATGCCCCTCGGCACGCAGGCGGTCGCACACCTCGGCGGTGCGCCGGTCTTGCCAGACGATGGCCGGCGCCACGGGTTGGCCGCTGGCGCGATCCCACAGCACGGTGGTTTCGCGCTGGTTGGTGATCCCCACCGCGCGCACCGCACCCGGCGGCACCCCGGCGTCGGACAACACCTGTCGCGCGCAGTCCAGCTGGGTCTGCCAGATCTCGCTCGCGTCATGCTCAACCCAGCCGGGCCGCGGAAAATGCTGCGCAAACGTCTGCTGCGCCAGGCCACACATGCGTGCGTCGGCATCGAACAGCATCGCGCGGGAGCTGGTGGTGCCCTGATCGAGCGCGAGGATGTAATCCATGGATGACTCCTTTTGGAATTTCCGGCCGCGCCCGCTCCAGGTTTGTCCGCACCGCCGGCCGACATGCACGCCGACGACTCCGACGATAGCGGATTCGCTTGGCCGGCGAAACACACAGCACCGCAGACAGATGAATCTCATTCATTCATAGCACCGTGCTTTTCGTTTGAGTACCGCCACACCCAGCCCCAAGCTAAGCCCATCGCCTCACCGCCCGATCACGCCCTCGCCCACCCGGCCACCGGCACCCCATCGGGCCACCGCACCGCACAACGGACGTCCTGCCGGCAAGGCTTTGCCGGTTCATTCAAAGTATTTTGAGGACGCACATCATGAGTATGGAAAACCGCGACGGCTGGATCTGGATGGACGGGCAATGGACGCCCTGGCGCGACGCCAGGGTGCACGCCATGACCCACACCCTGCACTACGGCCTGGGCTGCTTCGAGGGCATCCGCGCCTACGCCACCCCCAACGGCCCGGCCATCTTCCGGCTGGACGAGCATATCGAACGCCTGTTCGATTCTGCCAAGATCCTTGGCCTGGAGATGCCCTACGACGCCCCCACACTGCGCCAGACCTGCATCGACGCCATCGGCAAGAACGGACTCGAGAGCGGCTACATCCGCCCATTGGTGTTTCTTGGCGCCGAAAAGGCCGGTGTCGATCCGGTCGGCACCGAGGTCCATGTGATGATCGCCGCCTGGGCCTGGGGCGCCTATCTGGGCGCCGACGGCCTGGACAAGGGCATCCGCGTCAAGGTGGCCAGTTTTGCCCGCCATCACGTGAACGTGCAGATGTGCCGCGCCAAGTCGGTGTCCACTTACACCAACTCCATCCTCGCCTGTCGCGAGGCGCGGCAGGAAGGCTACGACGAAGCCCTGCTGCTCGACACCGACGGCTTCGTCGCCGAGGGGCCCGGCGAGAACGTGTTTGTGGTCAAACGCGGCAAACTCTACGAGCCTGAAATCACCTCGGCGCTCGACGGCATCACGCGCCGCACCATCCACGCGCTGGCGGCCGACGCCGGGCTGGAAATCACCGCCCGCCGAATCACCCGCGACGAGTTGTACGTCGCCGACGAGGTGTTCTTCACCGGCACGGCGGCCGAGTTGACGCCGGTGGTGGAAGTCGACCGCCGTCGCGTCGGCAGCGGCCAGCCCGGCCCGATCACGCAGGACTTGCAGCACCGATTCTTCGCGACGGTGCGTGGCGAAGACACGACCCACGCACACTGGCTGACACCCTGCTGACGCGGTGTAGCATCACCCCGCGGGCGGTGGCAAGATGGGCGCTCACGCCACCCATCGAGCCACCGCAGTGCCCGCTGATCCAACGCCTGACACCTCCGACTCGCCCGCCTGTTGGCACGCCTGGTTCGACGGCGCCGCCGCGCCCAACCCCGGCAAACTCGGCCTTGGCGTGGTGCTGCAATCGCCCGACGGCGCGCAAACCGAGTTCTCGACCCGCGGCGACGGCACCGGCTGCAGCAACGAAGCGGAGCTTCAGGCGGTCTGCCTCGCGCTCACCCACGCACACGCCGCTGGCGCCCGACACCTCATCCTCACCGGCGACAGCGACTTCGCGGTGCGCCACGGAGCGGGCCTGGACCACACCGCCGTACCACGGCTGGTCACGCTGATCGCTCAGGTGCAAGACTGGGCGAGCCGCTTCGCGCATGTCGAATTCCGCTGGATCCCCCGGCATCGCAACCAGACAGCCGACCGGCTCTCCCGCGCCGCGCTCGGCCTCCCCCACAAGCCGGCGCCACACCCCGGCAAAGCCCGGCCCACCAGGCGACGCCACCACGCCTGAACGTGCCGGCCGTCACGCAAGTGCACCCGACGGTGGAATTCGGCACGCACGCCATCGCACCGCAGCCACTAAACTACGGCTTTTGACCGAGAGATACTCACCGTGACCATCCGTGGCGTCTTCCATGCCCTGCCGCCCAAAGTTTTCGGTAGTCGCATCCGCACGCGCGACGATCTGGCGCAATTTGTGAGCGGTACCCACCCCATCGCGGCCAAAGCACAACTCGATCTCGCCGACGCTGGCGACGGCCTGGCCGCCCTGTGCGAGCGCCTCGATCTGCGTGAGGCCATCGGCGGCCAACCGCTGAGCATCCCCAACGCCGCAGCAGCGCGCTATATCCCGGCGTATCGTCTGCCCGAAATCGCCGACCGTATCGACGCTGTCGCCCCCGGCATGCTCGCCAAAGCCATCAACCGTCGCGACACGACTCCCGCCGACCAAGAAGCGCCACTCGCCATCGACAAAGGCAGCGTCGCCCGCCAGTTTTTGCAACTCAAGCGCTTCTACCGCGACTGCGCAATGCAGCAGTGCGACGTGTTGTTCGTTCAACACGCCGACGACAACGCATAAGGCAACCCACGCGCCGGGGGTCACCCCCAGCGGCGAGCAACCACTCTCAGACCGGTATCTTTAAGGCGTGTTCACCCACGCAAAATCCGCGGTGAAGTGGCGCAGAAACTTCGGCTGCTTCACAATGCGCACCCCCCGGATGTCGGCCGCTCGGGCTTTGACCTCTTCAATCACTTCGGCCGCGTAATCGAAATGCGACTGGGTGTACATCCGCCGCGGAAAGGCCAGGCGAACCAGTTCCATCTTGTGGAAGGTCTCGGTGCCGTCGTCCAGCCGTTTGCCGAACATCACCGAGCCGATCTCGACGCCGCGAATGCCTCCTTCGAGATACAGCGCATTACACAGCGCCCACGCCGGGTAGTGCTCCACTGGCATGTCCGGCAGCACCGTGCGCGCATCAAGATAGACCGCGTGACCACCCGTCGGCTTGACAAAGCCGACGCCGGCCGACGCCAACCGCTCGCCCAGATACTCGGCAGTACGCAGGCGGTAACGCAGATAGTCCTCGTCCAGCCCTTCTGCCAGGCCCACCGCCAGCGCTTCAAGATCGCGCCCGGCCAGGCCGCCGTAAGTCGGATAGCCCTCGGTCATGATCAATGTGTTGCGCACATCATCCATCCACCGGTCGTCGCGCAGCACGATGAAACCGCCGATATTCACCATGCCGTCCTTCTTGGCGCTCATCGTCGCACCGTCGGCATAAGAGAACATCTCTTTGGCAATATCGCGGACCGAGGTGTTTTCGTAACCCACCTCACGCATCTTGATGAACATCGCATTCTCGGCGAAGCGGCAGACGTCCATGATGAAGGGCTTGCCGTACTGCTTGAGCAACTTGGCGTAAGCACGAATATTAGCCATCGACACCGGTTGGCCGCCGCCGGTGTTGTTGGTCACGGTGAGCATGCCGAAGGGGATACGCTCGCCCTCCGCCTTGAGCATGGCCTCAACGCGGAGCAGATCGATATTGCCCTTGAACGGATGCACCAGCGCCGGCTGCAAGCCTTCGGCGATCACCAGATCGACCGCCTCGACACCGAGAAACTCAAGGTTGGCGCGGGTGGTATCAAAGTGGCAGTTGTTGGGCACCAGATCGCCCTGCTTGCAGGTCGCAGTGAACAGCACCTTCTCCGCCGCGCGCCCCTGATGCGTCGGCACGAAATGGCGCATGCCGGTGATGTCCTGGATCACCTGTTCGAGCCGATAGAAACTGCGCGCACCGGCGTAGCTCTCATCTCCCTCCATGATCGCGCCCCATTGGCGGGATGACATCGCGCCGGTGCCCGAATCGGTCAGCCAGTCGATCAGCACGTCTTCAGCGTGCAGCTTGAAGACATTCAGTCGGGCCGCTTCGAGCAAATCGACGCGCTGCTCGCGGGTGGTCATGCGGATCGGCTCTACGCTCTTGATCCGGAAAGGCTCAATCAGGGTTTTAGGCATCGCTGTCTCCACTATTGGTTTTGAGAAGCGCGACGCTATCACCCGAAAAAACCGTGTGGTGTCGGTTATTTACAACACACATCAAATAAATCTGGGCGCGCCCGTACCGACGACGATACGCAGGCACGCCCCACGTTTCCCGATTCATCACGTCGCAACGACACCATACGGATCCGCTAAGATCAAGCCCTGCCCCACCTCAACCCATCACTCGAAACACCAACCCAATGTCATTGCTCGGCCGTGCCCCGCGGCGATCTCTCCTTCCGGTGTTCGCCTTGAGACCAAGGCATCGCCTCGTGCTCATTGCCGCTCTGCTGGCCTTGCCTGCCAGCGCCGCATCCCCCGACTTCGCCGCACGCTGCAACGCCCTGGCAGCAGCCGCGAGCGTGCGCGTGGTGTTCGAGGACCACCCCGTCGCGTATGACAATCGCCACGACACCGCCGCACTCGGGCGTCGCTCAGGCGCCGCCGCGAGCCGGAATCACAGCGTGCTCGGCGTCACCCATGCCACACCGCAGAGCCGGCTGGAAGTGACCGCCCGGGCACTTGTCGACACCGACGGGCGAGTCTGTGCCGTGCCGGACATCACGCTGCATCTGGGGTTTTCGGAGATGACCGTCTCGCTGGCGCGCGAACTGACAACGGCGTGCCAGCGCCGAGTGGTCGGCGCGCACGAGCAGCAACATGTGGCGATCTGGCGCAATCACTACCGGGCCGGCGCCCGCCTGATCGAAACCCGCCTCCGTCAGGGGCCGCCCAAGCCGCTGTACTTTGCCTCCCGGCAGGCCATGCAACACGGCCTGTCAGTACAGATCAAGACACGGATCGCGCCCTTGCTGACACAACTGGACGCCAGCGTCGGCGCGGCGCACGCCAGCATCGACTCACCCGCCTCCTATCGCGAGGTGGAAAGCCGGATGCGCGCCTGCCCGTAAGGCCAGGGCCGACCGAGCCCTACGAGAGCCCCAGCAACACCAGCCCGAGCGCCGCAGGCAAAGCCTGCACATAGAGAATCTTCCGACTCGCGGTCACCGCGCCATACACCCCGGCGATCAGCACACAGAGCAAAAAGAAGACTTTCACCGCCCCGCCTTCCGCCCCGAGGTTGAGCCCCCAGATCAGGCCGGCGGCGAGAAAGCCGTTGTACAGCCCCTGATTAGCGGCCAACACTTTGGACGCTCGCGCCGCGTCCAGCGTCAGGCCAAACGCCCGCAAGCCCGCAGGCTTGTCCCACAGAAACATCTCGAGCACCAGTATATAGACGTGGATCAGCGCGACGAGCGCGATGACAATCGAACCGAGCGTAGCCATGTACACCTCTCGAGGACTGGCGCCCGGCGCCGGACGTCGGGCTAAGCGCGGAGTGTAACGCAGCGGCCTTCGGCACAAAGCGCAAGCAGCACGCGAGCCCCCCCATAACCATCACTCGCTCATCATTTGTGACAGGACATCATCCGCGCCGGCGTACGGCACAGACCGTGCCACGCTGGCATCTCGACTGGTAATTGATGTGACGTCCGACGCGTGCCTCTCTTTATCGGCAAGGCCTTCAGCCTCGACGCAGCCAAACCGCGGCTACCCCGGTCGGATCCGGCGGGAGCGGCAAGCCAGGTGCAAGCCGACGGCGCTTACAAATATTCCGTTTCAATTTCCAATCGATGACAATGTCTTTGCTGACTGATGCAGTGATATACCTGCACAGGCTGATCGATTCAACGTGGCATCGAACACAAATGCCCGACTTCCCTTGTCTCCAGGAGACGCACCATGCATTCACCCCCACTCACCATTCTCGCCATCAGCTTCGCCATCGCCGCACCGTCGGCATGGGCGCTGCCTACGGTAGAGCTCACCAGTACTGCATCCGGTGGCTATAGCTACACGCAAGGCCCCAAGTCGAGCCAGCTCGACATGACAGAGTCAGACACGCTCGGAGACCTGGTTTCAGTTGCCGCAGACAAGAATGGCTATGGATTCGAAGCCCGCGCCAAGCTCGACAACACGGCGCTGTCCGCCTTTGCCGGCACCACTTACCCCACCACAAGCGGCAGCAGCGGTACGGCAAATGCCCTGGCCACCGCCAGCCTGACTGACTTCATCACGTTCTCGGGCGGCAGCGGCATGGGCACGGCGAGTCTCACCGCGCTCCTGACCGGCACCCTCACCGGCACCAGCATCGGCAACGCCGGCTACGACCTGAACATCGCGCTCTACGACGCGACCGATGTCAACGGCAGCTACAGCCTGTCCAACCCCTTGCTGCTTGCCGCCGACACTCGCAGCATCAGCGGCGGCCAATTGGTGACCGTGGATGACAGCTTCCAGTCCAGCTTCGATTTTGAATATGGCAAGACCTACGGCATCATTGCCAGCTTTTCAGTCAATGCCACCAACGGTGGCATTGCAGACTTCAGCAACACCACCAGCTTTGCCATGGCTGCTGCACCCAGCGTCTCGCTCCACTCCATCGCCGGCATCAACTACGGCATCGCGGCTGCCGTGCCCGAGCCTGAGTCCTACGCCATGCTGCTGGCCGGCCTCGGCCTGATGGGCTTGATCGCGCACCGTCGTCGATAAGCCTGGCTCCACCAAAAAAACACCGGAACGCCTCACGGCCGATCCGGTGTTTTTGCATATCCGCCCGAGCGGCGGTTTCAAGAACGTGTTTTACGTGACTTGCGACCGCCTTTCTTTGGCTCCGCCCTGAGCCACTGCGCCCGCCACGCGGTCAGATCCGGATAGAGGCGGGATTCACGCCCGGCCAAAGTGGCCTGCAGCACACGCAAGGCGTCAAGATCGGTCTTGCCAAGTTTTTCGGGCAGCACCGGTTGCAGCAGTACGCTCAAATCACCGCGCCCGCCGCTGCGCAAAGGCAGCCCGTGACCGACCAGCGTGTGCCGGGTTTCGCTGGCAGTGCCCGCCGCTACGCTCACCATCTCGGTCTCGCCGCCCGGCACTGGCACCGCCACCACGCTGCCGGCCAACAAATCAAACAAAGGCACTGGCACAGTCACTTCCAGCGCGTCTCCGCGCAGGGAAAACAAGCCATGAAGCCGCAACTGGCTCTGCAGCAACAAGTCGCCCGGCGGCAAATCACCCACCGCCGCAGCCTTGCCCGCCAGGCGCAGACGCCGCCCCGGCCACATACCGGCCGGCACAGTCACACGCACCTTGCGCCCCGAGCGCGTCTCGCCCGTTCCGTCGCAGGTCTCGCAACGCACCTCCGCGCTGTAGCCGCGGCCGCCGCAGGCATCGCAATGGTCGAGCCCGCTCTTGCTGCGCACCCGGCCGCTGCCGCGACAGCACGCGCACATGCGTGACGAAGCCAGCGTAATCCGCCCGGAGCCTGCGCAATCGCCGCAGACTTCGGGGCGCTCAAGCTCCAGCACATGCACGCCACCAAAGATGGCCTCTTCGATATCAAGCCACAGGGTTTCTTGCTGATCGGGGCCGCGGGCGGGCGCGCTGTTGGCGTCGGCGGCAGTGTCAGCCTCGCCGTCCTCATCGCCGCGCACCAGATAATCGTGCGCCGCCTTGATCTGCCGAAACCGCTCCGCCGCACCGTGACCGTTGTTGCGATCCGGATGCCACTGCATGGCCAGGCGGCGGAATGCGCGCTTGATCTCGGCCGGCAAGGCGCCGGGGGCGAGATCGAGAACAGCAAAAGCATCGGCACGGCTGGCAGGTGACATGGGTGATGGATCGTGACGCTGAACGGAGGCAAGGCAGCAAGTCTACCTGTTGCCAGCCCGATCGGGGCGAATGCACGCGGACTCGCTTAGAACACCGACAAGCCGGTTTTCGCCACAAACAATTCCAGGGCACGCATGCCCACCACCGAGTTGCCCGTGCTGCCCAGCCCCGGCGACCACACACACAAGGCCAACTCGCCCGGCACCACCGCCACGATGCCGCCGCCCACACCACTCTTGCAGGGCAATCCGATCAAGAAAGCGAATGATTGATAATCCACGCATCACTCCTTGATGCCATAGCCCTTGCGCGCAGTGCAGCGCCTGAACGCTGGGGCACTGCCAGACGAAGCACACAATCAAACTTACTTTTTTGTTCTGGCACCAGCCCACTGCAACGACTAGCTTGGTATTGACGTGGCCCCAGGCTGCGCCCCCAAGGAGACATCATGAAAATCAAAACCGTACTGGCCGCAACGTTCTTTGCCATCTCCACCGGCGCTTGGGCATTTCACTGCCCCGCCGACATGAAGAAAATTGACGAAGCCATGTCCAAAAACCCGCAACTCGCGGCGGAACAAATGGCACAGGTCAAAACCTGGCGCGCCGAAGGCGAAACCCTGCACAAGGCCGGCAAGCATCAGGAATCCGTCGACACACTCGCCAAGGCCATGAAAGTGCTTGGAATGTGATTCAGCAAGATCCAATGTCAGGGCCGCCACATGCGGCCCTTTTCACGCGCATCGGCAACACCCGCGGTCACGCCGTCCGCAAGCCCAGCTTCACCGCCCAGCGCCGCAGCTTCTCGCCATCGACCAAACCGGTCGCCAGCGAGGTGCCGGCCAGGATCACCCCGGCGCCGGCGAGCATACGCAGGCCGAGGGCTTCGTCGAGGATCAGCACGCCCCAGCCCATGCCGAAGGCGGGAATCAGAAAGGTGACGGCGATGGCGCGGGCCGGGCCGATGTTGGCGATGAGGCGGAAGTACAGAATGTAGGCAACAGCCGTGCAGGCCACGGCCAGCACCGCAGCGGCGCCCCAGGCGCCGAGGCTGATCGGGCCGCTGGGCCATAGCCACCAGGCCAGAGGCGCGAGCGCAATGGACGCAGCCGTCTGACCGCCGGTGGCGATCGCGAGCGAGGACACGCCGGTGAGGTAGCGCTTGGTGTAGTTGGCCGACACGCCATACGACAGCGTGGCGAGCAGGCTGGCCAACACCGACAGCGCGATGTGCTCACCATGAAAGCCGGCCTTGCCCGACACCAGCACGCCCACGCCGATGAAACCGATCGCCAGACCGGCCGCGCGCCATTTGGTGAGCCGTTCGCCAAACCACAACCACGCCACCACGGCCGCCCACAGTGGCGCGGTGGCGTTCACGATGGAAGCGAAGCCGGCGGTGAGCGAGAGCAACGCCCAGGCGATCAACACGAAGGGCAGCGCCGAGTTGAGGATGCCGATCACGGTCAGCGGCCAGGCATGTTGAATGAGTTCGCGCCACTGACCGCGCCAGACGATGATCGGCAGCAGAAACAGCGCGGCGAACAGTACGCGGATGAAGATCAGCCCGACCGGGCCGAACTCGGGCGCAGCCTGACGCATGAACAGAAAGCTGGCGCCCCATAGCGCGGCCAGCACGAACAGATCAAACGTGTCACGCGGTCGCATGCGCGGCCTCCAGATCCAGCAGCGCGCGCTTGCGCGGCAGGCCGCCAGCGTAGCCGGTGAGTGAGCCGTCGCGGCCGATGACGCGATGACAGGGGATGATCAGCCAAATCGGGTTCTTGCCCACGGCGGCACCGATGGCGCGGGCGGCGGTCGGTCGGCCCAGTGAAGCCGCCAGCGCACCGTAGTGCGTGGTCGCGCCGTAGGGCAGTGCCAGCAAGGCAGACCACACCGCCTGCTGGAATGGCGTGCCTTGCGGCGCCAGCGGCAGGTCGAAGACACTCAATTCGCCGCCCAGATAGGCGCCGACTTGCCGCGCCGCCTCGTGGCATAGCGCGTTGGCCGGCAGATCGCACGCCGCCTCGTCAAAGCAAACGCGGAGCAGTCCGGCGTCGCAGGCGCGCACCTGGCATACGCCGAGCGAAGTATCAAAGCGCAATCCGTAGTGCGGGGTGTTCATGATGGTGTCTCCTCGGCTTCGCCCAGCGAAGCCCATAAATGCATGACCGCGTAGGCCCGCCACGGCCGCCAGGCTTCGGCCTGGAGGCGTGCCTCGCGGGTGCTGCACATGCCCAGCGCGGCGCGCACGCCGTAGTCGCCGTCGGGGTAGGCGTCCGGCCAGGCCAGCGCGCGCATGGCGATGTAGTGCGCCGTCCAGGGGCCGATGCCGGGCAAGGCCTGAAGCTGGGCGATGGTCTCCTGCACTGGCGCGCCGGGTGAGAGCATCAGCCGCCCCTCGGCCACCCCCGCGGCGAGCGCGATGATGACTTCTGCGCGCCGGCTGATGACACCGCGCTCGGCAATCTGCGAGATGCTGAGTTCGGCGATACGCTCGGCGCTGGGGAAGCCGGTGTTCAACTCCGCCCAGGGCGTCTCGATCGGCTCGCCAAAAGCCGCGGCAAAACGCCCGGCCAGGGTACGTGCGGCCTTGACCGTGATCTGCTGGCCGAGCACCGCGCGCACCGCCATCTCGATGCCGTCGAAGGCGCCCGGCAGGCGCAAGCCGGGGCGGGCCTCGGACAACGGGCCGAGCGCTTGCAGCACGGCCAACGGATCGGCATCAAGGTCGAACAGCCGCCGCACGCCGGCCAGCACCGCGGGCACCACGGCCGACAAGGTCGGAGACAGCGTCACCTCAAGCGCGGTTTTGCCGGGGCGCACCCGCAGCCAGCCGCGGTGCCCGTCGAGCCGCACGGTGCGACGGTATTCGCCATCGGCCACCTGCTCCACGCCAAGGATGGTGCGCCCGGCAAGGAAGTCGATCAGCCGCGCAAAATCGAAGGGCGGCCGGTAAGCCAAAGTGAAATGCAGGCCATCGCCCGCCATCTGCCGCACCTTGCCACGCAGCGCAGACGGCACCATGCGGTAGTTGCGCTGAAAGGCCGATTCGAGTGCCCGCAAGCTGCCGAAGCCGGCGGCCGCCGCCACCTCGGTAACGGGCAGCGCTGTGTCGGTGAGCAGGCGCTTGGCCAGCAACAGGCGGCGGGTACGCAGATAGTCTGCCGGCGCAACCCCAAATTGTTCACGAAACAGGCGGCGCAGATGGCGATCGGTGATGCCAACCTTGCCGGCCAGCGACGTTACCGACAAATCGTCCGCCAGGTGCGCATCGATCAGGCCAGCCGCGGCGTGCGCCAGCGTGGCGCTCGCATCCATGGCCGACAACCCCGGCGCCAGCTCGGGCCGGCAGCGCAGGCAAGGGCGAAAGCCAGCGGCCTCGGCGGCCGCCGCACTCACATAAAAACTGCACACGGTCCGCCGCGGCGTGCGCACCCGGCACACCGGCCGACAGTAGATGCCGGTCGAGCTCACACCCACGAACACCCGGCCATCAAAGCGGGCATCATGGGTGGTAAAAGCGTCATAGCAGCGGTCGGGATCGAGTTCCATGCCTGCATTATGGTCAGCCCGGACGCATCGGGCACGAACACATCGGACATGGAATCAGACAAAACTGTCCGGGCCGCGGCGCACCGTCCTGTCGGTGACGCAAGGCCTGTGGTTCAATGCGTTTTTGTGTTGCACCGCGCCATGCCATGCCCGCCTTTTGGATGATCCTCGCCAGTTTGCTGTTCGCCTGCATGGGCGTATGCGTCAAGCTCGGCGCGGACCGCATGGGCATTGCCGAGCTGACCTTTTACCGCGGTCTGGCCGGCTTGCTGTTCATGGCGGTGTTCATGCGCAGCCAGGGCACGCCTTTTCGCACCCGGCACTGGCGATTACAGCTCACCCGCGCCGTGGCGGGCTCGATTGCGCTGGGCTGCTACTTTTTTGCGATCAGCCTGCTGCCGTTGGCCGCGGCAGTCACGCTTAATTACACCTCACCCATTTTTGTCGCACTGCTGCTCGCCCTGTGGTTTCGCGAGCCGCTGCGCGCGCTGGCCATCGGCGCCGTAGCACTCGGTTTTCTCGGTGTGGTCGTGCTGCTGCGCCCCACCATCGCCCCGGAGCAATGGCTGGGCGCCGTGGCCGGGCTGGCCTCGGGCCTGATCGCCAGCCTCGCCTACATCAATGTGCGAGAACTCGGCCGCGCGGGCGAGCCGGAGTCGCGCACGGTGTTTTACTTTTCGTGTGTCACCTGCCTGGGCGCCCTGCCCTTCGTGTTCGCCAGCGACGGCTTTACCGCGCCTGATGCCACGGGCGCCGCGCTGATCCTCGGCGTGGGAGTATTCGGCACCGCTGCGCAACTGGCCATGACCCGCGCCTACCGCGTCGGCGCCACCATCGTGGCGGCCAATCTGGCCTATTCCACGGTGATATTCGCCAGCCTGTTCGGCATGCTCATCTGGGGCGAGGTTCTGCCTGGCGCAGCATGGCTGGGCATCGGCATGATCATGGCCAGTGGCATCCTCATCACCCGCGCCCGCGCACCGGCGCCAAACCCTGCACACGGCGATTGAAGCCCCACCGGCTGGTCGTTATAGTAGAGACAGGCCTTCTGCCCAAAAGGAGCATGGCATGATCACCAAAGAGCACTCGGACGGACTCGTCGCCATCGCCGTCTTCGGCGAATTCACCCTCGCGGACTACAAAGAATTCGAAGAGCTGGTCAATTACAAGATCAAGTTCGAAGGCCCGGTCAACCTGCTGATCGACCTACGCGAAATGAGTGGCTTCACCATCGACGTCGCCTGGGAAGAAATCCGCTACAGCCGGGAACACAAGCACGATTTCGGCAAGATCGCCGTCATCACCGAAGACCAGTGGGCCACCTGGAGCGCCTGGGTGTCGCAGATGTTTGTCGACGCCGATGTGCAGGTCTTCACGGATGAGCTCGACGCCCGCGCCTGGCTGACCGACGCGGAAACCGTCGCGTGAGCGAGCCGCTGCGCACACTCATCACCCCCGAGCGCCTGATCCATCAACTGCAGACGCCCGGATGGGTGGTGGTCGACTGCCGACATGACCTCGGCAACCCCGACTTCGGCCGCGCCGCCTACGCCAAGGGGCACATCCCCGGCGCGCACTTTCTGCACATGGACGACGAGCTGTCCGGGCCGCGCACCGGCAGCAACGGGCGTCATCCCCTGCCCGACCCGGCCGCGCTTGCCCGACGCCTCGGCGAAATTGGCATCAACCGCGACAGCCAGGTCGTCGCCTATGACGACGGCGGCGGCATGTACGCGGCCCGCCTGTGGTGGCTGCTCAACTGGCTCGGCCATCGCAACGTGGCCGTGCTCGACGGCGGCTTCCAGGCCTGGTGCTCGGCCAATGCCCTGCTCAGCCAGAAAAACGCCACGCCAACGCCCACCCGCTTCAACGCCGAACTCCAGCCACTGGCGGTCGACGTGAACTATGTGGACCGCCACAAAGGCAGCGACGCCATGCTACTCATCGATGCCCGCAGCCCCGACCGCTTTCGCGGCGAGAACGAAACCATCGACCCGGTCGGCGGCCACATCCCCGGCGCAATCAACCGCTTCTTCAAAGATAACCTCGGCCCGGATGGCCGCTTCAAACCGGCAGAACAACTGCGCCGCGAATTCACCACCCTCGTCGCAGGCCGCGACATGCAACAGATCGTGCACCAATGCGGTTCGGGCGTTACCGCCTGCCATAACCTGCTGGCGATGGAAGTCGCCGGGCTACCCGGCGGGCGGCTGTATCCGGGCTCATGGAGTGAGTGGTGTGCGGATTCGGGGCGCGCGGTGGCTCGCGGGGCGTAGCTCCGCACGAAGGAATTCAATCTACCAACCTCTGGTGAGCTGATTCCCGTCGCGGACTAGAAACCGCCCTACAAGAATCTTTAGTATTGGATATGTATGCCCGAACTTCATCTAATCGAACGCGGACAGCACAAAGAGAATCTTCGTTGCATAGATAAAACGAACAAAGAATGGGAGAGCGGCAATTGGGTTGTCAGTGAAGAAACCGCGGAAAAACTCATTGGAGGGCATATTTTTCTGCATAAAGGACAAGACAAGCCATCGCACTTTGGCGGCGTCATCCTGTCCTTTCATTCACAAAAATGCGGTCAAGACGCAGGTCGTATCGCCTTCCGCTTTCGAGCAGGCATTGAGTTTAAGGGCATTCCAACAGACCGGTCTGGCTGGGGCAACGAAAAGAAAATTGTTTGGTGATATGCGCTTCACAATGCCACCAGCAAGCCTCCTGGCAAACAGGACACCGAGGTTTGTCGGCTCGAACGTGATCACCCCAACGCCAATAGACAAGCCTCGGACCACTCACCAGGGAATATCCCTCACCCCGCTCATGTTCTATACCTGAATGGCGATTCCATTCACGCAACGGTCACACATCGCCGTTGCTGCCTGCGCGCGGGCATCGCGCGCCGACCGGGAGGAGATCGGCATGAACCACAAGACCACACTGGCATTGCTGGGCACGGTATTGATAGCCGGCTGCAGCACCATGGCCGGACACGGCGGGATGAGTTTTTTTGTCACCAGCGCCGGGCCGGGTCAAGGGGCCAACCTGGGCGGCTTGGCCGGGGCTGACGCTCATTGCCAAAAACTCGCAACGGCCGCTGGCGCGGGCGGCAAAACCTGGCATGCCTATCTGAGCAGCACCGGCGTGAACGCGCGCGACCGCATCGGCAAGGGCCCGTGGGTCAATGCCAAAGGCGATCGTATTGCGAACAGTGTGGCCGACTTGCACAGCGATCAGAACGGAATGACCAAGCAGACCGCGCTGACCGAAACCGGCGCGGTGATTAACGGCCGGGGCGACAAGCCCAACCGTCACGACATCCTGACCGGTTCGAATCCTGACGGCACGCTGGCCGCCGGCAAGACCTGCAACGACTGGACAAGCAGTGGCGCGGGCAGCGCGATGGTGGGTCACCACGACCGTCTCGGCCTGAAGGACGACGCCCCGTCAAAGTCGTGGAACAGCTCACACGGCTCGCGCGGTTGCAGTCAGAGCGACTTGCAGGGCACCGGCGGCGATGGCCTGCTGTATTGCTTTGCGGTGAATTGACGCCGCCACGCTCACCAGTCGATACGTTCGATCTGGCCCAGCGAGCGACCGAGAAATCGTTCGCCAATGGTTTGAAAACGCAGCGGGATATCGGTCACGCAAAACTGCGTGGCCGAATGCTGCGCGCCCGTGTTGGCCAAATCCAGACGGGAAAGTGTCTGCGCCGCTTGCTCGGCGACGGTGATGGCGGAGTCGACGAGGCGCACATCACGGCCGACCACGTCCATCAGCAGCGACTTGAGCAGCGGGTAATGCGTGCAGCCGAGCACCAGCGAATCGACATGCTCGGCGAGCACCGGCTTGAGGTATTCGAGCGCCGTCATGCGGGTGACCGGATGGTCGAGCCAGCCCTCTTCCACCAACGGCACAAACAGCGGGCAGGCTTGCGAATAGACCCGCACATTGGGGTCGAGGGCGTGCATACGGCGCGCGTAGGCATTGGAGTTGATAGTGGTCGGCGTGCCGATAACGCCAATGGCACGACCGGTCGAGCCGGCCACGGCAGCCTGGGCGCCGGCGTCGATCACGTCCAGCACCGGCACGTCGCCGGCCTTTTGACGCACCACATCGCCGGCCACCGCGGCCATGGTGTTGCAGGCGACGATCAGCATCTTCACGCCGCGCGCCATCAGGAAGTCGGTGATCTGCTCGGTGTAATGGCCAATCGTGGCGACCGACTTGATGCCGTAGGGCACACGGGCCGTGTCACCAAAGTAGACGATGTTTTCGAGCGGCAGGCGCTCCATGAGCGCGCGCACCACGGTCAGCCCACCAACGCCAGAATCGAATACACCAATGGGCAGGGAACGGTCAGCAGGCATGAGCTCAGTTGCGCAAAAAAGCGGCCATTCTACGCCGATGCCGCCGCGCGGTCGGCGTGTTGCGCCAACGCCCAGGCGACATGCTCGCGCACCAGTTCGGAGGCGTCGTTGGCGCGCGCTTGCAGTGCGGCAAGCACCGCCGGCGTGCCCGGCGCATTGCCGAGGCCGACGGCGATGTTGCGCAGCCAGCGCTCATGGCCGATGCGGTAGATCGGGCTGCCCGGCATACGCGACTCGAAGTCCTCTGCCGTCCACGCGAACAGTGCGACCAACGAGGCCGCATCCAGGCCGTTGCGCACAGCAAAGTCCGCCTCGGCGGTGCGCTGCGCGAAACGGTTCCACGGACACACCAGTTGGCAGTCATCGCAGCCATAGACGCGATTGCCGATCAGCGGGCGGAATTCTTCGGGGATCGCCCCGTGCAGTTCGATGGTGAGGTAGGAAATGCAGCGTCGCGCGTCGAGCTTGTAAGGCGCGACGATCGCCTGAGTCGGGCAAACGCTGATGCAGGCGGTGCAGTCGCCGCAGTGGTCGCTCACCGGCGGGTCGACTGGCAGCGGCAGGTCAGTAAAGATTTCGCCCAGAAAAAAGAAGGAGCCGGACTCGCGGCTGATCAACAGCGTGTGCTTGCCGCGCCACCCAATACCGGACTCGGTGGCGAGCGCGACTTCGGTGACGGGAGCCGAGTCCGTGAATACCCGAAATCCATGCGGCGCTTCTTCGGCGATGCGCTCGGCCAGCTTTTTGAGGCGTAAACGCAACACTTTGTGATAATCGCGCCCGAGCGCGTAGCGCGAAATGTAGGCGCGCTCGGGGTTGCTCAACGCTGCCTCGGCGTCGGCCGACTCGGGCCAGTAGTCGAGACGTGCGGTGATCACCCGCAAGGTACCTGGCACCAGTTCCGCAGGGCGGCAGCGGCGCAGGCCGTGTTTGGCCATATAATCCATCTCGCCGTGAAAACCCGCCGCCAGCCAGGCCTCAAGACCCGCCTCGGCGCCCGGCAACTCAGTGCCTGTGATACCGACCTCGCCGAAGCCAAACTCCAGGCCCCACGCGCGAATCCGCGCCGCGAGCGCGTCGCAGTCCAGCGCTTCGCCCACCGCCCCGGAGACCTCCTGATGATCGATTTTGTCCATAGCCCGGATGATAGCGACCCCAGCCTGCAGACGCATCTGGCCGATGAAGCCGACACCCTCGCTTTGGGCGCCGCGCTCGTGCCGGCCATGGCGGCGGGGCTGGTGATTTACCTGCAAGGCGACCTCGGCGCGGGCAAAACCACGCTGGTGCGCGGCCTGCTCAGAGGCCTCGGTCACACCGGCAGCGTGAAAAGTCCCACATACACCTTGATTGAACCTTATGTAGTTTCTAGATTAGACTTATATCACTTTGATTTTTATCGGTTCACTTCACCAGAAGAATTTCTGGATGCAGGACTCGAAGAATACTTTTCAGCTCAGGGCGTCTGTCTGGTCGAATGGCCCCAAAAAGCCGAGCCGTATGTCAGCCCGGCGGACATCGAGATCAGACTGGCAATTGACGGTGACGGGCGCGAAGCAACCATTCGCCCTTTGACGGACACGGGACGACAATGCGCAATAAAAATAGCGAAGCGCCCAGCCCGGTAGGGCAGCCCACCGCACGCCGCCACTTCCTCAAGGCGGCCAGCGCCAGCTTTGCCATGCTGGTCACCCCGCTCGGCCACGCCGCACCGCGCCTGGTGGCCGTGCGTATCTGGCCGGCCGAAGACTACACCCGCATCACGCTCGAATCGCACAACGAAATCAAAGCCTCGCAGATGGTCCTGAAAAATCCGGACCGTCTGGTCGTCGACCTCGAAGGCGTGGAATTCGACAGCGTGCTCAAGCACCTGCCCGACAACGTGACCGGTAACGACCCGTACATTCAGCTCATCCGTGCCGGCCGCAACCGCCCGGGCGTGGTGCGCGTGGTGGTCGAACTCAAGCAGGAAATCAATCCGCAGGTCTTCACGCTGCAGCCAGTGGGTGCCTATGGTCATCGGTTGGTAGTCGATCTGTACCCGACCCAGCCGATCGACCCACTGCTGGCGCTGATCGAAAAGAACTCCCCCACCGAAGCGGCCGTTGGCGAAGCGCCGACCCCGACCCGCGATGGCGCCGACGTGCAAACCGCCAAGCACACCGAGCGCCGTGACCCGGCCGGTGAGCGCCAGATGAACCGTCTGGTGACGGTCGCCATCGACCCTGGCCATGGCGGTGAAGACCCCGGCGCCGTGGGCCGTCGTGGCAGCTACGAAAAGAACGTTACGCTCAAGATCGCGCGCCTGCTCAAGAAGCGCATCGACGCCGAACCCGGCATGCGCGCCGTGCTGACCCGCGACGGCGACTACTTTGTGCCGCTGCACAAGCGCGTGCAAAAAGCACGTGCGGTCAAGGCCGACCTGTTCCTGTCGATCCACGCCGACGCCTTCGTCAAACCCGATGCGCGCGGCAGTTCGGTGTTCGTGCTTTCCGAACGCGGCGCCTCGAGTGCGGCCGCCCGCTGGCTGGCCAAGCGCGAGAACAACGCCGACCTGATTGGTGGCGTGGCCATCGGCGGTCAGGACGGCCATCTGGCGCGCACCCTGCTCGACCTGTCGCAAACCGCCACGATCAACGACAGCATGAAAGTCGGTAAGGCCGTGCTGGCCGAGCTGGGTGACATCAACACGCTGCACAAGCGCGATGTCGAACATGCCGGCTTTGCCGTACTCAAGGCCCCGGACATCCCGTCGGTGCTGGTCGAGACCGCCTTCATCAGCAACCCGGAAGAAGAGCGCCGGCTGAACGACCACGCCTATCAGGACAAAATGGCCAACGCCATTCTGAAAGGCATCCGGCGCTACTTCGACGACAACCCGCCGCTGACCCGCACCCGCATCGCGCAGCTCAACTGAGTGCCGCCACGCGCAGGCAATGCACGCTGAACAGCCGTTCAGCGTCACACCACACCTGCTCGATCACAAAACCCACGCTCGCCGCCAAGGCGCCGAATTCTTCCTCGCTGTACTTGTAGGAATTTTCGGTGTGGATGCCCTCGCCTTCGGCAAAGTCGAAGCGCTGTCCGGCAATCTCGATGCACGTGGCGCGTTTCGCGCGCAGATGCATTTCGATACGCCCCAGCGCCTCGTTGTAGAAGGCGTGATGCGCGAAATCCTCGACCTTCAGCTTCGCGCCCAACTCAGTGGCCATGCGTGTCAGCACGTTGCCATTGAACGCGGCGGTCACGCCAGCGGCGTCATTGTAGGCAGCATGCAGCCGCGCCGGGTCTTTCTTTAAATCGACACCAATCAGCAGCCGCCCGCCCGGCCCGACCATGCCGGCGACCCAACGCAACAAATCGCGCACATCCGCCGGCTCAAAATTGCCCACGCTGGAGCCCGGATAGAACACCACCCGGTGCGCCTCGGGTGCAATCGGCGGCAAGGGAAACTCGCGGGTGTAATCGACGCAGGTTGCGCGCACCCGAACCTCCGGATAGTCGCGGGCAATGCCTGAGGCAGAGTCGCGCAGATGGTCCAGCGAGATATCGAGCGGCAGATATTCGGCTGGTCGCAAGGCATCCAGCAAGCAGCGGATCTTGATATCGCTGCCGCTGCCGAGCTCGATCAGCGCGGCCTGCCGGCCAAGCCGTTCGGCGATCTCCACGCCGTGGGCACGCAGCAAACCAATCTCGGTGCGGGTCGGGTAGTACTCGGGCTGCTGCGTGATGGCGTCGAACAGGTGCGAGCCTGCGGCGTCGTAGAAAAACTTGGGCGCGATCTGTCGCGGCAACGCGGCCAGACCGGCCAGCACCTCACGCCGGAAATCTGCCACGGCGGGCTTGAGGTCGTGAAGCTCGAAATTGGGTAGTGCACTCATACCAGGTCCTGCGCGAGGCGGATGCCCTGAAACTGCCAGCGCTCCTGTGGGTAGAAGAAATTGCGATAGGTGCCGCGCACATGCCCGGCTGGCGTGGCACACGACCCGCCGCGCAAGACCATCTGCCCGGACATGAACTTGCCGTTGTATTCGCCCAGCGCGCCCTCCGGCACGCGATAGCCGGGGTACGCGAGGTAAGCCGAGGCGGTGTGCTCCCACACATCACCAAACAGCTGCACCAGCCCCTCGCCCACCGCGGTTTGCGGATGCAGTAGATCGGCATCAACAAAGTTGCCTTCGTTGGGCACGGCCCCCGCCGCATGCTCCCATTCGGCCTCGGTCGGCAGCCGCGCACCGGCCCAGGTGGCGTAGGCGTCGGCCTCGAAATAGCTCACATGCGAGACCGGCGCGCCAAGGTCAAGCTTGCGCAAACCGCCCAATGTAAATTCATGCCAGTCACCACCGATACGCTCCCAATACCGTGGCCCGCCCCAGGCGAGCCGCCGCACCGTGGCCCAGCCATCGGACAGCCACAGCGCGGCATTACGATAGCCGCCGGCATCAACAAAGGCGAGGTATTCGGCGTTGGTCACCGGCTGATTGGCCAGCGCGAAAGGCTTGAGATACACGCGGTGGCGCGGGCGCTCGTTGTCGTAACAAAAGCCCTCGGCGTCGAATCCGACCTCAATCAAGCCGCCATCAAATGCCCGCCAGGCGAACGGTAGCGCATCGGCCTGCCGAGGCACGGCCAGATCACTGCGATACGCCGGACGCAACGGATTGACCGAGAAATGCTGCTTGATGTCGGTGAGCAGCAACTCTTGATGCTGCTGCTCGTGGTTCAGTCCGATCGCCAACCGCGACTGCATCTCGGGCCAGTCGGCCGGGCTGGCGGACGCAATCAGCGCTGACATCGCGGCATCCACATGCGCCCGATAGCGATACACCGCATCAACCGTCGGCCGCGACAAATGCCCGCGCTCGGCCCGCGGATGGAATTCGCCGACCTGTTCGTAATAGGAATTGAACAGCGTGCGGAACGCCGGATCGAAGATCGCATACCCCGGCAGATAGGGTTCGAGCAGGAAGGTTTCGAAAAACCAGCTCACATGCGCCAGATGCCATTTGGGCGGGCTGGCGAAATCGGCGCTCTGCACGCCATAGTCTTCGATGCACAAGGGCGCGCACAAGGCTTCGCTCGCCGCGCGCACCCGCATGTAGGCCTCGGCCCAGTCTTCACGCCGCTGCTGTGGCGCCTGATTGATGCTTGCCCGGTCATTCATCACATGGCCCTCTCGGCGTCCCAGCCCTCAGCAAACCAAATGCGGATGCCATGGTCAAGCACGCGTATCGGTGCGCCGTTCACGCCGCGCACCCTTGCGGCGGCGCACCAAACGTCCGAAAATCGGCGCCTTGAGGCTATAATTGCCGCTTTTTTCAGGCGCTTATGCAGGTTACACGCGGCGACGCGGAACAGGCTACGACGGCCTCGGTACTGACCATCGGCAACTTCGATGGCATCCACCGCGGACATCAGGCCCTGCTCCGCCTTCTTACGGACAAGGCTCAGGCACTTGGCTTGCCGGCAGTGGTGCTCACCTTCGAGCCCCATCCGCGCGAGTATTTTGCGCCTGCGCAGGCGCCTGCGCGTCTGGCCTCCCTGCGCGAGAAGCTGCTGCTGCTGTCCTCCGCCGGCGTCGATATCACCCGCATCATTCGTTTCAACGCCCGCTTTGCCGCGTTTACGGCTGAAGACTTCATCGAAACCGTGCTGGTGCGCAACCTCAAGGTGCGCCATCTGATCATCGGCGACGACTTCCGCTTTGGCGCCGGCCGCAAGGGCGACTTCGCGATGCTCAAAGCCACCGGCGAACGCCTCGGCTTCGTGGTCGAAGCCATGCCGACCCACGCTTGCGACGACGAACGCGTCTCCAGTTCGGCCGTGCGCGCCGCACTGGCAGGTGGCGAACTGGCCCGCGCTGCACAACTGCTCGGCCGCCCTTACAGCATTGCCGGGCGTGTCGTCCATGGCGACCAGATCGGCCGCACCCTGGGCTACCCGACCGCCAACATCCAGCTCAAGGGCCGCCGCCCGCCGCTCTCTGGCGTGTATGCCGTCGCCGTCGAAGGCCTGGGCAATGCGCTACGCCCGGCCGTGGCCAGCGTGGGTGTGCGCCCCACGGTCAACAACGCCGGCCGGCCGACGCTGGAAGTGCACCTGTTCGACTTCGATCGGGACTGCTACGGTGCGCATTTGCGGGTGCATTTTCTGCACAAGCTGCGCGACGAACAGAAATTCGATTCCTTCGACGCGCTGACCGCTCAGATTGCACTCGACGCCGACGCTGCCCGCGCCTGGCTCTCTCACAATTCGCTCGATACCTCACGCTAAAAGAACCGCAATGGCTGACTACCGCACGACGCTCAATCTCCCCGACACCCCCTTCCCGATGCGCGGCAATCTGCCCAAGCGCGAACCGGGCTGGGTTCAGGACTGGCAGCAGCGCAAGCTCTACCAGAAGATTCGCAAGGCGTCGGCCGGCCGGCCGAAGTTCGTGCTGCACGATGGCCCGCCGTATGCCAACGGCAGCATCCACATCGGCCACGCGCTGAACAAGATCCTCAAGGACATCATCGTCCGCTCCAAGACGCTGGCTGGCTACGACGCCCCGTATGTGCCGGGCTGGGACTGCCACGGCCTGCCGATTGAGCACAAGGTGGAAGTCACCCACGGCAAGGGCTTGCCCGCCAACAAGGTGCGCGAGCTGTGCCGCGCCTACGCCGCGGAGCAGATCGAGGGCCAGAAGGCCGACTTCATCCGCCTCGGCGTGCTGGGCGACTGGGACAACCCCTACAAGACCATGGACTTCGCCAACGAAGCCGGCGAGATCCGCGCCCTGGCCAAGATGGTCGAGGCCGGTTATGTGTTCAAGGGCCTCAAGCCGGTGAACTGGTGTTTCGACTGCGGCTCGGCGCTGGCCGAGGCCGAAGTGGAATATGCCGACAAGCAGTCGCCGCAGATCGATGTGGCCTTTCCGGTCGGTGAGGCCGACAAGCTCGCCGCCGCCTTTGGCCTGAGCGCACTGCCCAAGCCAGCCTTTGCGGTGATCTGGACCACCACGCCCTGGACGATCCCTGTCAACCAGGCGCTTAACATGCACCCCGAGTTCGACTACGCGCTGGTCGATGTCGGCGACCGCCTGCTGGTGCTGGCGGCCGAGCTGGTCGAGGCCTGCCTGGCGCGCTACAAACTCGACGGCACCGTGCTGGCCACCGCCAAGGGCGCAACCTTCGACCGTATCGAGTTCCGCCATCCCTTCTACGACCGCGTCTCGCCGGTGTATCTGGCCGACTACGTGGGCCTGGATGCCGGCACCGGCATCGTGCACTCCTCGCCCGCCCATGGCGTGGACGACTTCAACGCCTGGCATGCCTACGGCCGCACCAATGACGAGATCCTCACCCCGGTGATGGGCGACGGCCACTATGTGCCCGACCTGCCCTTCTTCGGCGGCCAGATGATCTGGAAGGCCAACCCGGCCATCGTCGCCAAAATCGAAGAAGTCGGCTGCCTTCTCGCGCACCAGAAGATCACCCACAGCTACATGCACTGCTGGCGTCATAAAACGCCCGTCATCTACCGCGCCACCGCGCAGTGGTTCGTCGGCATGGACCGCCCGGTGACCGACGGCTCCACCTTGCGCGAGCGCGCGCTCAAGGGCGTGGATGACACCCGTTTCTACCCCTCGTGGGGCCAGTCGCGCCTGCACGCCATGATCGCCAACCGGCCCGACTGGTGCATCTCGCGCCAGCGCAACTGGGGGGTGCCGATCCCCTTCTTCCTGCACAAGGAAACCGGCGAGCTGCATCCGCGCACCGTCGAGCTGATGGATCAGGTCGCCCAGCGCGTCGAGCAAGAAGGCATCGAAGCCTGGTTCAAGCTCGACGCCGCCGAGCTGCTCGGCGACGAGGCTGCGCAATACACCAAGATCAGCGACACGCTCGACGTGTGGTTCGACTCCGGCACCACGCACTGGCATGTGCTGCGCGGCTCGCACCCCGACGGCCACGCCACCGGTCCGCGCGCCGATCTCTACCTCGAAGGCTCGGACCAGCATCGCGGCTGGTTCCACTCCTCGCTCCTCACCGGCTGCGCCATCGACGGCCACCCGCCCTACCACGCGCTGCTGACCCACGGCTTTGCGGTGGACGGCAAGGGCCACAAGATGAGCAAGTCGGTCGGCAATGTGGTGGTACCGCAGGAAGTGTCCGACAAACTCGGCGCCGAGATCCTGCGCCTGTGGGTGGCCAGCACCGACTACTCGGGCGAGCTGTCGATCTCCAAGGAGATTCTCGACCGCGTGGTCGAGGTCTATCGCCGCGTGCGCAACACCTTGCGCTTCCTGCTCGCCAACACTGCCGACTTCGATATCGAGAAGAACGGCGTGCCGGTCGAGCAGTGGCTGGACATCGACCGCTACGCGCTAGCCTTCACCCGCCAGATGGCCAAGCAGGCCGAAGCCGATTGCGCCACCTTCGAGTTCCACCGCGTGGTCCAGGCGCTGCAGATCTTCTGCTCGGAAGAGCTCGGCGCCTTCTACCTCGACATTCTCAAGGATCGTCTCTACACCACGGCCGAAAACTCGCCCGCCCGTCGCGCCGCACAAACCACGCTGTGGCATATCACCCAGACGCTGGTCAAGCTGATGGCGCCGATCCTGTCCTTCACCGCCGAAGAAGTCTGGGCGCTGATTGGCAAGGGCGAGGACGACAGCGTGATGTTCCAGACCTGGCATGTGCTGCCCGAGCAGGCCGACGAAGGCGCGCTGATCGCCCGCTGGGAGACCATCCGCGAAGCCCGCGCCGACGTGCAAAAACAGCTCGAAACCCTGCGCACCACCGGCGCCATCGGCTCGGCCCTGCAGGCCGAGGTGGTAGTCAAAGCCGCGCCCGAGCGCCTGGCTGCGCTGGCCTCGCTGGGCGAAGACCTGCGTCTGGTGCTGCAAACCTCGTCGGCCACGCTCGAAGCGGTCGACAGCGAAGACGAACAACGCGTGGATGCCGTCGCCTCCGAGCATGCCAAGTGCGAGCGCTGCTGGCACTACCGCCCGGAAGTCGGTTCAATTGCCGATCACCCCGCCCTGTGCAACCGCTGCCACAGCAATCTGCATGGCGACGGCGAAGCGCGTAGTCATGCGTAGAGAAAGGCCCCCACGCTCACTGTGTTCGCTGCCCCCCGAGGGGGCGGCGCCCGCCCTTGGGGCGGCCCGGCGGGCGGGCGTGCCCCCACGCTCACGATGTTCGCGGAGAGTCGCCTTTGCACAGGCGACCCGTTCGGCAGGCGAAAAGCAATGCTTTGCGAAACCCCTGCCTCACCCCCCCGAGGGGGCCGCGCCCGCCCTTGGGGCGGCCCCGCGGCCGGGCGGCCGCTGATGCGCCCGCGCTTCAGCCTGTGGCTGGGCTTTGCCGCCGTGGTAGTGGTGCTCGACCAGCTGAGCAAGCAGATCGTGCTCGCGCAACTGGTGCCGGGCGAGTCGATTCCGGTCACCAGCTTCTTCAATCTGGTGCTGCTGTTCAATCCGGGTGCGGCCTTCAGTTTTCTGGCTGAGCATTCCGGCTGGCAGCGCTGGTTCTTTACCGGACTGGCGGCAATCATCTGCCTGTGGCTGGGCCGACTGATGCACCAGCACCAATACGAGCGCCTGCAGCCCTTCGCCTTCGCGCTGATCATCGGCGGCGCCATCGGCAACGTGATCGACCGCCTGACCATCGGTGCCGTGGTCGATTTTCTGTATTTTCATGTGGGCCGCTACGGCTGGCCCGCGTTCAATCTGGCCGACTCGGCCATCACGCTGGGCGTGGGTCTCATGCTGTGGGCACAGTTCCGCCCCGCCACCCAATCCTCGCCCAAGGAGAACCATTCGTGACGCAAACCATCCAAGCCAACAGTCTGGTCACGCTCAACTACCGCATCTCGCTCGAAAGCGGCCAGCCGGTGATCAGCACCTTCGAAGGCAAGCCCGCCACGCTGCAACTGGGTGCCAACGAAATGATGCCCCAGCTCGAAGCCCGCCTCGCCGGCCTCGAAGACGGCAGCCATCACAGCTTCACACTGACACCCGACGAGGCGTTTGGTCCCTATCGGCCCGAGCTGGTCGAAAAGGTGCGCCGGCAGGACATGCCGGACGAGCCGATCGAGGCGATGACGATCATGGAATTTGTCGCGCCCGACGGCTCGCGCTACTCGGGTCTGGTCCGCGAGATCGACGACACCCAGGCCATGGTGGATTTCAACCACCCGCTGGCCGGCAAGACCATCACCCTGGATGTCGAGATCATCGGCATCCTCTGACGGAACACCGACATGAGTGACAAGGAAATCCTGCTCGCCAACCCGCGCGGCTTCTGCGCCGGGGTTGAGCGCGCCATCGAAATCGTCGAACAGGCACTGATCCGCTTCGGCGCACCGATCTATGTGCGCCATGAAGTGGTGCACAACAAGTTCGTGGTCGACGATCTGCGTGCAAAGGGCGCGATCTTTGTCGAAGAACTCGATGAAGTGCCTAACGGCAACACCGTCATCTTCAGCGCCCACGGCGTGCCGCAATCGGTACGCACCGAGGCGGACGCGCGCGGCCTGCGTGTGTTCGACGCCACCTGCCCGCTGGTCACCAAGGTGCACATCGAAGTCGCCCGCATGCGCGCCCAGGGCAAGGAGATCGTCATGATCGGCCACAAGGGCCACCCCGAGGTGGAAGGCACCATGGGGCAGGTCGACGACGGCATCCTGCTGGCCGAGTCGGTCGAAGATGTCGCCACGCTGGCCGTGAGCAATCCCGACCAACTCGCCTATGTCACCCAGACTACGCTGTCAGTCGACGACGCCGCCGCCATCGTCACCGCGCTGCGCACGCGCTTCCCGAACATCGTCGGCCCGAAGAAGGACGACATCTGCTACGCCACCCAGAACCGTCAGGATGCGGTCAAATTCATGGCGCCCAAGGTCGATCTGGTGCTGGTGGTGGGCTCGCAGAACAGCTCCAACTCCAACCGCCTGCGCGAAGTTGCCGCCCTGCGCGGGGTGGATGCCTACCTGGTGGAAAATGCCGACGCGGTCGATCCCACCTGGCTGGACGGCAAGCGCCGCATCGGCGTCACCGCCGGCGCCTCGGCCCCCGAGGTGCTGGTCTCGGCCGTCATCGACCGCCTCAAGTCACTGGGCGCGCCCTCGGTGCGCACGCTCGAAGGCGCCGAAGAGAATGTGGTGTTTCCGTTGCCCAAGGCGCTGGTCGACTGAACGCATCGCTCACGCCAACAACAACGGGGCCGCAATGGCCCCGTTGTTGTTCACCAGCGCGGGTCGATCAGAGATGCCCGGCCATCATGCGCCGGTAGAACTCGTGGAAGTGCAGCATGCCGTCCTCGAAAGGCGACTGGTAAGGACCGACCTCGTTGCGCCCGGCCTTGTACAGCGCCCGACGCCCACGGTCCATGCGCTCACCGATCTCGTCATCTTCGATGGCGGTCTCCATGTAGGCGGCCTGCTCGGCCTCGACGAACTCGCGCTCGAACTCGACGATCTCTTCGGGGTAGTAAAACTCGACCACATTGGTGGTCTTGTCCACATCGGTGGGCAGCAAGGTACTCACCACCAGCACATGCGGATACCACTCGATCATCACATTCGGGTAGTACACCAGCCAGATCGCGCCATGCGGCGGCATCTCGCCGCCGTAGACATCCTGCACGGCCTGATGCCAGCGCGCATAGGCCGACGTGCCCGGCTTCTTGAGCGAGGTGACACCCACCCGCTGCACCGAAAACCAGTCGCCAAACTGCCAGCTCAGCGCGTCGCAATCGACAAAACGCCCCAACCCCGGGTGGAAAGGCACCACATGGTAGTCCTCGAGATACACCTCGATGAAGGTCTTCCAGTTGTAATTGCACGCATGGCGCTCGACATGATCAAGCTTATAGCCGGTGAAATCGAAAGCCGGCGCAACCGTCATCTGCGACAGATCAGCCGCCACCGAGCGCGGCCCGCGAAACAGCAGCCCCTGCCAGTTTTCGAGTGGCAGTCGCTGCAGGTTGAGGCAGGGGTTTTCGGCGAAGTGCGGCGCCCCCAGCAAAGTGCCGCGGTTGTCGTAGGTCCAGCGATGCAGCGGACACACAATGTGCTCGCTATTGCCCCGGCCTTCGAGCATGATCGCCTGGCGGTGACGACAGACATTCGACAATTCGAAGCAGCCCTCAGCCCCGCGTACCAGCAGTTTGGCGTGGTCGTACCACTCGAGCGAGCGGTAGTCATTGCGCTCCGGCACCATCAATTCGTGGCCGACATAGCCCGGCCCGGCATCGAAAAGCAGGCGCTTTTCAAGATCGAACAGTTTCTCGTCAAAGTAGCTCGACACCGGCAGCTGTGGCGCCGCCCGGATCAAACCGTGTTGCGTTGCGATTTCGGACATCCGCGAACTCCCTCAAAAACGCGCAAAAGGTCCAATAAAACAATGGGTAACAGAAAATTATAGTCGAAAGCTGGTTTGACCGCAGTGCCCCCCTTCGGGTATTTTTCCGCCTTTGATCCTTGCGCGCAGCCGACTCATGGCCAAACAGGCAAAATCACCGAAAAGCTTTGAAAACGCCATCACCCAGCTCGAAGAGATCGTGGCCGCGATGGAATCGCGCGATCTGCCGCTGGAAGACGCACTCGATCACTACCAGCAAGGCATTGGCCTGCTGCGTTACTGTCAGGACACCCTGAGTCGCGCCGAAGCCCGCCTCGAAACCCTGGAGGCCAACGCCGCCGACGATAGCGCACCGGCCGACGATCCGTCATGAGCGGCGCCCTGTTCTCCGACTGGATGCGCGCCATCCAGACACGCACCGAAACCGCACTCGCCAAGGCCCTGCCCCCGCTGGACCTGAACCCCGACCGCCTGCATGAAGCCATGCGCTATGCCGTGCTCGGCGGTGGCAAGCGGGTGCGGCCGCTGCTCGCCCATGGCGCTGGTCTGGTCACTGCCGCCGCGCCGGACACTGTCGACCGCGCCGCCTGCGCCGTCGAACTGATTCACGCCTACTCGCTGGTGCACGACGACATGCCGTGCATGGACGACGACAGCCTGCGCCGTGGCAAACCGACCGTGCACGTCGAGTACGACGACGCCACCGCGCTGCTGGTGGGCGATGCGCTGCAATCGCTGGCCTTTCAATTGCTGGCCGAACCGGGCCTGATCCCGGACGCCACACGCCAGTTGAAAATGGTCGAGCACCTGGGCATTGCCTCCGGCTCACGCGGCATGGCCGGCGGTCAGGCGATTGATCTGCAATCGGTGGGGCAGAACATCAGCCGCGAAGCGCTCGAGGTCATGCATGTGCACAAAACCGGCGCACTGATCCGGGCCTCGGTGCAACTGGGCGGGCTGTGCGGCCCGACGCAGGACGCTGACACCCTCGCCCGCCTCGACCAGTTCAGCAAACGTATCGGCTTGCTGTTCCAGGTGGTTGATGACATCCTCGACTGCGAAGCCGACACCGCCACGCTGGGCAAGACCGCGGGCAAGGACGCGCGCAACGACAAACCGACCTATGTCACCCTGCTTGGCCTCGAAGAAGCGCGCCGTTTTGCCGCCGAGCTCGAAGCCGACGCCCTGGCCGCCCTCGGCCCACTGGACGCACGCGCCGACATGCTCCGTGCGCTGGCCAGCTATATCGTCCACCGTCGCTTCTGAGCGCAGGGACCCGAATGAACGATCCAATGCCCGCCATGTATCCCCTGCTAAACGCCATCGATTCCCCGACCGAACTGCGTGCGCTAGACCGCAAACAGCTGCCGGCGCTGGCCACGGAGTTGCGCCAGTTTCTGATCGAATCGGTCTCGCGCACCGGCGGCCATCTGTCGTCCAACCTGGGCACGGTCGAGCTGACCATCGCCCTGCACTACATCTTCAACACGCCCGAAGACCGCATCGTGTGGGATGTCGGTCATCAGACCTACGGCCACAAGATCCTCACCGGCCGGCGCGGGCGCATGCCGACGCTGCGCAAATACCAGGGCATGTCGGGTTTTCCGCGACGCGACGAGAGCGAGTTCGACACCTTTGGCACCGCGCATTCGTCCACCTCGATTTCCGCCGCACTGGGCATGGCCGTGGCCGCACGCGAGCAGGGCTCGGATCGCCGCGCCATCGCCGTGATCGGTGACGGCGCGATGTCGGCCGGCATGGCCTTTGAGGCGCTCAACAACGCCGGCGACATGCGCGACACCAATTTGCTGGTGATCCTCAACGACAACGAGATGTCGATCTCGCCGCCGGTCGGTGCCCTCACCCAGATCCTGGCCCGCCTGATGACCGGACGCACCGTCAGTGCCGCCCGCCGCGCCGGCGGCAAGGTGCTGGGCGTTGCCCCACCGATGCTCGACTTCGCCCGCCGCGTCGAAGAACACGTCAAAGGTCTGGTCACGCCGGGCACCTTGTTCGAAGAGTTCGGCTTCAACTATGTCGGCCCCATCGACGGTCACGACCTCGACGCCCTGCTGCCCACACTGCACAACCTGCGCAAGCTCGACGGGCCGCACTTTCTGCATGTGGTCACCCGCAAGGGCCAGGGCTACAAACTGGCCGAGGCCGACCCGATCCTCTACCACGGCGTGTCGACCTTCGACCACACCGAGGGCATCAAGTCGTCCGGCAAGCCGAGCAGCAAGATCAGCTACACCCAGGTCTTCAGCGACTGGCTGTGCGACATGGCCGAGCTAGACGCGCGCGTGGTCGGCGTCACCCCCGCCATGCGCGAGGGCTCGGGCCTGGTGCGCTTTGCCGAGAAATACCCCAAACGCTACTACGACGTGGGTATCGCCGAGCAGCACGCAGTCACCTTCGCCGCCGGCATGGCCGCCGACGGGCTCAAACCGGTGGTCGCCATTTACTCGACCTTCCTGCAGCGCGGCTACGATCAGTTCATTCACGACGTGGCCCTGCAAAACCTGCCGGTAGTGTTCGCCATCGACCGTGCCGGTCTGGTCGGCGCCGACGGCGCCACCCACCACGGCGCCTACGATCTGTCCTACCTCACCTGCATTCCAAATCTGGTGGTCATGGCGCCGGCCGACGAAAACGAATGCCGGCAGATGCTCTACACCGCCCACTGTCACAACGGCCCCAGCGCGGTGCGCTACCCGCGCGGCAGCGGCATGGGGGTCACACCCGAGAAAGCCATGACGGCCTACCCCATCGGCAAGGCCGAGCTGCGCCGCAGCGGCAAGAAGATCGCCCTGCTGGCTTTTGGCTCCATGCTCAAACCAGCGCTGGAAGCAGGTGAAGCGCTCGACGCCACGGTGGTGAACATGCGCTTCGTCAAACCACTCGACGAGGCGCTGATTCTCGAGCTGGCCCAAACCCACGATCTGATCGTGACGCTCGAAGAAAACGCCATCATCGGCGGCGCGGGCAGCGAAGTCAGCCGAGTGCTCGAAACCGCGCCCGCACTGGTGCGCACACTGCGCCTCGGTCTGCCTGATCGTTTCATCGATCACGGCGAACAAGGCCAGCTGCTCAAGGAGGTCGGTCTCGACACCGAGGGCATCCTCAAGGCCATACACGCACGCTATCCCGCCAATAGTTGAGTATTTTTGTCGGAAACCGTAGGCTCTCCGACTGCCTGCCCGATCGAGACCCCGATGTCCGCCATTGATTCCCAAGCCATTCCCGACGTCCAGAACAGCCAGGACAGCCGCCAGATCGCCATCGACAAGGTCGGCATCAAGGCCATCCGCCACCCCGTGACGGTCAGCGATCGCAGCGGTGGCGTACAACACACCATCGCCATGTTCAACATGTATGTCGGCCTGCCCCACAACTTCAAGGGCACCCACATGTCGCGCTTCGTCGAGATTCTCAATGGCGGCGAGCGCGAGATCTCGGTCGAATCCTTCGAGCCGATGCTGCGCGAGATGGTGCAGCGCCTCGAAGCCGAGACCGGGCATGTCGAGATGACCTTTCCGTATTTCATCAACAAGGCCGCGCCGGTGTCGGGCGTCAACAGCCTGATGGACTACGACGTCACCTTCATTGGCGAAATCACCGAAGGCGGCATCTACAGCTTCCGCATGAAGATCGTGGTGCCAGTCACCAGCCTGTGCCCCTGCTCCAAGAAAATCTCCGACTACGGTGCGCATAACCAGCGATCGCATGTCACCGTCACCGCCAGCCTGCGTGAGCATGTGTGGATCGAGGAAATCGTCGAGCAAGTCGAGGCCCAGGCCTCCTGCGAGCTCTACGGCCTGCTCAAGCGGCCAGACGAGAAATACGTGACCGAACGCGCCTACGACAACCCCAAGTTCGTCGAAGATATGGTGCGCGACGTGGCCGGTGTGCTCGACCGCGAGCCGCGTATCGGCGCCTATGTGGTCGAATCGGAAAACTTCGAATCCATCCACAATCACTCGGCCTACGCACTGATCGAACGACAGAAATAGCCCCCGCGCGAGCAACCACGCGCCGCGCGGTCCAAAACGCCTGCCCACCACCGCAGGCGTTTTTTTATACAAAAGGCTGATTGACCGGCGCCAATAGCCACCACGCCGGATCATGCGACAATGCCGGCCATTGATGCCGCCGGATGCCTGTCCATGAGTGCCCAGCCGATCGCCGCCCTCTTTTATCCGCCCGAGTCCGATCCCACCCCGGTGCTGGCGCAATTCGTCCGTGCGCTCCAGGCGCGCGGCGTATCGCTAGCCGGTGCCATCCAGCACGACACCGGCCCGCGCGCCACGTGCACCATGGAACTCGAACTCCTGCCTTCGGGGCGGCGGATGCCCATGTCGCAATACCTGGGCAGCGGTTCGACCTCCTGCCGACTGGACCCGGCCGCCATGGCCGAAGCCGCCATCACGGTGCAAGCCGCGATTGCAAACGGCGCGGAATTGGCGGTGTTCAACAAGTTCGGCTCGCAGGAAGCGCTGGGCGATGGCTTGCGCGACGAGATGGCCGCCTCAGTGATGGCTGGCGTGCCGCTGATCACCGCCGTGGGCGAACGTTTTCTTGATGCCTGGACCGAGTTCACCGGCGGTGAGTACGACCGCCTGAGCTGCTCGGCCGAGGCCGCGCTGGCCTGGTGGGACGCTTTCAACACGCCAGACTGAGCTGCCGGTGCCCGACACCGCCCCGCGTCTGAAATCGCACTGGACCGACGCCAGCGGCGGCCTGGGCTACCACTGGCGCGCCTTGCGCCTGCGGCATCGACACTGGGCCCCCTTCCTGCGGCATGTCGGGCTCTGGCTGGACGCATGGCTTCCACCCGCCGACGAACTGATACTGGTCGGCCCGTCGGCCGGCTACGCTTTGCCCGAGCGCTTTCTGTCGCGCTTCTCGAAAATTACCATCCTCGAACCCGACCGCCTGGCCCGCGCGCTGTTGCGCCGCCGCTTCCGCGATGCGCCGCTGCAATTTGCGTGGCTGGATGTATTTTCGCTACCGGACGGCCCGGCAGCATTGGCGCAGCAATGGCCCGACGCCGCGATTCTGTTTTGCAATGTGATCGGCCAACGGCTGGACGCCGACACCGCGCCGCCCTGGCGCCTCGCTCAGCAAAAAGCGCTCGCGCAGCACCACTGGGCCAGCTGGCATGACGTTTTCTCGGCACCGCAGCCGCCGCAACGCTTGCCGGAATCGCCAATCATCGCAAACACCGACAGCGCTGCGGTCGCCCGTCAGCTGTGGGCCGGCATCGGATGCGAAGTAGTCGACCATGGCACGCTGGGCTGGCTCGCCGAGGCCGACTACGCGCTGTGGCATCTGGACACGACGCAATGGCAGGTGATCGAATGGGTACACCACCCCCCTGTCGCGTGAGGCCCGTCTCAAGCGTCGATACCGAGCTGTTCATCAATCGCCGCCATCACCTCGTCAAAACAGGTGCGAACCTGCACCAGAGCTCCGCAAACCCCGCCTGGATCACCGTGGTGGTACGCCGCTTCGAGCGCACGGGCCGCCTCCGACAACGTCATCGCACCAATCGTTGCCGATGAGCTCTTCAAGGTATGCGCCAGCCGATACGCCTCTTCGCGCGCCTCGTCCCGTTGCGCACGGTCAAAGCGAAGCATCAAGTCTCGCTGGGTGTCACGAAAGCGACTCAGCAACCGCAATCTCAGGGCCTCCTTGCCGCCCGCATAGCGCAGCCCAACCTCAGGCTGAATGACGCTCCCGGTTAATCGCACAGGCGCCGGCGCCGGGGCCGGCGCGGGCGATATTGCTACCCCCTGCGTGCGGCCATGGCGATATCGCGCAAGTACAGCATACAAGTCACTCGGTTCAACCGGTTTGGTCAGAAAATCATCCATGCCCACCGCGACGCAGCGTTCGCGCTCCTCGGCCAGCGCATGGGCCGTCATGGCAATCACCGGCAGGCCAGCATGACGCGGATTACTGCGAATTTGCCGGGTAGCCGTATGACCGTCCATGCGCGGCATCTGGATGTCCATCAGCACCGCGTCAAACACGTTCGCTTCAATTTTCGCCAGGGCCAGTTCGCCGTCCTCCGCGACGCTCACCTTGACACCCACTTCTTCGAGCAGCTCCCGCGCCAGTTGCTGGTTGAGCAGATTATCTTCGACCAACAACACCCGCATACCGACCAGCGGCTCGGTCAGCGGTGGGCCGGTCTCCGGCGCGGGCACTTCGGCAATAATGACGCGATCGGCCGTATCAAACTCCGCCTCGAAAACAAAACGGCTGCCTTGCCCGGGCACACTGTCCGCCGAAATGACACCCCCCATCGCCTCGGCCAGATGGCGGGATATGGCCAGCCCAAGGCCCGAGCCGCCATATTGTCGCGAGGTGCTGGTATCGGCCTGCCAGAACGGGCTGAACAGCTGCGCCATTGCCTCGCCGCCAATTCCGATGCCGGTATCCGTCACGTAAAAACGCAAACGCACTCGCCCGGCCAGCGTGTCCATCCGTTGCACGGAGAGTTCGACGCGGCCGCGCTCGGTGAACTTCACCGCATTACCGGCCAGGTTGGTCAAGATCTGGCGTAAGCGGAGCGCATCGCCAGTGACCGTCGCAGGCACATCCTCGTCCACCGACACCACCCAGTTGAGTCCTTTCTGAATCGCCCGGAAAGACACCATGGCGGCAACCTGATCGACCACCTCGCGCACCTCGAAAGGCACCACTTCCAACTCCAATCGCTGCGCCTCGACCTTCGACAAATCGAGGATGTCGTTCAGGATGCCGAGCAGGGATTGCGCCGATTCATTGACCTTGACGATGTAGTCGCGCTGCCGGGCATCGAGCCCGGTCTTGAGGCACTGTCCCGACAAGCCGATGATCGCGTTCATTGGCGTGCGGATTTCGTGGCTCATGTTGGCCAAAAAAGCGCTCTTGGCCTGGTTGGCGCGCTCGGCATTTTCCTTGGCCGCCACCAGATCGACCGTCCGCTGCCCCACCAGCGCTTCAAGCTCTTCGGTTCGCCGCGCCTGCTCGCGGACCAGCTGACGACGCGCGGTGATATCCCGGATCACCACCAGGTAGCGCCGCTCCTCACCCGCCAACATGGGCACACCAGCCAACTCGACATCGACAGCCGCCTGCCCCTCGGGCGCCAGTCGTCCATTCAGGCTGACCGGTCGGCGATGACGCACACGAGCCGCCAGGCGCGGCCCCCAGCGGCGCGCAGCCGGCCGCGACAAATGCAGCAGATCCGCCAGCGACATCGCCTGCGTCGTCCGCCCCAACATCTTCGCCGCCGTGGCATTCGACTCAACCACCACGCCGAGTTCATCGAACACCAGCAAGCCGTCACGCACGACGTCGAAAACGCCACCAAGCAGGGCGTCACGAGCGCGCAGACGCTGCGCGGCAACCTCGTAGCGGGTCATGTCGCGACCAATCACGACGATGGCCTCACGCTTTCCGTTCGCGTCAAACAAGGGCACTTTGGTGACATCAAAGAAGCCGGTTTCTCCATCCGGGAGCGGCATCTCCTTGCGATCAACATACAAGCGGCCCGAGCACCAGGCACGCTCGTCACTCTCGGCGCAATACATAAACTGCGCTGCACGATCCGGAAAGCGCTCAGCCAACTCGGTATCGGAGTAGCCATACCAGTCCGCCTGACGCGTCAGTCCAAACAAGTGCATGGCGACGCTGTTGATCACCCGCCAACGATTCTGGCCATCCTTGAAGAAGGCCGGATCGGGCATCGCCTCGATCAAGGTGCGCAACTGGCGCTCGCTGGCCCGCAGCGCGGCCTCTGCCTCTTTGCGGTCGGTGATATCGGTGTGTGTCCCCATCACCCGCAATGGCTCACCGGCCGCGTTGCGCACGACCACCCGGCCACGGTCGAGAATCCACCGCCAGCTACCGTCCTTGTGACGCATCCGGTGCTCGTTGGTGTAGTTGGCCGTCTTGCCATCCATGTGCTGGCGGAGTGCCGCCAGGGTATCCGGCAGATCGTCCGGATGAACACGACGCTCCCACTCGCCAAGCGTGTCGCCAATCTCCGCCTCGGTGTAGCCGAGCATCGCCTTCCACTGCGCGGAGAAAAAGACCCGATCCGCTGTGGCGTCCCAGTCCCACACGCCGTGATCGGCGCTCTCGATCGCATACTGCCAGCGCAACTGGGCTTCGCGCGCCAGCGCGGCCATTTCCTTTTGTTCGGTGATATCGGTGTTGGTGCCCACCACTCGCAGCGCGCGACCCGCCTCGTCACGCTCGACCACGCCGCCGCAGTTGAGAATCCAGCGATAGTTGCCGTCCTTGCAGCGCACCCGATGCTCGCTCCGCCAGATTCCCGTCTCGCCCTTGAGGTGCGCGATCAGCGTGCTACGCACCTGATCGAGATCATCCGGGTGGATCAGCCACAGCCATTGGGCAACAGTGTTTTCGAGCTCCCAGTGCGCATAGCCGCCCAAGGCCTTGGCCTGCTCCGACACGCTGACTTCACCGCTCGGCGCATTCCACTCCCACAAACCATGGCCCGCCGCCTCCAGCGCGAACAGCCAGCGCGACTTGGCCGCCTCGGCCTGGCGTGCCTCGGCCTCGGCACGCTTGCGATCGCTGATATCTTCGATCACCGACACGTAATACTTGGGACGGTCCTCCCCGTCGAACACCGGTGACACCACCACCCGCACCCACACCAGATGACCATCTCGATGGCGATACCGTTTATCGGTGGTGTAGACGTCTATCTCGCCGCGCTCCATTCTGGCCTTGGCTTCAAGATCGTGCGCCAGGTCGTCCGGCTCGGTGATCCCCGAAAAGCCCTGTTCCAGGAGTTCTTCGCGCGAATAGCCGACCAGCTTGCACAAGGTGTCATTGACCATCAGCCAACGGCCATCCAGGCCGATATGCGACATGCCCACCGCCACCTGCTCAAACGCCGAGATAAACCGCGACTCAGTCTCCGCCAGCGCCCGGGTCCGCGCCTCGACCAGTCGCGAAATGTCGGCGTGACGGCGCAGAAAAAAGCGCACCAACGCAGTCAGGGCAAGCGTGGCAATCAGCCCCGCCGCCAGCATCAACCAGGGCACCGGAGTGAGATGACGGCTGACGAAAACGTCTGTCCGCCGACTGTCCAGTCGCCATGTTCGTCCAGCAAAGACCAGCTCCCGGGACGCGGTGGTGGGCACATCACCGATCACCAATGACCCGAACTCTCCGATTGGTGTGGATGCTCCCTCACTCACATCCCGCAACACAAAATTCAACTCGCCACCCTGCCCCTCGGGCGCGGTCGACACCATCAGCTGCTCCGGAATCAGGTGCGCCAACAAGACGCCCAGCGCCCCTGGCGCGGGCAGGTTGTCGCGCACGACCATCACGACCGGCACAAGCGACGGCGAATCAGCGCCGCTCGACACCAGGCCGCCGCCAAACATGCCAGGCGTAGCCAACGCCCGCGGAACCAATGCCGACGCAGCCGGGTCCGCGCGCAAGTCATCGCCCACCTTCAGCGTCGACCTACCACGCCCGATCGACAAAGACACCGGATAGGCTGCCGTTGCAGGATTGGGGTCATCGGCCTTGGCCCATGCGAGCTGGTGATAGACCGTCGAATGCGCCAGAACACCTCGCGCAACGTCGTCAAACAGATGTTCGGCGGCGGCAGCCGGATCTTCCGCCATCAGGTGTCCGATGAGGTGCAAGTCGCTCGAGACATGGTCCAGGCGTTCGCGCAACTGCGCCACCTGGGCATCCACCGCCTCGGTTTCCGCCTGCGTGACATCGCGCCACTCAGACAGGCTCAGCTGCACACTGAATCCGACACTGATCAGCGCGCCGACCACAAAGGTCAACAGCGCCCAACGCGAAGCACCCGGCACCGACGCGGCAGACGACGCAAGTGGCATGCTCACCTCGGCATCACCAGCAACGCGGAGCATCCGGCCACAACCCGGCCCATCGTCTGGCTTTCAAGCACTCCGTGCATCCACACTTTCCCTTTGCTCCGAAAACAACCCGTCAAGGATGGCACATCCTGCCACCGATACCCCCGGCTGCAAACAAACTGCGCGTCACCGCGCCATCCGGTGTGATGTGTCACATGCCAATGATCTCGGCCGGCTATAATCGCGCCTTTGCCCCAACAGTAGCCAGAATGGATCTCCCACTGCTTTTCAAGGCCGCCATCCTCGGTGTCATCGAGGGTCTGACCGAATTCCTGCCCGTGTCCTCTACCGGCCACCTGATCATTTTCGGGGACCTCCTCGACTATACGGACGCCCAGAGCAAGGTCTTTAAGATCGTGATCCAGCTCGCCGCCATTCTCGCCGTGTGCTGGGACTATCGCCAGCGTATCACCACGGTCGTCGGCGGTCTGCGTACCGATCCAGCGGCCCGGCGCTTTACCAGCCATCTGATCGTCGCCTTCCTGCCGGCGGCCGTCCTCGGTCTCATGTTCTACAAGATCATCAAGGGCTATCTGTTCAATCCGCTCACGGTGGCCGGCGCACTGATCGCCGGTGGCTTGCTGATTCTGTATATCGAACGCCGCGCCTATCATCCGCGCATGAACGCCGTCGAAGACATGGGCTGGAAAGACGCGCTCAAGGTCGGCTTCGCACAATCGCTGGCGATGTTTCCGGGCGTCTCACGCTCCGGTGCCACGATCATGGGCGGGCTGATGCTCGGCCTGTCGCGCAAGGCCGCCACCGAATTCTCTTTCTTCCTCGCCATCCCCACCATGCTCGCGGCGACGGCCTACGACGTCTATAAAAACTGGGCGCTGCTCAGCGGCATGAGCAGCGACGGCTACCTGGTCTTTGCCGTCGGCTTTGTGGCCTCCTTCGTCGCCGCCATGGTCGCGGTCAAGGCCTTCATCCACTACGTATCGAACAACAGCTTCGCCCCGTTCGCCTGGTATCGCATCGTCTTTGGTATCGTGGTGCTGGTGTCCTGGCAAGCCGGCTGGGTGAGCTGGCACGACGCCTGACACACGGCACAGGATCGCCCCATGATCATCTATCTCCACGGCTTCCGCTCCGCCCCCGCCTCGATCAAAGCCTCGCGCCTGAAAGCCTACATGGCCGAGCGCGGCCTGGCCGATCAGTTCTGGTGCGGACAGTTGCCAATCGCTCCGAACGCCGCCATCGACCTTATCGAGGCACAGATCGCCCGCTGCGACGCGCCACCGACGCTGGTCGGCAGTTCGCTGGGCGGCTTCTACGCCACCTGGCTGGCCGAAAAACACGGGCTCAGGGCCATCGCGGTCAATCCCGGCGTGCTCTCGCACATCTCGCTCGCGCCCTACGTCGGCCAACAGACCAATCTCTACACCGGCGAAGTCTTCGATTTCACCGCGCAGCACATCGCCGAGCTCAAAGCGATGGAGGTGCCGCGCATCACCCGACCCGAGCGCTACTGGCTGATGGTCGAGACCGGCGACGAGGTCCTCGACTATCGTCTCGCCGTGGCCAAATACGCTGGCGCCCGCCAGACCGTGCTCGACGGCGGCGACCATAGCTTCTCGCGCTGGAACGACTACCTCGACGACATCCTCGCCTTCGCGGAGATCACATGAGTTCCGACTTCGACGCCCGCCGCTTCAAGGCCATGGAGCGCGCCGGCTTCAACCGCATCGCCGCCCACTACGACAACGCCGCCCATCTGCGCGCCAGCCTGCAGGACGCGCTCATCGCGGCCGCCGCGCCCGCGCCCGGTGAGCACTGGCTCGACGTGGCCAGCGGCCCCGGGCTGCTCGCCCGCGCCATGGCGCCGCAGCTCGGCCCGACCGGCTCAGTGCTGGCCACCGACATCGCCGACGGCATGCTCGCCCACGCCCGGCGCAGCATCGACGCCAGCAACGTACTGTTCGCCGCCACCGACGCCGAGCACCTGTGCACACCTGATGGTCACTTCGACGGCATCAGCATCGGGCTCGGCCTGTTCGTGCTGCCACACCCGGACAAAGCCCTGGCCGAACTGCGCCGCAGCCTCAAACCCGGCGGTCGCATCGCCTTGTCGGTGTGGGGTGCGGCCGGCACCGTGCCGCTGATCGAGCGCGCGCAGCAATGCATCGCCCGCCTGCTGCCGGCGCCCAAAGTGGCGCGCCCCTCGGTGTTCCGCTTTGGCGATCCGGCCTACCTGAGCGCCATGCTGACCGAGGCCGGCTTCGGCCGCATCACGCTTGAGCCGCATGACTTCCACTGCCGCTTCGCCACCGCCGACGCCTACTGGGATGCCTTTCTCGCCCTCGCCGGTGGCGCCACCGAAGCCCTGTCCCGCCTCCCCGCCGACAAACAGCAGGCGCTGCGCGCGGCCGTCGCCGACGACCTCGCCGATCTGGCCGATGACGACGGCTACCACGTCCCCGCCAGCACGCTGATCGCCACCGCCATCAAGCCCTGAACCGTGGACGACACCCGCCGCGGCATCTTCGCCGCCCTGGCGGCCTTCACCATCTGGGGCCTGGCGCCGCTGTATTTCAAGGCGGTGGGCACCGTGCCGGCCGACGAAATCGTCGCCCACCGCGTGCTGTGGTCGGTCGTCTTTCTGGCCGCGCTGGTCGGCTTCATGCGACAAGGCCCGGCGCTGCGCGCCGCGTTTGGTAACCGCCGACTGCTTCGCACCTTGTTGTTCACCGCCTTGCTCACCGGCAGCAACTGGCTGGTTTTTGTCTGGGCGATCACGCACGAGCGCGTGCTCGAAGGCAGCCTGGGCTACTTCATCAACCCGCTGCTCAGTGTGCTGCTCGGCCGGCTGTTTCTGGGCGAACGGCTCCGGCCGCTGCAAAAACTGGCCGTCGCCATCGCCGCCTGCGGCGTGGCCTGGCGCATCGCCGCGGTCGGCGCGGTGCCGTGGATCGCCCTTTTTTTGGCACTGACCTTCGGCATCTACGGCCTGCTGCGCAAGCGCACCCCGGTCGACGCCATCGTCGGCCTGTGCGTCGAAACCGTGCTGGTCTTGCCACTGGCCGTCGGCTGGCTGGGTTGGCTCTACCTCACCGGCGACCTTCACTTCGGCCACGACCTGCACGTCGATCTGCTGCTGCCGATCGCCGGCGTGCTCACCGCGACGCCACTCATGCTGTTTGCCTTCGGCGCCCGCCGCCTGCCGCTGGCCACGGTCGGCTTTCTGCAATATCTGGCGCCCAGTCTCAACTTCCTGCTGGCCATCTTCGTCTTCCACGAAGCCTTCGACGCCGCCCGCCTGGCAGGCTTCGTGATCATCTGGTGCGCCCTGGCGCTGTACACCGCCGATCTGCTGCGCGCCAGCCGAGCGCCATCGCGCGCCTGAATCCATTAAACTGTCGGGCCTCAACCTCCCAGACACCCCCCGATGCACGTGCTTTATGACGAGAGCGGCGCCTTCAAATGTGGCACCGTTCTGCTGGACAACGACAGCTCCCTGCAAGTCGAGAACACGCATGGCAAGCGCCTCAAGATCAAGCGCAACCATGTGCTGCTCAACTTCGACAGCCCCGCGCCCGGCGAGCTGATCCCGCGCGCGGAGTCCGAAGCCGAATCGCTGGAGGTCGACTTTCTGTGGGAGGTCTGCGGCGACGACGAATTCGATTTTGTCGACTTTGCCAAAGACTACTTCGGCCATGCGCCCAACGCGGTCGAATCCGCCGCTGTGCTGCTGTGCCTGCATTCGGCGCCGATCTACTTCCACCGCAAGGGCCGCGGCCGCTTCCGCAAGGCACCCGACGACATCCTCCAGGCCGCCTTGGCCGGGCTGGAGAAAAAACGTCAGCAAAGCCTCGCCATCGAAGCCATGCGCGACCGCCTGCTCGCCGGCGAGCTGCCCGACGAGTTCGAGGGCATGGTGCCGCAACTGCTCTACCGCCCTGACCGCAACCGCCTCGAAGCCAAGGCCCTCGAAGCCGCCTGCGTCGATAGTGGCCTGAGCGCCGCCGCGCTGCTGCTCAAATGCGGCGCCTTCAGTTCGACCTACGAGGTGCATTACGGTCGCTTCCTGTTCGACCAGTTCCCCGACGGCACCGACTTTGGCGAAGTGCCGACCTGCACCTGGCCGCAAGACCTGCCGGTGGCCGACGTCAAAGCCTTCTCTATCGACGACGCCACCACCACCGAGATCGACGACGCCTTTTCGGTCACCCCGCGCGACGGCGGCGGCTGGCGCATCGGCATCCACATCGCCGCACCGGGTCTGGGCTTTGCCCGTGGCTCGACGCTCGACGAGATCGCCCGCAAGCGCCTGTCGACGGTGTACATGCCCGGCAACAAGATCACCATGCTGCCCGACTCGGTGGTCGACACCTTCACGCTGGAGGCCGGACGCACCTGCCCTGCGGTGTCACTCTACCTCGACATCACCAATGCCCTGGCAGTGCTCAGTCACGAGACCCGGCTGGAGATGGTCCCCATCGCCGCCAACCTGCGCCACCACGACCTCGAGCCGGTGTTCAACGACGACACCCTGATGAACGGCGGCCCCGACTTCCCCTGGAAGAAAGAGCTGACCCTGCTGTGGGAGCTGGCCACCATTCTGGAAGCCGGCCGCGGCAAGCCGGCCACCAACCAGACGCAAACCGACTTCAGCTTCTCGGTCGATTGGGACGCCACCTCGCCGGACGGCCCCGGCGTAATCAGCGTGGGCCAGCGCCAGCGCGGCTCGCCTATCGACAAGACCGTGTCCGAGCTGATGATTGCCGCCAATTCCACCTGGGGCAAGCGCCTCGACGAGGCCGGCATACCCGGCATCTACCGTGTGCAGGGCGGCGGCAAGGTGCGCATGGCTACCGTCGCCGCGCCGCATGAAGGCCTGGGCGTCGATTGCTACGCCTGGTCCAGCTCGCCGCTGCGCCGCTATGTCGACATGGTCAATCAATGGCAGCTGATCAGCGTGCTGCAAGGCGTCGAGCCGCCCTTCCCGCCCAAGTCGCAAGACCTGATGGAAGCCGTGCGCGACTTCGATCTGGCCTACATCGCCTACGCCGAGTTCCAGCGCCACATGGAGCGCTATTGGTGCGTGCGCTGGCTGCGTCAGCGCGAAGACCCGATCATCACCGCCCGCGTGCTGCGCGACAACGTGGTGCGCCTCGACGATTCGCCCTTCGTGTTCAAGGTCAATGGCATGCCCCTGCAAGCGCCGGGCGCGCATATCAGCCTGGAGATCAAAGACTCGGACTTGCTCGATGTCGACGTGCGCGCACGCTTCGTCAGCCTGCTCTCCGAAGCCACTGACGAGACTGCCGCCGATCCGCTCGCACAGTAGAATGCTGTCATGATCAAAGCCGTCAAAGCCCCTAAACCACGCGCCAAAAAGGCCGCCCCGCGGCCGTCGGCGCGTGCCTGGGCGCGGCGCGGCTCATCGGCGGTGATCTTCGCCTTCGGCATCTCGGTATTACTGCACGCCGCGGTATTGTCGCTGCACTTCGAATTCCCCGACCTGAAAAAGGCCTTCAAACGCGACAGTGGCCTCGAAGTGGTGCTGGTCAACGCCCGCCACGCCCGCGCCCCCGACAAAGCCGAAGCGCTGGCACAGGCCAATCTCGATGGGGGCGGCAACACCGACGCCAAGCAGATGGCCAGCACCCCGGTGCCACCCAAACCGAAGCAGAAGGACGGCGACCAACTGATGGACGCCAAGCGCAAGGTCGAAGCGCTCGAAGCGGCCCAGCGCAAACTGGTGGCCGACGCCAAGAAAACGCCTCCGACGACACAAACCGTAGTCAAGAACAGCGACGCCCCGGCCGAAACTCCGCGCGAACTCTCCGCCACCGAACTGATGGACAGCGCCGCCGCCATCGCCCGGCTTGAAGCCAAAATCGACAAAAACCTCAATGAATACGCCAAGCGCCCGCGCAAGAAATTCATCGGCGCGCGCACCAAGGAATACCGCTTCGCCCAGTACGTCGAAGACTGGCGCCTGAAAATCGAGCGTGTCGGCACGCTCAACTACCCCGACTCGGCGCGCGGCAAGCTCTATGGCAGCCTGCTGATGTCAGTGATCATTCGCGCCGACGGCAGCGTCGAGTCCATCAATATCCATCGCTCCTCCGGCCACCCCGTGCTCGACAACGCTGCACGACGTATCGTCGAACTCGCCGCACCCTTCTCCGCCTTCCCGGCCAGCATCCGCAAAGACACCGACATCATCGAAATCACCCGCACCTGGAGCTTCACCAACGCGGACGCGCTCGAGACCAGCGCCAAATAGCCGGTACACTGGCCAGCAACGATAAAATGGCGTTTTATCAAACGCCCCCGAGCCCATGGACCGCTACGCCCTGATCGGCCACCCCGTCGCCCACAGCAAATCCCCGTCGATCCACGCCGCTTTTGCCGCGCAGACCGGACAGGCGATGTGCTACGAACGCATCCTGGCCCCGCTCGACGGTTTCGCCGACACCGTGCGCGACTTCATCGCCGCAGGCGGCCGCGGCATGAACGTGACCGTGCCCTTCAAGCTCGAAGCCTTTGCGCTCGCCGACCACCTGTCGCCCCGCGCCCAGGCAGCCGGCGCGGTCAACACCCTCAGCTTTCGCGCGGACGGCATCCACGGCGACAACACCGACGGCGTCGGCGTGGTGCGCGACCTGATCGCCAATCTCGACTGCCCGCTGGCGGGCCGGCGCGTGCTGCTGCTCGGCGCGGGCGGCGCGGCGCGCGGCGCGCTCCAGCCGCTGATCGAAGCTGGCCCGGCACGCCTGCATCTGGCCAATCGCACGGCTGCCAAGGCGACGGAACTGGTCGCGCAGTTCCAAGCTTTGGCCGGCGCGCTCGCGCTGACCGCCAGCGGCTTCGACGAGCTCGGCCACGACGCCTTCGACGTCGTTATAAACGCCACCTCGGCCAGCCTTTCAGCTGCCGCCCCGGCCATCCCCGACACGATCTACGCCCCCGGCGCCCTGGCCTACGACATGATGTACGGCGCCGAGCCCACCGCCTTCCTGATCGCGGCGTCTACCGCTGGCGCGGCTCGCGTCGCCGACGGCCTGGGTATGCTCATCGAACAGGCGGCTGAGAGCTTCCTGATCTGGCGCGGCGTCCGTCCCGACACCGCCCCGGTACTCGCCGCACAGCGCGCGACACTGGCGGGCGGATGAAAGCCATCGGCCGCTGGACCGGCGGCGCACTGCTGCTCCTGCTGGCGGCCTTCGTCCTCTACGAATGCTGGATTTTCGCGCATGTGCTGTGGTGGACCCGCAACGACCCGGACATGACCCGCTTCATGTCCACCCAGTTGTCGGTGCTGCGCGAGACCGACCCCAACGCCCGACTCAAGCATCAATGGGTGCCCTACGCCAAAATCTCACGCCATCTCAAGCAAGCGGTCGTGGCCGCCGAAGACGATCGCTTTCTCGAGCACGAGGGCTTTGACTGGGAAGGCATTCAGCGCGCCATCGAGAAAAATCAGAAACGTGGCGCCGCCGTCGCGGGCGGCTCGACGATCAGCCAGCAATTGGCCAAAAACCTCTTTCTGTCGCCCTCGCGCAGCTATGTGCGCAAGGCGCAGGAGGCGATCGTCACGCTGATGATCGAGACCACCTGGAGCAAACGGCGGATTCTCGAGGTGTATCTGAACGTGGTCGAATGGGGCCGCGGCGTGTTCGGCGCCGAGGCCGCCGCACGGCATTATTTCGGCCAGCCGGCCGCCTCGCTCGGCCCGGCACAAGCGGCACGACTGGCTGTGATGCTGCCCAACCCGCGCCGCTACGAGCACCAGTTCGGCCCCCGCCTGGCCGCCCACGCCGAACGCATACAAGCCCGGATGCACCGCTCGCAAGTGCCCTGATCCGGCCTCAAAACCGGCATCGCACCCCCGGGGCAAAGCACGTACAATGGCCCCCGCCAAAACCGGCCGCCCCCTTCAGCGCCGCGGAATCCACGCCATGTCCGAACTCGAGCAGCCTCGCGAGAATGTCCAGGCGCACCTGAAAGAGGTGCAAGACCTGCTACGCCGGCAGTCGCTGGTCGAGACGCTGGTGCACCGCCAGGAGATGCCCCGCCACGATCTGGTCGACGCATTGGTTCATCGCCAGCATGTGGCCGAGCTGACGCAAAAACTCGAAGAGCTGCACCCGGCCGACATCGCCTACATCCTCGAAGCGCTGCCGGTCGATGAGCGTCTGTTCGTCTGGGATCTGGTCAAGGCCGAGCGCGACGGCGAGATCCTGCTGGAAGTCTCCGATGCAGTGCGCGAATCACTGATCGAGACCATGGCGCACGAGGAGCTCAAGGCGGCGGCCGAGCAACTCGACGCCGACGAACTGGCCGACCTTGCACCTGACCTGCCCGACGCGGTGATGGAGGATGTGTACCTGTCGCTGGACGTGGAAGAGCGCGCCCAGTTGCGCGCCGCCATGTCCTACCCCGAAGGTACGGTCGGCGCCTTGATGGACTTCGACATGGTGACCGTCCGCGAAGACGTGCGCCTGGAAGTCGTGCTGCGCTACCTGCGCCGCTTTACCGAACTGCCCGACCACACCGACAAGCTCTACGTCGTCGACCGCGCCGAAGCGGTGCGCGGCGTGCTCTCACTCGGGCGCATGCTGGTATGCGACCCCGACGCGCTGGTGTCGGACATCATGAACGACGATCCGCTGCTGTTGCGTCCCGACGACAAGGCCGAGGATGCCGCCACCGCCTTCGAGCGCTACGATCTGGTATCGGCGCCGGTGGTCTCCTCCGACGACCGCCTCATCGGCCGGGTGACCGTCGCCGCAGTGGTGGATTACATTCGCGAAGAGTCCGAAGTCGAACTGCTCAACCAGGCCGGTCTGCGCGAAGAAGAAGACATCTTCGCCCCGGTGCTCGACTCGGTGCGCAACCGCTGGGCCTGGCTGGCGGTCAATCTGGTCACCGCCTTCATTGCCTCGCGGGTCATCGGCGTCTTCGAGGGCGCGATCGAAAAGCTGGTGGCGCTCGCCGCGCTGATGCCCATCGTCGCCGGCATTGGGGGCAACTCGGGCAACCAGACCATCACCATGATCGTGCGCGCCATGGCCGTCGGCCAGATCAGCCACGAAAGTGGCAAGCGCCTGCTCAAGAAAGAAGTCGGCGTCGCGCTCATCAACGGTCTGGTGTGGGGTGGCCTGCTCGGCGTAATGGCCTGGTGGTTGTACAGCAACGCCGAACTCGGTCTGGTCATGACCCTGGCGACCACGCTCAACCTGCTGCTAGCCGCCAGCATGGGCGTAATCATCCCGACCACCATGCAGCGCCTCGGGCGCGACCCGGCCCTCGGCGCCAGCGTGATGATCACCGCCTGCACCGATTCAGGCGGCTTCTTCATTTTCCTTGGGCTGGCCTCCCTCTTTTTGCTGTAGCGCCTCAACCAAAAACGCCACCGATCGCGCGATCACCTCCGGCGCGCGCAGCACACGGTGATGCCCGTAGCCCCGCGTCGCCATCGTCTCGCTGCCTGACCAGGCGGCATTCAGGCGCGCCAGATGGCTGAAATCCACCTCCGAATCGTCCTCGTCATGCACAAACAGGGCACGCGTGTGCGCCACCGGCAGGCCGCGCAAGGCGTCCATTTCAGCGATCGGCACATACCGGCGCTCCAATCGACCGCGCAAGGAGTGATGCGCCCGCCGGCCCAGGCCAACCCGCCGAGACAGTGTCTTGAGGTGGATATCAAAAGAGCCGGGCGAGCCAATCAACACCAAGGCATCGACCGCCAGGCCCTCGCGTACCGCATGCAAGGCGCCCGCCGCCCCCATCGAATGCGCCACCACCGCCGCCGTATCGGGTACGGCGTCCACCACGGCACGCAGGCCAGCGATGAAATCGGGCAGATGACCGGCCTGGCCTTCGCTGTCGCCATGGCCGAGTTGATCGAAGAGCGTCACGGCAAACCCGCATGCCAGCAAGGCCGGCACCCAGGTTGCCAGTTGTGCGCCGTAACCGCCCCAACCATGCACCAGCACAATGCGCGGCCGCCCGGTTTCACCGAAATGCCACAGTGCCATCGCGTGGCTGCCGATATTCAGCGTCTCCCGCTGCCCCCAGGCACTGAGTACCTCACCCGCTCGCCCCCGTTTGCGCGGCGGCCGCAAAAGCATGGCCTCGGCCTTGCGCGCCGTCCAACCCGGAAACAGTCGTGCGCTGAGCGATACCCAGCGTCGTTGCGCGGGCGTCAGCAATTCAATACGATCGGTCGTGCTATTTTTTGGCAAAGTTTTCATCATGCCTCTCTCTGTTAGATCGTCGATCCCGGACGGGATCAGTGGGTTGCCGGTATCGTCCGGCTACGTGAAATCAGATCGTTGAAGCTGCTCAGCGCCATGGCGCGCGTGTTCGCATCAGAGAGCAAACGTCGCCGATAATAGGTGACGAATACGATGCCCAGCATATCGAACACGAACTGACCCAGATCGAGATCGGCGCGGAACTCGCCCTGCTCTACCGCCAGGCGCACGGTGCGCGTGAGTTCTCGCTCCAGCTGCCGGTAATGGGCAATCACTACATCGCGTACCGGGCCGGGCTTGTCATCGAACTCCAGCGCGGCCGACTGCAAAGGACAACCACCACCCCAGCCGCCCCGATCCACCCAGGTCAGCCAATTGCCGAGCAAGGCTTCCAGGCGCGGCACACCGCGTGGCGCCTTGAGTGCTGGCAAAAACACCAGCTCGGTAAAACGCGCCGCCGCCGATTCGATGGCGGCGATCTGCAGATCTTCGCGTGAGCCGAAGTGGGCGAACAGCCCGCTTTTGGACATGCCCACTCGATCGGCCAGCGCCCCGATCGACAGCGACTCGAAGCCTGCTTCGCAGGCCATGGCCACTGCCGCATCGAGGATGGTTTGCCGGGTACGTTCGCCTTTGTTCATGCGCTCACATTATAGAACGATCGTTCTTTTATCAAGCCTTTTACGCCGCCATGCCGGCAAACACCCGATCCGCCGCCGCGATGGTGGCGTCGATGTCGGCCTCGGTGTGTGCTGCCGACACAAAGCCGGCTTCGAACGCCGACGGCGCGAAATAATGACCCGCGTCGAGCATGGCGTGAAAGAACTGGTTGAAGCGGTTGCGATCGGAGGCCATCACGTCAGCAAAAGACTGCGGCAGCGCGTCGGCAAAATACAGGCCGAACATGCCACCGAAGGACTGTGCGCAGAAAGCAACGCCGTGGCGCTTGGCTGCTGCTTGCAGCCCATTGACCAACTGCGTAGTGCGCGCGGCCAGCGCTTCGTAGAAACCCGGCGCCTGAATCAATTTGAGCGACGCCAGCCCGGCCGCCACCGCCACGGGGCTGCCCGACAAGGTGCCGGCCTGATATACCGACCCCAAGGGCGCGATCTTTTCCATGATGTCGCGACGGCCGCCAAAGGCACCGACCGGCATACCACCGCCGATGACTTTGCCCAGCGTGGTGAGGTCCGGCGTAATGCCGACCAGACCTTGCACGCCTTGCGGGCCAACGCGCAGGCCAGTCATCACTTCGTCGAAAATCAGCACGGTGCCGTGGGCGGTGCACAACTGGCGCAGCAGATGCAAGAAGCGGTCGCTGGGGCGGATCAGGTTCATGTTTCCGGCGAAGGGCTCGACGATGACCGCGGCGATGCTGTCGCCCTTGGCGCGGAAGGTTTCTTCGAGCTGCTCGGGGTTGTTGTAGTCGAGCACCAGGGTGTGTTTGGCAAAATCTTCCGGCACACCGCCGGAGGACGGGTTGCCGAAGGTCAGCAGCCCCGAGCCGGCCTTGACCAGCAGGCAGTCGGCGTGGCCGTGGTAGCAGCCTTCGAACTTGATGATGGTGTCGCGGCCGGTAAAGCCACGCGCCAGACGGATGGCGCTCATCGTCGCCTCGGTGCCGGAGCTGACCAGACGCACCATGTCGAGGCTGGGCAGATGCGCGCACAGCTGCTCGGCGATCTCCACTTCCGCCTCGGTCGGCGCGCCAAAGGACAAGCCCTTCAGCGCCGCCTCGCGCACCGCCTCGACGATGGCCGGGTGAGCGTGACCGGCAATGGCCGGGCCCCAGGAGCCGACATAGTCGATGTAGGCCGCGCCGTCGGCATCCCACATGCGCGCGCCCTCGGCACGCGCGATGAAGCGCGGGAAGCCGCCGACCGACCCGAAGGCGCGCACCGGCGAATTGACGCCGCCGGGGATGACGGCCTGGGCGCGATTGAACAAGGTTTCGTTTCGACTCATGAGTTCTTCCAGATAAGGTGTTCTTGAATCCGCAGTTCGCGGTCAGGACCTGGCGGGCGGTGCCGCACCCTCAAACAGGGCGCCATACGCCGCCGCGCGCGCGGCCACATCGGCCGCCATGAAAACATCACTGATCACCGCAAGCAAGTCCGCGCCCGCTGCGACCAGCGGCGCGGCGTTCTCCAGCGTAATGCCACCAATGGCCGCGACCGGCACCGTGCAACGCTGGCGCGCCAGCGACAGCACGGCCGGCGTGGCCACCACCGCCTGCGGCTTGCTGGGCGACGCAAACATGGCACCAAAGGCCACATAGTCGGCCCCGAGCGCCACGGCGGCCTCGGCGCGTGATACATCGTTGTAGCATGTCACGCCGAGAATCCGGCCGGTCCCCAGGCGTTCGCGCGCGGTGTCGAGCGCGCCGTCGTCCCGGCCAAGATGCACGCCGTCAGCCTCGACGCGCAGAGCCAGTTCGAGATCATCATTGACAATGAAGGGCACGCCCGCACGCCGGCAAAGCGCGCACAAGCGAGAGGCTTCGCTCAGCCGCCGGGCGGCGTCAGTCGATTTGTTGCGGTATTGCAGCAGGGCCGGTTGACCCGCAAGCGCCGCTTCGACCACGCGGAAGAGGCGTGCGCTGTCGTCCCAGTCGGGCGTCACCAGATACAGGCCGCGCATCGGCGACGCAGCGACGCTCATTTGTGCGCTCCACGACCGGGCACAGCCGTGCCCATGCCCAAGCGAAAATGCAGGCCTTCGGCGGCATGCGCACAGCGCAGCGCCACCTGCACGGCAGCGGGCACATCCAGCCCCTCGGCCAGGCTCGCCGCCAGCGCCGCCGAAGCCGAACTGGCCAGGCCAAGCACCGGCACCGAGGCGCGCTCGAACACGTCGCGACGCACCACACCCGAGGCCCCATGCAGCACATGAACCACTTGTACGCCCCCGGCGCTGCCGAGCAGCAACACATGACCGGCACCTGTGGCGCACAAAGCTGCACCGATGTCTTCAACACTCAACTGCGACTCGTCGCCTTCAAACGCGGCACTCACCAGACGGCGGCAAACGGCGATGTCACCCACCAGTACGGCCGCTTGTGGTAACAGCAGCTCGATCGCGGCGGCCAGCGGAGAATCCTCGGTATCGTCTTCGTTCAGAATCAGCGACGGCGCCTCGAGCACGAGCGGCACATCCCCGTAGTCGGACACCAGCCCCGCCAGCGCGACCACCAGATCGACCGAACCGGGCAGCGTCAGCTTGATGGCAGCGACCGGTGCATCTTCGAGAATCATCCGCGCCTGCTCGAGCACAAGCTCCGGATCAAGCGCGATGCGCCCGTCGAATTGCGTGGTGTCACGCAGGCACATTTCGGAAACGACGCTCAGCGGATACGCCCCTTGCGCCGCGATGGTCAGCACATCGCCAGTCACGCCGGCAGCGGAGGTCGGGTCGGCAGGGCCGACAACTAAAACAGCAGCAACATGACGCATTGATTTCTCCCGCCTCGAGCCGGGCGGACCGCCGCACACTGGCGTGCACGACAAAATACGGTAAGATGCCGCAAATTTTAGCATCCCGCGCCCATCTCGGCTTGAGCGGCCCATTACCGCCGAAACGGGACAAGAACACACATGAGATACGACCCTCTTTTTCTGTCGGCGCCACCCGCCGGCCGAGCAGGATGGCTCGGACGAGGCAGACACGAACACCAATGCTCGAGACTGATTTCAAGACCTACATGTGCCTGATCTGCGGCTTTATTTACGATGAAGCGGCCGGGCTCCCGGACGAGGGCATTGCGCCCGGAACCCGCTGGGAAGACATTCCCCCGAACTGGAATTGCCCCGAATGCGAAGCGCGCAAAGAAGATTTCGAGATGGTCGAAATATAAACTTTTGCTCAAGATGCGAAATGATTGTCCGATAGTGATACACGACAAGATTTCGTGCGGCGCTCCATGAATAGCGCAAACCGATACGCAGGGTGACTATGGTTGATCTGACCGGACTGAAAGTAATGGTGATTGACGACAGCAACACCATTCGACGCAGTGCTGAGATTTTTCTCGCGCAAGCGGGCTGCCAAGTGGTGCTCGCTGAAGACGGTTTCGACGCCCTCGCCAAAATTGCCGACCACCGACCCGATGTCATTTTTGTCGACATCATGATGCCGCGTCTCGACGGCTATCAAACCTGCGCCCTGATCAAGAAAAACGCCCGACTGGCCAAGACGCCGGTCATCATGCTGTCCTCCAAGGATGGCCTGTTCGACCGGGCGCGCGGCCGCATGGTCGGCTCCGACGAGTACCTGACCAAACCCTTTACCAAGGACAGTCTGTTGCGGGCCGTTGCCACGCATGGCGCGCCCTCCCAATCCACCGAGTGAGTTGATATTCCATGCCGATCAAGAAGATTCTCATCGTCGACGACTCCCCGACGGAGCGCTACGCCCTGAGCGAAGCGCTGACCAAGAACGGGTACCAGGTCATCACCGCCGAATCCGGCGAAGAAGGCATCGCCAAGAGCAAGAGCGAACTGCCCGATCTGATTCTGATGGACGTGGTCATGCCAGGCATGAACGGCTATCAGGCCACGCGCACGATTTCGCGCGACGAGGCCACCCGGGCGATCCCGGTCATCATCTGCACCACCAAGGGGCAGGAAACCGACAAGATCTGGGGCATGCGCCAGGGCGCCTACGACTACCTCGTCAAGCCGGTCGACCACACCGAGCTGCTGACCCGCATCAAGGCCATCGGCTGAGCCGCCCCGCATGGCCAAGCGCATCAGTCTCAGAGAATTTCAGGAAAGCCTGGTCCGACGCCTCGCCGATGCGCAATCGGCACCGCGGCGTGACCTGCTGGGCCTGACCGCCGGCGGCGAACAATGGCTTGTCGATCTGGCAGACGCGGGAGAAATTCTGTCGGTCCCGCCGCTGGCAAGCGTACCGCTCACACAGCCATGGTTCCGCGGCCTGGCCAATGTGCGCGGCACATTGTTTGGCGTGATTGACCTCTCGGTGTTCTGTGGTGGCCCAGTGACTTCGCTGGGCGGCACCGCCCGACTCGTCCTGATCGGCGCCCGACACGGCGCCAACTGCGCCCTGCTGGTCAGCAACACCGTCGGCCTGCGCAGCCCCGAAGATTTTGAACCCGGCGACACGCCGGACACACCAGTGGCCTGGATTCCTCGCCACGTGAACGATCTGCATGGCCGCCGCTGGAAACATATCGACGTCCCGCAGCTGCTCACCAACACCGAATTCCTCGAAGCAAGCGCAGTTTGACTTCGCCTTCTTTCTGACCTCGCCCATCCACACGGAGCGAACGCCATGGCAACAACGACCACCTCTTCCCTGCAAGGCGCAGCCGCCCAGGCCCCCACCATCATGGAGTCCGAGGCCCCGCAAAAAGCCGGTACTACGTCGGCCGCGCGCCCTGGGTTGGCCATTCTGGGCAAACGCCCCATCGCCGATCAGCTTCGCCTGCTGGGCGTCGTTCTGCTCGTGCTGGTCGTCGCCCTCGGCGTACTGATCTACCAGCAGACACGGCAGGCCACCAACGCGACGTCGTATCTGTATGCCGCCGGCGAAATGCGAATGCTTTCGGAGCAGACCGCCAAGTCCGGGCAACTCTCGCTGCAAGGCGACGCCGCCGCGTTTGCCGAACTGCGCAATGGCCGTGCCGAATTCGACCGCCTGCTCGCCGCCGTCACCGAGGGTGGTCAGGTCACTCAGAGTTCCGTCCCGCCCAGCCCTGCCGCCTTTGCACCCACACTGGAAAGCCTGGCGACCACTTGGGCCAAGACCAACAAGGACACGCAACTGCTGCTGGCGCAGGAGAAGAACCTCACCACGCTCAGCGCCTCGGTGGAAACCATTAACGAGAAAAACGCGCTACTGCTCGACATCACCGAGCAAGTCGCCGCACTCAAGCTACAAGGTGGCGCCAGCGCCCGCGAAATCGCCACCGCCAACCGGCTGGTGATGCTGACCCAGCGGATCGCCAAGAACGCCAACGCATTGCTCGTGGCCGACGCCATTGACCCCGAAGTGGCCTTCCTGCTCGGCAAGGACACCAACAGCTTCCGCGAGATTCTTGGCCAGCTGAAGGAAATGACCCCCGACGGCACCACCCGCGGCAAGCTCGCCGAACTCGAAACCATCGCCAACGAAAGTCTGGCGGCGGTCTCCGGCATTCTTGGCAACATCCAGTACCTGGTGCAGGCCAAGCAGGCCGGCCGCCGAATCATCGACAACGCCGTCGGTCTGTCCTCTGCCGCCCACGAACTGACCGAATCCTACTCCAGCTACTACGGCGGCTTCGGCACCCTGCCGCTGGCCATTGCCGTCATCGGCGCGCTGGCCGTGCTCACCCTGATCGCCATGGTCAAAATGTACCGTGACGACCTCGGCGCCCGGCAGCTCGAAGCCGAAGGCCAGAAGAAGTCCGCCGAAGACGAAAGAAACCAGACCCAGCAAGCCATTCTTCGCCTGATGAACGAAATGGGCGACCTGGCCGACGGTGACTTGACCATCCGCGCCACGGTGACCGAAGACATCACCGGCGCCATTGCCGACTCGGTGAACTACACGGTTGAAGAACTCGCCGTGCTGGTGCGTCGAATCAACGATGCGGCCGGCCGAGTCACCAGCGCCACCGAGGCCGCCCGCCGCACCTCCAACGAGCTGCTCAGCGCCGCGCAGCGGCAGTCCGAAGAACTCGAAGAAGTGGGCGATACCGTGCAGTCGATGGCCCGTTCCATGACCGAAGCCTCCGAGCTGGCCATGCAGTCCGCCCAGGTGGCCCGTCGCTCGCTCGACTCGGCCAACAAGGGCCGTGACGCGGTGGAAAACACCATCAAGGGCATGAACGAGATTCGCGAAAAGATCCAGGAGACCTCCAAGCGCATCAAGCGCCTGGGCGAGTCGTCCCAAGAAATTGGCGAGATCGTGGAACTGATTTCCGACATTACCGAACAGACCAACGTACTCGCCCTCAACGCCGCCATTCAGGCCGCATCGGCCGGCGAAGCAGGCCGCGGCTTTACGGTGGTTGCCGAAGAAGTGCAGCGACTGGCCGAACGCTCGGCCGAAGCCACCAAACAGATCTCGGCGATTGTGAAGACCATTCAGACCGACACGCAGGACGCGGTGTCCGCCATGGAAACCGCCACCCGCGACGTGGTGGCCGGTGCCGCCCTGTCCGACTCGGCCGGTCAGGCCCTGGTCGAGATCCGCAGCGTGTCGTCTGAAACCGCTTCGCTGATTGAACAGATTTCCACCGACACGCAACGCCAGGCCGCCAGCGCCACCCGCGTGGCCGAGTCGATGCGCGGTATTCAGGCCATTACCGAACAGACCACCCGCGGCACCAAGCAAACCGCCGTATCCATTGGCGAACTGGCCGATCTGGCCGTCGAACTGAAAGGGTCCGTTTCCGGCTTCAAGGTTTGATCCGGAACGCCCGCGCCACGAGGCAGCACTCATGAGTCATGTCATTGAGCACGACCTTGGCCCACTGACCTGGGTCAAGGGAGAAATCGACCAAGCGCTCACCCGCGCGCTGGAGGCCATCGACAAGGCCGTTGCCGATGAGGAGCGCACGACCCAGTTGCAGTTTGCGCAATCGCACCTGCACCAGGCGCGCGGCGCCTTGTCGATCATCGGCCTGGACGGCCTGACCCAGTTTGCCGACAGTGTCGACAAACTACTGGGCGATCTATCCCGCGGCGAACCCGAGTTCTCCGACGAACTGGCCGACCTGTGTCGGCGCGCCATTGCCGCCATTGGCAACTATCTGGACGAGCTCACGCACGGCGCGCCCGACCAGGCCCTGCGCTTGTCCCGGCTGCACGCGCGCATCGCGCTGGCCCGCGGCGTTGACGCACCAAGCGAAGGCGATCTGTTCTTCCCCGATCTGAGCACTGGCGTCCCCCGTCGTACCGCGCCGCAAACCCTCGATGCAGCCACCGAAATCCGCTTGCTGCGTGGCCTGCGCATCCAGTTTCAACGCGGCATGCTGGCATGGCTCAAAAAGCCCGATGACGCCACTGGCGCCCGGCAGATGCGCGACGCCGTCGCCGGCATTGAATCGCGCCAAACTCAATCAAACGCGCGAGCGCTGTGGCTGGCGGCCACCGCATTCTTTGACGCGCTGGCCGAAGGCCATGTACAGAATTCGCCCTATATTCGCCGCCTCGGCAGCCGGATCGATGCACAGATCCGCCGCTTGCTCGCAGGCAGCGGCCAAGTATCGGAGCGTCTGCACCGCGACGCCCTTTTTGTGGTGGCCCGCGCCCCCGCGACCACCCCGCTGATCAAGGCACTCCACGCGCTATATCGGCTCCCTGCGCTACTACCACCACCCAACGCCGCGATCAGCGAACAGCCCCTGGCGCCCCTGCTCGCGGATTTGCGCAGCCAACTCGGTCTCGCCAAGGAAGCCTGGGACCAGTTCACCGAAGGCACCGCCGCTGCGCTGCCAACGTTCGAAGAGCGCATGGGCTCGCTCGCCACCGCCGCACGCAAACTCGGCCGCCCTGCCTTCGTCCGCCTGATGAGCACACTATCCGCCTTCGCGCATTGGCTGCGGAAAGATCCCCTGCGTCTGAACGACGCCATTTCCATGGAAGTGGCGTCGGCTCTGCTACTGGCTGAACACGCACTCAATTCGGGCCGGGTGCCGGACCCGGCGTTCTCCACCCAGGTCGAAGATTCAATCGTGCGAATTGAAGCCTGCTCGCGTGGCGAATCGGTCGGCAAAGGCGACGTCAGCGAAGCCGCCCGGATGGCCCAGGAGCACAGCGCAGTAGCCCAACTGTGCAAGGAGATGCAGGTCAGCCTGGCTCAGGTCGAACAAGCACTCGACAGCTTCTTCCGCAACCCCGAAAAGCGTGAGGTACTCGCCGGCATCCGCACGCCGGTGCAGCAAGTCGAATCGATTCTCACCCTTCTCGACGAGCAGGACGCCCACAACGCGCTGAGCGATTGTGAAACCATGATCGCCCAGCTCCTCGACCCGGAGCAGGCACCCGACACCGAACTGTTCGAGCCACTCGCCGACCAACTCTCGGCCCTGGGCTTCTATATCGACAGCCTGCGCCGCGGACGTCGAGAGCGTCACCATCTGACCGGCTACGTCGAAGAAGAATCACCCAACGCCGAACCCGCAATCACAGAAGCAACTACGTCCGACGCCACGCCGGACCTGCCAACCGCCGACATTCCTCTGCCCGAGTTGCCCGGCACTGCCGAGGCTCCCGCGACAGAACCCGAAACCGAACCCGGCCCGCAGGCACTAGAGCCGGTGGTCGAACCGGCCATCGAGCACGAAGAGGATCGCCCCGAAGCGCCAGTGCCGGTGCCCGCACCTTCCGTCGAGGCGACCCAACTGCTCGCCGCCAGCGATGAAGAAATCGATGCCGAGCTGCTCGAAATCTTCATCGAAGAAGCGCGCGAAGTCCTCGGCAACATCGCCACCCATCTGGCCGCATCGCGTGCCAACCCGGCCGATGCCGAGGCGTTGACCACCGTCCGCCGCGGCTTCCACACCCTCAAGGGTTCCGGTCGCATGGTTGGCCTCAACGGGCTCGGCGAGGCAGCCTGGTCAATGGAGCAGGCGCTCAACCGCTGGCTCCAATTCGACTGGTCGCCCACCCCGGCGCTACATGCGCTGATTGACGAATCGCATGATGTGTTCTCGGCCTGGGTCGATCAACTTGTCGCAGGTGGCAGTACCGCCTACGACGCCCAACACATGGTCGCAGAAGCCACGCGCTTGATGGCAATCGAGCGTCCCGAAGACAGCGAGCTGCCGCCGAGCGAAGACACCAACGTCCTGGCCGAGTCCGCCGGCGAAACGCCGCAGCCCGACACTTTCGACGCCAACGCGACTGATACGGCCCAACATGCTGCGCACGGCGACACCACAACCGATGACACTGACGAACTGCCGCTGGAACTGACCGATTCAGACCTCGACATTTCTGACCTCGAGAGCACCGACCTGTCGCTACCGACACTCGACGGCTTCAACCTTGACGAACTCCCCGAAGACATGGCACCGAGCAGCGATGTTGCCGAGGACGAAGCGATCGACATCGAAGAGCTTGCCGATCTCGAACTTCTCGACAACATCGACATTGCATCCCCCGCCGAGGCACCGGTAACCGACGCCGACCTTGACGCAGCTCCCAACGAGATCGACACGACTGCCGATGAGGCTGTAAGCAACGACGCATCGCAAGATGCCGGCGACATGCCTGAGCCTGAGCCTGAGCCTGAGCCTGAGCCTGAGCCTGCGCGAGAGCGGGCGCGTGCGCGGGGGCGTGCGGGTGCTAGAGCTAGTGAGGGGGGGGGGGGGGGGGGGGGGGGGG
>JAPWHF010000008.1:134577-137562 GCA_027214125.1 Zoogloeaceae bacterium G21618-S1
AATGATACTTCTACCTACTAGATCTAGACTCGACTTTTCGTCGGGAGGTTGAGTTGTGTGCCGGCGACATGCCTGAGCCTGAGCCTGAGCCTGAGCCTGAGCCTGAACCTGAAGCGCTTGTCGAGAGCGACACGCTCACCATTGGCAGCGTGACCCTGTCACGTCCGCTCTATCAGCTCTATATCAACGAAGCGCGTCAGCACTTGGTCACACTGCATCGTGAAATCACGCAGCTTCAGGCCAACCCCACTCGCCTCCCGCAGGAAGAAGCCCTGCGCGCCGCGCACACCCTGGCGGGCATTTCCGGCACCGCTGGATTTAACGGTGCGCTCAGCCTCGGCCGTGCGCTTGAACACGCGTTCGCGCGCCTGATCGACACTGACTGCACGCCCACCGCGGAGCAAACTGCCGTGCTCGGCGCCGCATCCGACACCCTGGACGCGATGATCAGCGAGATCATCAAGGGCATCGAGCCACTGCCGGCACCCATGCTGGAGACTCAACTCGACGCGCTGCTGCGTCCTCATGCAGAACCTGACAACGCGGCCTTTGCCCTGACAGACGATGCAGCCACGCTGCTGGACACCGCCAGCGACACGCCCCCGACCGCGTTCGAGGCGGCCACGACGCCATCTGCTTCCAGTCCGCAACAGGAGCAGGAGCCGCAAATCCTCGATGTTCATGACGACATCGACGAACAGCTCCTGCCGATCTTCCTCGAAGAATGCTCGGATCTGCTGAGCGAGCTGGGCACAACCCTGCGCAGCTGGCGCGCAGCGCCCGCCGACACGGACATGGCCGGCGCCGTTGCCCGATTGCTGCACACCCTCAAGGGCAGTGCGCGCATGACCGGGGCGATGAGCCTCGGCGAGCACCTGCACGCCCTCGAAAGTCGCCTGGAGATCAACGAAGCCGCCTCCGAAGCACTTTTCGACAGTCTCGATCAAGGCGCCGACATCGCACAGCAATATCTTGATCGCCTCGCGCATGGCCAACCCACGCTGGAGACCCAAGACACCAGCGCAGGCGAAGCCGAGTCCGTGGCCATCACGGCTGACGAAGTCGGCTCAGCGATCGGCGGCACCCTGCGCGTACGTGCCGACCTGGTCGATCGCTTCGTCAACGACGCGGGCGAAATCGGCATCACCCGCACCCGCGTCGAAGGCGAGCTGCGCACCCAGCGCCGCGCCCTGCTCGATCTGACCGAAAACGTCATTCGTCTGCGCAACCAGTTGCGCGAACTCGAAATCCAGGCCGACACGCAGATGCAGACCCGCATCGCGCAAGCAGAGTCCGAGCACGCCCAGTTCGACCCGCTCGAAATGGACCGCTACACCCGGCTGCAGGAACTGACCCGGATGATGGCCGAGAGCGTCAACGACGTCACCACCGTACAGCACACCTTGCTGCGCAACCTCGACGGCGCCGACGCCGCCCTGACCTCGCAAGGCCGGCTCAACCGCGACTTGCAACAGGCGCTGATGTCGGTGCGCATGACGCCCTTCGACAGCCTCGCCGACCGTCTGTATCGCGTGGTTCGCCAGAGCGCCAAAGACTTGGGCAAGCGCGCCAACCTCGATTTGCGCGGCGGTCGCATCGAACTCGACCGCTCGGTGCTCGAACGCATCACCAGCCCGATCGAGCACCTGCTGCGCAACGCCATTGCCCACGGTATCGAAACACCCGAGGCGCGCAAGGCAGCCGGCAAGCCGGAAATTGGCGAAATCCAGCTCACCGTCCGCCACGAAAGCAACGAAGTGGTCATCGACATGATCGACGACGGCGCCGGCCTCGACTTTGCACGCATCGAAGCCCGCGCCCGCGAGAACGGCCAACTCGGCCCGGATGAAGCCGCCGACGAAAGCCGCCTCACCAACCTGATCTTCCTGCCGGGCTTCTCGACCGCGGGCAGCTTGTCTGCCGTCTCGGGCCGCGGCGTCGGCATGGACGTGGTCAAATCCGAAACCGCCTCTGTCGGCGGCCGGATCGATGTCACCTCAACGCCGGGCAATGGCACGCGCTTCCGCCTCTATCTGCCGCTCACGCTGGCCGTCACGCAGGCATTGATGGTCCGCGCCGCCGGACGCACCTTTGCCATCCCCTCCAACACGGTCGCGCAGGTGATGGAGCTCAAGGCCGACGCACTGGCCTCGCTGCAAGCCCAGGGCGGCACCACCTGGCAAGACACCGAATACCGCTATCACTACCTGCCACGACTGCTCGGCGACAATGACACCCAACCCGAAGCACAGCGCTTCAATTGGGTCTTGCTGCTGCGCTCGGGTACCCAGACGCTCGCCCTCCACGTCGATGCACTGCGTGGCAACCAGGAAATCGTGGTCAAGAAGGCCGGGCCACAGCTCGCCCGACTGGTTGGATACACCGGTGCCACGGTGCTCGGCGACGGCGAGATCGTGCTGATCATCAACCCGGTCGCGCTGGCGGGCGTCCAGGCCAGCCAAGGTGCCGACACCGCCATGCCGGTGACCAAAGCGGCTGCCGTCAGCGTCGAGCCCACCGTGATGGTGGTCGATGACTCACTGACGGTGCGCAAGATCACCGGTCGCCTGCTCGAACGCGAAGGCTTCCGGGTGGTCACGGCCAAGGACGGCGTCGATGCGCTCGAGCAACTGCTCGATACCTTGCCGGACGTGATCCTGTCGGACATCGAGATGCCACGCATGGACGGCTTCGACCTGGCGCGCAATATCCGCAACGACGCGCGCCTCAAGACCGTGCCAATCATCATGATCACCTCCCGTCTGGCCGACAAGCACCGCGAATACGCCCGCCAGATCGGTGTTGATCACTACCTCGGCAAGCCCTATCAGGAAGAAGAACTGCTTGCCCTGATTCGCGAATACACCGGCCCCGCCAAACACTGACCCGCCGCGGCGGGCGCCCCCCCCAAAAGGGGAGGCCGCGGCGCCCCGACCCCCGCGCGCCCCCGCCCCCCCCCCCGCGGGGGGGCGGCCGCGGCGGCGG
>JAPWHF010000008.1:137572-287224 GCA_027214125.1 Zoogloeaceae bacterium G21618-S1
CCCCCCCCCATTCCCCAACCATCACGGGGGCCCCGTTCCCCCCAACCCCCCCCCCCCCCCCAACCCCCCCCCCCCCCCCCCCCCCCCTCTCTGGGGGGGCCCCCCCGCGCCTCATCGACCGGTGCGACCGCCCGAAACCGGGCCAGGGTTCGCGCGCGCGCTTGCGAGTGATCGACAATCGGCGCCGGGTAGGTCTCACCCATCCGGATGCCCAGCGCAGACTGCGTCAAGGGCGGCAGCATCCACGGCGCATGGATGTCACGATCCGGCATTGCCGCCAATTCCGGCACATAGCGCCGGATGAATGCGCCTGCCGGGTCAAATTTCTGCGACTGTGTAATCGGGTTGAAAATGCGAAACCACGGCTGCGCGTCGCAGCCTGTCGACGCCGCCCACTGCCACCCCCCATTGTTTGCCGCCAGATCGTAATCGATCAGCTGCGCCGCAAAATAACGCTCACCGGCGCGCCAGTCGATGCCCAGATCCTTGGTCAGAAATGAGGCCGCGATCATGCGCAGCCGGTTGTGCATATAGCCACTCTGATTCAGCTGGCGCATTGCCGCGTCCACCAACGGATAGCCCGTGCGCCCGTCACACCAGGCCGCAAAACCTTCCGGCCAGTCGTCCCACTGCAGCGTGTCATACGCCGGCCGATAACAGTGATCCACCACCTCCGGTCGATGCCACAACACCATCTGATAGAACTCCCGCCAGATCAACTCGCTGAGCCAGGTCTCGGCCCCCTCCCCGCCCCTGAACCACGCATAACTTGCCAGCTGACGAATCGAGACGGTGCCAAAACGCAGATGCGCCGACAGATAGGACACGCCTTTCCGGGCGGGAAAATCGCGCTGCAGCCGATACGCATCAATGCGATCGCGAAAATCGGCAAACAAGGCCTCGCCGCCTGACATGCCCGTCGGCATCGGCAACGCCGGCAGATTGCCCGCCGAAAAACCGAGCGCGTCCAGTGTCGGCAGCGCCGCACCGGCGGGCGGTGGGCAAAGCACCCCGAGGTGATCACTCACCGGGTAGGACTGCAGTCGATCGAGTGTCAGCGCCGCCTGCCACGCGCGCCGATACGGCGTAAAAACGCTGTACGGGGTGCCGCCTTTGGTCAGAATCTCATCCTGCTCGAAGATGACCTGATCCTTGAACGCATGCAACACCCGCCCCTCAACCGCCAGCGCCTTCGCCACAGCCGCATCACGGGCGATGGCCTGCGGCTCGTAGTCGCGGTTCACATACACGGCGCCCACGCCAAGCTCGGCCGCCAGCCGGGGCACTTCATGCACAGCCCGGCCGTGGCGAACCATCAGCCCGCCGCCGCCAGCGCGCAAGGCGGCGTCCAGCTCGACCAGCGCGGCATGAATAAAGCCCACTCGCCGGTCTTCCCGAGACGGCAGCGCATCGAGAATGTCGCGATCGAACACGAACACGCAAAACACCGCCTCACTGTCACGCAGCGCGTGATACAAAGCCGCGTGATCGAAATGGCGCAGATCGCGCCGAAACCATACCAATGCCTTTTGCCCCATTCGTCCTGCTCCTGAGCCTGCTTCAGTGTAAATTGTGACCGACAAGGCGCCCAACCGGGTGAGCCGCGCTTTCCCCGGAAAATCCGTGCGTTTAAAATGCACGGTGTGACGACCCCCGATATGAACCTGACCCATCACTTCCTGATCGCCATGCCCAGCATGGCCGACACCAATTTTGCCCGCACGCTCACCTATATTGCCGAGCATAACGACGGCGGCGCCCTTGGCGTGATCGTCAACCGGCCGATCGACATGAGCCTGGCAACGCTGTTCGAGCGGGTCGACATGCCCCTCGAAAGCGATCAATACGCCCAGCAGCCCGTCTATTTTGGCGGCCCGGTGCAGACCGATCGCGGCTTCGTGCTGCATCGCCCGGCCGGCGACTGGAGCGCCACGCTCAAGGTCAACGACGAAGTCGGCCTGACCAGCTCAAAAGACATTCTCCAGGCCATGGCAACCGAAGGCTGTAACCTGGACGTGCTGGTCACCCTCGGTTACGCCGGCTGGGATGCCGGTCAGCTCGAACAGGAACTGGCCGAGAACGCCTGGCTCACCACGCCGGCAGACCTCTCCATTGTCTTCGACCTGCCGGCCGAAGAGCGCTTTGCCGCCGCCATGCAGCTGCTCGGCATCGACTTTGCCAACCTGTCCGAGTCCGCCGGTCATGCCTGAGGGCGCGGCGCAGCCCGCGCGCGGCTCGCTCCTCGGCTTTGATTTCGGCCTGGCACGCATCGGCATCGCCGTCGGCGAATTCGAAACCGGCCGCGCCAATGCCTTGACCACCCTCACCGTCGAAGCCAATGCCGCACGCTTCGAGGCCATCGCCCGCCTGATCGACGAATGGCGACCGGTGCAGCTGGTGGTCGGCCTGCCGCTGTCGGAAGACGGTACGCCGCAACAACACACCCCGCGCTGTCGCCGCTTTGCCAACCAACTGGGCGGCCGCTTCGGCTTGCCGGTGGCCCTCATGGACGAGCGTTTCAGCTCGGCAGAAGCCGAACGCCAGCTGACCGACGCCGGCCAGCGCCGCTGGGCCGACCGCAAGCCAGTGCTCGACGCCGTGGCTGCTCAAATCATTCTTCAGCACTACCTGGACCAAACCACCCATGCCCCAACTGCCTGACGCAAACACGCTGTTTGCAGCGCTGATCGAACAGATGGCGCCCCACGTTACCGACGACACCGCCTTGGTCGGCATCTACACCGGCGGCGCCTGGCTGGCCGAGCAACTGCATGAGGCACTCGGCATCCGCCACCCGCTGGGCACCATCGACGTGTCGTTCTACCGCGACGATTACGGCGCCAAGGGCCTGCATCCACAGCTGCGCCGCTCCGACATCCCCTTCGACATGGAAGACCGTTCGGTCATTCTGGTCGACGACGTGCTGTTTACCGGCCGCACCACCCGCGCCGCGCTCAACGAGCTGTTCGACTACGGCCGCCCCGCACGGGTCGATCTGGCCGTACTGGTCGACCGCGGCGAACGCCAATTGCCCATCGCCGCCCGCTTCTGCGGCCACACCCTGGCCACGCCACTCGGTGGCAAGCAAAACCTGCAACTCGAAAAAGCCGACAACGGCAGCCTGTCCCTGAGGTTGATCGATGCATAACCCCCAACTCAACGCCCACGGCGAACTCCAGCACCTGCTGTCCCTCGACGGCCTCCCGCGCGAGATTCTCACCGCCATTCTCGACACTGCCGAACCCTTCACCGAAGTGGCCGAGCGCGAGATCAAGAAACTGCCCATCCTGCGCGGCAAGAGCATCTTCAACCTGTTCTTCGAGAACTCGACGCGTACCCGCACCACCTTCGAGATCGCCGCCAAGCGACTGTCGGCCGACGTCATCAACCTCAACGTCGCCACCTCATCCACCAACAAGGGCGAAACCCTGCTCGACACCGTCGACAACCTGTGCGCCATGCAGGCCGACATGTTCGTGGTGCGCCACGCCTCCAGCGGCGCGCCCTACCTGATCGCCGAGCACCTGCACACCACCCGCCGTCACGACATCCATGTCATCAACGCCGGCGACGGTCGTCATGCACACCCCACCCAGGGCCTGCTCGACATGTACACCATCCGCCACTACAAGCAGGACTTCACCGGTCTGGTGATCGCCATCGTCGGCGACGTGCTGCACTCACGCGTGGCGCGCTCGCAAATCGCCGCGCTGACCACGCTCGGCGTGCCCGAAGTGCGGGTCATCGGCCCGAAAACACTGATGCCGACCGACCTCGAAAAACTTGGCGTGCGCGTCTTCCACGACATGCGCGAAGGCCTGCGCGATGTCGACGTGGTGATGATGCTGCGCCTGCAGAACGAGCGCATGAACGGCCCGCTGCTGCCCAGTGGCCAGGAGTTTTTCAAGGTCTGGGGCCTCACCCCCGAAAAACTTGCCGTCGCCCGCCCGGACGCCATCGTGATGCACCCCGGCCCCATGAACCGCGGCGTCGAGATCGACTCCGCCGTCGCCGATGGCGGCCAGGCCGTCATTCTCCCCCAGGTCACCTTCGGCATTGCCGTCCGCATGGCTGTCATGAGCATGCTGGGCAGCAACTGAACCCGCACAGATTTCGAGCACATTCATGAAGATTCATATCGCCAACGGCCGACTGATCGATCCGGCCCATGACATCGACCAACAGCGCGACTTGTTCATTGCCAGCGGCAAGGTCGTTGGCATCGGCAGCGCACCCGACGGATTTGTGGCGGCGCGCAGCATCGACGCCAGCGGCAAGATCGTCTGCCCCGGCCTGGTCGATCTGGCCGCCCGCCTGCGCGAACCCGGCTTCGAATACCTCGCCACGCTGGAGTCCGAAATGGAAGCCGCCATGGCTGGCGGCGTCACCAGCCTGGCCATCCCGCCCGACACCGACCCGCCGCTCGACGAACCCGGCCTGGTCGAAATGCTGTGCTACCGCGCGAAAAAACTCAACCGCGCCCACGTGTACCCCGTGGGTGCGCTCACCGAGCGGCTCGAAGGCAAGCGCCTGTCCGAAATGTCCGAACTGATGGACGCCGGCTGCGTTGCCTTCAGCCAGGCCAACACCCCCATCGTCGATACCCAGGTGCTGTTCTGCGCGCTGCAATACGCCGCCACCTTTGGCTATCGCGTGTGGCTGCAGCCCATTGCGCCGCGCTTCGGCCACGAAGGCGTTGCGCACGACGGCGAAGTCGCCACTCGTCTCGGCCTGCCCGGCATTCCCACCGCCGCCGAAACCATCGCCCTGTTCACCTACATCGAACTGGCCCGCCTGACGGGCGCCAAGCTGCACATCACCCGGCTGTCCAGCGCCGAAGGCCTGGCCCTGGTGCGCGCCGCCAAGGCGGAAGGGCTGGACATCACTTGCGATGTGTCAATCAACCATCTGCACCTGTCGGAGATGGACATCGGCTACTTCAACGCGCACTGCCGCCTCAACCCGCCGCTGCGCAGCCTGCGCGACCGCGACGCTTTGCAGGCCGCCCTTGCCAACGGCGACATCGACGCGCTGTGCTCCAACCATTCACCCATCGATGATGACGCCAAGCAGGTGCCCTTCTCCGAAGCCGAACCGGGCGCCACCGGCATCGAACTCCTGCTGCCACTCGCCTTGAAGTGGGGGCAAGGCCACAAGCTCAGCCTGCTCGAGACGCTACGCCGCGTGACCATCAATCCGGCACGGATCATCGGCTCCAAGGCGGGTCAATTGAGCCTCGGCGCACGGGCGGACATCTGTATTTTTGATGCGGAAGGCGAAACCACCGTCACTCGCGAACGACTGCGCAGCCAAGGCAAGAACACGCCATTTCTGGGCCACAACCTGCCTGGCAAGGTCTGCTACACCGTGGTCGAGGGCAAGGTGATGTACGCCGAGCCCTGAAAAATCCACCCCCTTCGTGCGCGCATGAGACGAAATTCACCATGGCAGCATCGCGTTTTGTTGCACCGCAACACAAAACGCGCTATGGTTGAGCCGTCTCCTCCACGCGCAACAATTTGGTGTGGATTCAGCCCGGGTCTCTGGCCCGGGCTTTTTTTCGTCCAATGCCCGACTCTGCAGCTAAAGCATCAGCGCACACTGACCGAATCGCCGCCGAATTGACCGCCTATGCTTGATCTTCCGATTTGGCCAACTCGCGCAAGCGCAGCACCCGCCGTTGTACTTTGCCGGTGGTTGTCATGGGCAGGGCATCAAGAAACTCGATTTCTTTCGGATATTCATACGGCGCCAACTGACCGCGCACATGTTGCTGCAGCGCATCAATCAACACAGGGCTGGGCGAAAAGCCTTCGGCCAGCACCACGAACGCTTTGACCACCGCGCCTCGCTCCGGATCCGGCTTGGGCACCACGGCAGCGTTGGCGACGGCCGGGTGTTTGACCAGGCAGTTCTCCACCTCGCCCGGCCCGATCCGGTAGCCGGCGGCCTTGAACACATCATCGGCCCGGCCCTTGTACCAGAGGTCGCCCTCGGCATCCTGGGTGGCCAGATCGCCCGTTCGGCACCAGCCATCGACATACTTTCGTTCCGTCGCCTCCTGATTCTTCCAGTAGCCCAGGAAAAACACCGGATCGGGATCGCCGTGAATGTCCAGGCGATGCACCGCCACCTCGCCCTCCTCGCCCGGCGGCAACACCTGGCCCGCGTCGTCGATCACGGCCACCCGGTGGCCGGGGTAAGCGCGCCCCATCGAACCGGGCCGCGCCGGCCATTCGGTGGCGCTGTTGCCGACGATGTAGTTGATCTCGGTCTGACCAAACATTTCATTGACCGTCACCCCCAGCGCCGACTGGCACCAGTCGAACACCGCATCACCCACCGCCTCGCCAGCGCTCATGATGGCGCGCAGGTGCAGGTCAAACTGCGCCCGCGGTGCGGGGAAGGCTTTCATCATGGCCTTGAGCGCCGTCGGGAACAGAAACGTATGTGTCACCCGATAGCGCGCCATCAACGACAGCGCCACCTCCGGCGAGAAGCGGCCGCTGTACGCGACGATCGGTTGTCCAAAGTACAGCGTCGGCAGCAAGGCGTCCCACAGACCGCCGGTCCACGCCCAGTCGGCCGGCGACCAGAACACCGCGTCGACCTGCGGAAAGCCGTTCTGACTGGCGACAAAGCCCGATAGATTGCCGAGCATGGCGCGATGCGGCACCAGTGCGCCCTTCGGCGCACCGGTTGTGCCGCTGGTGTAGATCAGCACCGCCGGGTCGTCCGGCGCGGTGACTTCACACGGAAATTCATCACTCGCGGCTGCCAGCAGCGTCGTCCAGTCCAGCCCATCGTCGGCCGTGCAATCGACACAAATGAGCGTACTCAACGCGGGGCACTCGGCACGCACCGAGGTCAGCGTCTCAATGCCGCGCGCATCGACAATCGCCGCAACCGAATCGCTGTCTTGCAGGCGATAGGCCATGGCCTCCGGGCCGAACAATGTTGACAAGGGCATGGCCACCGCACCGAGCTGAAACAGGGCGATCAAGGACACCGCGGCCTCAAAGCGCTGCGGCATCACCATCGCCACCCGGTCACCGGCCTGAATGCCCCGCGCACGCAGGGCATTCGACAGCCGATTGGCCGCATGCATCAGGTCGATATAGCTGTAGCTGGCCTGATGCCCCTCCGCGTCTTCGGACAGAATCGCCGTGCGCTCGGGCGCATCGGCCCATCGCCGGCAGCAGGCGTCGGCAATGTTGAACGTCGGGGGAATTTTCCAGCGATGCGCAGCGTAGCGCTCGGCGTACTGATCATGGACCATGCGCAATCTCCCTCAAGAGCCCTGAACACGCGGCGATGAACCGCAGCGTATCACGCGCGCGCTACGCTAGCCGAGGGCCTCCAGCCGGGCCTTGAGCGCCGCATCGACGCCTTCGATGCGCACCCGCTTGGCGCGCGCGCTCTGACCGCTGACCAGTGTCACCGCACTTTTTGGCACAGCACAGAATTTCGCCAGAAACACAATCAGCGCCGCGTTGGCCTTGCCATCGACCGGCGGCGCGGCGAGACGCAATTTCATCGCCTCGCCATGCAAGCCGACAAACTCGGTGGTTTTGGCACCGGGCTGGATATGCAGGCTGAGCATCAACGTGCTGTCACCATCCGAGCGCAGCCACTCACGCATCAGGAGAACATCATCCCCGAGAAGCCGGCGGCAAAGTTCGACAACAGCATGAGCACCACCTGCAGCAGCAGCAACAGCACCATCGGTGAAATGTCGACATTGGCGATCGGCGGAATCACCTTGCGCAAGGGCCGCAGAAACGGCGCAGACAGGCTGTAGAACAGCGGCGCCATCGGCGCATGCGGATTGACCCACGAGAAAACCGCGGAGATCAGCACAATGCCGATCACCAAATACACCATCATCTTGAACAAGCCGACCAGCCCCACGCCACACGCGCCGAGCAGCAGTGCCACGGGGTTGCCGTCAAGGCTGGCGCCGAAAAGCATCAACTGCAACAAAACCAGCAGTGTCTGGATCGCCCAGGCCGGCACCAGGCTGGCCAGGTCCATGCCAAACAGCCCGGGCAGGACCCGGCGCAGGGGCCGAACGCACCAGTCGGTCGTGGCCAGCACGAACTGGCCGAGCTGGTTGTGAAAACTCACCCGCTGCCACTGCATGAAAAAACGCGCGAGCAGCATCAGCGTCGCGAAACTGGCCACCGCTTCGATGAGAAAGAGAAACAGATTGGACATCATGAGTTTGTGCTCCAGACCGACTCAGTCGATGCCCAGGGCATCGCCCAGCGCCTTGCCACGGGCCTCTGCCGCGTCGACCGCACGACCGACCAGACCAAGCAGATCGCCCTCGGCCATCACGGCCAGTGCTGCCGCCGTCGTGCCGCCTTTGGAGGTCACCCGCTCGCGCAGCACCGCCGGCCCTTCATCGCTGTCGGCCGCCAGCCGGGCCGCACCCAGCACGGTGCCGATCGCCAGCTTGCGCGCCGTATCGGCATCAAAGCCCTGAGACACGCCGGCCGCCTCCAGCGCCTCGATAAAGTGGAACACATAGGCCGGCCCGCTGCCCGACACCGCAGTCACCGCATCCATCTGGGCTTCCGTATCGATCCAGACAATCTCGCCGACCGAGGCCATGACCTGCCCGACCGCATGTCGCTCAGCCTCGCTCACCGACGCATCGGCAAACAAGCCGGTCACCCCCGCGCCAATCAGCGCCGGCGTATTCGGCATGCAGCGCACCAGTCGTGCATAGCCGCCCAGCCAGCGCGCCATATCGCCCAGACGCAGGCCAGCCGCGATGCTGACCACCACCTGATGCGCCAGCAAGCCAGCCACTGGCGTCAGTGCATCGCGCATCTGCTGCGGCTTGACGGCCAGCACCAGCATGTCGCAGGCCAGTGCCTCGGCATCGAGCGCCGCGTGCGTTTGTACACCGAAACGCTCGCGCAAGCGTGAGCGCGCGTCTTCCTGCAACTCAACCACCGCGATATCACCGGCCTCATACCCCTTGGCCAGCATGCCGCCAATCAAGGCCGCCGCCATGTTACCGCCGCCCAGAAAACAGATTTTCATAAGGAATTCCATGGTGTGAACAGCACAGAGGCCATTCGTTGTAGAAGCATCACGCACGCGCGCCGAAAATGGCGGTGCCGACACGCACCATCGTGGCACCCTCGGCAATCGCAGCTTCGAGATCATGGGACATGCCCATGGATAAAGTATCCAGCGCCATACCCTCGCCATTGAGCGCATCGCGCAACGCGCGCACCTGGCCAAAACGCTGCTTCAGCACCGACAGGTCATCGGTCGGCTCGGGAATGGCCATCAAGCCACGCAGACGCAAACCCGGCAACACGCTGACCGCCTGCGCGAGCGCGGCAACCTCTTCCGGCGCAACCCCGCTCTTGCTCGCCTCGCCGCTCACATTCACCTGAAGACACACATTCAGCGGCGGCCGCCCCACATCACGCTGCGCCGACAGACGCTCGGCAATCTTGAGGCGGTCAATGCTGTGCACCCAGTCAAACGCATTGGCCACGAGGCGTGTTTTATTACTTTGCAGCGGCCCGATGAAATGCCATGTCAATTGCCGCTCTGCCAGCGTTGCCGCCTTGCCCGAACCTTCCGGCACATAGTTTTCACCGAAAGCGTGTTGTCCGGCGTCAGCCGCCTCGGCAACACATTCCGCCGGCCAGGTTTTGCTGACCGCGAGCAGCTGAATATCGCCTGGCATACGCCCGCAGGCCTTCGCCGCTGCGGCGATCCGCGCGTTCACGGCTTGCAAGTTGGTTGCGATTGATGTCATATAGAAATCGATTTGCCGTGGGGTCGCCGTAAATCTAAAGATCCCGCGAGAATGGCCGAAAAATTATAGCACCGCGCTTTTTTCGCCCGCGCTGCCCCTTTTTCCACGCTTCCTCGACTACGCCCCCCATGGACATCACAGAACTCCTCGCTTTCTCCGTCAAGAATCAGGCGTCCGACCTTCACCTGTCGTCCGGCCTGCCCCCGATGATCCGTGTTCACGGTGACATCCGGCGCATCAACCTGCCGGCCATGGAGCACAAGGACGTGCACGCCATGGTGTACGACATCATGAACGACGGGCAACGCAAACACTACGAAGAGTTCCTCGAAGTCGACTTCTCGTTCTCGGTGCCGAACCTGGCCCGCTTCCGGGTCAACGCCTTCAACCAGGAGCGCGGCGCGGCCGCCGTGTTCCGGACCATTCCGTCCAAGGTGCTGTCGCTCGAAGAACTGAATGCGCCCAAAATTTTCAAGGAAATCTCCGATCAGCCACGCGGCATCGTGCTGGTCACCGGGCCGACCGGCTCCGGCAAATCAACCACGCTCGCCGCGATGGTCGACTACGTGAACGTCAATCAGTACGGCCATATCCTGACGATTGAAGACCCGATCGAATTCGTCCACGAGGCCAAGCGCTGCCTGATCAACCAGCGCGAAGTCGCCCGCGACACGATCTCGTTCAACAACGCGCTGCGCTCCGCCCTGCGTGAAGACCCCGACGTGATTCTGGTGGGCGAGTTGCGTGACCTCGAAACCATTCGCCTCGCGCTCACCGCCGCTGAAACCGGCCACCTGGTGTTCGGCACGCTGCACACCTCATCGGCCGCCAAAACCATCGACCGTATCGTCGACGTCTTCCCCGCGGAAGAAAAAGACATGGTGCGCGCCATGCTGTCCGAATCGCTGCGTGCCGTCATCGCCCAGACTCTGCTCAAGACCAAGGACGGCAAGGGCCGTGTCGCCGCACACGAAATCATGATCGGCACACCCGCTATCCGGAACCTCATCCGCGAAAACAAGATCGCGCAGATGTACTCCGCCATCCAGACGGGCCAGAATGTGGGCATGCAGACGCTCGACCAGTGCCTTGCCGATCTGGTCCGGCGCAATCTGGTGTCCTCCGCCGAAGCGCGTGTGCGCGCCCAGAACAAAGACAACTTCGCCGGCTAATCGCCTCGGCAGACCAAACAAACACTGACCGGAACACACGATGGAACGCGATCAAGCCCTCAAATTCATGCAGGACCTGCTGCGCCTGATGGTGCAGAAAAAAGGCTCTGACCTGTTCATCACCTCCGGCTTCCCGCCGGCCATCAAGATCGACGGGCGCATCGTGCCGCAGTCGAACCAGATCCTTACACCGCAACACACCACCGAGTTGGCGCGCGCGATCATGAACGACCGCCAGGCCGCCGACTTCGAGTCCACCAAAGAATGCAACTTCGCCATCTCGCCGGCGGGCATCGGCCGTTTCCGCGCCAATGCCTTTGTCCAGCAAGGCCGCGTCGGCTGCGTGCTGCGGACCATCGCGCTGACCATCCCGACCATTGATGAACTCGGCTTGCCCGCGGTCATCAAGGATATCGGCATGGCCAAGCGCGGCCTGGTGATCTTTGTCGGCGGCACCGGCACCGGTAAAACCACCTCGCTGGCCGCGCTGGTCGACTTCCGCAACGAACACAGTTACGGCCACATCATCACGGTCGAAGACCCGATCGAATATGTGCACCAACACAAGAACTGTATCGTCACCCAGCGCGAAGTCGGCATCGACACCGATGATTGGACCGCAGCGCTGAAAAACACCCTGCGTCAGGCACCCGACGTGATCCTGATGGGCGAGATCCGCGACCGCGAAACCATGGACCACGCCATCGCCTTCGCCGAAACCGGCCACCTCTGCCTGGCCACCCTGCACGCCAACAGCGCCAACCAGGCGATTGACCGGATCATCAACTTCTTCCCTGAAGAGCGCCGCCAGCAACTGCTGATGGACCTCTCGCTCAACCTGCGCGCGATGGTATCCCAGCGCCTGCTACCCATGGTTGGCCGCAAGGGCCGGGTGCCGGCGGTCGAAATTCTGCTGAACTCACCGCTGATTTCCGACCTGATCTTCAAGGGCGAAGTATCCGAGATCAAAGAGATCATGAAACGCTCCACCGAGCTGGGCATGCAAACCTTCGATCAGGCCTTGTTCCGCCTCTACGAAGACGAGCTGATCAGCTACGAAGACGCGCTGCGCAACGCCGACTCGGTCAACGACCTGCGCCTGCAGATCAAGCTCAACAGCAAGCACGGCGACAAGGATCTAAACGCGGGGATTCAGAATCTCGATATCGTCTGATATCGCACCCGCGACCATCAGGCCGCACACACAGAAATGGCCGGGACAATACCCGGCCATTTTGTCACCTGACAACGGCCGACGCCCTTAGTCCTTGGGCTTGCGCGCACTCCCGGCGACCATCTTGTACTCAAACACCCGGCACTCCAGCGCGCCGTTGAACATCGGTGTGCGCTTGGTGGCTTTCAGCTTGATCAGTTTGGGCAGCTCGGGATCAGCACTGAGGAAGTAGCAGCGCCACCCCGCCCAGCGCGCCTTGAGCGCGTCACCGAGCTTCGGGTAGAAATCGGCCAGCTCCGATGCCTCGCCAATGCGCACGCCATACGGCGGATTGGCGACCATCACGCCCTCGGCGGCCGGCGGCATGCGCTCGGTCAGCTCGGCTTGCTCCAGCGTGACCTGGTCGGCCAGCCCGGCGGCTTCGAGGTTGATGCGGGCGCGCTTGACCTGCACGCCCTCGCTGTCAGAGCCGAAAATTGGCAGCTTCGCTACATGCCGGCGGCGCCCCTCGGCGGCCTTGCGCATACGCCGCCACAGGCTTTCGTCCAGTGTTTTGAGTGCTTCGAAACCAAAGCGCCGACCGAGACCGGGCGCAATGTCGAGTGCGATCTGCGCGGCTTCGATCAAAAAGGTGCCGCTGCCACACATCGGGTCGAGCAGCGCCTCTCCGGGCTGCCAACCGCTCACGCGCAAGATACCGGCGGCGAGGTTTTCCTTGAGCGGCGCTTCAACAGCCGCCTGCTTGAAGCCACGCTTGTAGAGCGGCTCGCCCGAGGTATCGATATACAGCATCGCCTCGTCGGCGGTGAGGAAGGCGTGGATGCGCACATCCGGGTTGGCCGTATCGATGCTCGGCCGAACGCCCTTGATGGTGCGGAAGTGATCGCACACCGCATCCTTGATGCGCAGCGTGATGAACTCCAGGCTCTTGAGCGGCGAGCGCCGCGCGGTGACATACACGCGCATCGTCTGCTCCGGGGTAAACCATTTGGCCCAGGTCACGCCGTAGGCCAGTTTGTAGATGTCCTGCTCGCCATGATAGCGGCCGTGCGCCACCTGCCACAGCACCCGCGTCGCCAGACGACTCTCCAGGTTCACCGCATAGGCCAGCGCCCAATCGCCGGTAAATGACACGCCACCGGGCACTTGGCGAATCTTGCCGGCCCCCAGCGCGCTCAGTTCGTCCTGCAAACCGGGTTCGAGCCCACGTGGACACGGGGCAAAAAACTGTTCAGCCATGAGAAATCTACTCAGAAAGGTTTGAGGACAACGAGAAACACCACCACGAACAACACCAGCACCGGCATTTCGTTGAAGAAGCGGAACCACACATGGCTGCGCGCATTGCTTCCGGCCACGAACTGCTTGAGTAAGCGGCCGCAATAGACGTGGTAGCCGATCAGCACGAGCACCAGCATGGTCTTGGCATGCAACCAGCCGCCGCCAAAGCCATAACCAAACCACAACCACAGGCCAAACACCACCGCCAGCAACGCCAGTGGCGTCATGAAGCGGAGCAGCTTGCGTGCCATCAGCAACAGACGATCGCGCTCGGCGACGCTGTCGGCCGGCACCATGGCCAGATTGACGAAGATGCGCGGCAGATAGAACAGGCCGGCGAACCAACTGATTACGAAAATGATGTGCAGGGCTTTAACAACGAGCATTGGGAATCTCAGTGAATGGCGGGCGACACGGCAGCCAGCCCGGAATGGATATCGGGATACATCAGTGACGCGCGCAGCTCGCGCTTAATGCGCGCATTGTCGATCTGCCGCGACTCCTGCATGAAGGTGAGCGTCAGCGGCGAAACACGCTCGGCGATCTGCTGCCGACTCAAAGCCTCGGGGCGTGGCAAACCGAAATGATCGGCCACCGCACTGAAGTAGCCGCCCATGGTCAGGCGGGTGTTGTCGCAGGCGTTCCATACCCGGCCGGCACCACCGCGAAACGCGGCGATGGCGCACCAGCGCGCCAGATCTTCGGCATGGATGTGGTTGGTATGGACGTCGTCTTCGGGCCGCAGGACCGGATCGCCGCGCTCCAGGCGCGCCAGCGGCAAACGATCGCCCGCATAGATGCCCGGCGCCCGCAAAATACCGACCGACACCCCGCAGCGGCGTCCGAAGGCGCGCAGCCGGCGCTCGGCATCGACGCGCCGTCCGGCGCGATCGGAGTCCGGCGACACGGGGCGGGTCTCGCTCACCCAGGCCCCGTGGCAGTCGCCGTACACTCCGGTGGTGCTGATATACACCAGCCGACGCGGCACCGTGGCACCTTGTGCCAGCGCCGCCACGAGATGCCGGGTACGCGAATCGATCGCCCCCTTGCGCGGCGGCGGTGCGGCGTGCAGCACCACATCGGCAATGCCCGACAAGCGGCGCAGCGTGCGGCGATCGTCCAGATCGGCCACCAGGACGCGCGCACCCAGCGCCCTCAGGGCGGCACGCTGGCTGTCATCGCGTATCATCGCGATAACGCGAAAGCGCCCGGCCAGCCATGGAATGGCTCGCCGGGCGACGTCGCCGCAGCCCACAATCAGAATCGTTCTCATCGCCTCATTATCTCACGCCAGATTTCGTCATGTCCTTTCAGCTCAACATCCTCCCGGGCGATCATGTTGTCGCCGTCTCCGAAGACCAGACTCTCCTTGACGCCGCCGCTGCAGCCGGTCTGCTGCTTCCCCACAGTTGCCGCGACGGCGTATGTGGCGCCTGCAAGGGCAAAGTGCTTGAAGGCACCGTGGACTACGGCCAACACGGCCCGCAGACTCTGACCGATGAAGAAAAGGCCGCGGGCCTGGCGCTGTTCTGCTGCGCCACCGCCCGCAGCGACCTGACCATCGAATGCCGCACGGTCAATCGCGCCGACGATATCCCGGTCAAAAAGCTCCCCTGCCGTGTGCAGGAGATGACGCTCGCCGCACCGGACGTGATGGTGCTCAAGGTAAAGCTGCCCGCCACCGAAGCCTTTGCCTTTCGCGCGGGGCAATACATCGACTTCCTGCTGCCTGGCGGCAAGCGGCGCAGCTTTTCGATTGCCAACCCGCCGAGCCACGCCGATCACCTCGAACTGCATATCCGCCAGGTGCCGGACGGCGCTTTCACCGGCCAGGTGTTTTCGACCATGAAAGTGCGCGACATCCTGCGTTTTGAGGGGCCGCTGGGCAGCTTCTTCCTGCGCGAAGACAGCGCAAAACCGATCGTGTTGCTTGCGGGCGGCACCGGTTTCGCGCCCATCAAAGGGCTTGTCGAACACGCCATCGCCATCGGTCTGACCCGCCCCATGACGCTCTACTGGGGTGCGCGCGACCGCGCCGGCCTGTATCTTCACGACATGGCGGCGGCATGGGCCGAAAAGCATTCCTGGTTCAAGTTTGTACCCGTGCTGTCCGATAACATTCCAAGTGAGCCATGGACGGGTCGGACCGGTCTGGTGCATCAAGCGGTCATCGCCGACCTGCCCGACCTTTCGGGCCATCAAGTCTATGCGTGTGGTGCGCCGGTCATGATTGATGCGGCCCATCAAGACTTCACCCAGCAATGCGGCCTGCCCGACGAAGAATTTTTTGCCGACGCCTTTACCTACGCCCTGGAATCGCAAGCCTGACATCATGAGCCAATCCCTGCTGCTGACCCGCGAACCCGTCGTCAACCGCAACCGCGCGATCACCGCCAACCGGCTGATCGCGCATGCCCCATCGGTGGTTGAGATCGTCGAAGGACTACAGCAATTCGAAGAAGAATGGCCGCGACACCACTCAGTATTTCTCTCCCTGGGCAAACTCGTCCCGACGGTCGATCTCCTCGAATGGGAGATGCCTGAAAACCTGACCATCGAGATCCCCGCCCCCACGTTGGCGCATCCCAAAGTGCAGGAGCTGCTCCCCAAACTCAAAGCAGCGGGCGTGGGCACCTGCCTGTCCTGGTACACCGCCGACACGGTCTTGCCGCCGGACACTGACTGGCGCTTCGTAATCATGGACCAGCGCAAGCAACCCAGCCCTTACAACAGCCCCGGCCTCAGTCTGGCCTGGGGCCTCAAGGACACCCCCGCCTTCGACGACGCCACGCACGGCGGCTTCGATGGCGCGGCCGGCTGGTTCTTCCTGCACGGCAACGCCCCAGGCAAGCAGCTGTCGCCCTCGCACGCCCAGCTCGTCCGCCTGCTCAATCTCGTTCGCCACAACGCCGACATCAAAGAAATCGAGGCCGTACTCAAACAAGACGTTGCGCTCTCCTACAAATTGCTGCGCTACATCAACTCGGTCGGCTTCGGTCTGCGCTGCGAGATCCAGTCTTTCCGTCATGCCGTCACAATCCTCGGCTACAACAACCTCAACAAATGGCTGTCGCTGTTGCTGGTCACCGCCAGTCGCGATCCCGCAGCCCCCGCGCTGATGCAAACCTCGATCGCCCGCGGCCGGCTGATGGAGCGCGTTGGCGCGCCCTTCTTCGACAAGGCCGATCACGACAACCTGTTCATTACCGGCGCCTTCTCCCTGCTGCCAGCCCTGCTTGGCACCTCTCTGGGCGATCTGCTCGCCGAAATGAGCCTGCCCGAGTCAATTACCGACGCCCTGATCAACGACCAGGGTTCTTTCGCCCCCTTTCTGAATCTGGCGCGCGCCTGCGAGCGCTTCGACCCGTCACGATTGCAAACACAACTCAGCGAACTGGCCATCGACAACGAGAGCGTCAACCGCGCCCTGCTCGCGGGCTTGCAATTCGCCGACAGCCTGCAAGCCTGACCGTCTCCCGTCTGCCCCGACCTCATCGCGATAGCCGAAGAGCGCCCCGCACGCACTTCCCGCGCATGCCAAGGCCCCACGGCAAGCGTCAGACCCCGCCACATATCCCGTCGTCCCCTGCGACACCCATCACGTATGAACAAGCGCGCTACCGTTAGACTTCGGTCTGCTATACCTAACCCGGTTCTCGCGTCTTGATGTCACTGCCCGTCCTGCCCTTCCGCATGCATCGCCCGAGCCCGCATCCAAATGCGGCCGAGGCCTTGCTGCGCCTGATGGAAGCCGCGGACATCCCGTGGGACACAGTGGCCGAACACGCCAGCCGCGACGTCGCACTATGCTTCGCCCTGCTCTGGCTACAACCACTCGAGGCGGCTGACACCCGCCCCCTGCAAGCCCTGCTCGCCGACCGCCTGCGCCGCGTGGGAGCGCCACTGCTACGCGCCTGGCTCCTGCATGCGGGCGCCCAATCGGGCGATCCCGAGATCATGAAGGCGCTGCACCACCAGGCGCTGCGTACCGCCGAATGTGCCATGCACCTGGCCATCGAGAAGCGTTACCCGCGCCCTGAAGAGGCCTTTCTGGCGGGTCTGTGGTTGCCCCTGGGGCAAATGAGTCTGCATGCCTCATCGCCGGAATACGCCCAACTGCGTGCGCAATGCACAACACCCGAGGCCTTGCGCGCCCGCGAGCGCCAGCGCTTCGACACCGATCACATCGCGCTGAGTGCACACCTCGCCCAGCACTGCCAGCTGCCGCGTCAGGTCATCGACGCCCTGGCCTTGGCCGGAGCCACCGAAGAGCAATTGCAAAGCGCTCACCCGCTGACGCCGATTCTTCGCGCCGCGCAATGCCTGAGTGACGACACACAACGCCTCGACGAAGCACAGCGTCTCAGCGGGCTCTCCAAAGAGGCCTTGCTCAGTCTGCAAACCGACGTGGACTACCTGTCCAGCCAGGGGCTGCAGTCTCTCGGCATCGGTCAGCCCGCAGGCAGCAGCGCGGTGGTACCCACAAACACGGCACTCGACTATCCGCGCCTGCCCGCACACTGGCGACGCATCGCCATCGACGGGCTGATCCAGGCCGCGTTCAACACCGCATCTGCCGAGATCGTCCTGCGCCAGCTGCAAGACGCGTTTCGCCTCCTGTTCGGTAAGCGCCCGCCGATGCTGCTGCACGCCAACAGCGAAGCCCTGCGCATGCTTGATCCTGCGCTCGACAAGGAGCGCGCGACAGCAATCGCCGAGCTCGACTTGCGCTTGTCGGATGAAACCAGCGTCGTCGCCCTGGCCATGCGCACCCAAACCAGCACCAGCCACTTTCCCGGCCGCGACGCGCCGGGCAGAAGCACCCGCGACTGGCATATCGCCCGTTGGCTCGATAGCGCGGGCATCCTGTGCCTGCCTTGGCAGGCCAATGGCGAACGCGGCGTGGGGGTGCTGGGCATTGATGAGAGTCTCGACATTGCGCCGGACGAACAAGGCCTGATGCTGTCCCTGATCGCGCATGCCGCGGCCAGCCAGGTGCGTCACGATCAGCGGCGCGCGGCCGAGGCGCAACTCCTGGCCACTGCACGCGCCGAACATCTGGCCAAGGCCCGGCGCATTACGCATGAGGTCAATAGCCCGCTCACCGTCATCAAAAGCTATCTGGGCATCATCAGCCAGCGCGACACCGCCGACACCGCGCTGGTTGGCGAACTCTCCCAGGTCAGCAGGGAAATTGACCGCATCGGCGCACTGCTTAGGCGTATGACGGAGCCCGACACAGCAGAGCCGACCACTACAAGCGCCGACCTGGGCGAGGTCGTGCGTCAGCTGCAGCAGGTCTATGGCGACACCTTGTTCAGCAGCCGCAAGCGTGAACTCGATGTGCGAATCCCGCGCGGCCTGCCCGCTGTGGCCATCCCGGCCAGTGCGCTCAAGCAAGTTGTTCTCAACCTGATGCGCAACGCTGCCGAGGCCTTGCCCGAGGGCGGTCGATTGAGCATCTCCTCACCCGGCGCACTGATCGCCGATGGCGTCCCCAGCCTGGAACTGCGACTCGTCGACAACGGACCGGGGCTGCCCGACGCGCGCCTCGGCCGACTCTTCACGCCACAACCGAGTCAGAAAGGCGAAGAACACCAGGGGATCGGACTGTCGATCGTCAATGACCTGCTCCGACAATCTGGCGCCTATACCCTCTGTCGTAGCCAAAAAGACGCGGGCACCAGCTTCCAGATTTTCATTCCACTAGCCCGCAACCCCTGAATCGTGCATCATCCGGCGGGTCATGCTGTCGCTTTGCGACGACGGGGAGATCATGGTCATACCCGGAGAGGCCCCTTTCTTTAGTCATACCCTGCCAGATCGTGCGGCAACGTACGAGCGGCCGAGCCGTATTCTGCTCGTCGACGACGACGCCCCGCTTCGCCGCACCCTGCCGCACGTCCTCGCACAAGCCGGCCGCCGCTTTGAAGAGTGCGGAACGGTCTCCGACGCCATCAGCCGGCTTGAAAACAATCACTACGACTTGATCCTGCTCGACTACCGTTTGCCTGACGGTTCCGGCCTCGACGTACTCGACTGGCTGGCAAACGCCGGCCGTTCGGAGTCGGTGGTGATGATCAGCGGCGAAGACGCCATCGACGCAGCCATTGGCGCGCTGCGCCGCGGCGCCGATGACTATGTGCGCAAGCCCTACCACGTGGCGCAGCTTCAACGCGCCGTACAAAACGTGTTGCACAAGGCGCTGCTTGAGCAAGCCAACGGGGTCATGAGCCAGCGCCTGAAAAGCTCCGAGCGTCTGCACCGCTATCTGGTTGAAAGCTCACCGGATTTCATTTTCACGCTCAACCCCAGCGGCGCCTTCAACTATGTCAACCCGCGCATTCAGACCATGCTGGGCTACACCCGGGAGCAACTGCTCGGCAAAGCCTTCAGCACGCTATTGCTCGACGACGACGCCCTGCGGGTTGAGGCCTTGCTACGTGACACCGCCCACGGCAAGCGCATGCATCAGGTGCTGGAGTTGCGCTTGCGCCGATACGACGCACACACGGACCAACCCGGCACCGCGACCGTCACCGTCACACTCAACGCCGTTCCGATTTCGCACCGCAGCGACGACGATTCCGGCCATGCCCCGGTTGGCATTTACGGCGTCGCGCGCGATATTTCAGAGCGCAAGCGAGCCGAAGAGATCATTACCTTCCAGGCCTATCACGACCAGCTCACCCACCTGCCCAACCGGATTCTGTTCAAGGACCGACTCGAACTGGCCATTGCCCAGGCACAACGCCGCGGGGGCTTGCTGGCGGTCATGTTCATCGATGTCGACCGCTTCAAGCGGGTCAACGATACCTACGGACACAGCGAAGGCGACCGCTTGCTGCGCGGTCTCGCCACTCGCCTGAAAGAAACCCTGCGCAAAGGCGACACCCTCGCCCGGCTCGGTGGCGACGAATTCATCATCTTGCTGCCCGACATCGCCCACTCCGAAGACGCCGAAACCATCGCGCAAAAGATTCACGCCGCGCTGAAGACGCCATTCCAGCTCGAGCACGGCAGCTTTCACGCCACGGTCAGTATTGGCATCTCGGTCTTCCCGCGCGACGGCGACGTGGCCGAACAACTGACCCAGCACGCCGATATCGCGATGTATCAAATCAAGCGCGAAGGCAAGAACGGCTTCCGCTTCTTCGACCCCGACCTGAACGCCCACTACCGCGAGCGCATTGCCCTCGAAGACGATTTGCGCGGCGCACTGGCCAGAAACGAATTTTCGCTGCACTACCAGCCGCAGGTCAGCATGGACTCGGGCAAGCTGGTCGGCGTCGAAGCCCTGCTGCGCTGGCAACACCCCGTACATGGACTGGTCGGCCCGGCCGCCTTTATCCAGGTCGCCGAAGAAGTCGGTCTGATTCGCGACATCAGCCACTGGGTAGTCGATACCGCCACGCGGCAACTCGCGCGCTGGCATGCCCGCGGGCACGGGGCGCTGCGCATGTCGATCAACCTGTCATCTCACGATTTCGACCGCGACGACACCATCGACCAGGTCGCCAACTGCGTCTCGCGCTGCGGTCTCGCGCATGATCGCTTCGAGGTGGAAATCACCGAGCGGGTCATGATGCGAGACACCGACGAGGTCATCGCCCGAATACGCCGCTTGCGCGACTGCGGGGTTGGCATTTCGATCGACGATTTCGGCACCGGTTACTCAGCCCTCGCCTACCTGCAGAAATTTCCGGTCAGCAGCCTCAAGATCGATCGCAGCTTCGTCAACAATCTCAATGGCGAAGGCACCCAACCGATCATCTCGGCCATTACCGGCATCGCCCGCGGCTTTGGTCTGCACCTGGTCGCCGAAGGCGTGGAACGCCAGGAGCAGGCACAGCGGCTGCAAGACATGGGCTGCGACATTATGCAAGGCTACCTGTTCTCCAAGGCCGTCACCGCCGGCGAGGTCGACCGCTGGCTCGAAGCCCCACCCCGGCGCATCACCGCAGAACCTGCGCCACGGTCACAGTAGCGAATTGCGGACAACAAAAAACCAGCCCGGAGGCTGGTTTTTTGTTGGCGCGCCGAATTACTTCAGGCTCAGTACCCAGTCAGCCAATTGCTTGGCTTCCTCGGCCTTCACTTGCGGGTTAGGCGGCATCGGGACCGGGCCCCAGGTACCCTTGCCACCCTTCATGATCTTGTCTGCCAGCATGGCCGAGGCATCTGCCTGACCTGCGTATTTGGCGGCCACATCCTTGTAGGCCGGGCCAACCAGCTTCTTGTCGACTGCATGACAGGCCAGGCAGTTCTTTGCCTTGGCCAGTTCAGCAGAAGCAAAGGCCGGCGCTGCGCTCAGCAGACCCAGGGCGACGGTAGCAGCAACGAGTGCTTTCATCGGAATTTCCTTATCGTTAAGTGGAACCAACATCGGCGGATACTAAACCATGAATCTGGCTTTGCCTACCCGCCCAATTCGCGCGCAAGACGCACCCAGTCGTCTATTGGCGACAGACATTCAACGCCTGAACACACCCAGGCGTTGACATGATTTTCAATCGGCTTGGCCAGCACCGGAGGCAGATCGTCCCGCTCACCCGCCGACACCACCAAAGTCGCGGGATCCGCGAGGCTGGTAGCCTGCCGGGCCCATGCATCGCATTCGCGCTGCGGCCCGCGTAACACCACTACCCGCGGCGGTGTCATCCATTCGGCCAGCGCCACATGGAGGCTGCCATAACCCATGGCTGACCGGCGCATACCCTCATAAAAAGCGCGCAGGCAGCCTGTGCTTGCATCCAGATAGCGCGGCTCGCCCATCAAGTGCCCCAGCCGCTGCAAGGCGCGGGCCGCCACCCCGTTGCCCGACGGCGTCGCGCCATCGTGGCCGGTGCGAGGCCGGTGCAACAGGGCTTCATGGTCGGCGCTGGTGAAATAGAAACCGCCCGCATCATCGTCGCCAAAGCGTGCGATCAGCGTATCGGCCAGCGCACCGGCAAAGACTGCGTCCTCGCGACGCCATTCGGCCTGCAACATCTCGACCAGCGCGGCCAGCACAAAAGCGTAATCGTCGAGATAGCCATTGAGCCGCGCCTGAGCGCCACTCCAACTGGCATGCAGGCGCTCGCCGTCCCACAGCCGGGTGCGAATGAAGTCCATGGCCTGTTGTCCAGCGGCGATCCAGTCGGGGCGGTCCAATAGCCGACCGGCACGCACCAGCCCGTGGATCATCAGCCCGTTCCAGGCGGTCAGAATCTTGTCGTCAAGGCCCGGGGGCACCCGCTGGTCACGCACCACCAGCAGCGCGGCACGCACCCGCGCCAGACAGGCCTCCGCCAATTCCGGCGCCAGACCAACCTCACCGGCGATTTCGTCGAGTGGCTTGCGCAAATTCAGGTGCCAGGCATGGCCTTCGAAATTCGGCATGCCTTCCATGCCAAACACCGCCAGCGCAAACGCCCGGTCTTCCGGCGCAACGGCGGCTTTTACTTCGTCGCGAGACCACACATAGAAGCGCCCCTCCTCGCCTTCGGAATCGGCATCCAGCGCCGACCAGAAGGCGCCCTCGGGTGCACGCATTTCGCGCAACGCCCAGGCCGCCGTGTCTTCAGTCACCTGACGGAACCGGGGCTCATCCCAGCACACCGCCGCCTCGGCGTAGAGCGCCAGCAGCGGGCCATTGTCGTAGAGCATCTTCTCGAAATGCGGAATGTCCCAACGCTCATCGACGCTATAGCGACAGAAGCCGCCGCCGAGCTGGTCGTAGATGCCGCCTTCGGCCATGCGTTGAAGCGTCAGCCGGACCATGGCGCCGGCGCTGGCATTGCCGGCGCAGCGGTAGCGGTGCAGCAACAGCATCAGATCCGAGGGGTGCGGGAACTTCGGCGCCTTGCCGAAGCCGCCGTTATCCATGTCGAACGCCGCTTCCATGCCATCACAGGCATCCCGAACCGGGCGCTCGTCAAACTGGCCAACATCCACATTGCCAACTCGCGCGGTCTCGGCCAATGCGGCCTGTAATTGCTGATTTTGCTTGCCGATCGCTTCGCGCTGGGTCGCCCATCCGGCGGCGACGCGTTCCATCAGGTCGACAAAACCGGGCAGACCGTGACGCGGCGAGGGCGGAAAATACGTGCCGGTATAGAAAGGCGTGCCGTCGGGCGTCAGAAACACCGTCAGCGGCCAGCCGCCGGCGTGGCCCGAGAGCATCTGGTGCGCGCTCTGGTAGATGTGATCGAGGTCCGGCCGCTCTTCGCGATCGACCTTGATGTTGACGAACAGCCGGTTCATCACCTCGGCCGTGGCCGCTTCTTCGAAGGACTCATGCGCCATCACATGGCACCAGTGACAGGCCGAGTAACCAATCGACAACAGGATAGGCTTGTCTTCGGCGCGCGCCTGGGCCAAGGCGGCGTCGTCCCACGGCTGCCAGTGCACCGGGTTTTCGGCGTGCTGACGAAGATACGGGGACGGCTCCTGAGCGAGACGATTGGTCATCGCGATCTCGGCAATAAGACAATGCGCGCCAGTCTATCAAGTGCGCACATTCCCGACAAATTTTGTCAGGAATACCCCTTCTCGGCGAAGGGGTCTGTCATCAAAAAGGGGCTTCCAGCGCCCCTCCGATAAAGTGCCGCGAAACGTTCAAGCGCCGAGCAACACCAGCCCGACCCCCGCCATCACCACGCCCAGACCGCGTTTGACGCCCATCGCGGCACGCGACGCCGGCATCCAGCAACCGAGCGCATACCCGGCACCATGCAGCAACGCCGTGGCCACGACGAATCCGCCCACGTAGTTCAGCAGACTCGCGCTGCCCATTTCGGCCACATGAGCGTAACCATGAAACAGTGCGAACACGCCCACCACCGGCAATGCCACCGACGCAGGCAGTTTGACCGCCAGCGCAATCAACAGCCCCATCACCAGTACCGACACCCCAATGCCGCCTTCCACCGCCGGCAGCGCCACGCCCAAGGCAGCAAGGCCCGCGCCGAAGAGCATCGCCACGACGAACCCCAGCGGCAGGCCCCAGCGCGCGCGGCCGGACTGTCGAGTGGCATACACCCCCACCGCCAGCATCGCCAGCAGGTGATCAACCCCGCCGAACGGGTGAGCCAGACCAGCCGTAAAGTGGCCGCCGGCATGCCCGCCATGTGCCATGGCCGACCCGGCAGCACCGGCCAGCACGAGAGCGAGAAGAACACGCGATGTCGCCATGACACACCTCCAGAGAGCAAGCAATAAACAAAAAACGTCGTGATACCGAATCAAGATACGTGCCAGACATTCGCCCGACGCGAAATCAAGCGCTTGCGCCCAACATCGCCCGCAACATGCGGCAAGCACGCTCCCAGCATCGGCCGTATGGCGAATACTGCGTAACCACCCCTGCCCGCGTCAAACACCGCAGGCTGCAAGCATCGCGACGAGTCTGATACGCTCCCGACTAACGCCACCACGACACATGTTTCACCGCGCAACCGGCGAAACCCAACCGTCGTCAGGAGACCCTGTATGCCGATGCTTCCCCACGCGCTCGTTCTGGCCGGACTGCTTGCCCCGGCGGCTTTCGTTCAGGCGGCCGACCTGCCGGATGTTGACCTGACCCGCGCAGGTCAAATTGTGGCCGAGCGTTGCTCGCTCTGCCATGGTGTCGATGGCGAGAGTTCCACCGCCAACCACCCCAAACTGGCCGGGCAACACTTCCAGTACATCGCCAAACAACTGGCCGACTTTCAAAGTGGCAAGCGCGCCAGCGACACCATGGGCAGCATGGTGACTGACCTCAGCGCCGAAGACATGCTCGCCCTCGGCGTGTATTTCGAGAAAAAACCGGCGCGCGCACGGCGTGTGCTCGACGAGGGGCTGAATGCCGTCGGCAAATTCATCTTCGATCGGGGCAACGAGTACTCCGGCGTCGCGGCCTGTGCCTCGTGCCATGGCGAGAAAGGCTACGGCACTGACAAGCTGCCGCGCCTGGCCGGGCAGAACGCGCGCTATCTTGAGACTCAGCTCGAATCCTTCAACAGCCGCGCACGAACCAACGACAACGCGATCATGCACACCATCGCCACCAAGCTCACCGAGCTCGAAACCAAGGCAGTGTCGGTCTATATCAGCACGCTGGAGTAAGCGGCGCCAGGGGCAGACACGCGGTAAACACCGCCCCGCCAGCGCTCGCGTTGGCGGCCGACAAGCGCCCGCCGTGACGCTCGATGATGCCGTAGCTGATGGCCAACCCAAGGCCCGTGCCCTGTCCCACCGGCTTGGTGGTAAAGAACGGATCGAACACATGCGCCAGGTTGATCGGATCAATGCCCGGCCCATTGTCCTCGAAACGCAGGCACACCTGCGTTGAGGCGGCATCTACTTCGGCCGATATCTGCAACGTTGGATGATCTAGCGTGCTGGTCGCATCCCAGGCGTTCTGCACCAGATTCATCATCACCTGCTGCATCTGCCCGGCCGAGCCGAGCATCATCAGCGGCGCGGGGATGTCCAGCCGCACCTTGAAATCCTTGCGCGCGGCCTGACTCACCCAGCGCACCGCGCGCTCGACCACTTCGGCCAGATCGAACTGCTGCTGCTCGTCCCGATCGATGGCCGAGAAGCGCTTGAGCCCATCCACGATCTGGCGGGTGCGCTCGGCACCTTCGATGGTGCCCTCGATCAGCGGATCGAGATCCGCAAGAATGCGGTCGATACGCAGGCGCGCCCGCTGCTCGGCCAGCTGCTCGGACGACTCACCGGCATGCACCGCGGCCAGATACGTCTCCAGCCGGTTGGCGTAGCGGCGCAGCGCATGCACGTTGCCAAGGATGAAACTGATCGGGTTGTTCAGCTCGTGCGCCACGCCCGCCACCAGGCGACCGAGCGAGGCCATTTTTTCGGAATGCAGCAATTGCTGCTGGGTACGCTTGAGGTCGTCATGCGCCTGACGCAGCGCCTGATAGGCGCGGCGCAACTCGCCCACCGGCCGGCCGGTAACGACCATGCCCATCGACTTGCCCACGGCGTTGAAACGCGGCGTGCAGTTGAAGGACACCGGCACGGCCGAGCCATCGTGTGCCCGCAGTTGCAATTCGCAGTCGTGCACCTCGCGCTCGCCAAACACCGTGAGCAACTGGCGCGCCTTGCCCCGGGCATCGTCACCGACAAACAAGTCGTAAATGGCGCTGCCGCGCAGGGATTCTGCGCTCTTGCCGGTAATCACCTCCAGCGCGGGGTTTACGTCTTCGATGGCCCCATCGCGCCCGCACACCACCAGAATGTCCGACATCGCGGTGAGCACCGACAGAATGAACTGCTGCGACTCCTCGAGCTTGGCGTTTTTTTCTTCCAGCGCCACCTCGTACTGCAGCAGGTCGGAATAGACCTCGTCCATCTTGTGGATGACATCCATCCACACATCCTCGCCCACGCCAACCAGCTCGCCGGGGTGGCCGGTCTGGCCAACATCGTGGTCCTTGTCGCCGGGTTTTGCCATGTGTTGATTCCCCTGCGTCAATGCACCGTACAGACCATACAAGGATCGAAAGAACGCACCACATGCTGCACCGCCAGCGGCATGTCGGCGCCGTCGCCCACCGCCGTGCCGACCAGCGCCTGCTCCAGCGCACCCGGTGTGCCAGCCGCGTCACGCGGCGAAAAATTCCAGGTCGTCGGCGCGATGATCTGATAATTCTGGATGCGCCCATTGCGCACCACCAGCCAGTGCCCGAGCGCGCCGCGCGCCGCCTCGACCAAGCCGACACCGACGCCCTGATCGGGCAGCTCGGTCTCGGCACAAAAAGGCTCGCCCGGCGCCAGATCACGCACCCAGGCTTCCATCATCGGCACCACGCGTGCGATTTCGAGCAGGCGCCCGACCACCCGGCTCATCACCGTGCCACCGCCCTGCGCGACCAGACTCCGCGCCAGCGGATGGCCGTCAACCACTTGCCGCGCCAGCGCGCCGCACTGCACCACCTTGTCGCGCCAGCGCGGCGCCTTGCACCAGGAGTAGGCATCGGTCTTGTCGGCGTCCGGGTGCGTTTCGCCCACCAGCGGGTGATGCTTATTGGTGGAGCCGGCCAGCCAGGCATGCGAGATGTCTTCGACAATATCGCGCGTATCGAGCGGATGCACCGCCCCAACGGCAGAGTCCCAGATGCCCGGCGCGAAACATCGGCGACCATCGATGGGGTAATTGCCAAAACTCAGATAGCGCTCGGGCGCACGACCGAGGCTGTCGAGCCCGAGGGTTTTGGACAACTCGAGAAAGCGCGCCAGATCGCCCCGCGCCGGCCCCCTGGCGTCAAACCACGCCCACAGCGCATCAGACGACTCCAGCGCCGACACTGCCTCCAGCGCATCGCCAAACAGATGTCGCTCCAGCCAGCCGCGGAACTCGCGCAGCAGGCTCAGCAAACGCACCCGCTCGGCCGGCTGAATCGCCCGAGCCGAACCACCTGGCTGCAGGCTCAAGGTATGCGGCCATTTGCCGGCCAGTGTGCCCATCAATTGCAGAAACCGCGCCCGCGCTGGCAGCGCCTCGGCCGCGGCCGAGCCTTCGACCGCCTTGAAGCGGGCACGCACGGCGTCAAAACCGGGTGTGCCGGCGTAAGCATCGCGGGCAAAGTCAGGCATGAAAAAGAGGTAGAAGTGGGTGAAGTGATCCGCCAGATTCTCCGCCGACAGCATCAGATTGCTCGCCCGTGCGCCATTGGGTGGCGGCGTCACCCCGGCCAGATCGGCCAGGGCCGCGGCCGAGGCCGCCGACTGCGACACCGAGCAGATGCCACAGATGCGCGGCACCAGGGTCAGCGCATCCATCGGCACCTTGCCTTGCAGGATCTGCTCGAAACCACGGTAGAGCGGTGAGTTGACCCAAGCTGCGCTGACCCGCCCGTCAGCCTGTTCAAGCGTGACTTCCAGATCGCCCTCGACCCGGTTGAAGGGCCCCAGTATCTGTCGGCTCATTTGCGCCCCGTCCGGCGGATGGCCGGCGTCACCACGGTGTGATCGGCCGTCGCATTTTCCCGCACCCGCTTGGGAGTCGCCGATTTTGAGAGCGCGGCCAGCGCCACGAACCAGGCCTTGGGCATGTCGGTGGGCAGGCCGATCGGAATGCCGCCGACCTTGGGCGTCTGCGCAAAGGGATGGCCGGGCTCTTCAAAGCCCGGTTCGGTACAACTGATGCAGGGGTAGCCGCCGTTGGTACACGAGCCCTGCCCGTTCCATGGCCGCGTGTTGCAGTCGGCGTGGGCTTGCGTGCCCTTGCACCCCATGTGCTCCATCAGGCAACCGAGGTCGGAGGGTTTCTCGGCGCTGGCCTTGAACTCGTAGAACTCATTGCGCGCACACCCGTGATGGACGAGATGGTCGGCATAAAAACGCGGACGGCCAATGGCGTCAAGGCTTTGCACGCTCACTTCGTTCATGGCCAACGCCAGCAAGGTCTCGATCACCCAGTCCGGATGCGTCGGGCAGCCCGCGATGTTGATCACCGGCAGGCCGCTACCGCTGCGGTAGTCTGCCCCCAGCAAACCGCCGGTCGTATCGCCATCGTATTGCAGACCGCAGGCGTCAGTCGGGTTGAAGGCTGCCGCGGTCACGCCACCAAAGGCGGCGCAGGTGCCGACTGCGACGGTGTGATGCGCACGCGCCGCCAGCGACTGCACCCAGTCGATCATGGGCCGACCCGTGCCGGCCAGCATGTGAAACCGGCCCGTGCCTTTCGGGCCGCGCAGCAAGGCGCCTTCCACGCACAGCACGTCGAGCCGTTGCAGCCCCGCCTCGCAGGCCTGGAGCAAGGCGATGACATCGGCCCCGCTGGCCTCCGACAAGCTCGGGTGCCACAGCAGTTCAATGCCGCCATCAGCCAGCGTGGCCATCAGGTTGGGCGTATCGGCGCACAGCAAGGACATGGTGCAACCACCACACCCGCCAGATTGGAGCCAGAGCACGTTCATGGCGCTATTGAATCACAGGGCCCACCAGCCGGACAGCCTCAGTCGGCCGTCTGCTCGCGCTTGAATTGATAGAGCAAGGTCTGGCAGCTGGCGCAGGCAACGATGCGAACATTGTCTTCGCTGCCATTCAAGCCGTGCTCGACGGTCTCGGTGGCGCCGCATTTCTTGCACGCGCCATCTTTACCCGCCGCAGCGAGGTAATCGGACCGATCCGGCAAATTGCGCTGGGCCTTCATGTGCGCCTGATGTCGGGTCAGCACGATAAACGCCGTAATGAACAAGGTCAGGATGAGTACGATCGGAAATGCCATTTCCCACGCCATGGGGGGGTTCCTCTGATATTGAGTCGTGTGCGCACGCTTGCGCTCATGCGCTGAGCAAGGGCCACAGGTTACCGGCTTTCGCACACACGGGCATTGCCGCAGATCATCGCCCAATCAGCCCATGACAAGCGCAAGCCGCCGTCAGTTCGTACAAAAAATTGTGTAATCAGCCTTTGTGACGCTTCTTAAATCTGAAACAATTCGTTTTTTTCTAGCAAGCGGAAGCCTCGTGGAACTCAAACACATCAGCGAACTCGAGCGCGCAACCCAACGTGGCAGCGGTGAGCTGTTCCGGCTCGGGATGGGATTGTTGTTCATCGTCGGGGTAATCCTGTTTGCCGCCACGCGCGGCGTGGGTGGTGAGGTCAACGTGATGCTGGTGGTCGCCGCGGTGGTCGGCGGCTACATGGCCATGAACATTGGTGCCAATGATGTGGCCAACAACGTCGGCCCGGCCGTGGGCTCCAAGGCGATGAGCCTGGGCCTGGCGCTGGTCATTGCGGCCGTGTTTGAAGCAGCCGGCGCCTTGATCGCCGGCGGCGAGGTGGTCGGCACCATCCGCAAGGGCATCATCGACGCCAGCCAGCTCCCCAGTGGTCAGGCCTTCGTGTGGGTGATGCTGGCGGCGCTGCTCGCCGGCGCGCTGTGGCTGAACATTGCCACGGCAGTCGGCGCACCCGTGTCAACCACCCACTCGATCGTCGGCGCGGTGCTCGGCGCAGGCATTGCGGCCAGCGGCTTCGGCATTGCCAACTGGGGCACCGTGGGCAGCATTGTCGCCAGTTGGGTGATCTCGCCGGTGATGGGCGGACTGGTGGCGGCGGGCTTTTTATACTTCGTCAAACATCGCGTCACTTACCACACCGACATGCGCATGGCCGCCAAGCGCTGGGTGCCCTTGCTGCTGGCGCTGATGGTGTGGGCCACCACCTCCTACCTGCTGCTCAAAGGCGTCAAGGCCATCGTCAAGCTGAGTTTCGGCCAGGGGCTCCTCTACGGTGCCGTGGCCGGGGTGCTGAGCTTCTTCGTCTTGCGCCCGTTGGTCGCGCGTCAGGCCGACAGGCTCACCAACGACAAAGCCGGCATCAAGCAATTGTTTACCGTGCCGCTGATCTTCGCTGCCGCCTTGCTGTCGTTTGCCCACGGCTCCAATGACGTGGCCAATGCCGTCGGGCCGCTGGCTGCCATCGTGGATGTGCTGGGCAGTGCGACGGGCGAGGTTCATGCCAAGGCCGCGATTCCGCTGTGGGTGATGATGGTTGGCGCCATCGGTATCGCACTCGGGCTGGCGCTGTATGGCCCCAAGGTGATCCGCACGGTCGGCTCTGAGATTACCGAACTCGACCAGATGCGCGCCTACTGCATCGCCATGGCAGCGACCATCACAGTGATCATCGCCAGCCAGCTTGGCCTGCCGGTCAGCTCGACCCACATCGCCGTGGGCGGCGTGTTCGGCGTCGGCTTCCTGCGCGAATGGATCAAGAACAAATACGCGCGCATGGAAGACGAGATCAAGGCACACCACCCGGAAGACGACCAGGGCGCGATCGACGCCTTCATGGTCAAGTTCAACGCTGCGCCGGTGGCCGAAAAAGGCCAGATGCTGACTGCGCTCAAAGAACAGGCCAAGGCCCACCTCGACCCGGCGCACTTCTCCAAGCAGGAGCGCAAGGCCTTGAAGCAAGTCTATCGTCAGGAATTGGTGAAGCGCTCGCAGCTCAAGCGCATTGCCGCCGCCTGGGTCATTACCGTACCGGCCTCGGCGATCATGGCCGCGATGCTGTTTTTCATGATCCGCGGCATGATGACGCCCTGAAGCGTCCCGCCCAATGCACAACGGGCAGCCGAGGCTGCCCGTTTTTTTATTGCCCGCGCCCGCCGGAGGCGATCTGTCCGGCATACTTCCCCTCTGACTTTTTTGCAGGACCCTGCCCGTGTTCGACCTCGCAGTCATCTTTCTCGTCCTGACCGCCGCCATGGCCTACGTCAATGTGCGCTTCATTCGCCTGCCCTCCACCATCGGCGTGATGGCCATCGCCATGGGGCTGTCACTGATCGTGCTTGGCCTCGATCAACTCGGCATCAGTGCGCTGAGGGACTACGAAGTTTCGCTGCTCTCCTCGCTCGATTTCTCCGATGTGCTGATGCAGGGCATGCTCTCCTTGCTGCTGTTTGCCGGCGCCATGCATGTCGACCTCAGCGAACTCAAAGCCTACCGCTGGCAGATCGGCGCGCTCGCCGTGTTTGGCACCTTGCTATCGACCGCCCTCATCGGCATCTCGGTGTGGCTACTGTTGCCCTGGGCCGGGATCGAGCTCCCGCTGATCTACTGCCTGCTGTTTGGCGCGCTGATTTCCCCCACCGACCCGATTGCAGTGATGGGCATCGTCAAATCCGCAGGCGCGCCAAAGAATCTCGAACTGATGATCGCCGGCGAGTCGCTGTTCAATGACGGTGTCGGCGTGGTGGTGTTCACCGTACTGCTCGCGGCCGCCGCCAGCGGTCAGGCGCCGGAAGCGGCGCAGGTTGGCATTCTGGTCGCCGAAGAAGTCGGCGGCGGCATTCTCTTTGGTCTGCTGCTCGGCTTCATCACCTATCACATGCTCAAGAGCATCGACAGCTACGCCGAAGAGGTGCTGATCACCCTGGCAGCCGTGCTCGGCGGCTACGCCCTGGCCACCCACCTGCATGTTTCCGGCCCGCTGGCGATGGTAGTGGCCGGCCTGATTGTGGGCAACCACGGCCGCGCCATGGCCATGTCGCACAAGACGCGCGAATATCTCGACATGTTCTGGAATCTGATCGACGCCATGCTCAACGCGGTGCTGTTTGTGCTGATCGGGCTCGAGATCGTCCTGATCGAGTACGCCCCCGGCCTCGCTCTGGCCGTGCCCCTGGTCATCGCCATCACCCTGCTCGCCCGACTAAGCGCCGTCGGTGCACCGGTCGCACTGCTGCACCGGATGTTCCGCCTGCCCGACGGCGCGTGGAAGGTGCTCACCTGGGGTGGTTTGCGCGGCGGTATCTCGGTCGCGCTGGCGCTCTCACTCCCACCCGGCCAAGAGCGCGACCTGGTGCTGGCGCTGACCTACGCGGTGGTGGTGGCGTCCATCTTCGGCCAGGGCTTGACCGTTGGTACGGTGGTACGCCAGGCGATCCGCCGCGCCTGAAAACAGGAGGAGAGACATGCACGGAATCGAATTTTCGAGCGACGAAAAAGCCGTACTGATCGCCAGGCTCAAGCGCTATCTTGAGGACGAGCTCGATCAGGAAATCGGCCAGTTCGAGGCCGGCTTCCTGATCGACTTCATCTCGCGCGAGCTTGGCGCCTACTACTACAATCGCGGCCTGAACGACGCGCAAGCGTTGATCGCCAAACGGCTCGACGATATCAACGACGCCATCTACGAAATCGAGATGCCAACCGAACTGTCCCGCTAGGGCGCCGTTGCCGCAGCCGAGAACGCCGACAGCGCCTTGGCGATGTTCGGCACCACCGGGCAATCGCCAGCTTGATGCCGCGCAGCGAGCCACACCGGGTCGTTATAACCCAGCCACACCTGGCCGTCGGCGTCTTCCCAGACCAATGCCTTGAGCGGCAGATCGATGCCCGCGGTCTGCGCGCACTGCATGAAGGGCGTGCCGCCTTTCGGATTGCCGAATATCAGCACTTCGGTCGCGCGCAACGTGGCGCCCACCTTGGCCGCGCCGGCGGCGTGGTCGATGCGGGCAAACACGTTCATGCCCTTCTGTTTGACGATGTTTTCCAGCCGGTCCATGGTCTGGCGTGCACTGTGCGGGCTCTTCATCTGGATCAGGCCATCGGCCGCCGAAGCGGCGGTGGCGGCAAGGGCGAAGCACAGCGGAGCGAGAAAGCGCAAACGGGTCATGAGGCGCCTCCTGTCGGGGTTCAACAAGCGCTTAGACCCGACGCAACCGCCAATCCTTACACCCACGGCATGGCGCGCCTCAGTTTTTCTCCAGCCCGTAGCGCGACAGCTTGTTGCGCAAGCCCACCCGCGACAGCCCCAGCTCCTTGGCCGCGCGGGTCTTGTTCCAGCGGTGACGGATCAGGCTTTCCTTGACGATGCGCGCCTCCAGCGTCTCCAGGCGCGCCTTCAAGTCGCCGTCCATGCCTGCCAGCAAATTGAGCTCGGCCTCATCATCGACCTCGGCCGCACGCAGCACCCGCGGGCTCAGATCGGAGGCGCGCAGACACACATCGTCCGAGAGCGCAGCCATGCGCAGAATCTCGTTGCGCAGTTCGCGCACATTGCCCGGCCAGCGATACGCCGCGAGACACGCCAGCACCTCCTTGTCCAAGGGCGCAAAAGCCTCGCCCGCCACGCTGCGCAGTTCAGCCGCAAAGGCGTTGGCGATGAGCGGAATGTCCATGCTTCGTTCGCGCAGCGGCGGCACCCACACCGTGATCGCCGCCAGACGGTAGAACAGGTCTTCGCGGAAGCGCCCCGCCTGCATGTCGGCTTCGAGGTCGCGATTGGTCGCCGTCACCACCCGCGCATCCACGGGCAGCGGTCGCGGTGCACCGACCGGGCGCACCTCGCCCTCCTGCAATACCCGCAGCAGTTTGACCTGGAAAGCCGGCGTGGTTTCGCCGATCTCGTCGAGAAAGATCGAGCCCCCATCGGCCTGCTTGAACAGCCCCACGCGATCTTCATACGCGCCGGTAAACGCCCCGCGCTTGTAGCCGAACAACTCCGACTCCAGCAGCTGATCGGGCACCGCGCCGCAGTTTTCGGTAATGAACGCCGCCTCGGCCCGCGGGCTGGCCAGATGCAGGCCGCGCGCCAGCAACTCCTTGCCGGTACCCGATTCCCCCGTCAGCAGCACCGGCACATCCAGTCGCGCCACCTTTTCCACCAATGTGCACACCGCGTTCATCGGCGAGTTGGGCGCCCGCAGCAGCGCCGACACCGCAAAGCGCTGCGCCACCGCCGCCCGTTTGCCGGCCACGCGCTCGCGCAACACCGGCTCGGCCACCTTCATGTCCAGCGACAGGCGCTGATTATCGCTTTGCAGGCGATACATCTCGGCCGCGCCATTGAGCGTCAGCAGCAACTGCTCGGGCTGCCAGGGCTTGAGCAGATATTGATAGATGCCCGCTTCGTTGATGCCGGCAATGATGTCTTCCGAGTCGGTGTAGCCCGAGATGATGATGCGCACCGCGTCCGGCCATTTCTCGCGCACCTCAGCCAGAAACTGCACCCCCGAGGCACCCGGCATGCGCTGGTCGCACAGCACGATCTGCACCCATTCGCGCGCCATGATCGCCGCCGCCGCTTCGGCGGAGGCAGCAGTGAACACGGTGAAGTCTTCCTCCAGCGTGCGACGCAGCGCTTCTTGCGAGCGCACCTCATCATCCACGACCAGCACGGTTGGTAAATTCTGACTCATGTCACAACACTCTCTTGTGTGGCCGGCGCCTGCCAGCCCAGATCACGGTGGCGCGCCAGATGGCGCGGCGTCCACGACTGCGGACTCTTGATCACGAAGTGATAGCGCGCAACGTGATAGCTCGGGTCAAAGCCATAGAAATTGCGCTGCATGTGGCGCAGCTCGTCGGCGCGGTAGTCGGCCAGCGGCTTGGCCGCCTCGTCAGCGGCACGGCGGGATTTCTTGTCGTCGATGCGCGCGGACAGCGCCGGATCAGTCGCCAGCGCCGTGGCACGCCTCACCACCTCGGCTTCAAACGCGGCCGGTGTATCGCCAAAACAATCGTCAATCAGCCCCAACGCCACCGCCTTGCGCGCCAGCAGCGGCAAGCGATCGCCCATGATCTGCCGGCCCACCTCGGCGCCTACGCGACGCGGTAGCAGATAGCTCCAGTACTCCGAGCCAAACAGGTTGCCCATGTTCTTGTAGTGCGGGTTCATCACCACGCCCTCGCGCGCCCACACGACGTCGGCCGCGAGCGCCAGAAAACAACCGCCCGCGCCAGCATTGCCGCGCATCGCCGCGACAGTGAGTTTGTCCGTCAGCTGCAGCAGCGCGAGGCACACATCGTTCATCGCGTTGATGTTGGCCCAGGATTCATCGGCCGGCGACTCGGCCGCCTCGATCACGTTCAAGTGAATGCCGTTCGACCAGAAGTCACGCCCACCTTCGAGCACCAGCACCCGCGTCCGCCGCTTGCCTGCCGCGCCAATGGCCTCGCGCAGGCGTTCGCACTGGTCGGTGCCCATCGCGCCGTTGGTGAAGTCGAAGCGCAGGAAGCCGACCCGGCCATCATCCGATTCCCGGTAGCCGATCTCGGCGGCGTCGGCATCGCCATGCAGCACCGGCAGCGCGGCGGTCTCGTCGGCGAAGGCCAGCGTCGCTGGCAACTTGAAGGGGTGATCGCTGCCGCCTCGTTTCACATGACCAATCCACACCGCGCCATCGACCGTCGCACGCAGGATCGCGCCATCGCGCTGGCCAAGCACCGCACCTGGTATCGCACTGGCTGGCGCCGTGCCGGATTGCGCATCAAACAGATGACACGCCTCGCCAAACAGCGCATCGGCCACACCGGGAAAACCATCGGCCGCGCGGATCTTGGCCAACACCGTGGCGGTCGTGTCGGTCGACCAATCAATCTGCCGATCGGCCTGACGCATCAGCGCGCGCCACTGCCCGCGCGCGTTCGGCCAGTCGCCCAGCGGCACCGGCGACCACGTTCCCGCACGCCAGCCCGCCACCTGCGACAGCGCCTCGCGCACCGCCGCCAGCGCGCCTTCGCTCACTTCAGTGCGGTAAACACTCGCCTTGGGCGCTGCGCGCATCGGGAATTCCCGCGTCGCCCAGACCGGCCCGGCGTCCATCTCGGCCTCGGCCTGCAGCACCGTCACGCCCCAGGTGGCCTCGTCATTCATGATCGCCCAATCGAGCGCCGACGGGCCACGGTCGCCGACAATGCCGGGGTGCACGATCAGCGTAAGGTGCTCGCGCCAGATCGATTCGGGTACCGACCGCTTGAGGAAAGGCGCGACGATCACCTCGGGCGCGAACAGCGCCACCGCCTCTTCGGCCACCGAGTCGGCGATATCAAACTCGACCGACACCTCGTGACCGTCCTCGCACAGCTCGGCGAAGAGGCGCTGGGTGAGGCTGTTGAAGCTATGGGTGAGCAGCAAAATGCGCATGGGTCAGGTCTCGAATCGATGTTGGCGGCTTGAAACCCGCCCTACGGGGGAGGTGACGCCCGGGCGCGCCCTTCCCCCTCTGCCGAGCCGAGCGCAGCGGGCCCGGGGCGGATCAAGCGGCTTCGCTGTCTGAGCCCCGGAGGGGCGAGTTTGCGAAGCTGCCCGCCACGGGCTCGCGGAGCGAGGGCAGCCCGAAGGGCCACGGCGGCGGGGGGCGCTTCTTTGCTTCCTTTCTTGTCGCCACAAGAAAGGAAGTCGCCCGCCGGGGCGAAACCCGGCCAACGTCCCTTCGAAGCGAGCACCGTCGCGGCATGCGTCCATCAGCAGATCCTCGGCAACTGCTCGCCCGACAGCCAGTCCACCATGCGCTTGCCGCCGAATCCGGTACGGATCTGGACGAAGCAGTTCGGGTCGATCGTCACCTCGCCGATACGCGCCGCGTCGCGGCCGAGCGGATGGTCGCGCAGCGCCGCCAACGCCGCGTCGGCGGCCTCGGCCGGGACGATAACGACCAGCTTGCCCTCGTTGGCGACATACAACGGATCGAGGCCGAGCAGCTCGCATGCGGCGTCCACCTGCTCGCGCACCGGAATCGCTTTTTCGTCCAGCGTCATGCCGACGCCGGACTGCGTGGCGATCTCGTTGAGAGTCGTCGCCAGCCCGCCACGCGTCGGGTCGCGCAACACACGCACGCTCGGCACCGCAGCCAGCAAATCGGCGATCAAACCGTGCAACGCGGCGGTATCGGAGGCAATTTCAGAATCAAAGGCCAGCGACTCGCGCTGCGCCATGATCGCCATGCCGTGATCGCCCAGCGTGCCGGAGACCAGAATCACATCGCCCGGCTGCGCATTCGCACCCGACAGCGACCGCCCCGCCGGCAAGGCACCCACCGCCGTGGTGCTGATGAACACCCCATCGCCCTTGCCCTGCTCCACCACCTTGGTGTCGCCAGTCACCACCGGCACCCCGGCCTCGCGGCTGGCGGCGGCCATGGAATCCACAATGCACTTGAGGTCCGCTAGCGGAAAACCTTCTTCGAGGATGAAGCTCGCCGCCAGATACAGCGGCCGCGCCCCCATCACCGCCACATCGTTGATCGTGCCGTGCACCGACAGGCAGCCGATGTCGCCACCGGGGAAAAACAACGGCGACACGACGTGCGCATCGGTGGCCATCACCAGCCGCTCGCCGGGTTCGGGGGCCGGCAGCACGGCGCCGTCGTCGCCCTGGGCGAGATAGTCGTTAGCGAAGGCTCGGGCGAAGATCTCGTCGATGAGCTGAGCCATCGCCTTGCCGCCGGCGCCGTGGCCCATGTCAATGCGGCCGGATTTGAGGTCCAGGGGGCGGACGTAGCCCTTTTTGATTTCAGCCATAGGAGTAGGTGGGCGCGTTGCGCCGTGTCGTTGATTCTTGCCCGTAGAACGGGCTGTGCAATTCTTGAGGCGAACGTTGGCCGGGTCTCGCCCCGGCAGGCGACTTACTTTCTTGCTCGTGCAAGAAAGGTAAGCAAAGAAGCACGCCCCACTGTCGTGGCCCTTCGGGCTTCCCTCCCTCCGCAAGCCCGGGGCGGGCGACTTCGCAAACTCGCCCTGCGGGCTCAGACAGCGAAGCCGCTTTTTCCGCCCCGCACTTGCTACGCTCGGCACGACAGAGGGGAACGGGGTGCCCGCCGGCAACAGCTGGAACAATCGGAGGTTTCGTAGGGCGGGTTGAAACCCGCCCTACGACGCGCCGCCCGAGCGGGCGATGGCGAAGCCGAGCCCGCGTACCCCAACCCCTTCTGTGCCGCCGAACGGAGTCCGGGGGCGGCGGGAATTGTCGTGTCGCTTGTCTGAGCCCGAAGGGCGAGTTTGCGACACGACCCGCCGGCGCCGGGCGCAGAGAGGGGACCGGCGAAGCCGGCGGTACAGCGGGGCGCCTTCTTTGCGTCCTTTCTTGCGCGTGCAAGAAAGGATGTCGCCCGCCGGGGCGAGACCCGGCCAACGTGAATCCGAAGCGAGCACAAATCCGAGAGCCCGGCACGGCTTAAGACACCGCCGCCGACGGCTCGGCCACCACCGGTATATCCCGAAACCGCCCATAGTTGTAGTGCGCCGCACAGGCGCCCTCACTCGACACCATGCACGAGCCCATCGGGTTCTCCGGCGTACACACCGTGCCGAAGATCTTGCAGTCGGTCGGTGTCTTCACACCGCGCAGAATCGCCCCACACTCGCAGGCCTTGTTGTCGGGCACCGAAGCGAACTGCAGCCCGAATTTGCGCTCGGCGTCCCAGTCGGCAAACGCGCGCCGGATGCGCAGGGCCGAGTACGGCACTTCGTGCAGGCCGCGCCATTCGAAGCTGCGGCGCAGTTCGAACACTTCGCTGACCAGTGCCTGCGCCTTCAAATTGCCGTCCTCGCTCACCGCGCGGGTGAATTCGTTTTCGACCTCGGCGCGGCCTTCATTGACCTGACGGATCAGCATGCGGATGGCCTGCATCACGTCGAGCGGCTCAAAACCGGCGATGACCACCGGCTTGCGGTACTCCTCGGCAAAGAAGGCGTAGGGCCGACTACCGATGATGGTCGACACATGCGCCGGGCCGATGAAGCCATCGAGCGGCACCGTGCCCAGGTCGCGCACTTCGGGCGACTCGAGAATGGTCATGATCGCCGAGGGAGTCAGCACGTGATTGCAGATCACGCTGAAGTTTGCCAGCCCCATCGCCCTCGCCTGCTTGATCACCAGCGCGGTCGGCGGCGTGGTGGTCTCGAAGCCAATGGCGAAGAACACCACCTCGCGCTCGGGATGCTTGTGCGCCAGCGCCAGTGCATCGGCCGCCGAATACACCATGCGCACATCGCCGCCACGCGCCTTGGCCTTGAGCAGCGAGAGCTGCTCGGAGGCCGGCACGCGCAGGCAGTCGCCGTAGGTGCACAGGATCACGTCGGGGCGCGACAACACCAGCCGGATGGCCATGTCGATGCGGCCGATGGGCAATACGCAGACCGGGCAGCCGGGGCCGTGGATCATGCGCACATTGGCCGGCAGCAGGTCGGTGACGCCATAACGTGAAATGGCGTGGGTGTGGCCGCCGCAGAACTCCATGAAGGCGTAGTCGCGGCCGCTATCGGCCTCACGCGCGATGGTCGTGGCGAGTTTGGCGGCGACGTCGCCGTCGCGGAATTCATCGACGTACTTCATGCGCTGCCGGCGGCGATGGCTTGCAGATCGAGGCCACTCTCTTCGAACAAGGCGAGGGTTTTGGCGGCTTCGTCGGGGTCGAGTTTGGAGAGCGCGTAGCCGACATGCACGATCACGTAATCGCCCACCTCGGCGCCATCGACCAGCGCCAGCGAGATTTCTTTGCGCACGCCGCCGAGGTCGACGCGGGCGGCGTCAGCTTCGAGCTTTTCGACGATGCGGGCGGGGATGGCAAGACACATGAGATTGACTCCGCGCTCAGGCCATGGCCGAGCGAATGGCGACCCAGGCTTGGCCCAACGCCAGACCGCCGTCATTGGTAGGCGCTTGCCGGGCGCGCAGCACGGTCAGGCCACGCACGGTGAGACGGCGGCTCAAGCCCTCGGTGAGTATACGGTTCAGGAAGCAGCCGCCGCCCAGCGCCACAGTGCGCAGGCCTTCGCTACGCGCGGTAGCCATCACCCAGGCTTCGAGGGCGGAAATGAGCGTCGCATGAAAAACCGCCGCCCCGCGGTGCGCTTCGGCGGTGTGGCGCAGGGCGAGCAGCGTCGGCATGAGGTCGAGCGTGTTGGCGCGGTCGACATGCCAGCCACCGGGCAGCGCCAGCGCCGGGCCGTATTCGGCCGCGAGGGATTCGAGCCGCATGGCCGCTTCGCCTTCGTAGTGCATCACATCGCACACGCCCAGCAGGCCGGCGGCAGCATCGAACCAGCGACCCATGCTTGTCGTGGGCGGGCAACGCGTGCCGGCGTCGAGCAAGGCGCCGATGCGATCGGCACCGCGCAAATGACCGAAGCGCTCGGCGATATGCTCGCTCAAGCCCATCACATGCAGCGCCGAGGCGGCCATGCGCCACGGCTCGCGGGCGGCGCGGTCGCCACCGGGCAAGGCCAGCGGTTGCAGGTGTCCGAGGCGGTCGCACTGCGCGCCATCGACCCGCAGCAGTTCGCCCCCCCAAGCGGTGCCGTCGTTGCCCAGGCCGACACCATCGAGCGCGAGCCCGAGCACCGGCTCGTCGACGCCATGCTCGGCCAGCACCGCACCGATATGGGCGTGATGATGCTGCACGGCAATCAGCGGCAGGCTGTGCGCTTCGGCGTAACGATGGGCGGCCTGCGTGGCATAGACGTCGGGGTGCCGGTCGCAGGCGATCCACTCGGGACGGCAGGCGAGCACGGTCATGAGATGTTCGGCGGTGGCGTCCATGGCCGTGCAAGTGGCCGGGTTGGAAAGGTCGCCGACATGCGGCGACAAAAAGGCTTCATCGCCGCGGGTGAGGCAAACGGTGTTTTTCAGGTAGCTGCCAAAGGCCAGCGTCGGCGGACCTTTGTGGGCCAGGCGAATGGCGGTCGGGGTGTAGCCGCGTGCCCGGCGGATGAAGGACGGCGCGCCCTGGGTGAACCGGGCAACGCTATCGTCGCAGCGCACCAGCACATCGCGGTCGTGCATCAGATACAGCTCGGCGATGCCACTCAAGCGGCTGAGGGCTTCGTCATTGTCGATCACCAGCGGCTCGCCGCCGGGGTTGGCCGAGGTCATCACCAGGGCCATCGGCTGCGCTTCGTCGAGCCAGTCGGTGCCAGTCGGCCGGCCGGCTTCGTCATGGAACAGCAGGTAATGCAGCGGCGAGTTGGGCAGCATGATGCCGATCTGGTCCAGATCGGGCGCCACGCCCCACAGGTGCATGTCGGCGTCGCTGTGTTTATCGAGCAGCACAATGGGGCGCTCGGGCGCGTCGAGCAGTTCGGCTTCTTCGGGATTCACGCGCGCATAAATTCGCGCAGAGGCGACACCGGCCACCATCACCGCAAAGGGTTTGTCGCCACGCGCCTTTCGGGCGCGCAGGCGTTCGACGGCCTCGGGGTTGCGTGCATCGCACACCAGATTGAAGCCGCCCACGCCTTTGATGGCGACGATGTGCCCGGTGAGCAAATGCAGCAGCGTGTCGGCCACCGGGTCATGCGAGGCGACACGCACGCCGTCGGCTTGCAGCAGCGACAGTTGCGGGCCGCAATCGGGACAGGCGTTGGGCTCGGCATGAAAACGGCGGTGGGTCGGCGCCTCGTATTCATCCTGACAGGCGTCGCACTGAACGAAGCCGGCCATGCTGGTGTTGGCGCGATCGTAAGGCAGGCTGCCGGTCAGCGTGTAGCGCGGGCCGCAGTGGGTACAGTTGATCAGCGCATAGCGCCAGCGGCGGTTGGTCGGGTCGAACAGCTCGCTCAGACAGTCCGGGCACACCGTGCTGTCGTGGCCGATGGCGGTGGTCACGGTGCCGCCTTCGCTGGGGCGAATGGTAAAGCCGCGGTCCTGCGCCTGCGGTGGACAATCGCCTCGCTCGATCGAATCAATACGCGCCAGTGCCGGCACGTCCTTGATCAGCCGGGCCAGAAGCGCCGACACATTGCCGGGCGCGCCCTGCACTTCCATCTCGACGCCTTCGCCATCATTGCGCACCCAGCCGGCCAGATCGAGTTGCTGGGCGAGACGAAACACAAAGGGCCGGAAGCCCACGCCTTGCACCACCCCGCGCACCCGGATCCGGCAGCGTTCGCTGCGGTCCATGTCCGCGTCGGTACCCATCTGCACGGCGCCTTCAATATCCTGCGGCAAGCGTATTCTCCTTGTGATCGTTCTGACTTCCGCCTGCGGCCGCGGCCAGCCCCGACTCGATCCAGGCGAGCCAGCCATCAAAACCCTCGCCCGTCGTCGCCGACACACGAAAGACTTTCAGGCGCGGATTCACCCGCAGCGCAAACTCGACGGCCTTGTCGGCATCGAAGCGCACATAGGGCAGCAGATCGGTCTTGTTGAGCAGCATCACATCGGCAGCGGCGAACATATCGGGGTACTTGAGCGGCTTGTCCTCGCCCTCGGTCACCGAGAGGATCACCACCTTGTGCGCCTCGCCCAGATCGAAGGCCGACGGGCACACCAGATTGCCGACGTTCTCGATCAGCAGCAGGCTGTTATCGATCAGCGAGAGCCGCGGCAACGCCTGACCGACCATCGCGGCGTCGAGGTGGCAGCCCTTGCCGGTGTTGATCTGCAGCGCGGGTGCGCCCGTGGCGCGGATACGCTCGGCGTCGAACTCGGTCTGCTGGTCGCCCTCTATCACCGCCACCAGCACCCGGCTCGACAGAATCTCGATGGTCTTGCACAGCAGCGTGGTCTTGCCCGAGCCCGGGCTGGACACCAGGTTCAGCGCAAAAATGCCGCGCCCGGCGAGCCACTGACGATTGGCATCGGCAAAGCGATCGTTCTTGCCGAGGATGTCCTGCTCAATGCGCAGCATCTCGTGTTGTGACAGCCCCGGCGCGTGCGCATGGGCCGGGCCGTGACCAAAATGCATGTGGCCGGCGTGATCAGACGCTGGCGCGTGCGCCTCGCCGTGATCATGCGAATGATCGTGCGCTGGCTCGGCCGACGCCATTTTCCAGCCCGTTGTCGGCGCACGCTTGCGCTGCGCGGTGCCATTCGGCCGGCCGATCATCACCTCCCCGGCGCCACATCCACATACCGTACACATCGAATTCTCCTTGACTCACACGCCCGCCGGCGCGGTCTGCACATCCAGTGCCTTGACCCGCATCTCGGTGCCGCCGGTGGCCTGCACCTGGTAGCTGCCACAGTGCGGACACGGGTCGTATAGCTGGCTTATCGCCACGCTTTTTGCGCAGGGCATGCACCAGCCGGTACCGGCGATGGTGTCGACGTCCATACGCGCGCCCTCGGCGACGGTGCCTTTCATCACCACCTCGAAGCAAAAGCGCAGCGCCTCGATTTCCACCGACGACAATGCACCCACTTCAAGCACCACCGCGTTGACCTTGGTAAAACCTTGGGCAATGGCCGCGTCTTCGACGATGCCGCGGATACCCTCGGCCAGCGACATCTCATGCATCGGCCACGGCCCCCTCGGCGACCGACACGTCGTAGAGCACGCAGGGGTCGAGCGCCAACGCCAGCGCACGCAGGCGCCATTCGGCATAGGCCACGTCGGACGCCGCCCAGCCGGCGCCTTCTTGCTCAAACACGCCACCGGGGCGGAAGTTCCACTCGGTAGGCGCGATGATGGCGTAGTCCGCCACCGTGTCGCCGTCCAGACGCAGCGCATGCAACAGTACGCCGCGCGCGGTTTCGATACGCGCCAGCGCGCCGCCGGACAAGGGAGCAACGTCCACCAACGCGGGCATATCGTCAGGCAGCGGGTGACGCAGGCGACTGGCGCAGTCGGACATCTCGACCACGCGCGCAAACAGGCGCGCCGCAATCCGGTGGCGCTGCACCACCAGCCGTGCGACCAAGGGGTTGTTCACATGGCGGGCGAGCGGGCCGGTTTCATACACATCGCCCGACAAATGCGGCGCGCGGCAATACGCGGCATCGGGCCAGCCGCCGGGCAAGGCCTCGGCAAACACACTGGCGGGTAGCGGCGCGAGCAAGGGGACGGGGTCGGCAAGCGGGTCGCTGGCACCGGCTTCGATCAGGCGGGCCAGCGCATCACCAATGCTGCCGCTGCGCCGGCAGGCGTCGGCAAATTCGGTCAGGTTGCGCGGTTCGCGCAGGGAGTTCATGAAGCCGGCCAACAGTTCGCGCGCCACCAGATCGAGCACCTCACCGCCGGCCTCATAGGCGCTGCGCGCATCGGTAACCTGGTCGAGACGCTTGAGCACAAAGGCAAAGCGCGTGCGCTCGGGCTGGCGGCCAAACAGCACCGGCCAGTCGAGCATGAGCCGCCACAGGTGCAGCTTGATCGCTTCGAGGCTCAGAGCGCGTTCAATCTCGGCGGTCATGACGAAGCTGCCACCGCCGGCCACATCGGCGGCCGCCTTGACGGCCACACCTTGAGCCACGCCACACAGACTGAACACCACCGGCGCCAGACGCGCCGCCTCGTCCACCGTTTTACCGATTAACAGCTGCGCGGCCAGTGGCCGGCTATTTTCGGCATGTACGGCCGTGACGTGGCCGTCGCTCAGTGTCGCGGCAAGGTGCAGCGGCGCGTTCATGCGCTCACCCTCCGACCCAGCGCGGTGCGCAAGAACGCGCGTCGCCCCAGCGGCGGCGTTTGCGCCTCAGGGGGGGCGGTGAGCAGGCCGACCAGCGCCGCCTGAGCGACCGCCTCGGCTTCGCTCTGGTCGGAAAAACCACTCAACGGCGAGAACAGCGAGCAAAACTGATAGGCGCCCAGGCCGGGTTCGCGACTGCCCATGAAGGTGTAATTGCCGGACGGAAACACCCAATCTTGCGTCTGCCCAACCGACAGCGCACGAAAGGCGCCCCCCCCGGGCAGCATCAGCAGGTTGATGGCCCAGGGCGCGACCAGCGCACCGACCCAGTCGCCCTGCCAGGGCTGAAACCCCAGCACCGCCACCGACAAGGCGGCATTGCAGATCGGCAACCCGACCATCCGCTGGTGGTGGATGCGACGAAACACCGCCTCGACCGCTGCGGTCGGGTCTGAATCGTAGGCATCTTCCACACAGGCCATGCTCACTCCTCGATCACCATGAACTTGTGCCGCGGCGCGTCGCAGTTGGGGCACGTCCAGTGCGCCGGCAGATCGGCAAACGACGTCCCCGGCGGGATCTGCCACACCGGGTCGCCCTCAACCGGATCATATACCTGCCAGCAGATGCCGCACTCCAGCCTGGCCGTAGTGGCGATGCGCGCGTTGTCACCCAGATAGCTGCCTTCAAACATGCTCGTCTCCGCTCAATCCTCGCGCAGCGCCTCGATCCATTCGCCGAGCCGCACAATGCTGTCGGCGTAGTCCTCGGCCGCGGCCGGTGCCACATCGGGCAGGTCGGTCACTTCCAGCGTATTGAGGATCAGCTTATCGCTGCTATTGAAGTATTGCACCCACCAGGTGTCGCGCAAGGCGGTGCTCGAAATGCGGCAGTTGCCATAGCCACGCGACAGGATCACCACCGGCCCTACGCCGAGGCTGGCCGACAGGTAGGCCAGATCATCAGGCGTCATCGGCAGCAGCGTGAGATTGATGATGTGCGCCGGATCGCCGTCGCAGCGACGGGCCGCGGCGTCAAGCAGTTCGCGCAGCACAGCAGGGGCATTCATGGCACCGGCCGGCGGCGGCTGCAGCGGAAGGCTGCGCGCGGCGGTGGCACGGCAGGCGGCCACCACCGCGCCAGGCATGGGGCCGGCCTCAACGCGGTCGACGCCGCCCTCGCCCAGCACGCGCCACAGCCCGGCGAACACGGATTCCTGAATACGCAGCGGTGCACCACCGGCCACCGTCGCACTCACCTCGCCCTGACCGAGCGCCTCGTTGACCACCGCACGAACCGACGCCGGCAATGCGCCCATGTCGACCGCCAGGGGCGCGCCAAAGCGGGTCACGGCCATGCGATCACGCAAGCCCTCAAGCCAGGCGATGGCCGCGTCGCGGCTGGCCGGATCGGCCACCTCGGGCATACGCGGCGGCATGAAGGCGCTCATCTCGCCCGGCGAACCGATGAAGTCGACCGCTTCGTCCTCCTCCTGAGAGCCAGGCCCGAAACTGATCACGGGGATGGGAAAGTCTTTCATGCGGGCGAACCTCCACAGCTGTCAGGGGTGCTGGAACGCACCGGAATGCCGATACCCGGCGCGCGCTGCACCGGCGCCAGGGCCATCCGTTCGATGGCCGAGCCGAAGCTGTCCCAGTCACGCATGCCTTCGATCACGCCGATGAAGCCGGCCCCACGGCGAAACAGCAGCGCCGGAAAACGCCGAATATCGTATCGCGCGGCCAGCACACGGCTGGCGTCCAGGTCGGCCACTGCGGTGATCGGCGGGCTACGAAGCGTAGCCAGCACCTCGGGCAAGACCACCGCCACGTCCCACACTTCAGGCGCGCGCTTGGGGTCGTCGACCAGCAGAACCATGGTGGTGCCATCGGCCTCGGTGGCAAACAGGTCGGCCACGTCGTCGCTGAGGGTCGGAATACTGTTTTGCGCCTCGAGCCGCGCCAGCAGTTGCGCCAGGCGTTCAAGGTCAGGGGCGAGCGGCATTGTCATGATGAAGGTCCTTTCAGAAAGTCAGGCAATTGGGGTTCGCGATCGAGCAGGTCGGCAAAGGCAGCGTCCAGATCGGCTGGCTCGCCCCGCATGACGGCGTCGAGCGCATCGAGTGCACGCGTCACCGCCTCGGCACGCGGTGCGTCGATCACCTCGCGCGCGGCACCGAGAAACGTCAGCAACCAGGCGCCGACCGGCTGCGTACCGGTTAGCAGCAAGTCGATCTCGCACTCACGCCCGTGGCGGTCGCGGCAACGCGCGCGGTGCTCGCCCGCGGCAACAACCTGCATGGGTTCGCCGATGCACATCTCAGTACCGCCGGGCCGTCCCAAGGCACTGAGCGGCCCCCTCGGGGGGCAGCGAGCAACGCGAGCGTGGGGGTCGCTTCGCCTCGTACCGCCGGGCCGTCCCAAGGCACTGAGCAGCCCCCTCGGGGGGCAGCGAGCAACGCGAGCGTGGGGGTCGTTTCATATCAGCTGGTCTCCGGGAAGAAGCGCACATCGCCGATACGGCAGGCTTCACGCTCATCTGGACGGCCCTGCTCGTAGGCGACGCGCGACAGCGCAGAGTCGTCGGCCGGTGTCTCGCCGGGCTGACGCGCCCTTGGCGTCACACCTCGTGCCGAAAGCCATTCCAGAGCAATCTCTATGGCTTCGGGCACTTTCACGGAGACTTCGGGGCGCAAACTGCCGCCAAAGTCTTCCAGCTCGACGGGCTGCACGCCGATCAACAAGAGCGACTCGGGAAATCGATCGAGCATCCGCGCCGAGGCCAACACCTCCTGAAAGCCGGTCTGGTGCAGACTCATCTTCTTGGCGCCGAGAAACTGCGGTACCTCGTCACCCTCCACCCGCTTCATGGTGCCGGGCGGCAAGCCATAGTCGACCGCGTCAAACACGAGAAGGTGTTTGGCCTCGGTCACAAAGGGCAACAGGTACAGGCCCTGCGTACCACCATCCAGCACGGTCACATTGGCTGGAAACGCCCATGCCGCGTTCAGCGCCTCCACGCAGCGCACGCCAAAACCCTCGTCGGCCCACAGCAGGTTGCCAATACCGAGGATCAGAATGGAGTCCTGACTGGCCATTGTCTTGCCTCATCGAATGTCACATGAAGCGTTACAACGCAGAGTTCGTGCCAGTCGGCCGTCCATCAGAAAAGTACAATAGAACAGAGACTTGCAGAAAACGGCACCCCGGCAGCAATGTGCAAACCGTCGCACAATCGAATACTGCATTAACAAAACGACAAGCCTCTATCCGGTTCGCAATACGCCCACCGGATTGCTGTTTATGGGGTCGTGACGGACAACTTTTCGCGACACCCTGACCGCCTCAGCCGCACAGATTCTCGCGGATAGCCCGACCCGCGGAAATTGATCCGAATCAATAACCACACTAATCGAATGGTTACTATCCCGGTCATTCTTTGATGACGTTAAAGGGGATGTGATGCAAACCAAGATGATTGCGGCACTGGTGGCGATGACGGCCTGCGCACCGTTGATGGCTCAGACGCCGGAGGGCGACTGGATGATCCGGGCACGGGTCGTCAACATCGACACGGCCAACAAGTCGGATGCCATTCCCGCCCTCGGCGTGGCCGCAGACGAGATCCATGTCAGCGACAAGGCAATTCCGGAACTGGATATCAGCTACTTCTTCACCAAGAACATCGCGGCGGAATTGGTGCTCACCTATCCGCAGGAGCACAACATCTCGGTAGCCGGGACCAAGATCGGCACGGTCCGGGAACTGCCGCCGACGCTGCTGGTGCAGTACCACTTCACGCCTGATGCGAAGTTTCGCCCGTATGTTGGCGCCGGCATCAACTACACCCGCTTCTCCAGCGTCGACCTCAACGTCCCCGGCGTGGGCGACCTGGAGATCGACAAGGACAGCTTCGGTCTGGCGCTGCAAGTGGGCATGGATGTCCAACTGTCGAAGCAGTGGTTCTTCAACGTCGACCTGAAGAAAGTCAAGATGGGCACCGACGTGAAACTGGCTGGCGGCGGCAAGGTCAGCTCGATCGACATCGACCCTTGGCTGTTTGGCATCGGCATTGGCTATCGCTTCTAATCACTGGCACCGACTGACACAGGGGCGCTGCGGCGCCCCTGTTGCTTTGCGCACGTCACTGCGCGGCCAAAACCAATGGCAGCACGCCTTCGGTGCGTTGCGCCGCCAGGACATCGAAGTGCAGCACACGATTGTTGCCCTTCGACTCCGTCTGCGATGGAGGCAACCACTCAAGACGCGCGCGCACCGCCAGTTGCAGAAACGACCGCGCTTCAAAGTCGATAAACAGCAATCCGGCCCACGGGTTGAGTTCAAGATTGCCCAGCGTGTTGAAAAACCGATTGCCAGGATAGTCGGGCACGCTCAAGGTCGCATCCCTGACGCAAACGAAGCCCGCTTCGCCGCCCCGGTGCGACACATCCACCCCGTGCGCCGCCGCGGAGGCGTCTGCCGCCTCGGGGTGAGCGGTAGCAATGAAAAAAGTGTCGGCAGCCGCCACCATGCGTCTGGCATCGGCATCCCAGCCACTCACCACCCGTTTGACGCCTGCCACCATGGGCGCCCATTCGATTCGGCGCGGGTAGATATATTTGGGACAGTTACCGAAGCTCTGAGTAACGCGCACGCTCACGCGACCATCGAGCGCGTCGGCAACCAGACCATTCAACCGGTTACGCCGCCGAGTATGGGCCTCAATGCCGAGCAGACCAATCTGCGCGCCTGGCGTCAGCCGTTCGGCCACGCCCTCGCCAACCACTGCGCCCGCCTGAATATCAAGATGCCGATCGTCTGGCGAATTCATGAAGCCCGGCGCCCCTGCCAGCAGACCGGCACGCGCCTGGCCCTGGGCGTCAAGCACGCCGACCACCACAAATGGCAGTTGCGCGAAAAAAACCTGATGTTGCTCAGGCATGACGCCACGAATAAAGCGCTCGCCAACAGTCAGCGCCGCATCGCCAAAACCGGCGCGTTGCTGTATCGCGCGCTCACCCGCATGAAAGACTGACATGATCTTGAACACTCAAGCCAGCGGCGTGGCTGGCATGCCGACAAAGTGCGGCAAGGCCTCGATGCGCGCCAACCAGGCACACACATTCGGATAACCAGCCAGCCCAACCCCGCCTTCGGGGGCATGGGCGGTGTAGCTGTAGCAAGCGATGTCGGCAATGGTCGGTGCCTCACCCACCAGGAAGGGCGAATCGGCCAACGCTGCATCCATCACCGCCAGCAGCGCGTGGCTGCGCTCGACCAGTGCAGGGTCCGGCTGGTTCTTGCCGAACACGACGTGGATGCGCGCCATGGCTGGGCCCGACGCCAACGGACCGGCCGCCACCGACAACCAACGCTGCACCCTCGCCGCCCCCACGGAATCGGTGGGTAGCCACTGCGCGCCGCCGTAGCGCTTGGCGAGATACACCAGGATGGCGTTCGAATCCGGCAGCGTCAGCGCGCCGTCCTGCAACACGGGCACCTGCCCGAACGGATTCATGGCCAGGAACTCGGGGCGCTTGTGAGCGCCACCAGGCAAATCCACTTCGATATGCTCATGAGGCAGTTGCAGCAGCGACAGGAACAGACTAATCCGATGGCTATGACCGGAAAGTTGCAAACCGTGAAGGCGGATGTCGGTGGCGGCGATTGCGGCAGACATGGTGACGAGCTCCAGTGAACAGACGAACGTCATTGTCGCCGCACCACTCCATGAAATAAATCCTGAAACTTGAACTTGATTACTTCAATTTTCAAAGCAATCATTCGCTCATGGACCAACTCAAACACATGCGAATCCTTGTCGCCATCGCCGACGGCGGCAGCCTCACCGCGGCGGCGCGAACACTGGAGACTTCTCTTCCATCCATCGTGCGCGGCCTCGCCACGCTGGAATCCCATCTTGGCGTACGACTGTTCAACCGCAGCACCCGCCGCATCGCGCTCACCGACGAAGGTCGTCGCTATCTGGCCGACTGTCGCCAAGTGATTGGCGCGGTGCAGGACGCCGAGGCCTCAGTGCGCGCCGACGTCAGCGAACCCACCGGCCTGCTACGCATCACCGCACCAGTGCTGTTCGGCCAGATGTATGTCGCGCCAGCGGTCAATCGCTTTATTGCGCGCTACGACGATGTCAGCGTCGAGTTGATATTGCTAGACCGGGTGACGAACCTGGTCGAAGAAGGCTTCGACGCCGCCATTCGCATCGGAACACTCGCCGACTCCACGCTGGTGGCGCAAACGCTAGGCCTGGTGCGCCAGGCAGTCGTCGCCAGCCCCGACTATCTAGCACGCCACGGCCGTCCCGCCCATCCGCGCGAACTACGCCACGCCGAATGCATTCGCTTTACCGGCAGCCGCGGACCGCACTGGGTCTTCATGGAGGCGGGTCGCCGCCTCAATGTGACCATCGACGGACGACTCAGCTTCAACCTCGTGGCCCCCGGCATCGCGGCCTGCTGCGACGGTCTGGGCTTCGGCAGCTTTCTGTCCTATCAGATCGCACCGGACGTCGCGCGTGGCGCGCTGGAGATCGTCCTGGCCAACTACGAGCTGCCGCCCCGCCCGATCAGCGTGATCTACCCGCATGCCCGCCTGTTACCAGCGCGTACGCGTGCCTTCATCTCGACCATGCGCGAGACCTTGTCCGGGTTTTCAATATGAGCCATCCGCCCTTCGCCAGGCCTGATGCACATCCCACACGGACTGCATGACCATCCACAGTGCCGGGTCGGTGTGAAAGTAACGCCCCAGTCGCAGGGCAGTGTCGGGCGTAAAAGCGCGGCGACCGCGCACAAGCTCGTTCACCCGTCGGCGGGAAATACCGAGCGCACGGGCCAGTGCGTCTTGCGAAATCTGCGCGGGGCGCAGAAAGCGGGACTCAAGAAAATACCCCGGATGCAACGGCGTGCGTCCGGGGCGAAAGCGCCCCGGACGGGCTGCGTTTGCCACCACGCCGGGGTCGAGGGAGGAAAAAGCCGCCACGCAGGCGCTCGCTCAGTCCTTGAACATCCGCCAGCCGCTGATCATGGTGGAGATCAGGCTCTGCCGACTCATGATGTCTTCGCGGATCGCGGCATAAATATGCACCACGGCAAAGCTGACGGTGACCCACATGCCCAACCGGTGCCAGCTATGCACCTGCATGCTGTTGCCACCCACGGCCGTCATCACCCAGCCAAACATCTGCGACGCCCAGCTGCCCTCGCCGAGACCTTCGCCATACAACGCGAAGCCGGTACAGATCATGTACACCGCGCCAACAGTGAAGAACAGAAACATCATCAGCTGCGCGAGCGGGTTGTGGCCGACATACTTCTTGGGCTCTTTCACCAGGAACAGATACCAGCGCAGCTCGTAAAACACCTCGCTCCACCACTTCATGTTCCACACCGGCAGGATGAAAATTTGCCGCGCGTGGTGGTTGCCGACACAGGCCCAGTAGATGCGGCCGATGAAGCCGATGGCGAAGATGTAGGCCGCGGCAAAGTGGGCGAAACGGATGTACCCCATCAAGAAATTGGCGCTGGCCTCGCCCGGCACCGAGGGCAAGGGCTGGCCGATGAAGTAGCCGGTGATCGCGAGCACCGTGATGGCCAGGGCGTTGACCCAGTGCCACAGGCGTAGCGGCGCCTCGTACACGTAGACCGCCTTGACCATGCGGGCGCTGCGTTCGGCTTCGAATTGATCTTGTTCAGCGAGCATCTTTCTTCTCCTTGGGAGAAAGGTCCCGTAGGGCGGATAAGCAAAGCGCATCCACCAAAAACCGCATAGGTGGGGCACGGGCGGCGGATGCGCCTTTGGCTTATCCGCCCTACGCCCCATCACCCATCACAAATCACCGCACCTTCACCTGCGCCATTTCCTGCCCATCCGGACTCATCACATGCGTCGAGCACGCCAGGCAAGGATCGAAGGAATGCAGCGTGCGCAAGATCTCCAGCGGCTGATCGGCCACCGCCACCGGCGTATTCATGAGCGCCGCCTCGAAGGCGCCGATCTGCCCCTTGCCGTCGCGCGGGCTGCCGTTCCAGGTGGTGGGCACCACGGCCTGGTAGTTCTCGATCTTGCCATCGCGGATCTTGATCCAGTGCCCCAGCGCGCCGCGCGGCGCCTCGGTAAAGCCGACACCCTTGGCTTCTTTCGGCCAACGGGATGGGTCCCACTTTTCGATGTTGGCGGTGTTGCTGTCGCCGGCCTTGATGTTGGCCATCAGCTTGTCGAAGAAGTAGCGCATTTTATGCGCCGCCCACGAGGCTTCCAGACCGCGCGCCGCGGTGCGGCCGAGCGTGGAGAACAGCGCTTCGAGCGGCAGACCGAGATCGGTCAGCAGCTTGTCGGTCGGCTCCTTGAACTCGGGGTTGTTCTGCACATAGCCGATGATGTAGCGCGACAGTGGGCCAACCTCCATGGCGTGGCCTTTCCAGCGCGGCGCCTTGATCCAGGAATACTTGCCCTCTTCGTCCAGCGACTTGATGTTGGTCTTGGTGCCCTGAGTTTTCGGGCCGAGCGTGAAGTTGGGCTCGGTCTCGCCATCCCACGGATGCAGGCCTTTGGTTTCGTCGGCGTACTTGTACCAGGAGTGATCGACAAACTCCTGGATCTCCGACGGGTCACGCAGATCGACCTCGTGGATCTTGCTCAGATCGCCATTGATGATCGCCCCGCGCGGTAGCATCAGATTGCTGGCCGAGAAGTCGTTGGCACGATCCGGGATGTCGCCATAAGACAGCACTGACATGCTCGACAGCCCACCGCCGAAGGTCCAGTCCTTGTAGAAACTGGCAATGGCTTGCAAGTCGGGCACATACACCTGGTCGACGAACTCGATGGTGCGGTCGATGATGCTCTTGACCAGATTCAGCCGCTCCATGTTGATCGCACCGACCGCGCCCGTGCCATCCATGTTGATCGCGCAGGGCATGCCGCCGACCAGCCAGTTGGGGTGCGGGTTCTTGCCGCCGAAAATGGTGTGGATCTTGACGATCTCTTTCTGGAAATCGAGCGCCTCCAGATAGTGCGTCACCGCCATCAGATTGGCTTCAGGCGGCAGCTTGTAGGCCGGGTTGCCCCAATAGCCGTTCATGAAGGGGCCGAGCTGGCCGCTCTCCACAAACTTCTTCAGCCGGTTCTGGATATCGCGGAAGTAGCCCGGCGAGGACATCGGCCAGTTCGAGATGCTCTGCGCCAGCGCCGAGGTCGCCTTGGGGTCCGCGCTCAGCGCGCTCACCACGTCCACCCAGTCCAGCGCATGCAGGTGGTAGAAATGCACCAGGTGGTCATGCACCTGCAGCGTGAGCTGCATGATGTTTCGGATCGAGTTCGCATTGTCGGGGATCTCGATGCCCAGCGCATCCTCCACCGCGCGGCACGAGGTCAGCGCGTGGGTGCCGGTACACACCCCGCAGATGCGCTCGGTAAAAGCCCAGGCATCGCGCGGATCACGCCCCTTGAGAATCACCTCCAGCCCGCGCCACATGGTGCCGGTGGACACCGCGTTGCGGATCACGTTGTTGTCGTCGAGGTTCACCTCGACCCGCATATGCCCTTCGATCCGCGTCACCGGATCGACCACCACCCGTTGCCCGGTGTTGTCGAGCTTGAAGCCCTGCGTCTCATACACACCCATGATCAGTCCTCTCCCTTCGGCGTATCGATGCCCGTCTTCTGACGGGCGCGGGCCAGCGCGGTGACTGCGGCGTGGGCGGCCACCGAGGCACCCACCACCGCGGCGGCTGTGCCACCCACCTTGTCGGCATTGGCCTCGACGCCAAATTGCTTGATGTCGGTCACCCGGTCGTAGAAAGAGCCCTTGTCCCAGAAGCCGTCTTCCGAGCACCCAATGCAGCCGTGGCCCGACTGGATCGGGAAGGACACGCCGTCATTCCAGCGCACCGTCGAACAGGCGTTGTAGGTGGTCGGGCCCTTGCAGCCCATCTTGTAGAGGCAGTAGCCCATGCGCGCCTGGTCGTCGTCCCATTCTTCAACGAACTGGCCGGCGTCGAAGTGCGGGCGGCGATAGCATTTGTCGTGAATGCGCTGGCCGTAGAACATCTTCGGCCGGCCCTGACGATCGAGCTCGGGCAGCTTGTCGAAGGTCAGCATGTAGGTCACCACCGCCGTCATCACCTCGGCGATTGGCGGGCAGCCCGGCACCTTGATGATCGGCTTGTCGAAGATCACCTTATGCACCGGCGTCGCGCGCGTCGGGTTCGGCTTGGCCGCCTGCACGCAACCCCACGAAGCACACGAACCCCACGAGATGATCGCCTTGCAGTCAGCAGCGGTCTCTTTCAGCTTCTCGATGAACGGCCGGCCGCTCTGGATACAGAACATGCCGTCTTCATTCAACGGCGGGTTCCCCTCCACGGCCAGGATGTAGTTGCCCTTGTACTTCTTGCGCACCTCGTCGAGGATCGCCTCGGCCTGATGCCCCGCCGCTGCCATCAGCGTGTCGTCGTAATCGAGCGACAGCATCGACAGCACCACATCCTTGGTCAGCGGATGCGCCGAGCGGATGAAGGACTCAGAGCAACATGTGCACTCCAGACCGTGCAGCCAGATTACCGGCGTGCGCGGCTTGGTCTCCAAGGCATGTGCGATCTTCGGCGCAAAGGCCGAACCCAGCCCAAGCGACGTAGCAGTCAGCGAACAGAACTTGAGAAAACTGCGGCGCGTAATACCCTGCCGGCGCAGTACCTCGTAAAAGGTGTCGGTCATCGGGGTGTCTCCCTCGTTGGTCTTCTTGACCCCGCCCGCGGGCGCGCGGCGGAACATCGGGAATCACCATCACAAGAAACATGCCAAAGGTGTCAAAACACAAAAAAGCCATATGTATCAAACACATTTCGCACACACCATGCGCCACACCTCCAGGCAAACTGGAAAGCCGGTTTCCACCCCTCACCAAACGGTGAGAACCCACCGCCCGCAAACAGAGCCATACCCTGTAGGACCGGATTCATCCGGCCACCAACCGCCGCGCCCCTCGAACAACGCCGTAAACGACATCTGCCCTGCCACCTCTTCAACATCCGAAAAGGCACAGGGCAGAACACCGTATTACCAAACCAAGCAAACCAGACACCGGCTCGGCTGGGCGACCAAACTTACTGCCAGTTCGCCGCAATCACCCCACTCAAGGCGTCTTGGTAGTTCTGCGGCAAGCTCGTTTGACCCGCCCCCGGCGGCGCAAACGCGGCCATCGCACTGACGAGGTTCTCGACCTGGCTGTCGAGCAATACATCCCCTCCTGCCAACTCGAACTCATCCAGACGATACGCGCTACCCGAGTACCAATTGGCAACCCGAACACTATCGGTCGCCCCGACAACACTCACCTCAAGATCATTACCCACCCTGCTGAACCACAACTGGTCGGCTGCGATGCCGGCGTCAAACTTAAGCGCATCCTTGCTGCCGGCCGCGGTGTCGTAGTTGTAGATAGTGTCCTGACCATCACCGCGACCAAACACGTAGGTATCCGAACCGGCATCGCCCGACAGGTAGTCGTTGCCGGCACCACCAGTGAGCACATCGTCGTCGTTGCCGCCGTACAGCGTGTCATTGTCGGCACCGCCGTACAGTTCGTCGGCACCGTTGCCGCCGTTCAAGTTGTCCGTGCCGTCTTCACCGTATAGTCGGTCGTCACCGCCCAGGCCATTGACCGTATCGTTGCCCGCACCGGCCATCACGATTTGCACCGAGTCACTGAAGCTGGCGTTGTCGTTGCCCGCCGTCAGCGCGATCGGCCGCACGGCCAGCAGATCATTGACCGCCATCGTCACATCAGAGAACACGATCTGACTGATCTCGTACTGACTGGCGATGAAGTGGTTCTGGATCGTCACCTGATCCGACGTGCCGTAGGCGATCACCAGATTGCCGCCCTCGCGGCGCAAGCTGTAGGTGTCGGTCGAGGCGACATCTTCGAAGCGCAAGGTGTCGACCCGGCCCGCTGTCGTATCGTAAGTGTAGATGGTGTCTGTCCCATCACCCACTTTCAGCACATAGGTGTCCGAACCGGCATCGCCCGACAGGTAGTCGTTGCCCGAACCACCGACGAGCACATCGTCGTCGTTGCCGCCGTACAGCGTGTCATTGTCGGCACCGCCGTACAGTTCGTCGGCACCGTTGCCGCCGTTCAAGTTGTCCGTGCCGTCTTCACCGTATAGTCGGTCGTCACCGCCCAGGCCATTGACCGTATCGTTGCCCGCACCGGCCATCACGATTTGCACCGAGTCACTGAAGCTGGCGTTGTCGTTGCCCGCCGTCAGCGCGATCGGCCGCACGGCCAGCAGATCATTGACCGCCATCGTCACATCAGAGAACACGATCTGACTGATCTCGTACTGACTGGCGATGAAGTGGTTCTGGATCGTCACCTGATCCGACGTGCCGTAGGCGATCACCAGATTGCCGCCCTCGCGGCGCAAGCTGTAGGTGTCGGTCGAGGCGACATCTTCGAAGCGCAAGGTGTCGACCCGGCCCGCTGTCGTATCGTAAGTGTAGATGGTGTCTGTCCCATCACCCACTTTCAGCACATAGGTGTCCGAACCGGCATCGCCCGACAGGTAGTCGTTGCCCGAACCACCGACGAGCACATCGTCGTCGTTGCCGCCGCTGAGCACGTCGGTGCCAACACCACCGTCCAATGCATCGTTCCCATCCCCACCATTGAGCGTGTCGTTTCCACCGCGCCCAACAATCAGATCGTTGCCAGCCCCGCCATTTAGCGAATTGTTGATGTCTCCACCAAACAAGGTGTCCCGATCCGCGGAGCCAGTAAAGCTATTGACGCCAACCAGCAATCCCATCTCAGCCAGAAACGCATCCGCACCGGCCTGCCCGTCGAGTTCGTTCACCCAACTCAGCAAACGGCTTGTCCCGGTCCATCCACCGCTGCTAAGCGTTTCGCTGGAGGTTCGCACCAGATCGGCCAAGTCCTGCATCGCGCTGCGCGAGTCGGTCAGTTTTTTGGCGTCCAATGCAGCATCGAGTGCCGTGAAATCAAAACTGATCCCATTCTCGTCAATCACCAACTCCACCGCATCCAGATACGGTTTCAGCCGGGTTTGTGTTGCCAGGCCTTCATACACTGATTGCTTGAGCGCGTCGTAGCTTTGCTGCAACAGATTCAATTGTTGCTGCGCGTAGGAGATTGCGAGGGTGCGGGTGGTTTGGGTTTCTGTGGTGTTGGTGGTGGTCGAACCTGTGACTTCGGAAATCCCCACGGTTCCCCAACGGAGCGCGCCATCGTCTGCCGGCAGGTCGAAGAAATATTCTCCGTTGAACGCTTCGAGAATGTGCATCTTCTGATCCCAGGCGCGGATCAGGTTGCGGTAGCTCTCGGTCAGCAGCGGATTGTCGGCGTCGGGCACCATCTGGGCTTCATTGCCGCCACCCGTTCCACCGTCCAGCGGTGCGAGGTTTTGCGCGCGGGTCACACTACCCAGTGCGTCGTAACGGATATTGAACCGGCTGGGGTCGCGCTCGTCCAGACTCTCGGCCATGCCGGTGGTATCGGCCCAGGCATCGAGCATTTCGTCGAGCAGCGCCCACTGCGCATCACGGGTGGTCACGGCACTGTACTGGGCAAGCAGCCCAGCGAGGCGGCTGGACTGGGTGGCTGCTTCACGCAGGTCGCGCACATTGCCCGAACCCATCATGTTCGGCAGCGCCTGCGCGGTGTCGCTCACGGCGATGGTGTCGCCGAACTCGCGGTAGAAGTTGCTGCTGGCCAGATTCAGGTTGGCGATGGTGCCGGTGGTGGTGTCGGTGCGGGTAAAAGTGGCCTTGGACGTCATCTGGTTGCCGCCAAACAAGGCCTGATTGAACGCCGTATCGTTCAGGCCGATAGAGGCGATGCCCGCGTCGGTCAGGCTCATCAGCTCGCCCGCGTCCGACACCCCGTCCTGATCCAGATCGCGCCACACCCGCACATTGCCAAACTGCGCATCGTTGGCGTCGAACACGCCATCGGCATTGCTGTCCAGATCGCGCAGGGCATCGAAGCCGTCGGTGGCTTTCGTGTTGTCCGACTTCACATAGTCGATGCCGAACAACTCCGCGCCAGAATCGATGCTGCCGTTACCGTCCTTGTCCAGCACCAGCAAACCATCATCGCTCTTCACCCAACCCGTGCCACGGCGCGTGCCGTCGCCGTTGTGGTCGAAGAGGACAGTGCCGTCGGCTGCGATGGTTTCGATGCCGTCGCCGTCGAGGTCGAGAGCGAGGGGATCGACATAGCGAAAAGACCTTGCTTGGGAAAAGAAATCCCTTGTCGATTGATTTACCCTTCCCATATCTCCATCATTATCAATGAGATCATCCATAGCCAAGTTTCTATCACGTAACTTTGTGGCTAAACCTCCGGTCAGCAAATCGACAAAATCCGCAAGAGGGCCATTCAAAAAATCCGAGCTAGTCATCTCTTGGTTTACATCAACCAAAGAAACCCCGCTCGAATCCTTGATCTCAACCCTAAAGTACTGCTTGGAATACTCTCCAACGGAGTATGAAGCATCACCATCAGCCGGATTCAACCCAAATTCTATTTTCATAGAAAATGCTGGGGATGCCAAAGAGATAGACAATGATGCATTGACTACACCATCCTGACCCGCAACCTGAGTTGTGCTAAAACCGATTTTTCCTCGCATCACCCCGCTAGATATCCTCCTCCCGATACCTGTGGTGTAGCTCCCGTCATCGTTCGTACTCACAGAGAAAGCCCCGGCCGATATTTCTCCAGAACTTGAGAAACGAAACGAACCCATACTCGCGAAAAGAGAACCATCATTTCCGATTCGGAGCGTCGAGCCACCAGACTGATTGGACAATGTCAGAGAGTGAATCTTCCCGTCATACAAAACAGCAGAAATACTTCCGTGGGCACCTCCATCTGTTTTCACAGTTACACTTCCATCACCATTATTTGTTCTTGTCGTACTCATTCAACAATCTCCATTAGATTTTAAAGAATAATTTGAAACTTTTTCAAAATATTGTTCAATTACCTCTCTCCCATGCTTTCATCAACCGTCGTCATCACCGGACTCAAGAAATACTCAATCACCCGCCGCTCGCCGGTCTTGATCTCGGCAGTAATCGCCATGCCCGGCGTCAGATTCACAACCCGCTCGTCAACCTTGAGCGTGCTCCGTTCGAGCTTGAGCCGGGCCGGGAAGACGAGGCCGCGCTGTTCGTGCTCGACGGCGTCGTTGGAGACGAAGGTGACCTGGGCGGGGATGGTGCCGTAGCGGGTGAAGGGGAAGGTTTCGATCTTCACTTCGGCCGTCTGGCCGGCCTGGACGAAGCCGACATCTTTGTTCTCCAGCACGGCTTCGACTTCGGCCGCGTAGTCGCTGGGGACGATGACCATCAGCGGTTGGGCTTCGGTGACCACGCCGCCTTTTGTGTGGATGGCCAGTTGTTGCACGGTGCCGGCGACCGGGGCGGTGAGGTGCATGAGGCGAGATTTGTTTTCGGTTTTGGCCACTTCGGCGGTGAGGCTGGCCACTTGTTGTTTGGCTTCGGCCAGCTCGGCGGTGACGGTACGCAGGTATTCGGCTTGCCAGGCGTCGCGGGCGCCTTTGGCCTGGGCGATGGTTTGCGAAAGCTCGGCGGCCTTGGCGCGCTGGTAGGCGAGGTCACGCTCGGTTTCGATGCGGGCTTGCTGTTGTTCGAGGTAGGCGTGGCGGGAGACGAAGGCTTTGTCGACCAGGCCCTTGTAGTCCTGCTCGCGTTGTTGGTGGATGGGCAGCGTGGCTTCGAGCTTGGCGACGAGTTGGTCGGTGGCGTGTTGCTCGGCACGGGCGCGGGCGTGTTCGGATTCGAGCGCGGCGAGGCGGGTGCGGTATTCGGCGACCTGGCGCACGAGCAGGTTGGCTTCGGCGGCGTGGCGCGTGGGCGGGATGCCATCCATGGCCGGAAGTGCCGGCGGGCGATGGCTGTCGAGCGCGGTGAGCAGCGCCTCGGCGCGGGCGGCGCGCAGGCGGGCGGTTGTCAGGGCCTCCCTGGCCTGAATGTCGGCGGCGCCGGCGTCGGTGGGGTCGAGCTCGACGAGCAGGTCGCCGGCTTTGACCTGCTGGCCGTCGGTGACATGGATGGCGCGCACCACGGCGGTGTCGAGTGGCTGAATGATCTGCGCGCGGGTGCTGGGGATGATTTTGCCGGTGGCGACGGCCACGGTGTCGATGCGGCCGAAGATAGCCCACGCGAGCGCGATAAGGAAGGCGGCCATCAGGGTCCACAGGATGACGCGCGGCAGCGGGTTGGGCGGGGAGTCTTGCAGCTCCAGCGCGGCGGGCAGGAATTCGCGCTCCAGCGCGCCGCGCTTGGGCGGCGTCATCTGGCGACGGGCTTGCCAGGCGGCGGTGAAGACGCGGCGGTATTTGCCGAGGAGGTCGAGGGTGGCTGAACTCATCGCATCACCCCTGCTGCAGCGCGTAGAGCTTGGCGTAGGTGCCGTTGGGGCGTTCCTTGAGCTCGCCGTGGTGGCCTTCTTCGATCAGCTCGCCTTTGTCGAGCACCAGGATGCGGTCGGCGTCTTTTACGGCGGAGAGGCGGTGGGCGATGATGATCACGGTGCGGCCCTTGCAGATGTCGCGCATGTTCTGCTGAATGATGTGTTCGGATTCATAGTCGAGCGCGCTGGTGGCTTCGTCGAAGATGAGGATGCGCGGGTTGGTGAGCAGCGCGCGGGCGATGGCGATGCGTTGGCGCTGGCCACCAGAGAGCGTGGCGCCATGCTCGCCCACGGCGGTGTCGTAGGCCTCGGGCAGCTCCATGATGAATTCATGCGCGCCGGCCAGTTTGGCGGCGGCGATGACGTGCTCGATGGGCGCGCCGGGGTCAGTAAGCGCGATGTTGTCGCGTATCGAGCGGGCAAAGAGCACGTTTTCTTGCAGCACCACACCAATCTGCCGGCGCAGCCACACCGGGTCGGCCAGCGCGAGATCGACACCGTCGACCAGCACCCGGCCACGCTCCGGCACATAGAGCCGCTGGACAAGCTTGGTGAGGGTGCTCTTGCCCGAGCCCGAGCGCCCGACGATGCCCACCACCTGCCCGGCTTCGATGGCAAAGCCGATGCCGCGCAGCACCTCGGAGCCATCGGGCCGGTAACGGAAGCGCACGGCGTCGAATTCGATCCGCCCCTGCATGGGCGGCAAGGCGGCGCGGCTGGCGGGGATTTCGGAGCGGGTGTTGAGGATGTCGCCGAGCCGGGCCATGGAGATGCCGGTCTGCTGAAACTCTTGCCACATGTTGGCCAGGCGCATGATGGGCTGGGCGATGCGCCCGGCGAGCATGTTGAAGGCGATGAGCCCGCCGACGGTGAGCGCGCCGTCGATGACCTGATAAGCCCCCATCCACAGGATGCCGACAGTGACCAGTTTGTTGATGAGGCCGACGCCTTCGGAGGCCCAGGTGCCGAGGCGGGTCACCCGAAAGCCCGAGGCGACGTAGCCGGCGAGCTGATTGTCCCAATGGCGGGTGAACTGCGGCTCGACGGCCATGGCCTTGAGGGTGTGGATGCCACTGACCGATTCGACCAGGAAGGCCTGGTTGTCGGCCCCGCGGTTGAATTTCTCGTTGAGCCGTTTGCGCAAGATAGGCGTAACCGATAGCGACAGGATGGCGTAGAGCGGGATCGAGCCGAGCACGATCCAGGTCAGCGTCGTCGAGTACCACGCCATCACGGCGAGGAACACCACCGAGAACAGCAGATCCATGACCAGGGTGAGCGCCGAGCCGGTAAGAAACTGGCGGATGTGCTCCAGTTCGCGCACCCGGGCGACCGAATCGCCCACCCGGCGGGCTTCGAAGTACGACAACGGCAGCGCCAGCAGATGTTTGAACAGGCGCGCGCCCAGCTCGACATCGATACGACTGGCGGTGTGGGCGAACAGGTAGGTGCGCAGGCCCGATAGAAGACCTTCGAACACCGTGACCACCAGCAGGCCGATGCCGATCACGGTCAGCGTGGCATAGCCCTTGTGCACCAGCACCTTGTCCATCACCACCTGGAAGAACAGCGGCGTGACCAGCGCGAACAATTGCAGGAAGAAGGCCGCGACCAGTACCTCGGTGAGCAGCTTGCGGTACTTGACGATGGCCGGGATGAACCACGAGAAATCGAAGCGGGCCAGCTCGGCGGCCAGCGAGGCGCGCGAGGTGAGGAGCATGAGCCGCCCGCTCCAACGCGCTTCGAACGCCGCCACCGGCAGAATCTCGGGGCGCGAGGCGAGCGGATCGTGGATGAGTACGCGCTGGATGTCGTCGGGGGCGTGCTCGGCGTCGGTCTCAACCCGCGCGACAATGAAGAAACGGCCATCCTGCCCTACCGCGATTGCGGGCAACGCCATGCCATTCAGCGCAGCGAGCGAGAAGCGTCCGGCCTTGGCCTTGAGCCCCGTACTGCGCGCCGCACGCAACAACGCGGACTCGTCGACAAACGCGCCAACCGGGGCGAACTCATGCGCCAGCTGTGCCGGATCGACCGCCACGCCGTGCATCCGGGCCAGCAGCGCAAGGCATGCCAGCCCAGTATCGGTGTCTTGAGACACTCTGACCTCTGTGATTTTTTTGTTTTAGATCGCCTGCATGCAGACAAGAGCAGCTAGGATATCGACATATTTACACCGATACAATTACTCTAAAGTCATACGCAAATTGACTGGCAAAAAATAATTGCTTTGCACAATGGCCGGACGATTCACAACACAACGGCGAGTCAACGCCCAATGCATCCAAGCAGAAAGACCGGACTCCGAGTGATGGGCCAACACTTTCTCTAGCACCCAAACAACAGCACGCCAAAGAAGCCTGCACTGATATCCACTGCTCACAAAAACGCGTCTTCCACGCACCGTCGAAAAAACTTACACATCGCAGCCCCCCGCAGCACGGCAATTCAAGACATTGGCATCAAGCAGTTGATTTGCATGGTTTATGCAAACGCGGTACGACTATTGCTTATCAAACGTCGCCGGTCGCCAGGCAACAGGGCGCCGCACCCCCGACTTTTTTACCCAACATCAATTTGCACCGCCAAACACCTGTGGCGACGAGTTCGCCAGTTTGCACAAAGGACGCTTCATGAAGAAAAAACTGCTCGCATCGGCCGCTGTTGCGCTCACCGTGTCCGCCACCCCGGCATTCGCCCTGCCGGGTTTCGATATCGTCATCAACTTCCTCGGCACGGGTGACACCCAGCCGACCTGGGGAACGGGCACACCGACCGATTTCTCGCAGATCCAGAAAGACGCATTCGAAAGCGCGGCACAGTTCTGGGAGAGCAAGATCTCTGGTTACCAGGGCAGCATCAGCATCCCGACCTTCACGATCACCGCCGCTTTTGCGCCCGAAGACGGCGAATTCAATTCGCTGGCATACGCAGCGCCCGACGCAACCTTGACCCAGGATGGCTATACCCTCCCGACCACCGGCTACATGCAGTTCGACGCCCAAGACTGGGGCCCGGGCGACACCCCCTTCACCCGCGGCGAACTCCTGCTTCAGGAATTCATCGACTCCGTTCAGCACGAAATGGCCCACGCCCTCGGCTTCGGCACCTTGTTCACTGACAACGGAGTTGCCACCGGCAACCAATACACCGGCGCACTTGCGGTCGCCGCATTCAATCAGGAGTTCGGCCAGAACGCCTCCAGCATCCTGCTTGAAAACGGCGGTGGTCACTGGTCGGAGTGCTGGCGCGCGCAGGCCAATGGCAATCAGAACTGCATCGATGATCAAAACGACCCCAATGCCACCAACGATCTTGAACTGATGACACCGTACGCGGTCGCAAATGCGACATTCAGCAACACCACCCTCGCCGCCTTCCAAGACATCGGCTACGCCACGGTGAGCCCGGTACCGGAACCCGAAACCTGGCTGATGATGCTTACCGGCCTGGCCGGGCTTGGTGCTGTGAGCCGTCGCCGCCGCGCAGTCTGAGCGCGTTGCCCGGCTTGCGGTGCGTGGAACATATCCCGCACGCCGCAAGCCGTCCCTGCCCTGCCCCCCGTGCCGTCCAAGGACTTTCTATTGCCACTGACACGCATTGCCCACTGCTTGGTTTTTCTTTGGGCCTGCAGCCTGCTGTTTGGCGCTGGTTCCGCGCTGCAAGCGAGCAGCATGAATGACTGGAACCTGGGCCCGGATCCTGCCGCGACCATCCTCAGCTTCGACGTCTCGGGCGGCCAGCGCCCGCGCTCGGCCGAAGGGCCGCTCCTTGAAATCTCCGCCTCCGGCGCCGCCAGCGCACGCGCCCGACAGCCCGGCCAGCCCCGCGTGACGGTGCAGCTCTCCGCCAAGGAACTTGCCGCGCTGCTCGACACCGTCGTCACCAAACTCGGCGCACTTGAGATCGACGCCGACGCGATTCACGCCGCCATCGCGGCGACCGACAAACCCGCAATGCGGATCGCCGACGCATCAACCACCTCGCTCACCCTGACGCTGGCCGACAAACACCGCAACATCTCGATCTATGCGCTTCCGCAACAGGCCAGCCGGCACCCCAACATCGCCGCGCTACAACGCTTCCACGAGATTGCCCGCCGCTTGCGCGAAAAAGCCGCTGCACTCAATGCACCGGCAAAATAACGCCGGTTCGTCGACGGCTGTGCGCCACGCAAAAAAATGGGCGGCAATCCCTTTGCCGCCCGCCTGACGACCGACACCACGCAAACCATCACGCGGCCAATCGTTCGCCATGACGTGCACGCCCCCTACTCAACAAACGACCTCGTCAATGGCGTCTTCGAGCGTTCACCAAGAATTGCCCGTGGCAAAATCCGGGGTCATCAACGAACAAGCTCGAACGCCTACCGGGCGTCTTCGCGCATTGCGCGCGACCTCCCAATGCTTTTCATCATATTTATAACGGCAGTCTTTGCCCTCGGCCCGGTCCTCATTCTCGGCGGCATGTACCTCTGGGACCGGCAGAGAAGCAAAACCGTCACCGTTGAGCCGTGGCCCGAACACACGCCGGACTCAGCTCTGGCGCCTGCTCGCAAGCATCACGACATTGAACCGTTGTCGCGCGAGCAGATGGAAAAGGGCTGGACGCCAACCCGAACGCGCAGCAGTACGGTGTTAGTCGGCCTTGCGCTGTGCTTCTTTGGCATGGGGGTCAATGATTGGTTTTTCCCCAAGGGGCCGCCATCGCGGACCCTGCTACGACTGATCTTCGATGCGGCCCACCCCTACTTTGGTGCGCAAAGCATGGCGGTGGCTTGCTGGATCTGCGCTGGCGCGCTGGTGGCGATAAGTCTGGTGGCCCGGCAATCGAACGACTGACGGGCGGCCAAAATCAGCATGCCGCCTTGCTTCCAGAGCGGCGTTCGCCGCGATCAATGCCTGGACGTCGCCGCCAGTAGTGCGCCCGCAGTCACAAACAAGCCCCCGAACACCCGGTTCTGCAGGCGTTGCGCCCGCACGTCGGCGAGCCACGGGCGAAACCGGGTGGCGAGCAGCGAATAGCACGACATGACAAATACATCGACCACCACGGTGGTGGCGCACAGGATGAAGAACTGCAGCCACTGGTTCCCGGCCGGGTCGATGAACTGTGGCACCAGCGCGGCCATGAAGATGATGGCTTTCGGGTTGGTGAGGTTGATCAGCACGGCGGTGCGGAACAGGTGCTTGACCTCGATCGCAGTGGTGGTCGACACCGGCTTGCCCGCGCTGCGCCATTTCTGAATACCCAGCCAGATCAGGTAGGCCGCGCCGCAGATTTTCAAAATCAGAAACGCCGTCGCCGAGGTGGCCAGCACCGCGCCCAGACCGGCTGCGACAATGGCCAACTGGATGACCAGCGCCACCTGCAGGCCGGCGATTGTCTGGAGTGACATCCGGTAGCCGTGGCGCAGGCCGACGCTCATGGTCACCACGGCGCCGGGGCCCGGGGTGACCGAGATGACGATCGATGCGACCAGAAAGGCCAGCCAGATGTGCCATGCCATGCGTGCTACTCCAAAATTTTCAGTTGCCGAATCGTCGGCTCGCCTTCAACAATGCACCGAAGCTCAATGGAGAACAAGATGCTGACTGTTTATGGTTGCCCCAACTCCCGTTCGCTGCGCGCCGTGTGGGCGCTTGAAGAAGCGGGAGCCGACTACGACTATGTGTTCGTCAATTTGTTCAAGGGGGCCGGGCGCGCGCCCGATTTTCTGGCCATCAACCCCGGCGGCAAGGTGCCCGCGCTTCGTCTGGAAGACGGCAGCATTGTCACCGAGACCGGCGCGATCGCGCTGTGGGCGGCCGAGCGTTTTCCTGCCTCCGGCCTGTTGCCGGCCGACGCATCCGAGCGGGCACAGGCTTACCGGTGGTTGTGCTTCGGCCTGACCGAGCTGGACCAGGCGCTGTGGACCATCGCCAAGCACCGTTTTGCGTTGCCCGAAAAACGCCGTGTGCCGGCCATCGAAGATACGGCGCGTTGGGAATTCGAGAAGGCAGCCGCCTTACTCTCGGCCCGCCTTGAAGCCTGGTCATGGCTGGCCGGCGCGCATTTCAGCATTGCTGACATCATTGCCAGCCACTGCCTGGCATGGGCGAAATCAGCCAAACTGTCTCTGGAGGGCAGCACGCTGCCGGCCTATCTTGAACGCTGTCTGGCACGCCCGGCGGCACAACGCGCGCTGGCGCGCGAAGCCGCTGCAAAAGGTAAAGCCCAATGACACCGACCACCGCACTGGCCCTGGCGGGTGCAGTTTTTGTTCTGGCGGTCACGCCTGGCCCGGCCGTCGCCAGTATCACCGCGCGCACGCTGGGCGCGGGTCTGGGCGCGGCGCTGTGGCATGTGGCCGGCATCGCGATGGGCGACATCGTGCTCATCGCACTGGCCTGTCTGGGCATGAGCACGCTGGCGCAACACTACGGCGAGGTGTTTCTTGCGGTGAAATGGATCGGCGCGGCCTATCTGATCTGGCTCGGCATTGGTGCCTTTCGCAGCGACGACACGCCGCCGGCCGAATTGCCGATCCGCCCGCCGACCGGTCACCACAAGGACGCGCTTGCCGGATTGTTGACCACACTGGGCAACCCGAAGCCGATCCTGTTTTATGCGGCGTTTTTGCCGACGTTTGTGGATCTGGCCAACATCACCGCCGTCGACTTTGTGCTGGTGTGTGCCATCGCCTGCTCGATGGTCTTCATCGTGCTGGCTGGCTATGCCCTGCTGGCCGCGCGGGCGCGCCGCTTGTTGCGCGACCGCCGCACCGTGCGCGCCATGAACCGGGCCTCAGGCGCGGTGCTGGTCGGTACTGGCGTGGTCATTGCCAGCCGGAGCTAGTGCCGGTTCGGCTGGCGGCTCGTGCGACACACAGGGCTTGCCCCAAACAACGCTTTGGTAGTCAAAGCCCCCTTCGATCGTCGGCTTGATGATCGCAAAATAGGGGGAGATATCAAAGTCTCGCGGAGTGAACAGACTGTGGTGGCGCGCCCGCAGCACCTCGGTTTCGCAGGTGTTGCAATGCGCCGGGTCGCCCGGGCGCGATGGCCGGGTATATACGGCGGGCAGAATCGGGTACCCGATGCTCTGAAAGGCCTGGGCAATCAAGGTGGAGCAAATCGCGCGGGTCGGCTCACCACTGCCCATTGACAGCAGATTGCGCCGAAAACGCGTCGGCACCGGCGGCGTTGGCAGCAGGTAACGCACCAGATCAAAAATGTTCTTGAGGTCGTACTGGTGGCCGATACGCGCCACCGCGAAGTCGATCAGCGCCAGTCGGTCGGTGTCTGTCAGCCCCACCGGGCGACAGATACGGGTGTGCATGCCATCGTATTTCGACAGCGACACTGCCACCACGCCGTGCTCGGTGTCGGCCTCAATCAAGACCCGCGGATCGCTGTCCGGGCCGGTCACCACGCCGGGGCCGATATACAGCGCCGCATGCGACCAGGTCGACTGGGTGAGGTACTTGATGGCGGCGCTGATGCGCCGGTTGCCTTCGACCAGCAGGATGTCGCCCGGCAACAGCGTTTGCTGCAAACGCGCACCTGAATGCGTGGCCAACGGCGTGTAGGACGGCAACTCGGCATTGAGATAGCCCGCCAGCAGTCGGCCGATGCCTCGCAGTATCCGGTTTGCCATCGACTCCCCTTTGGCTCAGGCGCACGCGGTCACATTACAACGGATCGCACCACTCTGACGAACGCCGAGGCGCCGCTGCGACGGCGTCGCCCGGCGTGTCGCACCACCCGCAATCGGCGACGAACCGCGGGGTGGGCGAGCGCGGCGGTCACCGGTAGACGCAAACCGCCTCGCCAGCGCTCCTGCGGCAATTCCCCCTCTTGCTGTCGCACCCAAAGCTGACGATGCATCACCGCCATCAACACGGCCTGCACCGCCATCGCCACACCGGCGACGACAAACAGCACCCAGGCCTGGCTTTCGGCCAGAGCGGGATGCAATACATCGCCAAAGATGGCAATCAGCAAGGCGACCAGAAAATTGACTACGGCCACCAGGCCGGCGGCGGCAATCGCCAGCGGCCAGAGTTTCTCCAGCGTGGCTTTGGACGGCTGTTCGGTGGGTGGCATGGGCATGCTCCACGGTCATCGCTTGGTCTTTGTCAGAGGCCGCGTCGGGAGGTAGGTTCCCGCCGAAGCGGCAGGCACGCGATCAGTCGTGCGGGGATCCGCATTCAGGGCCGGAAAAGTCCGTCTCTACGAAGGGCCTTGAACGGTGGGGCCGGATTCATCCGGCCACAGCCGGTCAAACCCGATATCAATCCAAGGCACCGCCAAGCACCGAAAAGAACAAAGCCGCCCGAAGGCGGCCTTGTTGGTAAAGCGCAAACCCCGATCAGCGCTGCACTTGCGTCACATCGCGGACCGCGCCGGTGTCGGCGCTGGTGGTCAGCGCTGCATAGGCTTGCAGGGCCGCGGAGACGACGCGCTCGCGTCCGACCGGCTTCCAGGCGTCCGCACCTTTGGCGTCCATCGCCGCACGGCGGGCCGCCAGCGTGGCGTCGTCAATCGCCAGCTTGATGCCGCGATTGGGGATGTCGATCTCGATGCTGTCGCCCTCTTCGATCAGGCCGATCGCGCCGCCACAGGCCGCTTCGGGGGAGGCGTGGCCGATCGACAGGCCGGAGGTGCCGCCCGAGAAGCGCCCATCGGTCAGCAGCGCGCAGGCTTTGCCCAGCCCCTTCGACTTGAGATAGCTGGTCGGATAGAGCATTTCCTGCATGCCGGGGCCGCCCTTGGGCCCTTCGTAGCGGATGACGACCACGTCGCCGGCCACAATCTTGTCGGTCAGGATGGCGTGGACCGCGGCGTCCTGGCTCTCGAACACGCGGGCCCGCCCGGTGAAGGTCCAGATCGATTCGTCGACCCCAGCGGTTTTGACGATGCAGCCTTTTTCCGCGATGTTGCCGTAGAGCACGGCCAGGCCACCCTCCTGAGTGAAGGCGTTCGCCTTGTCGCGGATCACGCCGTGGCTGCGATCCATGTCGAGTTCATTCCAGCGGCGGTCCTGACTGAAGGCCACTTGTGTGGGCACGCCACCGGGCGCGGCGCGGAAGAAGTCGAACACCTTGTTGTCGTGCGCCTGCATCACATCCCAGCGCGCCAGGGCATCCTTGAGCGTCTTGCTGTGCACCGTGTGGGCATTGCTATGGAGCAGACCGGCGCGATCGAGCTCGCCGAGAATGCCCATGATGCCGCCGGCGCGATGCACGTCTTCGATGTGCACATCCGACACCGCCGGCGCCACTTTGGACAGGCAGGGCACTTTGCGTGAGATGCGGTCGATGTCCTTCATGGTGAAGTCGACCCCGGCCTCGCGCGCGGCCGCCAGCAGGTGCAGCACGGTGTTGGTCGAGCCGCCCATGGCCACGTCGAGGGTGATCGCGTTTTCAAAAGCTTCGAAGGTGGCGATGTTGCGCGGCAGCGCGGTCTCGTCGTCCTGCTCGTAATAGCGGCGCGCCAACTCGACGATCTTGCGCCCCGCGGTCAGGAACAATTGCTTGCGGTCGGCGTGGGTCGCCACCACCGTGCCGTTGCCCGGCAGCGACAGGCCCAGCGCCTCGGTCAGACAGTTCATGGAATTGGCCGTGAACATGCCGGAGCACGAACCGCAGGTCGGGCAGGCGGAGCGCTCAACAGCCGCCACCTCTTCGTCCGACACACTCTCATCGGCCGCTTTGACCATGGCGTCCACCAGATCGAGCGAGACGACCTTGTTGTCCCACTTGACCTTGCCGGCCTCCATCGGACCGCCGGAGACGAAGATCACCGGAATATTGAGGCGTAGCGCCGCCATCAACATCCCCGGCGTGATCTTGTCGCAGTTGGAGATGCACACCATGGCATCGGCGGTGTGGCCATTGACCATGTATTCGACCGAGTCGGCGATCAGATCACGCGAGGGCAGGCTGTAAAGCATGCCGCCATGGCCCATGGCAATGCCGTCGTCGATGGCGATGGTGTTGAATTCCTTGGCCACACCGCCGGCCGCTTCGATCTCGCGCGCCACCAGCTGGCCCATGTCTTTCAGGTGCACATGGCCCGGCACAAACTGGGTGAAGCTGTTGACCACGGCAATGATCGGCTTTTCGAAATCGCCATCCTTCATGCCGGTCGCCCGCCACAGGGCGCGGGCGCCTGCCATGTTGCGGCCGGCGGTGGAAGTGCGTGAACGGTACTTGGGCATGAGGGTATCTCCTGAAACCTTGGGCGTCGTGCGTAGCAGCGCATTGTAGCGCGAGGTCGCGACTTTCGGATGCCCCGCGTCTCGCAGGCCAAACCCCCGCAAGCAATCCGCATGACATAATGCACGGTTGTTATCAACTGAGCAGCGCTACAAGATGACGCTGTAACATCGCTCCTCTACACTGTAGCCCCAGCATGAACCGCCCTTCTGACTTCAGCGCCCCCGATGGGCGCGCCGCAAACACAATGCCCGACGCACGCTCCGATCTGTGGTCCCGAGTGCAGCTGGCCGCCCAAAAACAGGCCGGCCGCCACCTGCGCGACCAATTCGCCACCGACCCTGATCGGGCGACACGCATGAGCGTGCGCAGCAACGGCATCTTCATCGACTACAGCAAAAACCGGCTCGACGACGCCGACCTGCAACAGCTCTTCACCCTGGCCGATACCTGCGGTCTGCGCGGGGCGATTGACGCCATGTTTTCCGGCGAACGCATCAACAGCACCGAACACCGCGCTGTGCTGCACACCGCCCTGCGCGCCCCGGCCACGGCCGACATCCGGGTCGACGGTCACAACGTGGTGCCCGACATCCAAGCCGAACTTGCCCACATGGCCGGGTTTGCCGAGCAGGTGCGCAGCGGCCAGTGGCTCGGCCACACCGGTGAGCCCATCACCAATATCGTCAACATCGGCATCGGCGGCTCCGACCTCGGCCCGCGGCTGGTCTGCGACGCGCTGCGCCCGATCGGCCACCCGCGCCTGCGCACGCATTTTGTGGCCAACGTCGACGCCGGCCGGCTCAACGGCCTGCTGCGCCAGCTCGACCGCCGCACCACACTGTTTGTCATCTGCTCAAAAAGCTTCACCACCCAGGAAACCCTCACCAACGCCAGCAGCGCGCGTGCCTGGTTTCTGGCGGGTGGCGCCACCGAGGCCGACATCCGCCGCCACTTTGTCGCGGTGTCGACCCACACCGAGGCGGTCCGCGCCTTCGGCATCGACCCGGCCAACATGTTTGGCTTCTGGGACTGGGTCGGTGGGCGCTATTCGCTGTGGTCGGCGGTCGGTCTGAGCATCATGCTGCAAGTCGGTCCCGAGGCCTTCGGCGAACTGCTCGCCGGCGCGCATGCCATGGACGAGCACTTCCGCACCGCGCCCTGGTCGCGGAATCTGCCCGTGCTGCTGGCACTGCTCGGCGTGTGGTACGTGAATGGTTTTGGCGCGGCAACACACATGGTCGCCCCTTACGATCACGGTCTGCGCCAGTTGCCGGGCTTCCTGCAGCAGCTCGACATGGAAAGCAACGGCAAGCAGACCACCCGCGACGGTCAGCCCGTGGGCCGGGCGACCGGGCCGGTGGTGTGGGGCAACAGCGGCATCAACGGCCAGCACGCCTTCTACCAATTGCTGCATCAGGGCTCGCAGCTGGTGCCGGCCGATTTTGTGGCCACCTTGCACAGCCCCGACAACACCCGGCCGCACCACGACATCGTGCTCGCCAACTGCATCGCCCAGGCGCAAGCCTTGATGATGGGCCGCACACCCGATGAAGCCCGCGCCGAGATGGAGGCCGAGGGCCTGTCGGCCGAGCGCATTGCCGAATTGCTGCCCCACCGCTGCTTCGACGGCAACCGCCCGACCAACGTGATCCTGCTCGACGCGCTCACCCCGCGCACCCTGGGCGCACTGCTGGCCATGTACGAACACAAGGTGTTCACCCAGGGCGTGCTCTGGAATGTGAACAGCTTCGACCAATGGGGCGTCGAACTGGGCAAGCAACTGGCCCGACGCATCGAGTCGGCCTTCGCCAGCGGGCAGTCCCCGGCCGGCGCCGACAGCTCCACCTGCCAGCTCATCGACCTGGCACGCGCCGCCCTTGCCGCGCGAGACGACGACAGCGCCACGCGTTAGCCGCAGGCGATCCGCTATCATGGCGATCTGCGCCACTGCCGGAACCGCTCCATGACCGATACCACCGAATCGACCGAAGGCTTTGACCTCAGCCAGAACGAAGCCCGCGTGCTCGCTGTGCTGATCGAAAAAAGCTTCACCACCCCCGATCAATACCCCTTGAGCATCAACGCCATCACCACCGGCGCCAACCAACTCACCGGGCGTGAGCCGGTCATGCAGCTGGACGAGTCCGAAGTCAGCGAGGCGATCAGCCAGTTGCTGGCGCGCGGACTGATCGGTCGCTACGAGGGCGCCAGGGTGGTCAAGTACGAACACCGCATCCGCCTGCGGCATTCGCTGCCGCCGGCCGAGCAGGCGATCATGGCGCTGCTGATGCTGCGCGGGCCGCAAACTGCCGGCGAGTTGCGCAGCCGCAGCGAGCGCATGCACCGCTTCGAGGACATCCCCACCCTGCAGGCGGCACTGGAACACCTGGCTGAAAAATACCCGCCCATGGTGCTCGCCCTGCCGCGCGCCCCCGGCACCAAGGAAACCCGCTACGCCCACTTGATGTGTGGCGAGGTCGATGTCGCCAGCGCGATGGCCGCCACCGCCCATGCAGCCCCCGGTGGCCTGGCCGCGCGGGTTGAAACGCTGGAGGCTGAAGTCACCGCCCTGCGCGCCGAACTGCATCAACTGAAGATCAGCCTGGGCGAAGCCGACTGAACGCATGCTGACCTACCCGAAAATTGACCCGGTCGCCTTCTCGGTCGGCCCGCTCTCTGTTCACTGGTATGGCCTGATGTACCTGATCGCCTTCGTCCTGTTCATCGGACTCGGGCGACGGCACATCAAGCGCCGGCCCGAGCTGGGCTGGACGGCACAACAACTCGATGACCTGCTGTTCTATGGTGTGATCGGCGTGGTGGTGGGCGGCCGTCTCGGCGAAGTGCTGTTCTATCAGCCGGGCTACTACTTCAGCCACCCGCTGGAAATCCTCGCCACCTGGAAAGGCGGCATGAGCTTTCACGGCGGCTTCCTCGGCGTGCTGGTGGCCATGTGGCTGTATGGACGCAAACACGGCAAAGGCTTCTGGCAGATCACCGACTTCATCGCCCCGCTGGTGCCCACCGGTCTGGCGGCCGGACGCATTGGCAACTTCATCAATGGCGAACTGTGGGGCCGGGTTGCCGACCCGTCGCTGCCGTGGGCGATGGTCTTCCCGCATGTCGACAATCTGCCGCGCCACCCCTCGCAGCTTTACCAGGCCGCCGGCGAAGGCTTGCTGCTGTTTGCGCTGCTGTGGTGGTATGCCCGTGCACCGCGACCACTGCGCGCCACCTCGGCGGTCTTTTTGATGGGCTACGGTGTGCTGCGCTTCATCATGGAGTTTTTCCGCACACCCGACCCCGGCATCTTCAGCGCGCTCGGCGGCGGTTTGTCCACCGCACAATGGCTGTGCGTGCCGATGATCCTGATCGGCATCGCGATGATGATTCACGCCAAGCGCCAAACGGCCCACTGAACCGCCACGGCGCCGACCGGTCACACTGAACCTGCACCACTGAGTACGAGAGGAACGCATGGCTCCCAATATCGTCACGCGCAGTCTGGAGCGAATGCGCGACATCATCTCCTGGGGCGGCAAGTCCCAGGCGCATCTTGAAGCGCAGGATCTCGACCGCTTGCGCGCGCAAATGCGCGACTGCGCCGAAGGCACCGGCGGCGAAGTCTCCACCCGGCAGCGTGCCGCACGGCTGGCACACACCTACCTCGAACTGGACGACGACGGCCGTCATGCCTTTTTGCGCATGATCGCACTGGAGTTCGGGCCCGACCCGAAACGCGTCGCCGACGCCCATGCGGCCTATCAGGAGAAGGTGGGCACACCAGAACAGTGGGACGCCGAAGCCAAACTGCGCGGCGCCATGCGTTCGCGCCGAATCCGCATCCTCACGCAGTTCAACGCCATCCCCGCCGGGGTGAAATTCCTGGTGGACCTGCGCGCCGACCTGCTGCGCTTTCTCAAGGACGACCCGGAGCTCAAAGCCCTCGACCGCGAACTCGAAGCCCGGCTTAACGCCTGGTTCGACGTCGGCTTTCTCGAACTGCGCCGCATCACCTGGGAGAGCCCCGCCGCCTTGCTCGAAAAGCTGGTGCAGTACGAAGCAGTGCACGAGATCCGCTCCTGGACCGACCTCAAAAACCGCCTCGACACCGACCGCCGCTGCTACGCCTTCTTCCACCCGCGCATGCCGCTGGAACCCCTCATTTTTGTGGAAGTGGCGCTGGTCGACGACCTCGCCGACAACGTCCAGAAGCTGCTCGACGAGATGGCGCCAGTGGCCGACAACGCGCGCGCCAACACCGCCATTTTCTATTCAATCAGCAACACCCAAGTGGGCTTGCGCGGTGTGTCGTTTGGCAATTTTCTGCTCAAACGCGTGGTCGACGACCTCAAGCGCGACCTGCCCGGGCTCAAGCAATTTGCCACGCTGTCACCGATTCCCCGGCTCAAGGACTGGGTACGCGCGCACCCCGAGGCGCTGGCCGACGCCTTTACCGACGCCGACTGGAAAAAGCTCGCGCCACTGGGCATCGAGGGCGCGACCTCGGCCGGCTTCCAGAGTCTGCTCGACGACAACTGCCCGTGGCTGGAGCAACCCGGCCTGCCCGCGGCGCTCAGCGCCCCGCTCACCCGGCTCGCCGCGCGCTACCTGTGCCACGCTAAATCGCGCGGCGCCCCCTTTGACCCGGTGGCCCGCTTCCATCTGGGCAACGGCGCCCGCGTCGAGCGGCTGAACTGGATGGCCGACACCGCCGAGCGGGGCATGAGTCAATCCTTTGGTTTGATGGTCAACTACCTCTACGACCCCGATCGCATCGAGAGCAACGTCGAGGCCTATGTGGCCGACGGCGCCATCGCGGCCTCGGGCGCGATCAAGCGCCAGGCCAAGCTGTGAGTCGGCGGGGCCGTACGCCCCGCCCGAGCATCAAACGATTTTTAGCGCCAGCTTCGCCACCCCGGCCACGCCGCCACTGAGCACGTCGCCGCGGCTCACCGCACCCACGCCCGCCGGCGTGCCGGTCATCAGCAGGTCACCCGGCTTGAGCTCAAAATAACGCGACAAGCCCGCCACCGCCTCGGCGACCGACCAGATCATGTCGGACAGATCGCCGGTCTGGCGGCGCGCCCCGTTCACATCCAGCCAGATTTCGCCGGTCGCCGGATGCCCGGTCTCGCTCGCCGGACGCAAAGCCGAGATCGGCGCGGCATGATCGAAAGCCTTGCCGATCTCCCAGCTGCGCCCCTGCGCCTTCATCTGGCCTTGCAGATCGCGCCGGGTCATGTCGAGCCCCACGCCATAGCCCCACACATGATCGAGCGCGTTGGCCACATCAATGTCACGTCCGCCGCGGCCGATGGCGGCCACCAGCTCAATCTCGTGATGCAGGTCGGCGGTGATGGTCGGATACGGCCATTCGACCGGCGCCTCGCCCGGCACGGCAAAGGCGGCATCGGCCGGCTTGCAGAAAAAGAACGGCGGCTCGCGATCGGGCGAGCCACCCATCTCGCGTGCGTGATCGGCGTAATTGCGGCCAATGCAATAGATGCGACGCACCGGGAAACGGTCGGTGCTGCCAGCGACCGGAAGGCTGGCCTGCTCGGGCGCGGGAATCACGAAAGACATGGCGGTTCCTGACGAAGAAAGTGAAGGCTTCGACTATACCTGCGAGCTTCATTGGCCGACACCGTTCAGCTCGCGCGCGCCGCGCAGACACCAAACGGACTTGACGACATCACAAGAAGATGATGGAATGCGAATCGTTCTTGTTTGCATTGAGACATCATGACCTCCACCCCTTCGCCCGACCGCCCCGCCGACACGCCTGATCAGCCCCGCGCTGACATGCGCAGCGCGCCGGCCATCGCCAGCGAGGCACTGCTGAAGGGGCAAAGCATCGTCACCATCGAACACAAGGGCGTCAGCTACCGCTTGCAGGAAACCCGCGCGGGCAAACTGATTCTCACCAAATAGGCTATACCGCAAGGAGCCAGGCAACATGTACGTGTGCATCTGCAACGCCGTGACCGAGACAGACATTCACCACGCCGCCGCCAATGGTGCGCGCCGGGTGCGCGACCTGCGCGTACTGGGTGTCACCGCCGATTGCGGAAAATGCGCGTGCGCGGCAAAGTGTTGTCTCGATCAGGCCGTAGCCAGCGCCCCCCAGGCCGTCCGCAGCCTGAGCCCGACCCCGACCCGACACCTGGAGGCCTTCGCATGAAAGGCGACAAGAACATCATCAAGCTCCTCAACCGTCAGCTCACCCATGAACTGACGGCCATCAACCAGTACTTTCTGCATGCACGCATGTACAAGAACTGGGGTCTGGCCAAGCTTGGCAAACACGAATACGACGAATCGATCGAAGAGATGCACCACGCCGACTGGCTGATCGAACGCGTGCTGTTCCTCGAAGGCCTGCCCAACCTGCAGAACCTCGGCAAGCTGCTGATCGGCGAGAATGTGCCCGAGTGCATCAAGGGCGACCTGACGCTCGAGACGACCGCCCGCGGCGATCTGATCGACGCGATCAGCCAGTGCGAATCCTGTAAGGACTATGTCTCCCGCGAGCTCTTCGAAAAGATCCTCGAAGCTACGGAAGAGCACATCGACTACCTCGAAACGCAGCTCGAACTGATCGATCGGGTCACACTGCCCAACTACTTGCAATCCCAGATGGACCCGGACCACTCGGCCAGCTGAGCACACGCCACCGGGCGCCCACGCGGCGCTCTGCCAGCCAGTTCCTGCGGAACCAGCCAGCCAAATCGACATTGCCTGGAGACCCGCATGAAGCACCCGCATCCGCATTTTTTGTCGTCGACGCCACGCGGCATCAGCACCTGCCTCATTCTTCTGGCCATCGGTTTCGCGCTCGACGCCCTGATCGCCGCCAGCCTCGGCACGCCCGTCTGATTCATGAATTTCAGTACGGCCATGCGACAGGGCGTCGCGCTCAAGCCACCCGCGCGCGCGGTAAAATACGAATCGATGCTTGCAACGTCTCCCCCTCTCGCGCCGGTTATCGCCGCGCCGCGTCGCGCGCGTACGCGCACACGCGTCGCCGCTGGCGCGCGTCTGCTCTTCGTGCTGGCGGCACATGCGGGGGCATTGGCGCTTGGCCTCAGCCAGATCGAAGCGCCCATTCAAACACCGGTCACCACCATTCAGGTGGCCCTCATCGCGCCGCCGGCGCCTGCCCCGGTGAGCCCACCTGCGCCAGAAGTCGTACCACCCAAACCGCCGGTGCCTGAGCCGGTCGTCAAGCAGCCTCCCACGCCACCGAAGCCGAAACTCGTGCGCAAACCCGCGCCCAAGCCGACGCCAAAACCGGCGCCTGCACCCTCGCCCACCGCCATCAGCGAGCCCAAGGAAGAAGCCCCGGCCCCGAGCGAGAGCGCACCGCCCCCACCGGCCCTCGCCACTGCGCCGACTGCACCGTCAAAAGCCGAGCCGGGTCCGGTTGTCGCTGCGCCGCAACCAGTCATTGCGCCCCGCTTCGATGCGGCCTACCTGAACAACCCCGAGCCGCGCTACCCGCGCCTTTCCAGCCGGATGGGCGAAACCGGCAAAGTGCTGCTGCGCGTGCTCGTTGGCGAAGACGGCAAGGTCAACGATGTGCGACTGCACCAGTCCTCCGGTCATAGCCGTCTGGACGAAGCCGCCCGCCGCGCGGTCAGCCAATGGACATTCGTGCCCGCCCGCCAGGGCAACCGGCCCATCGCCAACTGGGTGATCGTGCCAATAGAATTCAAACTGGAGAACACCTGAACATGGACACCCCCAACGCCTTCGGTCTGAGCCAGCTCTGGGCACAAGCCGACCTCATCATCCGCTGCGTCGCGATCCTGCTCGTCGGCATGTCGGTTGTCAGCTGGTACCTCATCCTCAGCAAGGGCCTGCGCCTGCTCGGCACCCGCCGCCATGGCGACGCGGTCGAGCAATTCTGGCACGCCGCGTCGCTGGACGAAGGCCTGCGCCTGCTCAGCAGCCGCGCCGCCGACACCCCCTGCGAGCGCCTCGCCCACCAGGCCGCCGCCGCACACACGCACTACACCCGGCACACCGCTGGCACCACGCTGGGCGGAACGCTGGACACCGGCGAGTTCGTCACCCGCGCACTGCGCCGCTCCATCGCCGACGCCACCGCCCGGCTCGAAAGCGGCCTCACGGTACTCGCCTCCATCGGCTCCACCGCGCCCTTTGTTGGCCTGTTCGGCACCGTCTGGGGCATCTACCATGCGCTCACCAGCATCAGCCTCAGCGGCATGGCCTCCATCGACAAGGTGGCCGGTCCGGTCGGAGAAGCGCTGATCATGACTGCCTTCGGCCTGTTCGTTGCCATCCCCGCCGTACTCGCCTACAACGGCTTTAACCGCGCCAACCGGGTGGAGCTGTCCGAGCTCGACGGTTTCGCCCACGATCTGCACGCCTACTTCACCACCGGCTCGCGCATTGCCGTGGCCGCACCCGCGGCCCAGCATCGCACCGCGGCAACACCGGTCCGCCCGGTCTCCGGGGTGGCGTGATGGCTTTTGGCGGATTCGACAACGCGGGGCACAGCGCCCCGATGAGCGAGATCAACACCACCCCGCTGGTCGACGTGATGCTGGTGCTGCTGATCATTTTCATGATCACCGCGCCGCTGCTCACCCACTCGGTCAAGATTGACCTGCCCACGGCCAGCAGCGCACCGACGGTGGAAACCCCCGACGCCATCACGCTGTCACTTGATGCTGCCGGCGCACTGTTCTGGAACAACGAACCGATACCCAACGATGTGCTTCCCCAACGCCTCGCCGACATCGCGGCACAAAGCCCCCAGCCCGAGTTGCATCTGCGCGCCGACAAGGACACCCGCTACGAAGCAATTGCCGAGTTGATGGCCGCCGCCCGAAACGCCGGCGTGGAAAAGCTCGGCTTTGTGACACTCCCCGCGAGCGAATAACCACTCACCAGGCGCGTTCGCACGCCGGCGAACGCGTCTGTCTGCACACCTTTGGGTCCGCCGCACGGGAGCCCCTCAGCAGTTCGCTGCGACGGATCTGCCGACGCGTCTCCCCGGCGGGCAACACGACGGGTCCCCCACAAACACCCCACCTCTGCCTGCCAAACCCCGACGCTCAGGCAGCACGGCAGCTCAACACGTCTCGACGCAATTTCCGTTCTCAGTCACTCGACACCCCACGGCTTGACCCACAGCCAGCGCCTCGCCTCGCCGCTTCGGCGATGCGCCGGATATGCATGGCTTCCAACCGCGACCGCCCTCCGATTCGTTCAATAGCGAGGCGCACGCCACCTCACCGGCATCGACATACAGCCCGAGATCCGCTGACCGCCGCATCGCCAGAGCTCACAGCCGAAGCCATTCGTTTCACGTTCAATAACTTTCGTATTGCGAGTCATTCTCATTCGCGATACTATTCGCACACTTTCTGACCGTTCGGAGTTTTTGAATGTCTTTCGCCCGCCACGCCATCGCCCTCGCCCTGCTCGCCGCCCCCCTGAGCAGCCAGGCTCTCGAGTACCCCATCGGCACACCGCAGCACCTGCACGGCATGGAGATTGCTGCGGTGTATCTGCAGCCGGTCGAGATGGAGCCTGCCGGCATGATGACGCCTGCGGCGCAAAGCGATGTGCACATCGAAGCGGACATCCGCGCACTGGCCAGCAACCCCAACGGCTTTGCCGAAGGCGACTGGATTCCCTACCTGGTCATCAATTACGAAATCAGCAAAAAGGGCAGCGCCGAGGTGCTCAAGGGCGACTTCATGCCCATGGTGGCCAGCGACGGCCCCCACTACGGCAACAACGTGAAGCTGATGGGCCCGGGCAAGTACACCGTCAAGTACAACATCGCCCCGCCGAGTGCCAACGCCCATGCCCATTTCGGCCGCCACACCGACCGCGAAACCGGCGTACGTCCGTGGTTCGCACCCTTCACGGTCGAATATGACTTCACCTACGTCGGCATCGGCAAGAAGGGGGGTTACTGATGCGCCGCTTCGCCCTGCCCCTGAGCGCCGCGGCGCTCACCGTGCTGGTTGGCATCACGCCGGCACAGGCGGCTGACGACCCCGGTCTGCGCGCCATCGTCAAACAACTGGCCGAGCGCATTGCCAAGCTTGAAGCGCGCAACGCCAGCCTCGAAAGCCAGCTCAAGCAAACGAGCAAGCCTGCCGACCTCGAAGCCCGCGTCAAGACACTGGAAGCCGACAACCGCGCGCTGGCGACCGCACTCGACAGCGAGCGCATCAGTGACACCGAACCGGCGCTGGCGACTCGCCTGAAGGCGGTTGAGCAAAAAGCCGTGGCGACCGGCCCGGCCAATGCCCTGGCCGAAGCCCTCGACGGCATCTCCGCCGAGATCAGCGTCGGCGCCGTGGCCCAGCATCTGTCAAAAGACGGCCGCACCGATGGCAAGAGCGAAACCGTGCTCGGCTGGCGCGGCGACCTTGGCGTCACCCTGCCCGCCGGCCGCGTGGGCGACGGCGAAGGCCAGTTCTTCTTCCAGGCCCGTTTCGGCCAGGACGGCAGCCATAGCGACACCCGCCCCTTCTTCAACGGCGCAACCAACAGCATGGGCTTCGAGCAAGAGAGCGTGCCGAGCGAGAACACCAACGCGGTGCTCGCCCAGGCCTGGTATCAGCTCGACACGCCAATCGGCGCAAGCGAACTGGAGGGGGCACCGGCACGCATGGAATTCACCATCGGCAAGATGGACCCCTTCGTCTTCTTCGACCAGAACGGTGCGGCGGACGATGAATCGAGCCGCTTCCTGAACAACGTGTTCGTGCACAACCCGCTGCTCGACTCGGGCGGTCAGGTCGGCGCCGACAGCTACGGCTTCACACCGGGCGCGCGGCTGGCCTACGTGAATGAAGAGAACGGCTGGGGCGCCTCCATCGGCGTGTTTGGCGCGGGCGAATCGACCACCTTCGGCAAAAGTTTTACCCGGCCCTTCGTGATCGCGCAGCTCGAAAAGAACGTGCGCGCCTTTGGCGGCTTCGACGGCACCTACCGCGTCTATGCCTGGAACAATCCGCAGGCCGAAGGCTATGACGGCGAGGAACGTGCCCACGCCGGCTGGGGCATCAGCGCCGACCAGCAGGTAAGCGAATCGCTGACGCTATTCACCCGCTACGGCCATGGCATGCGCGGTCGCGCCGCCTTCGACCGGGCGCTCACCGTCGGCGGCGAGCTGACCGGCAACGCCTGGAAGCGTGGCAACGATGGCCTCGGCTTTGCCTGGGCCTGGCTGCGCAGCTCGAAAGGCTTCCGCGCCAATTCGGCCGGCCTCACCGACTGGGGCTACGACGCCAGTGGCGCCGAGCAGGTGGCGGAAATCTATTACCGCTACCAGCTCAACGAGCACCTCGCCCTCACGCCGGATCTGCAGTTCATCCGACGCGCGGGCGCCGATGGTGACGCCGACCTGGTCACCGCCGCCGGCGTGCGCGCCCTGTATGCCTTCTAAATCCGCCCATTGAAGCCAGCCCCGTCGCGCCCGAGCGACGGGGCTTTACCGTTTCTGGAGTCTGTATGCGCCGCACCGCCCTCGCCCTCTGTCTGACCGCCCTCGCCAGCACCGCCGCGTGGGCCGACAAGCCCACCTTCACGCTCGTCGCCGAAAACGGCCACTTCTCACCCGAGGTGATCGAAGTGCCGGCCAACACCCGCTTTCGCCTCGAGATCACCAACAAGAACGCCGGGCCGGAAGAGTTCGAAAGCGTCGAGCTGCGCAAGGAAGCCGTGCTCGCCCCGGGCGTGACGCGCACCATCGTGTTCGCCCCGCTCAAGCCGGGCCGCTACCCCTTCTTTGGTGAATTCCACCCCGACACCGCCAAGGGCGAGATCGTCGCCAAATAAGGAGCGCAGGCATGGGCAACGCCACTTTCATCATCTGGCGCGAGAGCGTCGAGGCGATCCTGATCATCGCCATTCTGTATTCCTGGATTCAGGCGCGCGGCGACGGCCGCATCCGCCTGCGCCACCTGTGGCTGGGCGTCGCGGGCGGCATCGGTCTGGCCGTCGCGCTAGCGCTGGCCATGCTCGGCTTTCACTCACAACTGGCCGGCACCACGCTGGAGGCCTTCCAGGCCAGCATCATGATCGTGGCCGCCTTGCTGGTGACCCACATGGTGGTGTGGATGCGCCATCACGGGCGCACGCTCAAACGCGACCTCGAATCCGGCCTGGCCCGCGCGGCCGAAGAAACAGGCGGGCTGTCTGCGGCGCTGCTGGCGGCCATTGCGGTCGGACGCGAAGGCGCGGAAACCGTGCTGTTTCTGTACGGCATCGTGGCCGAAAACGCCGACGGCGGCTGGGTCGATCTGATGCTCGGTGCGGCCCTCGGCGCCGGACTGGCCGCCGGAACGGCAGTGCTCTTCCTGAAAGGTTCGAAACTGATTCCACAACGCACCTTCTTCCGCATCAGCGAAGTGCTCTTGCTGCTGCTCGCCTCCGGCCTGCTGGTGTCGGGTCTGGAAGGCTTCATCAACATGGAATGGCTGCCGCCGCTGATCGAACCGCTCTGGGACAGTGGCGCCCTGCTTGACGACAACGGCCTGCTCGGCACCTTCGCCGGCTATCGCGCCCGTCCGGCGCTGAGCATCGTCGGCCTGTGGGTGTTGTACTGGATCGGCACCTTGTGGCTGCTGCGCACGCCGCGGAGAAACGCATGAGCACCTGCGCCACTGCGCTGGCGCCCACCCGGCTGGCGACGTTTGGCCGCTGGATGCAGCGCAACCGCCAGTGGGTGCTCGGATTGCAGTGGGTAACGCTGTTTGCCTACCTGTTCCTGGTTGCCGTGCCGGCGTTCTTGCCGCTGCCCGACACCCAGGCGCATATCTGGGATGACCTCACCCGCTTTGCCCAATTTGTCTTCTGGGGCATCTGGTGGCCCTTCGTGCTGGTCAGCATGATGCTGATGGGCCGCGCCTGGTGCGGCGTGCTGTGCCCCGAGGGCTTCGTCACCGAACAGGTCAGCCGCTTCGGGCTGGGCCGGCCGGTGCCGCGCTGGATCAAGTGGGGCGGCTGGCCCTTCGTGGCCTTCCTGGGCACCACGGTGTATGGCCAGTTGGTGAGCGTGTATGAATACCCCAAGGCGGTGCTGCTGGTGCTGGGCGGCTCGACCGTCGCGGCGATCGCGGTCGGCCTGATATATGGCCGCAACAAGCGGGTGTGGTGTCGCCATCTGTGCCCGGTCAACGGCGTCTTTGGCCTGCTCTCGCGTCTGGCGCCGGTGCATTTCCAGACCGACCGCTCGCGCTGGGAGCAGACCGGGTCGAACCGCGTCATTCCGGTCAACTGCGCGCCACTGGTCGACATCCGCCGCATGGAGAGCAGCGCCGGCTGCCACATGTGCGGCCGCTGCGCCGGGCATCGCGATGCGGTCGAGCTGGCCGGACGCGCGCCCGGCAGCGAAGTGGCGCAACTCGACGCCGACGACACCAATCCGTGGGAAGTCCGTCTGCTGGTGTATGGCCTGATCGGCACCGCCATCGGCGCCTTTCAATGGTCGGCCTCGCCCTGGTTCGTGCAGGCCAAAGTCGCCGTGGCCGAATGGCTGATCGAGCACGACAGCTACGCGCTGCTCGGCGACAACGCGCCCTGGTGGCTGCTTACCCACTACCCCGAGGCCAGCGATGTGTTCACCTGGCTCGACGGGCTGATGATCCTCGCCTACATCGGCGTGACGGCGGTCGTGATCGGTGGCTGGATCTCGCTGTGGCTGCGTCTGGCCGGTCATCTGACCGGGCGGGCCCGCGCCCATCTGCAACTGGCTTACGCGCTGATTCCGCTGGGCGGCGTAGGCGTATTTCTCGGCCTGTCAGCGCTGACGGTGTCGCTGCTCTCGGCGGAGGGCATCAACATTGCCTATCTGGGCAGCATCCGCGCGGGTCTGCTGGCGGTCGCCACGGTCGCCAGCCTCGCCCTTGCGCATCGCATGCTCGCGCGCATGGCGCTATCGCGCGCGCACGCAGCGGCCGTCATCGGTGCCTTTGCCGCCGCTGCAGCCGGCGCCGTGATGCCGTGGGTGATGATGTACTTCGTCTGGTAATTATTGATCCATCGCAATTTTGTTGCGAACGATTCGCATTTGCGTTAAAGTTCGCATCCGATGGCGCCCCCCAAATGGCCGCCATCGCCTACAACACTTCAGTGATCGGATCAGCCCGCCACCCGCGCGAAGCCGGGAAGCCAGCCACATCCCCAACAAGGAAATCGGCATGCTTCCCGTCAACACCCGCCCGGCGCGCACCGGCGCGATTGCCATCGCGCTCGCCGCCCCGCTCCCCCTGTTTGCCCAAACCGGCACCGCCCCCACACAGGTGCTGCCCACGGTCGAAGTCAGCGAAACGAATCCGCGCGACACGCAAAGCTACCAGGGCGGCACGACCCGGCTCGGCAAGCTCGACCAACTGCCCAAGGACGTTCCGCAAGGCATCACCATCATCAGCGACAAGCTGCTCTTCGAGACCAACGCCGACACGCTCAAGGACGCGGTGCGCCATGTCTCGGGCCTGACCTTCAATGCGGGCGAAGGTGGCCGCATCGGCGACAACATGACGCTGCGCGGCTTCTATTCCTTTGGTGACCTGTACCTCGACGGCATCCGCGATGTGGCGCAGTACAACCGTGAAACCTTCGACATCGAGCAGCTCGAAGTGCTGCGCGGCTCGGCCGCGATGCTGTTTGGCCGCGGCCAGGCCGGCGGCGTGATCAACCGCGTCAGCAAGCCGCCTCGCCTGGTCGACCGGACCACGCTGACCACCACCGTCGGCACGCAAGACTACGGACGGGTGATTGCCGACATGAACAAGGTCACCGGCCAGGACGCCGCGTTGCGCGTCAATCTCATGAAAACCGAGGGCGGCAGCACCCGCGACGATGTGCAGACCAACCGCGAGGGCATCGCCCCGAGCTTCCGCTGGGGCATTGGCACCACCGACGAATTCTCGGTGGGCGCGCTCTACCTCAAGACACGCAACACGCCGGACTACGGCGTGCCCTTCTACAAGAACCGGCCGCTGGACGTCAGCGGCGACACCTTCTACGGCACCACCTCGGACTACGAAGACAACGAAACCACCCTGCTCACCGGCAGCTGGAAGCATCGCGTTTCCAGCGACACCGTCATCCGCAGCCTGATCCGCGCAGCCGACTACCAGCGCGATGTGTGGCTGACCGCACCGCGCCTGCAAAACCCGACCGATGCCACCGTGGCAGACGGCACGGCAGTGGTCCGCCGCAGCGGCAACCACCGCGGCGGCGAAGAGCACACGCTCACCGTGCAATCGGATCTGAGCACAAAATTCGCCACCGGCGCACTCAAGCACGAAGTACTCGGCGGGGTCGAGTTTCTCAAGGAGCGCGCCGCGCGCTGGACCTACCGACTGGCGAGCGGCGAAACGGCTCCAGTGACCACCGTCGGCAACCCGAACAGCAGCCCGGCCATGCCGGCCTCCTATGGCAACACCGAGAAGCTCTCACGTTCGAGCTATAGCGGTGACACCGTCAGCGTGTTCGCGCAGGACGCGATCGAGTTCCTGCCCGGCTGGAAAGTCCTGCTCGGCATCCGTCACGACAAGATGAACGCCGACTACAGCAACGGCGCAGTGGTCGACTACGGCGAAAACAGCTATCGCAGCAGCCTGTCATTCCAGCCCGACGACACGCAGCACTACTACCTGTCGTGGACCGACTCGTTCAACCCCACGGCCGACCTCTACCAGTTCAGCACCACCACCGAGACCTATCCGGCCGAGCGCAGCCGCAGCCTCGAACTGGGCGCCAAGTGGGATCTCTACGAAGGCGACCTGTCGCTGCGCGCCGCGGTCTATCGCGCCGAGAAGGACTGGGAGCGCAACACCGACATCGAAACCGCCAGCACCAACGCACTGCTGTCGAAAAAACGCCACACCAACGGCATCGAGCTCGAAGCCGCCGGGCGCATCACCTCGCGTTGGGAGGTGTTTTTCGGCTGGACCGCGATGGACGCCAAGGTCGATGAGGCGGCGCCAGGGCGCAATCCCAACATCGCCGGCATGCGACCGCGCAACACGCCACCCTTCGCCTGGAACCTGTGGACCACCTACAAACTCGACGCCCACTGGAAGATCGGCGGCGGCATTGAAGCCAAGGGGCCGCGCCTGGCCTACGGCGTGGGCGGCAGCAATCCGATCACGCCCAACGTCGCACCGGGCTACCGCCGGGTGGACGCCATGGTGGCCTACGAAATGCCCAAGTACACGCTCAAGGCCAACCTGCTCAACGTGTTCGACACGCTGTACTACAGCTCGGTGTACGAAAACGGTGGCCACGCCGTGCCCGGCACCGGTCGCGCCCTGCAGCTGACCGCCGAAGTCCAGTTCTGATCCCCCGAGGGCGGTCGCCGACGCGACCGCCCGCCCAACTTGCGAGCCACTGCATGCTCTTGCATCTTCCCGACATCCTCGACCGCGATACCGTCGCGCACTGCCGTCAATTGTTCGAAGCCGCCGACTGGGTCGACGGCGCACTCACCGCCGGCCGCCAGTCGGCCCAGGTCAAATCCAACCTGCAGCTGCCCGAACACGCTACGCAAATCGATGAATTGCGCCAGATCGTGCTCGACGGCCTGTCACGCAGAGCCCAATTTTTTTCCGCCGCGCTGCCCCAGCGCATCCTGCCGCCGCTGTTCAACTGCTACCGCGACCAGAGCAACCACTTCGGCCAACATGTGGACAACGCGGTGCGCAGCCCGGCCGGCAGTGCCGAGCAAGTGCGTACCGACCTGTCGGCCACGCTGTTCTTCAGCGACCCAGGCGAATACGACGGCGGCGAACTGGTGATCGAAGACACCTTCGGCACCCAGCAGATCAAGCTACCCGCCGGCCATCTGGTGCTCTACCCCTCATCCAGCCTGCATTGCGTCACCCCTGTTACTCGCGGCACGCGCCTGGGCTCATTCATGTGGATGCAGAGCATGGTGCGCGAAACCGAGCGCCGCCGCCTGCTCTACGAAATGGACCTGGCCATCACCGGTCTGCGCCAGTGCTCGCTCGCCGCCGACACCCCCGAGGTCGTCCGCCTCACCGCCTGCTATCACAATCTGCTACGCATGTGGGCGCAGGTCTGACCCATCCGATTTCGCGACGCATCCATGTCGCACGCCACCCGCAGCCTTCGCCTCGCCATGCGCGCCCCGGCGTGAAGGCACACCTGTCAAAAACCGCCTAAAATGCCGGCCAACACGACTCTCGGACGCATGGCATGGAAAAGTTTTTCGAACGCACGATGTACGCCTCTCGCTGGCTGCTTGCGCCCATCTACCTGGGCCTCAGCCTCGCGCTGCTGGCGCTGGGCCTGAAGTTTTTCCAGGAGGTCTTTCACGTCCTGCCGCATGTCTTCGACACCGCCGAAACCGACCTCATCCTGCTGGTGCTGTCGCTGATCGACATGGCGCTGGTTGGTGGTCTGCTGGTGATGGTGATGTTCTCCGGCTACGAAAACTTTGTTTCGCAGCTCGACATCGGCGATGAGGCCGAGAAGCTCAACTGGCTCGGCAAGATGGACTCGTCGAGCCTCAAGAACAAGGTGGCAGCGTCGATCGTAGCGATCTCCTCGATCCACCTGCTCAAGGTATTCATGAACGCCAGCAACCTCGATAACGAGAAGCTGCTGTGGTACGTCGTCATCCACCTGACTTTTGTCGTCTCGGCCTTCGCCATGGGCTATCTCGACAAGATCACCCGCCACTGATGCCGACGACCGCCTTCCGCCAAGCTCCCCTGCGCCACGTCGATGACGCGCAGGCACTGGTGACGGCGGTCAGTGGCGAACTCGACGCCCGCCAGCTCAGCCTGCGCCCCCCGCCGCCCATCCCCGACACCTGCTGCGGCCGCGGCTGCAACGGCTGCGTGTGGGAAGGCTATTTCAACGCCCTGGTGTATTGGCGCGACGACGCCTGCACCCTGATCGAGAGCCACGCCTGATGCCCACTCTACTCGCCGAAGCCGAAGCCGCCGCCGAGCGCGGCGACCACACCACCGCCCTGCGCCTGCTCAAAGCCGCCGCGGCCGAGGCACCGGCGAACACCGCCATCGCCTATCGCCTCGGCGCCGAATACGCGCACCTCGAACTCTTCGACTCGGCCGAAGCCGAAATGGCACGTGCGCTGGCCGGCGAGCAGGATCATCCCGTCGCCCGGTTTCATCTGGGCTTGCTGCAAATTACGCGCGGACGTTTCGAAGACGCGCTACAGACCTGGCAGCCACTGGATGCGCTCCCCGACACCCACGCGCTGCGCCGCTACAAGCAGGGCTTCGAACACCTGGCGAATGACGCCTTTGCCCCGGCGAGAGAACGTCTGGAAGCCGGTCTGGCCACCTCGGGCAGCGCCCCCGCGCTCGACCGCGACATGCGCCGTTTGCTCGCCAGCCTGCCGCCGGATTGATCCCCGCGGCAGGCCGGTGCATCAGGCCGGATCGAAAATCCGACCCGGATTGAGCAACTGTTTGGGATCAAGCGCCTGCTTGAGCGCGCGCATCACCGCGATCTCGCCCTCGCTGCGGCAATAGCCCAGCCAGGCGCGTTTTTCGGCACCGATGCCATGCTCGGCCGAGACCGAGCCATGACGACTTTTCAGTGGCGCATACACGGCCTCGTCGCACACCGCATGCTCGGCGCCGTCCACGCCGGGCTGAACGAACAGGTGCAGATTGCCGTCCGCCATGTGCCCAAAAACAATGCAACGCGCGTCCGGCCACTCAGCCGCGATGTTGGCGCGCATTTCGGTCACATAGCTCGTCATTTCCCGGATCGGCAGGCTCACGTCGTACAGGAACGTGGTACGCCCATGCAGCATCGCTTCGAAGTCCTCACGCACCTCCCATAGCGCCCGGCGCTCGCTCTCGGACTTGGGTATCACCGCATCGACGATCAAGCCCGCTTCGAAGGCGGCTTCGAGCAGCGTCTCGAACCGCGCGGTATCGGCCACCGCATCTGCACCCTCGGCCTGCAGCATCACGTAGAACGGATAGTCCCGATCCATCGGCGCGCGGTGCCCGCCCGGCTCAGTGGCCGCCTGAAAGTAGTCGTTCCACATCACCTCATATGCACTCAGCGTGCCGGCCAGATCGCGTTGCATGCGCGACAACAGCTCGGTCACCTGATCGAAGCTGTCGAGCGCCACCAGCGCCGCATTGCAACTGGTGGGCAACGGATGCAAGCGCAGTACCACGCGGGTCACGATGCCCAGCGTCCCCTCGGTGCCGATCATCAGTTGCTTGAGGTCGTAGCCGGCATTGTTCTTGAGCATCTGGTTCATGCTCGACAACACCGTGCCGTCGGCCAGCACCGCCTCCAGCCCAAGCACCAGCGCACGCATCATGCCGTAGCGCAGCACATTGATACCGCCGGCGTTGGTCGCCACATTACCGCCGATGGTGCAACTGCCGCGCGCGCCCAGATCCAGCGCAAACAGCAGATCCTGCGCCCGCGCCGCCTCCTGCATCGCCTGCAGCGTCACGCCGGCCTGCACCGTGGCCGTGCCACCGACCGGGTCGATGGACTCAATCGCGTTCATCCGCTCGAGCGACAGAATCAGCTCTTCCTCCGACGCCACCGCACCCTGCACACAGCCCGTCAGTCCGCCCTGCGTCACCACGGGCTGATCAAAGCGGTGGCAGATCGCCAGCGCGACGCTCACCTCTTCTGTCGTCCGCGGGCGCAGCACCGCCATCGCACGGGTCGGCGAAGCATCCCAGTAACTGGTCGCGCGCGCCGCGACTGCCTCACCATGCACAACCACGTCTTCACCGAGCGCGTCGATCAAGGCTCGCAATACATCACCCATTGCCCACTTCCTCCACTTCCCGCGCCCGCCGGCCACACCGTGAGCTGGAAATAACTTGTATGATAGGTCGATTGCGACTTATAACATCAACTATGCACGAACGCCAAGCACCGATCACACCGGCACAGCCGACCGAAACGCCACCCCCCCAGACCCGGGTCGACAATGCCATCAGGGCGATCACCGACCACATTCATGGTCAGTCACTCAAGGTTGGCGACAAGCTGCCCAGCGAAGCGCGCTTCGCCGAATGGCTCGGCGTCAGCCGAACCGTCATCCGCGAAGCCTTCAAGTCGCTCTCGGCGATGCGGATCATCGAGATGCGCGCGGGCCGACGCGCCCAAGTGTGCGGTTTTGACGGATCGGTCATTGCGCTGTCACTGACCCATGCGCTGCGCACCGAGCAGATTAATCCGCAACAGATGTGGGATGCCCGTCGCGCGGTCGAGACGCGCACCGTCACCCTGGCCGCCATCCGCCGCAGCGATGCCGAAGCCCGCAGGCTACTTGCCCTGGTGGCACAGATGCATGACTGCGTGGACGATCTGGCGCGAATGACCGAACACGACATCGCCTTTCATGTCGCCATCGCCGAGGCCAGTCGAAATCCGCTCTTCCCGGTCCTGGTCGCCGCGCTGACCAGCGCCATGCGCGAAACCAACCCGATGGTCTGGCGTCAGCGCCGCGACGATGAATCTCGACAGGAGGTGGTGCGAGCCCATGAGGCCATCGCCCAGGCCATTGCCGCCGGCGACCCGGAAGCCGCCTGCAACGCCCTGGCACGACACTTTGACCTGGCGTCGCAAGGCCTGGTCATGGCCGGGTTCAACTAAAGACATCCTGGGCCAAGTGTCACGCCGATGTCTCACCCAAGAAACACGGGGTCCGAAAACACCAGGGTGCCATCGGCCCGCACCAACAAATTGCCCTCGCTGAGAATGTCAGGCAGCACCTGATACGCTTCGACAAACGCTGCCAGCGCAAGCAGGGCATCAAGCAGCGAACCAGAAATGTCCGGCGGCGGCGACTGAAGCAGCGAGAAAAACGCCATCCGCCCCATGTCCGCGCCGAGATTGGCCCACTGCCGACACGATGCCCAATAAGCATCAGTCAGAGCGGCTGCGGCGCATGCCGCAGGTGTCTCCGGGCGGATCGGATACAAGCGCTCCATTTCGATCAGATGCAGCAGATTTCCGGTGGAGGCGCGGCCGATGACGCCATGATCAGCAAACACGATCGGGAAATGCAGGCCGGTCGGGCGGTCATCGGCGGTGTAGTAGAAATGATCCGCCGGTGAGCTGACGACTTTCAACACCCGCTCGCCATCGCGCTTGGCGAGCACGATGCTGTACTCGCCGCGACCAATTTCGATAAGACCATCGAGCATGGGGTGCGGCGGCACCGGGTCGGCAAAGAGCATGTCGGCACGGCCGAAGCGCTCACGCGCGCTGACCATACCCGATTCGCAGGACATGCGAAAAGTCTAGCCGACGATGTTGTATCCCGCGTCGACAAAGTGAATGCCACCGGTAATCAGGCGCCCTGCGTCCGACACCAGAAAGGCGGTCAGCGCGCCAATGTCCTCGGGAGTAACCAACGAGTGCATGGGCGCGCGCTCGATGGCCGAGGCCATCAGGTCATCGAAGCGCGCGATGCCCGAAGCGGCGCGGGTCATCAGCGGGCCGGGTGACACGGCATTCACGCGGATGTTCTTCGGCCCCAGTTCGCATGCCATGTAGCGGGTGGCCGCTTCGAGCGCCGCCTTGCACAAGCCCATCACGCCGTAGTTGGCGATAACTTTTTCCGAGCCGAGGTAGGTCATGGTGATCAGCGATCCACCGCCCGCCTTTTCCATCAAGGGCTCGACCATCTTGGCCATGCGCACAAAGGAATGCGTGGACACATCCATGGCCATCGCAAAACCGTCGGCAGACGTATCAACAACGCGGCCGTGCAGATCGTCCCGCTTGGCGAAGGCCATGCTGTGGATCGCGAAATCGAGTTTGCCAAAATGCTCAAGAATCTTCGCCTGCACATCCGCCATGGTCTCCGGGCGGGTCACATCAAGCGCGTAAACGTGCTCCACCCCCAGACGATGCACCACCGGCTCGATGAACGCCCGGGTCTTGTCATTCTGATAGGTCACGATCAGCTTGGCCCCCGCCTCGACGCAGGATTCGGCCACGCCGGTCGAGATCGACTTCTCGTTTGCGATACCGGTAATCAGTCCGACTTTTCCACTCAGATCGACAATTGCTTGCATGATTCACGCTCCATTGAGTCAATATTCTGCGTCGCACCAAGTGCGACCGTCCAGCCAATTAGACGGCGAACAGGGGCCAAACCTGAAGAACTTTTTGTGACAAAGGCTCTGAATTTTTGCGCCGCAGCATCCGTAGACTAGAATGCATCTTACAAGGAGGCGGAAATGAGCCGATCCGAGATTTACGTCTTTCTGGACTTCGATGGCGTTACCCATCCGCTGCGCGAGGTGGAAGACTTTCGCTGTCTGCCACGTATCGAAACCGTGCTGCGCGAATTCGACGAATGCCGCGTGGTCATCACCTCCGACTGGCGCACGCTGTTTTCCCTGCGTCGACTGCAGGCCCACTTCTCAGACGACATTCGCGCACGCGTCGTCGGTGTGACCCCGTTCCGGCTACCGGGCCACAACAGCGACTTCTACGGCCTGCGCGAAGCCGAAGCCCGCCAGTGGCTCGCGGATCACCACGCAGCCGACGCACCCTGGCTAGCCATCGACGACGCGCCCGGCAACTGGCCGACCCGCGCCCGACTGATCCTCACCGACTTCAAATCCGGCTTCATGGACGAAGACGCCCGACGCATGCGCTCCGTCCTCAAAGCGTTTCGCGCAGGCGTTGTCCATGACGATGCCCCGCGCCACAACCCGTATTGGAGCCCATCCGGGCTCACGCCGAGCACCTGACCCAACCCGCAGCGACGCAACACTCCGTTCGCACAGCGGCCAATGGCGGCACACCGGAGCCCCCAGACCAACGCCCCCCGGCTGACCCGACAAACTTACGGGCTCAATGCCCACCGCGTTTTACCGGCACCCTCCGCTCGCAAGCGACCCTCCCTGAAGCGTCGCACTTTTTTACACTTCCAAAAGCGCTTCGCTTGAAGTGGTTTCAGCAGCAGGTAAAAAACCCAACAGACTATTTTAATATCAATTGCTTACGAAAGAATTTTAGAATCTGGCCTGATTTGTGCTCTGCGACAACAGAACAATTTGTTACCAAAATTCTTCCACCGAAGAACGGTATTTACGCAACACAAAGGGGTTCAACATGAAGATCAAGAAAAACATCGCCGTTGTCTGCGCGGCAATCAGCCTGATGAGTGCAGGTGCCGCAAACGCGGGTGTTGCCGCAATTTGGAGCGATGCCTACGCCCCCTCCAAGCTGAACGACTTCTACAATGGTCTGGCAGGACATAGCTCGTCCATCGTGTCGGGCCAACTCGACACCATCAACCTGACCGGTGTTAACCTGTTGTGGGCAATCCAGCCGACGAACGACTACACCGCAGCTGAAATCAGCGCCATGAGCTCGTTCCTGTCCGGTGGTGGCCGTATCGCCTTCATGGGCGAGCACGGGACATTCGTTCCGGCCTACAACACGCGCATCAACTTTGCGCTGGCCGCGCTCGGCTCGACCATTTCGGTCGTAAACACCGTGTCTGATTCGGGCTTCCGCTCCGCATCGGTGGCTGACGGCCAGATTCTGACCCACCCGCTGACCGACGGCGTCAATACCTACGAATACGCGGCGTTTGCCCCCCTGCTGGTGTCCGGCAGCGCACAGGTTCTGATGGTTGGCGAAGAAAACCCGAACGACATCATGATGGCCTACCAGAACATCGGCCCGGGCAGCGTGTTCCTGATCACCGACCAGAACGTTTGGGACAACGCCCCCAACTGGGGCGCCTTCGACAACGAGCGCATGTTCGAGAACCTGCTCTCTGGCGACACCGGCGCACCGCCAGTCAATCAGGTTCCGGAACCCGCCTCGCTGGCACTGCTCGGCATGGGCCTGCTGGGTCTGAACCTGGCTCGCCGCCGCAAGGCTGCCTGATCACTGCAAGTAATTGCAGCTGAAACGACAAAAGCGACCGCGAGGTCGCTTTTGTCGTTAACACGGGGCTATACCATTACACCGTTGACGCTGCCTCGTGCGGCACCGAACTGCGAATCAAGTGATCGAAGGCCGACAGCGCCGCCTTCGAGCCCTCGCCCATGGCGATGATGATCTGCTTGTAGGGCACGGTGGTCGCGTCGCCGGCGGCGAACACGCCAGGCACGCTGGTTTCACTACGCGCATTCACTTCGATCTCGCCATGCTTGCTCAGATCGACCACACCCTTGAGCCAATCGGTATTGGGCAGCAGGCCGATCTGCACGAACACGCCTTCGAGTGCCACCGTATGCGACTGGCCAGTGGTCCGGTCGGCATAGACCAAAGCATTGACCTTGCCATCGACGCCGGTCACTTCGGTGGTTTGCGCGTTGGTATGAATGGTGACATTCGGCAGGCTCTTGAGCTTGGCCTGCAGCACCGCATCGGCGCGCAGTTCGCCACCGAACTCCAGCAAGGTGACCTGCGCCACGATGCCGGCCAGGTCAATCGCCGCCTCGACCCCCGAGTTACCACCGCCGACCACCGCCACGCGCTTGCCCTTGAACAAGGGGCCATCGCAGTGCGGGCAGTAGGCCACGCCGCGGCCGCGGTATTCGCGCTCGCCGGGCACGTTCATCTCGCGCCAGCGGGCACCGGTGGCGAGGATGATGGCTTTCGCCTTCACGGTGGCGCCGCTGGCCAGCCGGATTTCATTGAGTTCACCGGGAATCAGCGCCTCGGCGCATTGACCGTCCATCACGTCCACTTCGTACTGCTTCACATGCTGTTCGAGCGCCGCGGCCAGCTTCGGCCCCTCGGTTTCCTTCACCGAGATGAAATTCTCAATCGCCAGGGTGTCGAGCACCTGGCCGCCGAAGCGCTCCGACACCACGCCGGTGCGCACGCCCTTGCGCGCGGCGTAAATGGCCGCTGCCGCACCGGCCGGACCGCCGCCGACGATGAGCACGTCGAAGGCGTCCTTGTCGGCAATCTTCGCTGCGTCGCGCGCCGCGGCGCCGGTGTCGAGCTTGGCGACGATCTCCCTGAGGCTAGTACGCCCCTGGCCGAAGGGCTCGCCATTCAGATAGACATTGGGCACGGCGAGGATCTTGTTGCGCTCGACCTCGTCCTGGAACAGCGCACCATCAACCATGGTGTGGCGGATATTGGGGTTGAGGGTCGCCATCAGGTTCAATGCCTGCACCACCTCCGGGCAGTTCTGGCAGGACAACGAAATGTAAGTAACGAAATCGAAGCGGCCTTCAATCGCCTGGATCTGCGCGATCACATCGGCCTCGACCTTGGGTGGATGGCCGCCGATCTGCAGCAGCGCCAGCACCAGCGAGGTGAACTCGTGCCCCATCGGAATGCCCGCGAAGCGCACGCCCACGTCGGCGCCCGCCCGGTTGAGGGCGAAGGACGGCGTGCGCACGGCCGCATCGCGGGTCTCGAACAGGGTGATCTTGTCGGTCAGGCCGGCGATGTCCTTGAGCAGCGCGAGCATCTCGGCAGACTTGGCGCTGTCATCGACATTGGCCGTGATCTCGATCGGCTGGGTGACGTTCTGCAGGTAGGTCGAAAGCTGTTGTTTGAGATTGGCGTCGAGCATGGCGTAGCTCCTGAATCAGATTTTGGGCGTAAAAATGCCCGGCAGCCCCGGGCATGGGGAGAAGCGGTGTCGGAAAGGCGTAGGTGTCGGTGCCGACGTCTTTCCGTCGCCGCCTCAAAGAGGGGCGGCGGCCGTGGGGGCCGAGGAAGCGCCGGGCCGCCCCAAGCTTCCTCAGCCCCCTCGGGGGGCAGGCCGCCGCGTAAGCGGCGGCCGTGGGGGCTCCTTAGATTTTGCCCACGAGGTCCAGCGACGGCGCCAGGGTGGATTCACCCGGGGTCCACTTGGCCGGGCAGACTTCACCCGGGTGGGCGGCCACGTACTGCGCAGCCTGGATCTTGCGAACCAGCTCTTTCGCGTCACGGCCGATACCCAGATCGTGAATCTCGGCAACCTTGATCTCGCCTTCCGGGTTGATCACGAAGGTGCCGCGCAGGGCCAGGCCTTCTTCCTCGATCATCACCTCGAAGTTGCGCGAGATGGTGCCGGTCGGGTCGCCGATCATCGCGTAGTTGATCTTCTTGATCGTCTCGGAGGCGTCATGCCAGGCCTTGTGGGTGAAGTGGGTGTCGGTCGAGACCGAGAACACTTCCACGCCCATGTCCTTGAGCTGCTCGTAGTAGTCGGCCAGGTCGCCCAGTTCGGTCGGACACACAAAGGTAAAGTCGGCCGGGTAAAAGAACACCACCGACCACTTGCCCAGCAGCGACTGCTCGGTCACTTCCTTGAATTCGCCGTTTTTGTAGGCAGTGGCTTTGAAAGGCTTGATCTTGCTGTTGATGAGGTTCGACATGTGATTTTCTCCAGGTGGTTGAGGGTGTTGTTGAAGCACTGGAGCCATCCTATTGCGCCGCACTATATTGATCCAATTGAACGTACAAATTTTCCTGATAGGCGTCACCTATAGGTCAGCGATTGCGCGCCGCGCTTTGCCGAAAACCGCCAATGCGGTAACGTTCAGCCCCATCCGGGGCATGCGCCCCGCCCTCCTGTTTTTCAGGCACTGCACATGAAATTCGATCTGGTCATCGTCGGCGCCGGCCTCGCGGGCGCCAGTCTCGCCGCCGCCTTGCGCGGCAGCCGGCTGAAGATCGCGGTGGTGGAATCCCAGCCGCCCGCCCGCGCCGAAGGCTGGGACAGCCGCATCTACGCCATCAGCCCCGGCAATGTGGACTTCCTCACCCAGATCGGCGTCTGGCCACACCTCGACACCGCCCGCCTCACCCCGGTCTACGACATGGCCATCCACGGCGACGCTGGCGGCCAGCTCGACTTCTCGGCCTACGATTGCGGTCTGCGCGAACTGGCCTGGATCGTCGAATCCGGGCTGATGCAGCGCGAGCTGTGGGAGACCATCAAGCGCCAGCACAATCTCACTTTGCTGTGCCCGGCGCGGCCGGTGAGCCTGGCCGTCGATGAGGACGCCGCCACGCTCGCCCTCGACAACGGTAAAACACTCACCGCCTCGCTGGTGGTCGCCGCCGACGGCGCGCGCTCCTGGGTGCGCGAACAGGTCGGCATTGCCGCCACCACCACGCCCTACGACGAAAAAGGCGTGGTCGCCAATTTCCACTGCGAGAAGCCGCACCGCAACACGGCCTATCAATGGTTCCGCGAGGACGGCATCCTCGCTTACCTGCCGCTGCCCGACAACATGATCTCCATCGTCTGGTCCGCGCCCGACGACGTGGCCGACGCGCTTGTCGCCCTCTCGCCCGAGGCGCTGGGCCAGCGCGTCGCCGAGGCCGGTCAGCACACACTCGGCAAGCTCACGCCCGAAACACCGGCCGTCGCCTTCCCGCTGCGCCTGATGCGCGTTCCGCAGCCCACCGCACCGCGCGTCGCGCTCATCGGCGACGCCGCGCACGCCATCCATCCGCTCTCCGGCCACGGCATCAATCTTGGCTATCAGGACGCCAAGGCGCTGGCCGAGCTGCTCGGCCCGCTACCCGCCTGGCGCGACCCCGGCGAAGCCGCGCTGCTGGCCAGCTACGCCCGCGCCCGCGCCGAAGAAACCACGCTGCTGCAGTCCACCACCCATGCGCTCAACCGCCTGTTCAAACCCGACAACGGCCTTTTATCGGGTTTGCGCAACATCGGACTGAACCTCACCAACCAAATCCCTGTCGTACGCAACGCACTGGTGCGATACGCCATCAGCGGACATTTTTGATTCCTGGAGAACCGGATGAACCACCCCCGACTGCGCGCCGCGCTGGCCACCCTCACCCTGGCCGCAGGTTTCGCCCATGCCGACGAAGCCGATGTTCAGAAGAAGGTCGAAGCCTTCATCGGCGCCCCGGCCGTGAGCAGCGTCAAGGCCACGCCCTACAACAAGCTCTATGAAGTGGTGCTCAAATCCGGCGAGCTGGTCTACACCAATGAAGCGGTGAGCTTCATCATCGACGGCCAGGTGATCGACACCAAGACCCGCAACAACATCACCCAGGCCCGCCTCAACGCCCTGTCAGCCATCGACTTTGCCAGCCTGCCGCTCAAGGATGCGGTCAAGCATGTGCGTGGCAAGGGCGAGCGCGTCATCGCCACCTTCGAAGACCCCAACTGCGGCTTCTGCAAGCGCCTCGCCGGCGAACTGCAAAGCATGGACAACGTCACCGTCTACACCTTCCTCTACCCCATCCTCAGCCCCGATTCGCTCGACAAATCCAAGCGCATCTGGTGTGCCGAAAACCAGGGCACGGTATGGATGGACTGGGTCGGCGCCGGCAAGGCACCGCCCGCCTCGGCCAACTGCGACACCTCCGCCATCGAGCGCAACGTCGCCCTCGGCCAGCAACTGCGCATCAGCGGCACCCCCACCATCTTCCTCGCCGACGGCAGCCGCATCGGCGGCTTCCTGCCGGCCGCGCAGCTGAACCCGGCCATTGACGAGGCGCAGGGCAAGGCCAAGAAGTAAGCCGACGCCTCCGTTGCAGACACCCCCTGCCGGCTCATCGCCGACAGGGGGTTTTTATTTGGTCGACGCCAAGCCAGATCTTCCGCCCACCTCGGCCTTGCCGCCGATCAGATCCACCCCTTCGTTTTGCAGGAAGTTCATCAGTGTCGTCACCGCCAGGCTCAGCGGTTGGTCGTTGCGCACCACGATGTTCCATTCGCGCTCGACCGGGGTGTGCTGCACGTCGAGGCGCACCAGGTGCCCGGCGGCCTCTTCCATGCTGAAGGTGTGATGCGACAGGAAGGCGATGCCCATGCCGGCCATTGCCGCCTGCTTGAGGGTTTCGTTGCTACCCAGCTCGTCCGCGCGCAAGGCGCTGACGCCATGGCGCTTGAGGTAGCGCTCGATATGGTCGCGGGTGCCCGAGCCGCGCTCACGTAGCAGCAGGCGCTCTTCGGTCAGGCTGGCCGGCGGGATGTTGCGCTTCTTCGCCAGCGGATGGTCGGGCGCGGCCACGAAGCTGAGCAGATGCGGCGCGAAGGGAATGCGCCGCACCGCCATGCCCGACGGCGGCTTGCCCATGATGGCCACCGCGGCGCGGCGCTCGTCGAGCATGGCGTACACCTCGGCGCGGTTCACCACCGACAGGCGAAAGCGGATGTCCGGGTAGCGCCTACCGAACTCGGCGAGCAGGCGCGGCACGAAGTATTCGGCCGTGGTGATCGCCACGATGTCGATGGTGCCCGCCGCCACGCCACGCCCGGCAAGGATCTCGATACCCGCCAGCTCGATCGCCGACAGCGCCTCCTTGGCCCGCCGCACCAGTGTCTCGCCGGCCAACGTCAGGCGGATCTCGCGCCGCCCGTCCACCAGCACCTCACCGACGATGGCTTCGAGCTCGCGCAGCTGCATCGACACCGCCGGCTGGGTGATGTGCAGGCGCCGCGCGGCCAGCGTAAAGCTGCCGGTATCGGCCACCGCCACCAGGGCACGCAACTGCTTGAGGCTGACCCGCTGCTCCAGTTTCATCAGAAAACCTTATCTCAAATCGAAAGATTTAAGATTCGACCTTATACACCACCGCCCGTATTGTCGAGCCATCACATCGAGGAGACGACACATGGGTGCCAACGAACACGTCGCGATCGACGCCAAAAAACGCTACCAGGCCGGGGTGCTCAAGTACGCGCAGATGGGCTACTGGGATCCGGACTACGAGGTCAAGGACACCGACGTGCTGGCGGTGTTTCGCATCACGCCGCAGGAAGGGGTCGACCCGATCGAGGCCGCCGCCGCGGTGGCCGGCGAGTCTTCCACCGCCACCTGGACGGTGGTGTGGACCGACCGCCTCACCGCCTGCGACAAGTACCGCGCCAAGGCCTACCGCATCGACCCGGTGCCGGGGCAGGCGGGCCAGTACTTCTGCCAGGTGGCCTACGACCTCGACCTGTTCGAGGAAGGCTCCATCGCCAACCTCACCGCCTCGATCATCGGCAACGTGTTCAGCTTCAAGCCGCTGCTCGCCTGCCGGCTCGAAGACATGCGTCTGCCGGTGGCCTATGTGAAGACCTTTCGCGGCCCGCCGACCGGCATCGTGGTCGAGCGCGAACGGCTCGACAAGTTCGGCCGCCCGCTGCTCGGCGCCACCATGAAGCCCAAGCTCGGTCTGTCGGGCAAGAACTACGGCCGCGTGGTGTACGAAGCGCTCACCGGCGGGCTGGACTTCACCAAGGACGACGAGAACATCAACTCGCAGAACTTCATGCACTGGCGCGACCGCTTCCTGTACTGCATGGAGGGCGTCAATCAGGCCGCCGCGCAGACCGGCGAGATCAAGGGCCACTACCTGAACATCACCGCCGGCACCATGGAGGAGATGGTCAAGCGCGCCGAGTTCGCCCGTGACCTGGGCTCGTGCATCGTGATGGTGGACCTCATCGTCGGCTGGACGGCGATCCAGTCGATCAGCCACTGGTGCCGCGAGAACGACATGATCCTGCACATGCACCGCGCCGGTCACGGCACCTACACGCGGCAGAAGAACCACGGCGTGAGCTTCCGCGTGATTGCCAAATGGCTGCGCCTGGCCGGGGTCGACCACCTGCATGCCGGCACCGCGGTGGGCAAGCTCGAAGGCGACCCGATGACCGTGCAGGGCTTCTACAACGTGTGCCGCGACACCGTCACCCGTCAGGATCTGCCGCGCGGGCTGTTCTTCGACCAGGACTGGGCGGGCATCAAGCGTGTCATGCCAGTCGCCTCGGGCGGCATCCATGCCGGCCAGATGCACCAGCTGCTCGACCTCTTCGGCGACGAGGTGGTGCTGCAGTTCGGCGGCGGCACCATCGGCCACCCGATGGGCATCCAGGCCGGCGCCCAGGCCAACCGCGTGGCGCTCGAAGCCATGGTGCTGGCGCGCAACGAAGGGCGCGACATCCTCAACGAAGGGCCGGACATCCTCAAGGCCGCCGCCGAGCACTGCCGCCCGCTGCGCGCCGCGCTGGATACCTGGGGCGAAGTCACCTTCGACTACACGTCGACGGACACCTCGGACTTCGTCGCCACGCCGACCGCCGCCTGACCGTCGCCCGGATGCCGGCCGAAGGCCGGAATCCGGGCGCGATGTGCCCGATTGCCACGCCGACCCCGGATTGCGCTTCGCTGCATCCGGGCGACGCCGAGAACACGAATCTTTGGAGACCCACCATGCGAATCACCCAAGGCGCCTTTTCCTTCCTGCCCGACCTCACCGACGCGCAGATCGCCGCGCAGATCGAGTACTGCCTGCGCAACGACTGGGCGGTGGCCATCGAATTCACCGACGACCCGCACCCGCGCAACACCTATTGGTCGATGTGGGGCCACCCGATGTTCGACCTCGCCGACGCTGCCGGTGCCATGCAGGCGCTGCGCGAATGCCGCGAGGCGCGGCCCGGGCACTACATCCGCATCAACGCCTTCGACCCGAGCGCGGGCTGGGAGTCGGTGCGCCTGTCCTTCATCGTCGGCCGCCCGGCGGTCGAGCCCGGCTTCCGCCTGGTGCGGCGCGAAGGCCCCGGCCGCACGCTGCACTACACGCTGGAGAGCTACGCCGTCGGCCGCCAGCCCGAGGGCGAGCGCTACGCCACGTAGGTTGGGTTGAGCAAAGCGAAGCCCAACAACCACCGACTGAGCCGGCAACGCCCCAGCTTGGGTTTCGCCGCGCCCAAGCCAAGCTGCGCCGCCCCAAGCACACGCACCGGAGACCGACATGACCCAGCCCCTCGCCGCCCCGACCGACACCATCGACCTGGCCGCCGAATACCGCGAGGCCGGCGTGGCCGACGTGCTCGACCGCCTCGACGCCGAGCTGGTCGGTCTGGCGCCGGTCAAGCGCCGGGTGCGCGAGATCGCCGCCCTGCTGCTGGTCGACCGCGTGCGCGAGCGCCTCGGCCTGGCCAGCACCCCGCCCTCGCTGCACATGTGCTTCACCGGCAACCCCGGCACCGGCAAGACCACGCTGGCGCTGCGCATGGCCGAGATCCTGCAGCGCCTCGGCTATGTGCGCAAAGGCCATGTGGTGGCGGTCACGCGCGACGATCTGGTCGGCCAGTTCATCGGCCACACCGCGCCCAAAACCAAGGACGTGCTCAAGCGCGCCATGGGCGGCGTGCTGTTCATCGACGAGGCCTACTACCTGTTCCGCCCCGAGAACGAAAAGGACTACGGCCAGGAGGCCATCGAGATCCTGTTGCAGGTGATGGAAAACCAGCGCGACGACCTGGTGGTGATCCTCGCCGGCTACGCCGATCGCATGGACCGCTTTTTCGAATCCAACCCCGGCATGAAGTCGCGCATCGCCCACCATGTCGAGTTCCCCGACTACAACAACGCCGAACTGGCCCAGATCGCCGAGCGCATGCTGGCCGACTGGAACTACCGTTTCGACGCCGCCGGCCGCGCCGCTTTCGACGACTACCTGCACCACCGCCGCGCCAAGCCGCATTTCGCCAACGCCCGCAGCGTGCGCAATGCGCTCGACCGCATGCGCCTGCGCCAGGCGCTGCGCCTGTTCGACGGCGCGACGCCGGTCGCCGCCGACGACTTGCAGATCCTCACCGCCGCCGACGTGCGCGCCAGCCGCCACTTCCACCCAACGCCGCCGACCCTGGTCGGCCAGGCGCCGCCGGACGCGGAGATCGACGCCTACGACCCCGACCGTATCCCGGAGCGCAGCGACTACTGATGGCCGGTTGAAACCCGCCAACACCCGGCCCGACGCACACCAAAAAAATGCGAGGAGACACGCATGTTCAGCCTGGAACGCACCACGCTCACCGAGTACCTGATCTCCCAGCGGCGCAGCCACCCCGGCGCCACGGGCGAGTTCAACGCCCTGATCCTGCAGGTCGCCCAGGCCTGCAAGGCCATCTCGCGGGCGGTCGCGCACGGCGCGCTGGGCGGCGTGCTCGGCGCCCTCGAAGCCACCAACGTGCAGGGCGAAACCCAGCAGACGCTCGACGTGCTGGCCGACGACATCTTCCGCCGCGCCACCCACTGGGGCGGCGCCCTGGCCGGCATGCTGTCGGAAGAGAACGAAGCGCCCATCCCGATTCCCGAGGGCCACAAGCGCGGCAAATACCTGCTGCTGTTCGACCCGCTCGACGGCTCGTCCAACATCGACGTGAATGTCTCGGTCGGCTCCATCTTCTCCATCCTGCGCAGCCCGCGCCCCGGCGAGGCCGCCACCGAGGCCGACTTCCTGCAGCCGGGCACGCGCCAGGTGGCCGCGGGCTATGCCATCTACGGCCCCTCGACGCTGCTGGTGCTCACCGTCGGGCGCGGCGTGGCGGGCTTCACCTTCGACCCCGTCTTGGGCGAGTTCTTCCTCACCCGTGACGACATCCGCATTCCGCCGGCGACTCAGGAGTTCGCCATCAACGCCTCCAACTCGCGCTTCTGGGAGGCGCCGGTGGCGCGCTACGTGGCCGAATGCCTGGCCGGCAAGAGCGGCCCGCGCGGCAAGGACTTCAACATGCGCTGGGTCGCCTCGCTGGTGGCCGAAGCCCACCGCATCCTCACCCGCGGCGGCGTCTTCCTCTACCCGCGCGACCGCAAAGACCCGGCCAAGCCCGGCCGGCTGCGCCTGCTCTACGAGGCCAACCCCATCGGCTGGCTCATCGAGCAAGCCGGCGGCCGCGCCTCCACCGGCGTGCGCCCGGTGCTCGAAGTCGCGCCCGAATCGGCACACCAGCGCATCGGCTTCGTCTTCGGCTCGCGCGACGAGGTCGAGCGCATCGAGCGCTACCACGCCGAACCGGTACTCGGTGGCGACCACCACGACGCGCCGCTGTTCAACACCCGTGGTTTGTTCATGACGGCGTAGGTTGGGTTGAGCGCAGCGAAGCCCAACGTGCAATGCCGTGCCGGGTGCCCATGCCGCGTGTTGGGCTTCGCTGCGCTCAACCCAACCTACCCTCCACCCCAATTCCCCATCCGCACGAGGGCAACACCATGTCCGACCGTCATCCCATCATTGCCATCACCGGCTCCTCCGGCGCCGGCACCAGCACCGTGCAGCGCACCTTCGAGGAGATCTTCCGCCGCGAGGGCGTCACCGCCGCCACCATCGAGGGCGACAGCTTCCACGCCTTCGACCGCCTGCAGATGCGCGAAAAGATGGCCGAGCACGAAGCCGGCGGCGAAAACCGCTTGTCGCACTTCGGCCCCGAGGCCAACCTCTTCGGCGAGCTGGAAAACCTCTTCCGCCACTACAGCGAATGTGGCCAGGGCAAGCGGCGCAAATACCTGCACAACGCCGAAGAGGCCGCCCCCTACAAACAGGAGCCGGGCAGCTTCACCCCGTGGGAAGACCTGCCCACCGGCACCGACCTGCTGTTCTACGAAGGGCTGCACGGCGCGGTGGCCGACGGCGAGATCGACGTGGCGCGCTTCGTCGACCTGCTCATCGGCGTGGTGCCGGTGGTGAACCTGGAGTGGATCCAGAAGCTGCATCGCGACAAGTCCATGCGCGGCTACAGCACCGAGGCGGTCACCGACACCATCCTGCGGCGCATGCACGACTATGTGCACTACATCGTCCCGCAGTTCGCCCGCACCCATGTGAACTTCCAGCGCGTGCCGATGGTGGACACCTCCAACCCCTTCATCGCCCGCGCCATCCCCACCGCCGACGAATCGATGGTGGTGATCCGCTTCGCCAACCCCAAGGGCATCGACTTCCCCTACCTGCAAAACATGATCCACGACAGCTTCATGAGCCGCGCCAACACCATCGTGGTGCCGGGCGGAAAGATGGAGCTGGCCATGCAGCTGATCTTCACCCCCTTCGTGTGGCGGCTGATGGAGCAGCGGAGGCAGTTGCTGTGATCCGCGCCAATCACTCCGTAGGGCGGATAAGCGCAGCGCATCCGCCGGCAGCGCCTCATGCGGGACACGGCGGATGCGCCTTCGGCTTATCCGCCCTACCCGAACGCCGCGACACACCGCCCCCCAACTTGCCCGGAGACCGCCCATGACCGCCCGCCTCGCCACCGCCGCCCTCGACACCCTGCGCGCCAACGCGCTGCGCTTTCTGGCCATCGACGCTGTCGAGGCCGCCCGCTCCGGCCACCCCGGCATGCCGATGGGCATGGCCGAGATCGCCGTCGCGCTGTGGACCCGCCATCTCAGGCACGACCCGGCCGACCCCGCCTGGGCCGACCGCGACCGCTTCGTGCTCTCCAACGGTCATGGCTCGATGCTGCTCTACGCCCTGCTCCACCTCACCGGCTACGACCTGCCGCTCGACGAACTCAAGCGCTTCCGCCAGCTCGACAGCCGCTGCCCCGGCCACCCCGAGGTCGGCCACACGCCCGGCGTCGAGACCACCACCGGCCCGCTCGGCCAGGGCCTGGCCAACGCGGTGGGCATGGCGCTGGCCGAGAAGCGGCTGGCGGCCGAGTTCAACCGGCCCGGCCACGCCATCGTCGACCACCGCACCTGGGTCTTCCTCGGCGACGGCTGCCTGATGGAAGGCATCAGCCACGAGGCCGCCAGCTTTGCCGGCGTGCAGCGCCTGTCCAAACTCATCTGCCTGTGGGACGACAACCGCATCTCCATCGACGGCGACGTAGCCGGCTGGTTTGCCGATGACACCCCGGCGCGCTTCCGCGCCTATGGCTGGAACGTGGTCGAGCGTATCGACGGCCATGATGTCGAGGCGGTGGACCGCGCCATCCGCGAGGCGCTGGCCAATGCCGACAACGACATCGGCCCCACCCTCATCTGCTGCCGCACCACCATCGGCCACGGCAGCCCGGCACGCGCCGGCACGGCGGGCGTGCATGGCGCGCCGCTGGGTGCCGACGAAATCGCCGCCACCCGCGCCGCGCTCGGCTGGCCGCACGCCCCCTTCGTGATACCCGACGAGATCCGCGAGAGCTTCGACGCCCGCGCCCACGGCGCCCGCCGGCAGGCCGAGTGGCAGACGGCCTTCGAAGCCTACCGCAGCGCCTACCCCGCGCTGGCCGCCGAGTTCCAACGCCGCCAGCGCGGCGAGCTGCCGGTGAGCTGGCGGGTGCTCAGCACCGCCCTGCTACGCCGCGCGCACAACGACGCGGCCACCATCGCCAGCCGCAAGGCCAGCCAGAACGCCATCGAACGCATCGCCCGCGCCCTGCCCGAACTGCTCGGCGGCTCGGCCGACCTGACCCACTCCAACCTCACCGACTGGCCCGGCTGTGGCGCCCTGCATGCCAACCCCGAAGCCACCCGCCCCGGCCGCCACATCCACTGGGGCGTGCGCGAATTCGGCATGGCCGCGGCGCTCAACGGCATGGCCCTGCACGGCGGCCACCTGCCCTTTGGCGCCACCTTTCTGGTCTTTTCCGACTACGCCCGCAACGCCATCCGCATGAGCGCGCTGATGCGCCTGCGCGTGGTGTATGTGATGACGCATGACGCCATCCACCTCGGCGAAGACGGCCCCACTCACCAGCCGGTCGAGCACCTGCCCAGCCTGCGCCTGATCCCCGGCCTCGACGTGTGGCGCCCCTGCGACGCGGTCGAAACCCAGGCCGCGTGGAACGCCGCCGTCGCCCGCGCCGACGGCCCCAGCCTGCTCGCCCTGTCGCGCCAGGCCCTGCCCCATCAAAACCGCAGCGACGCCCAGCTCGACGCCATCACCCGCGGCGGCTATGTGCTGGCCGATGCCGACGCGCCGCAGCTGGCGATCCTCGCCACCGGCGCCGAAGTCGCGCTGGCCATGGCCGCGCGCGAGCGCCTGGCCGCCGAGGGCATCGCCGCGCGCGTGGTGTCGATGCCCAGCACCAGCGTCTTCGACCGGCAGGACACCGCCTGGCGCAACGCCGTGCTGCCGCCCGAGCTCCCCCGCCTCGCCGTCGAAGCCGCCCAGCCCGACCTGTGGTGGAAAACTCTCGCCGGCGCCCCGCGCAGCGCCGTACTCGGCATCGACCGCTTCGGCGAGTCGGCCCCCGCCGAGGCCCTGGCCGAACGCTTCGGCTTCACCGTCGAGGCTGTCGTGGCCGCGGCAAAAGATCTCGTGACGTAGGGCGGAAAAGCGCAGCGCCTTCCGCCATCGCAGCTCACGCGAGGCATGGCGGATGACGCGCCTGCGGCGCTCTTCCACCCTACGCCCCCCCGAATTCAAAACCACCGGAGACACCCATGACCATCCGCATCGCCATCAACGGTTACGGTCGCATCGGCCGCAACGTGCTGCGCGCCTTCTACGAGGGCGGCAAGCGCCACCCCGTGGAGATCGTTGCCATCAATGATCTGGGCAACGCCGAGACCAACGGCCACCTCACCCGCCACGACAGCGTGCACGGCCGCTTCGGCCATGCGGTGGCAGTGGCCGACGGGCATCTGGTGATCGACGACGACATGATCCATGTCAGCGCCGAGCGCGACCCGGCCAAACTGCCCTGGCGTGAATTGGGCGTGGACGTGGTGCTCGAATGCACCGGCCTGTTCACCAGCAAGGCCAGCGCCGGCGCACACCTGGCCGCCGGCGCCGGCAAGGTGCTGATCTCCGCCCCCGGCGCGGCGGACGTGGACGCCACCATCGTCTATGGCGTCAATCACCACACCCTGCGCGCCGCCCACCAGGTGGTGTCCAACGCCAGCTGCACCACCAACTGCCTGGCGCCGCTGGCCTGGGCGCTGCACGGCCCGCTCGGCATCGAGCGCGGGCTGATGACCACGGTGCATTCCTACACCAACGACCAGGTGCTCACCGACGTCTATCACACCGACCTGCGCCGCGCCCGCAGCGCCACCCAGTCGCTGATCCCCACCAAAACCGGCGCCGCCGCGGCCGTGGGGCTGGTGATACCCGAGCTGGCCGGCCGGCTCGACGGCTTCGCCATCCGCGTGCCCACGCCCAATGTGTCTTTTACCGACTTCACCTTCATCGCCAGCCGCGCCACCAGCGTCACCGAGGTGAACGACCTGGTGCGCGAAGCGGCCCACGGCCGGTTGGCCAGCATCCTCGCCATCAACGACGCGCCGCTGGTGAGCTGCGACTTCAACCACGACGCCCACTCCGCGATCTTCGACACCACGCTGACGCGCGTGGATGAGAACCTGGTGAAAGTCACCGCCTGGTACGACAACGAATGGGGCTTTTCCAACCGCATGCTCGACACCACCGTGGCCATGATGGAGGCAGCGCAATGAACATCCTCAGACTCGAAGACCTCGCCCTGCGCGGCCAGCGCGTGTTCATCCGCGCCGACCTCAACGTGCCCATGACGCCCCACGGCGAAGTGGCCGACGACACCCGCCTGCGCGCCGTGCTGCCCGGCATCCGCCACTGCCTGGCGGCCGGCGCGGCGGTGATGATCACCTCGCACCTGGGCCGCCCGGTCGAAGGCGCGCTCACCCATGCCGACTCGCTCGCCCCGGTCGCCGTGCGCCTGTCCGAACTGCTCGGCCAGCCCGTGCCGCTGCTCGGCGACTGGACGCACGGCAAGTTCCGCCTCGACCCAGGCGAGATCGTGCTGCTCGAAAACTGCCGCGGCAATATCGGCGAGCTGGCCGACGACGCCGCGCTGGCCGGGCGCATCGCGCGCTGGATCGACATCTATGTGAACGACGCCTTCGCCGCCGCCCACCGCAGCCAGTGCACCACCCACGCGCTCGCCCTGGCCGCGCCCATCGCCTGCGCCGGCCCGCTGCTGTGCGCCGAGCTCGACACCCTCGGCCGCGCCCTGGCCCAGCCGGCCCGCCCGCTGGTGGCGGTGGTCGGCGGCTCGAAGGTGTCCACCAAGCTCACCGTGCTCGAACGCCTCGCCGACCGGGTCGACACCCTCATCGTCGGCGGCGGCATCGCCAACACCTTCATCGCCGCGCGCGGCCACGGCGTGGGCAGCTCGCTCTATGAACCCGCCCTGCTCGACGCCGCCCGCCGCATCGCCGCCCGCATGGCCGAGCGCGGCAGCCGCCTGTGGCTGCCCGAGGATGTCATCACCGCCACCCGCTGCGCCGCCGACGCCACGCCCCACATCCGCGCCATCGACGCCGTGCCGCCCGGCGAGATGATCCTCGACGTCGGCCCTGCCAGCGACGCGGCCATCGAAGCCATCATGCTCGGCGCCGGCACCATCGTCTGGAACGGCCCGCTCGGCGTCTTCGAGCTTGCGCCCTTCGCCGCCGGCACGCGTGCCCTGGCCCGCGCCATCGCCGCCAGCCCCGGCCACAGCATCGCCGGCGGCGGCGACACCCTGGCCGCCATCGCCGCCTTCGGCGTTACCGACGCCATCGACACCATCTCTACCGGCGGCGGCGCCTTCCTGGAGTTTCTCGAAGGCCGCGAACTGCCCGCCGTCGCCGCCCTCAAGGCCCGCGCCGGCGGCCGGCAACGCCAGCCGACAACGATGGCCACGGCGTAGGTTGGGTTGAGCGGAGCGAAGCCCAACGGGCGATGTGCCCATCTCTGGCGTGGCTTGTTGGGCTTCGCGTTGCTCAACCCAACCTACGCCCCCAAAGGCGGGTTTCAACCCGCCACCCCACATCCCCAACCGGCGGGCACCAGCCTGCCAAAAATCGAAATTCCGGAGACCTCCCATGCCCATGATCGCCCTGCGCCAACTGCTCGACCACGCCGCCGAACACAGCTACGGCGTGCCCGCCTTCAACATCAACAACATGGAACAGATCCAGGCCATCATGGCCGCCGCCCACGCCACCGACAGCCCCGTCATCCTCCAGGCCAGCGCCGGCGCGCGCGGCTACGCGGGAGAAGCCTACCTGCGCAAGATGGTCGAAGCCGCCGCCGAGCAACACCCCCACCTCCCCATCTGCCTGCACCAGGACCACGGCGCCAGCCCCGCCGTGTGCCAGCAATCCATCCGCTCCGGCTTCACCAGCGTGATGATGGACGGCTCGCTGCGCGACGACATGAAAACCCCCGCCAGCTACGCCTACAACGTCGATGTCACCCAAAAGGTGGTCGAAATGGCCCACGCCGTCGGCGTCAGCGTCGAAGGCGAGCTCGGCTGCCTCGGCTCGCTCGAAACCGGCCAGGCCGGCGAAGAAGACGGCGTGGGCGCCGAAGGCACGCTCGCCCACGACCAGCTCCTCACCGACCCCGCCGAAGCCGCTGATTTCGTCGCCGCCACCGGCGTCGACGCGCTGGCCGTGGCCATCGGCACCAGCCACGGCGCCTACAAATTCACCCGCCCACCCACCGGCGACATCCTCGCCATCGACCGCATCCGCGCCATCCACCAGCGCATCCCCGACACCCACCTCGTCATGCACGGCGCCTCCAGCGTCCCGCAGGAATGGCTCGCCATCTTCCGCGAATACGGCGGCGACATCGGCGAGACCTACGGCGTACCGGTCGAAGCCATCGTCGAAGGCATCAAGAGCGGCGTGCGCAAGATCAACATAGACACCGACCTGCGCCTCGCCATGAGCTGCGCCATCCGCCGCCTCGCCGTCGAAAACCCGCGCGAGTTCGACCCCCGCAAATTATTCAAAGCCGCCCGCGACGCCGCCCGCCAGATCTGCCAGTCCCGCTTCGAAGCCTTCGGCACGGCCGGGCATGCGAGCCGGATCCGGATGGTGCCGTTGGAGGAAATGGCGAGGGGGTATGCGAGGCGGTAGGTCCGGTGTTGCTTTGCGACGGCTTGCCGTCGGTCTGCTGGAGCATCTTTCGACCCGCCTGTGTGGCGGGTTTTTCTTGGGGTGTGCTTGGTGAGGCGGTGTTGGTTGCTACATGCTGAGGCGCTTGATGGTGGCGCTTGTCATCGGGAGAAATTTCGTATTCATTCCTTTCGGAATGCGATTTTTGGCGGATCGGCGTGCGTGCAGCGGACAGGCGGGGCTGGGAAGACGTGGGAGCGTAGGGAGTGATATCGACACGAAGACAGACTTGCTCCGACGGCCCGAATCCGTATCTCCTCCATCGCCTCGTGCGATATCGAACGACCGTCTCTCTTGCTCATGCCGCATTATCGCATCCCGACAAGAAATGTCCGCTAACCTATGTAGTTATTAGTAAGCGGCCGCCCTGAGGAGCGTAACGCGAGCGTCATCAAGCACATCGACGAGTTCGCTGGCGACGAACCGGCTGGGATCACTCCCGGTTGAGGCATCGTCCTGGAGCACGAGCGCCAACCGATACGCCCGCTCGAGTAACGCGGCAACGGTGAGCAGATCTGTCTGACCGTCCATTTCGTATCATCCGGCTCGAATGAGGTTGGCCATGCCGAGGGCGATGAAGACCACAAACAGCGCCTTCTGGAATGCGGGGCCGGCGAGGCGCCCTCGCAGCACTTCTCCAAGTTTCAAACCACCGAAGGCACCCGCAAGTGCCACGCATACGGCGATTCCCGCCGAGATCGACCACTCGCCGAGTGGCACCGACTCATGCACTCGAACAGCCAAGGCCAGTGTGGCGACGGTGAACGATAGCCCCAGGGCTTGCACCATCTCGTCCTTGTTCAGGCGGATCGATTGCAGGTAGGGGACCCACGGGAGGACGAAGACGGCAGTGAGCGCAGTGACCACGCCGGTTGCGGCCCCTGCAGTCGCGCTGAACCACCTGTTGCGCGCCGAGAGGACAGGGAGGACTGGGCGCCATAGCCCCCACACTCCGTAGACAATCAGGCTGCTGCCCAGCCAGCCCTTCGCCGAGCTAGCGGTCTCCGTGCCATCAAACCCAGGCGTGGCAACCGTGAAGATCGCGATAGCGACCCAGCCGGGCCACAGGCGCACAGCCAGTGGGCGCAGGTGCGGTCCACGGCATTGCGCCACGTTGGTCGCAAACGATGGGGCGACAACCAGTGCCGCGGCGTGCACCGGGGCCATCCACAGCCCCAGCAAGCTCATTGCAACCGTTGGCAATCCCATGCCGGTAATCCCCTTCACGGCGCCTGCAAGAACGAACACCGCGATCACGATCGGAAATTGAAACGTATCCATGGCTGCATGGTGTCGGCTGCAGGGACGCACTGTCTATCTGATTGCCCCGCATGTATCCTTCGGATATTCCGTAGGATGAAGTCCGTGACCAGTAGACCGCGCCGCACTGTCGACTACCGCATCGACCCGTTCGATCTGCACCTCTTCGCAACAGTCATGGAGCATGGCACGATCACCGCCGCTGCTGCAGCCGTGAATCTTTCACTTGCCGCGGCAAGTGCGCGCCTCAAGGCTTTGGAGGACGCTACGGGAACTCGCTTGCTGGATCGTTCAAGGAGTGGTGCTACCCCAACCGATGCCGGTCGCACGCTAGCGCGCCAGGCAAATCGCGTCTTGGCAGAACTCGAATCGCTGCACGTCGAAATGGCGAGCTTCGGGGACGGGTTACGCGGCACCGTACGGCTTCTGTGCAACACCGCGGCGATTTCGGAGACCCTGCCGCGCGCGATCGCCAGCTTCCTGATGACGAACCCTGATATCGATGTCGACGTACAGGAACTGCCGAGCGATGCGGTGATCGACGCACTGCGCCGTGGAACCGCCGATCTCGGCATCGTGGCCGACTACGTCGACACCTCCGGACTGAACGTGCGTCGATGGGTTGACGATCGTTTGGTAGCACTTCTGCCAAGTCGCTGGTCCATAGGGCGTCGCCGGTCGCTCGCGTTCCGCGAGTTGCTGGAGCTCCCATTCGTAGGATTGGCCCGGGACAGCGGGCTCAGCCGCTTCCTGGTTGCCCAGGCCAGCCGCAGCGGCCGCATCCCGCGTCATAGAGTGCGCCTCGGTAGCTTTGACGCCATTGCGCAGGTGGTGGCGACAGGTGTTGGTGCTGCGGTCATGCCAGCGAGCGCAGCGTCGCGTCACCGCGAAGCGGGGACCCGCATCGTTGCGCTATCCGATGCTTGGGCTCGCCGAAAGCTCCTCATCTGCATGACACCGCCCGGCGAGCAGCTGACCATCGTTCGCGCACTGGCAGACGCGCTCTCGCCTCCCGAGCCAGCCTAAATTACGACCCCGCGGCGGCTTACCCCGCCTTCGACGAGGGGCAGGGGTCAGAGGGGCAGGGGTCAGGTCTAGATTGGTAGCAGTCGGCAAGCGTAGGTGATACCGTTCAGGTCATGACCCGTCCCATCCGAATCGAGTTTTCTGGCGCCCTCTATCATGTCACTTCCCGTGGCGATCGACGCGAGGCGATTTACGAAGACGATGCCGACCGGGAAAGTTTCCTGGCGCTGTTGGGTCAGGTGGCTGAGAGCTTCAACTGGGTTTGCCACGCCTTCTGCCTGATGACAAATCACTACCATCTGGTTATCGAGACTCCGGATGGCAACCTGTCGAAGGGCATGCGTCAGCTCAATGGCGTGTTCACGCAGTACAGCAACCGTCGCCACCGGCGTGGCGGGCATTTGTTCCAAGGGCGTTTCAAGGCGATTCTGGTCGATGGCGACAGCTATCTGCTGGAGCTTGCACGTTACGTCGTTCTGAATCCCGTGCGCGCGCGGATGGTGGATGACCCCGGTGCGTGGCCGTGGAGCAGCTACCTGGCGATGCTCGGTGCGGCGGACGCTCCGCCATGGTTGGCGACCGATGGACTGCTGGCGGCCTTTGCCAAGCGGCGCTCGGATGCGATTCGGCGTTACATGAAGTTTGTCGCAGAAGGGGTCGGCGCGGAGCCGATCTGGAATCATCTACAGGGGCAGGTATTCCTGGGTGACGATGATTTTGTGGCGCGCAGCCTGAAACACGCGAAGACGGCTGACACGGTGAACATTCCGAAGGCCCAGCGGCGACCGCCGCCGCCTGCACTCGGCGCAATCGCGCGGACGCATCAAGACCGCGATGCGGCGATGGTGGCCGCACACGCGACCGGCGCCTACAGCTACCAACAGATCGCCGAGCACTTTGGCGTGCACTTCACTACCGTTGGCCGGGTAGTGCGCGCTGCCAGGGGGCGTGGCGCGCATTGATGCTATTAAGCTAGGCCTGACCCCTTACGCTCCCGTGACCCCTTACGCTCCCGATTTTTTCGTCTCCCACTGTTCCGTTGGGCTATGCCGACGGTGAACTGGACGTCTCGGAGCTCCCGAGAGAGGGTGAGGTGTTTCCTTGGCCAGAGCGAGTACGTACGGCAAAGCCAGAGTATTTTTCGGACCTTCAGAGTAAGGTTTGGGGTGTTTCTGTACCCGGGGCTGCGGGGCCGCTTGCGGTCGTAACGCTGTATGGCATCGTACTGCCCTCAAGGAACGAGGCGCTTGAGTGTTCTCGGTATCTTCAACAAACGCTGGGGCTGGGTTTCAATGAGCACTAAATCTGCGCTTTCGCCCAACAATACGTTCGTGTGGGACCGTCCAAAATGCTGCGCATTTTTCCCGGCCCCACAACTAATTCGTTGGGCCTCTCAGGCCGTATATTGGAGCCGTCAAACATGACTCACATGCAGTCACTTATTGCGTCGTTTGTACTTGCGTTGTTGGTTACCGCATGCGCTGGCGTGCCTGTCACAGAAGTTCGAAATTCGTTGGCGTCTGCGAAACCATGCTGTAACAGCTATGACCAGCTTCAGTTCAAGCCGCTGCAGCCGGGAGAAAGAACAAAAATTGAGCTTTCCACGTCGTCGCCTGTATTTATCTTGTCGGTAGGGTCAGCCTATGTTGAAGCTCTTTCTCTACCGCCAAGTGTTAGTTTTCTAGCCGTTCAAGCCCTCCACACTGGGTACTTGCCAAAGGCGACATATCCCGACCCCATATTCATCTTCCTTGACGCAGCGAAGCAACCGATTGCCGAGGAAATGGATCTCCCAATTCAGTGGAACCGACATCAAGTCTTCCCGGGCTTGTACGAGTATTTCTACGGCACCCGCATAGCAGTCCCGGCGGCGGCACGCTATGTTGTGGTTGCCGCACATCCCAATTCCAGTCGCGTGCAAGTGGCCATTGCTGAGCTTGGCAATCGCTGGCCTGTGCATCCTGCACCCGTCGGCACAGTCGCTCTGATTCCCCAATGAGAGGCCCAACCCTGCTGTCGCCCCCGTTCGCTTCGCTCTCTGGACGCTGCGCGATGAACCCGCGCAGCGTCGGTCACCTTTGGCGACGGGTCAGGTCTCAATACTGTTCGCTTAGGAAACGGGGTCAGGTCTTGAAATACGACATCCCAATCTGCGCAGTAGATCAGTTTGACCAGTGGTTCGAGTACGGAAATGTTGGATTTAAAGACTGACCCCAATGCCGAAGGCTTTCCGTCCGACCGGCGCCCCCGTTTCGGCGACACTGATCAGCTCCCTCGCCGCTATACAACCCGATTGGCGGCGTTCGACATCACAGGAGAGAAACTTGGCGAATCTCAAGGTCTCTGAAATCAAGGCTTTCGTTCCGTCGAAGGACTTCGAGGTTTCCAAGCAGTTCTACAAGGATCTCGGATTCACCATGGCGTCGGAAGGCGGCGGCATTGCCTACTTTCATTTTGGGCATGTCAGCTTCTTGCTCCAGGACTTCTGCGCAGAGGCGCTTGCGGAGAACTTCATGATGCATATCCTCGTCGAGGATGTGGACGCGTGGTGGAATCATGTCCACGAGAGTGGCGTGCTTTCAAAGTACGGGGTCAGCGTCACCGACCTGGCTGAGCAGCCCTGGAAAATGCGGGATTTTTGCCTGTTTGACCCATCGGGCGTTCTTTGGCGAATTGGCCAGAATACAGACTAGTCGCGGAGCGACGCTGGCGCAGGACGCGTCAGCAAAGCGCTTCCGCCAAGCGGCGGCACTTCTATCACCTCAAGCTGCGGAATGCGCTTCGCGCTTCTGCCCTGCACAGCCCCCTGCCGACTCTGGGTCGGCAGGGGGTTTTTCTTTCGGGCGCCGGGCGATGAACGCTCGATGAACGCGGACTTCAGACGCTGTTCAAGTCCACCCGACGAGAATGCATTCACGGCTGGCGCATCGGCATCACGGATCGCCAGGCAGGCACCACGTCATCACGACAATGCGCGCATCGCGCCAAAGGAGCTCATCATGAAATTCCGCCAGACTGCATTTTCCCGCGAACTTCTCGCCGTCGTCACCGGCACCATGCTGGCCGTGGCCACGGTCGCCTTCTTTACCCTGCCCTACAGCATCGCACCGAGCATCGTGCTGCAACACCTGACCTGACCGCAGGTGTGCCGCTGCAGCCGTGTCCGCTGGCCATTGCGGCGCGCGTCTGGTGGACGGACAAGGACCGCGCGCGGCATTCCCGCGACAAGAGCTCAAACGGTATCAGCGTTGCTGGCGTCAGTTCGATCTACGCCCAGGGTTCCGGGGTTTCTCATCTAGTCGAGCCGGAACCCGACCTTCAGCTTGACCTGAAAATGCGCAATCTTGCCGTCCACAATGTGGCCACGCGACTCGATGACTTCGAACCAATCGAGATGATCGACGGTTTCAGCTGCGCGGGCGATGGCATTGCGAATGGCGTCGTCAGTGCTGGTCGCGGACGAGCCGGCCAGCTCGATGATCTTGTAAACATGCGCGCTCATGGCGGTCTCCTGGGTCGTGGGTGTGTCTGACCCCAGTATAGGTAGCCATGCCGGGGGTTGCCGTACGGCGCCGATATTGCACCCGACTGCGGCACTTTGGCGAAAATCGGCTGTCTTTCATTGAGCCACGCGCTAGCATCCGGGCCGGATCGACATCCCAACCGCGCCGCGCACAACAAAAACAGATAACGCGCGCAATGCTGCCCGCGCCCTTCAAGGAAGCACCATGCTGGAAAAACTCGGCCAGGATGCACTCATCATCTGGGCCACCATCGACCCGATCGGCACGATGGCGCTATTTACCGGCCTCACCGCGCACCTGTCGGCCGAGAACCGTCGGCGAACCGCGTACAAGACCGTGCTCTACGCGGGCGCAGTGCTGCTCGGCTCCATTGTCATCGGACAGCTGATTCTCAACGCCATGGGCATCCGTCTCGCGTCCTTCCAGCTCGGCGGCGGCATCATCCTGTTTCTCTTTGGCCTGAAGATGATCTTCGGCGCCGACACGCCCTCGCCGCGGCAAGAGCCCGAGCACGACATCGCCGTATTCCCCCTGGCCATTCCGGCCACCGCCACGCCTGGCGCGATCCTCGCGGTCATTCTTCTGACGGACAACCATGTCCACCCGATCCCGGTGCAGATCGGCACGGCGCTGGTCACCATCGCCATCCTCGGAGTCACCTTGCTCTTGCTGCTGATGTCGACCCGGATCATCAAGGTCATCGGCGTGAGTGGCGCCTCGATCCTGACCCGCGTGATGGGCATGATCCTCGCCGCCTTCTCAGTCGAACTCGCCATGAACGCGCTCGGCATCGGCCAATGGATCTCGCCGCCTCAGTAAGCGCATTGCCCCAACAAACCGCCAGCCACACAAGGAAGAGCCCATGCCAAGCGCGTCAACATTCTGGGACCGGATTGCCGAACGCTACGCCAGACAGCCGATCGTTGACGAAGCGGCGTATCAAAAAAAACTGCAGCTCACCCGCGAGCATTTCACGCCCGACATGCACGTGCTCGAATTCGGCTGCGGCACCGGATCGACCGCGCTGGCCCATGCGCCGTATGTCGCGCATATCCACGCCATCGACATCTCACCAAAGATGCTCGACATCGCCCGGCAAAAAGCGGCCGCGGCTCACATCGACAATGTCACCTTCGAACTCGCAAACATCGACACGCTGGACGAGACCGGTCCGCGCTTCGACGCTGTCATGGGACACAGCATTCTGCATTTGCTCGACAACAAGGATGCGGCCATCGCCAAGGTCTACCGCCTACTCACACCGGGCGGCGTGTTTGTCAGCAGCACCATGTGCCTGGGCGACTCGCTCAAAATGCGGGTCATCAAAGCCTTCGTGTCTGTCGGCGCCGTCTTTGGCCTCCTGCCCCGGCTGCGCGCATTCACCCAAAAGGCGCTACTCGACAGCTTTCGCAAGGCCGGATTTGACATCGCACATCACTGGCAGCCCAAGGCCAACCGCGGCGTATTCATCATCGCCAGAAAGCCCGCCGAAACCGCACACCCCTGACGCCTGACCGGGATACGCAAGCGCCGCAGGGTTCCTGGCCTACAATGACGGCACACCGTTTCCTCCGCCCTCACAGAACTCCCACCGCATGCGTATCACCGCCTTCGACCGCCTTGCCTGCCCCCTGGACGGCGCCCCTTTGCAGCGCGACGGCGCCGCATGGCGCTGCGCCGACGGGCATAGTTTCGACATCGCCAGCCAGGGCTATGTCCATCTGTTGCCGGTGCAGCAAAAGCGCTCGCGCGACCCCGGCGACAGCAAAGCCATGGTGGCCGCCCGGCGCCGCTTCCTGAATGCCGGCCACTATCAGCCAATCGCCGAAGCGGTGAGCCGGGCGACACTGCTCGACCTGCCCGCCGAAGGCGCAAGCTGCCTGGATGCAGGCTGCGGCGAAGGCTACTACCTGCGCCAGCTTGCCGCCGCGGCGAACGACGAGCACACACTGTCCGTTCTCGGGCTCGACATCTCGAAATGGGCCACCCTCTCGGCCGCCAGGCAGGATGCATGCCCCGCCTGGGTAGTCGGCAGCAACGCGAAGCTGCCGGTCTTGTCGGCCACTCTAGACCGGGTGCTGTGCCTGTTCGGCTTTCCGATGTATGCCGAGTTTGCCCGCGTGCTCAAACCAGGCGGCGTGCTGTTGCAAGTCGACGCCGGCCCCGAGCATCTGCGTGAACTGCGCGAAATCATCTACCCGAGCCTGAAGCCTGAGCGTGCCAGCGAGGCGCCAGCGCCGGACGGTTTTACCGCCCTGCCCACCGAGACCGTCCGTTTTCCGCTGAGCATTTCAGGCGCCGATGCAATCGCCGATCTGCTGGTGATGACGCCGCATTTCTACCGTGCAAACGCCGAAGGCCGCACAAAAGCAGCGGCCCTCACGGCGCTCGATGTCACGGTAGACGTTCGATTGACTCGCTACCTGCGCGACTAGACCGCACGCCCGCCGCACCGCTATTTGAGCGAAAACACCACCCGACTGCTCGGCCCGGCGTCCTTGTCCTGCGCTTTCCGGGCCGACGGCGTGACCATGAAAACCCGCTCGGCGCTGATCTTGCCTACCCCCACCAGCCAATCACGCACCGCCTGCGCACGCGCCTTGCCGAGGGCGGCCAGGTCGGCCTCACTCACCGGCGCGTTCTTGAGCATCAGCGCACGCATCTGATCGGCCGGAATCGATTTGGTCAGGCCGACGAAGTTGCGCGGTTTGCCTTCGAAGTCAGCCTCATCGTAGGCCTCGGTGAGCAGTTCTTCGCGACGATCGGCAGGGATCTCGATGTCCTCCAACGCAGGCGGCGTCTTGCCGGCATCGAGCAAGGCCTCGCGTTGGCGGTCGCGCATCCGGTTGAGGATCCACTGCTCGCGCAGGCCCGGCTCGTCGCGGGCGGGGTCGACCTGACCGGTCAGCTCAATCTTGAGCGCGGGGCGCTCGGTAAGCGCCTTGGCGAGCGATTCGAGCTTCTTGGTGGTCTCGGCCGACAGGCGATGCGTGCCAGGCGCAAACTCCGCATAGGCCAGATCTTCGCCGCCACCAAACACCGATCCGAGCAAGGCAAAGGGTGAGGTCACCGCCTTGACGATGAGGTTGAAAAACGCCCGCCACACCAACCCGGCCACACTGAACTGCGGATCGTCGAGCGTACCGCTGACCGGAATCGACAGGTCGATCTCGCCCTTGCTGTTTTTCAGCAAGGCCACCGCCAGATGCACCGGCAGGCTGACCGCGTCGGGGCTGTCAACCGCATCGCCAAAGGTCAGCTGATCGAGCAGGATCTTGTTCTCGGCGGTGAGCTTGCGGTCGGTGATTTGATAAGTCAGATCGGCTGACAGCTTGCCCTTGGCGATGCCGTAACCGACATATTTGCCCGAGTAGGGCGACACCGTGGGCAGTTCGAAACCACGCATGGTGGCAACGATGTCGAGGTAGCGGTCTTCACGCAAGGGGTTGAGCTGGCCGGTGATGGTGACCGGCGCGGCATGGTCGATGGCAGCGGTGAGCGACAGCGTGGCCACGCTGGTCGGGGCGGACGACAGGCCTTCGAGCGTGCCGGCCACCTCGGTCAGATTGGCGTCGTAATTGGGCCGCACGAAACGATCGGCAAAGGCGACATTGCCCTTCTCAAGCACGATCCGGTCGATGCGGATCGGCGGCAGCGCCGGCGATGGTGGCGCGACCGTGGCCGTCGCGACCGGCTCGGCCGCAGCCGCCGACGAGGCCCCGCCGTCAAACTCGCCCGGCGTCACCGACGATGAGCTGACCGCGGATGGCGTCGCGGCCTTGGCTGCAGCCTGTTCCGCGGCCGCCTGCTTGCTGTCTTTTTCGGCCGCGGTCATTTCCCGGAAGTTCAAGCGCCCCTCGGCGCTGAGTACCAGCCGCGAGAAAAAATCGCTCAGCGTGATCTCGGTCGCCGACAGCGACAGCGGATCGGTGCGCACATCGAGCCCGTCGACCGCCAGCCGCTTCCAGGTGAGCACATCGGTGTTGGCACGGGTATCGACCGCGATCAGGTCGGTGATGGCGGCATCGCCCCGGAAGCGCACCGGTGGCGCGCTCTGGCCCGACGCCGCCCCCACGCTGAGCTGCCCGCCCAGCGACAGATTGGCCGAACGCAGGCTCGCCTCGATGCCTTCGGTCGCATAGGCCTCGAAGGCGCGCAGCGGCAAGTGCTTGACGTCCAGGCGCATGTCCACCGCCAGCGAGGCGAGGTCGACCTTGCCCTTGGCCGCGACATAGCCGCCTTTGTTGACCACCGCGCTGAGCGTGAGCGGCACCGGCTGGCTCAGATCGGACCCCAGTGCACCCACCGACAACTCGGTGCGCTCGATGTCGACCACCACCGGCGTCCGCACGGCGCGGTCTTCAAAACGGACATCCCAGCCACTGAGATCGGTTTGCGCGAGACGCACTTTCCAGGCCGGTTCGGCAGGCGTTGTCGCCTCTGGCTCGGCCGACGGCGCCACGATCTGGGCAAGGTCGATGCTGCCATCGCGCGCGCGGCGCAGGCTCACATTGCCGCCCGTGCTGCCGATCCGCGCGACGGTCACATTGCGCGCTGCCGTATCCAGTGCAACGCCCGAGACCTTCAGCGACGCAACCTGGACCGAGGGCTTCTTTTGCGCATCGAGCTGCAGCGCCAGCTTGGCCAGATCGAGCTGCCCCTTCGCCACGCGAAGCCCGGCCGCGTCGAATTCGTAGGGCAGGCTGACGCCCACCGTGCCCCCCGTGAGCTTCGCGCCGACCAGCTGGTTCGCGTAGTACGGCGCGTAATGCGTCAGTGGCAGGCCGCTGAGCGTCAGCGTGCCCGAGGCACGCACTGGCGCAATGGCCAGCTGCCCCTCATGCGCAATCTGCTCGCCGGACTCACTGCGCGCCGCAACGGTCAGTTGAGCGTTCTGCCTGCCATCGGTGACAAAACCGCTGAGGCCTACGTCGATATCCTTGAGCGTGGTCTCGAAGGGCCCGGCCGGCGCGGCCGCGTCACTGAAATGAAACTGAGCACCGCTCACCTGAAACTGTTCGACCGCCACACGGAACGCCGTCTCCGGTGTCTGGGTCTCCGGTGTCTGGGTCTCCGGTGTCCGGGTCTCCGGTGTCCGGGCCTCCGATGCGGCCGGCATCAGTTGCAATACATCGAGCGAGCCATCGGCCAGCCGACGCAGATGAATGACCGGCTGATCGACCTGGATGCGATCAATTTTCAGCGAACGGCCGAACACATCGAATTGGCTAATCGCTACGTCAACTTTCGGCAGGGTGATGACCGGGCGATCATCCCGATGCTGAACCTCGAGCGCCGCGAGCGTCGCCGTGCCGGCCAGCGTCAAGCGCGGCCCCTGCCCCTTGGGCTCCGAAAACGCCAGCTCAAGCTGCGTGCTGAGCGCACCAGACAACAACTTGAAAGCCGGCTCGAAGGGCAGGTAGGCCATGTAGGGCGTGATTTCGAGCGCATCGAGTTCGATGTCGAACACCGTCTCGAGGTCCTCGCCGAAGGGGCGGGTGTGGCCATCAAGCCGGAAGGCCGTGTCATCGACCTGCGCCGACAGCGCCGGCTGCACATAGCGTTCGACCTCGGCCGGGAAGCCCGAGATAAACGGCACGCCAACCGTCAGCTCGCGCACCGTGTGCTTGACACCCACGAGACGGTCTTCAATATCCAGCGAGCCGCCGGATATCTCAATATTGTTGATCGAGAACCGGGCCGAGCGCTTCGCCTCGTCAGCCGGTGACGACGCCGACTGCGCAAAGCGCGCAATCACGTCCGACCAGTTGTGCTGCGTTTCATCCACGCGCACCAGGCGCAGCGACGGCGCATCAATACTCAGCCGCGAAAACACCAGCCCCCAGTACGCCAGCGACCGCCATTGCAGATCGGTGTCGATCCGGCCGATACGCGCGGCGTCGGGCGTGCCATCCGCCTCGGCCACCGCCAGACCCGACAGCGACAGACTCAAGCTGAACGGATTGAAACGCATCTCGTCGAGCGTGACCTGCCGCCCAAGTTGCTCGCTGGCCAGCTTCGGCAATTGCCATTTGACCAACGCCGGCAGCCCGAAAAAACCCGCCAGCGCATACACCGCCAAGGCGATGACAATACGCAACGCCCAAAGCTGGATGCGGGACTTCCGGTTCGTCGTCGGTGCCTCAGACTCGCTCATGCGCGCCCTCCTCGATCAACAACCAGCTTACCAGCGCTTGCCGCGCCCGCGCACGCGTCGATGATTGCAATACGTGTCGGCTGCGTCAGGCCGGTGGCCGGCAAAGTCGCCTCGAAAACCATCCCACCCGTGTCCTTGCGCCGCAGCGGTTGCTACATTCATCTGCACTGCGGCGGGTAGAATGACCCACTTACCAATGGTTTGGGCATTCTCATGAGCGCTGAAGTTGATTACACAAACAACCCGTTGCACGGCGTTGGTTTAAAACAATTGCTGACCGAAATCGTCGACCACTACGGTTTTGAACTTCTCTATGCCTATTTGAATATCAATTGCTTCAACAAGAATCCCGGCATTGATTCCAGTGTGAAATTTCTCAAGAAAACGGACTGGGCGCGCGAGAAAGTCGAGGCCTTCTATTTATATCAATTCAAGAGCCTGCCCCGCGCCTCTGACGCGCAGTTTGAATTACCCCCCAGAGAGCGCGTGATTCCACTGGACCAAACCCCCGGCGAGCCCGCTGAATTGAGCTTTGAAGACGCCGAGCGCCTGGCCGAGAAGCGCGCCAGGAAAGCGGCCTTGCGAAACGATCGCTTCTGATTCAAACCGGATGGACGCTCACGGCGCATGTCGCTTGGGCGAAGGACGAAAGCCCAACACTCGGCGCGCAATGTTTGCTCCGCTGATGTTGGGCTTCGCTGCGCTCAAACCAACCTAGATGGTATCGCCGTGCGTTTCCAGGAGGCCGGCTTGGGCCAAATCCCGCCGCCCGTTCGCCTCGGCACTCGATTCACGTGCCGCTCAAGCCGGTGACACCTCGCCCGGCGTTACCGACCCAGCACACTCATCAGCCACTGCTCAACATCGCGGATCTCTTCCATCACGATGCCGTGCTCGACGAAATAGGTTTGCCAGGTGATCGGGTAGCCCGCGGCCGTGAGCTGGGCGAAGGATTGCAAGGCGAAGTCGTGGGGGATCACGCCATCGTCGCGGCCGTGGGCCATGAAGATGGGCACATCACGATTGGCCTCGCTGGCCTCATCCTTCAAGGTCTCGGCCAGCGGCAGGTAGGTGGATAGCGCGAGTACGCCGGCCAGGCGTTTGGGGTGGCGCAGCGCGGTGTGCAGGGCGATGGCGCCGCCCTGCGAGAAGCCGGCGAGCACGATGCGCTCGTCGGGGATGCCGCGGGCGTTTTCGCGGGCGATGAGGGCTTCGATCTGCGCGGCAGATTCATGCACACCAGCCGCGTCTTCGCGGCGTTTGGAAAAATCCTGCGCAACGATGTCGTACCAGGCGCGCATCACATAGCCGCCGTTGATGGTCACCGGGCGCATGGGCGCATGCGGGAAGACGAAGCGGGTGGGCGGCAACGCGGCTTCGTCGAAGGCGTCGACCACCGGCTCGAAGTCATGCCCGTCGGCGCCCAGGCCGTGCAGCCAGATCACGGCATGGGTGGGTTGGGGGCCGGTTTCGATTTCAACGCAGGGCAGCAATTCGGCAGACATCGGGACTCCGCAATCAGGTCAAAGGCACAGGCGTGTCACATTACACGAGGCCGGCCGATCATGTCGGCGAGGTCCGCGGTCAAGTTTGATCCGGCCATGCCAATGAAAAACGCCCGGCACGGGCCGGGCGTTTTCTTGACATCGATTGCGACTCAGAGGCTGGAGACAAACACCACCAGCACGCCGATCGGTGCAACAAAGCGAACGACCAGATTCCACAGAGCGAAGCCGCCACTGCTCAGGTTCAACTCGTCGCGCACGCTCTCGCGGTCCAGGCACCAGCCGACGAACAGCACGGCACCGAGGGCGGTCAGCGGCAGCAGGAACTTGCTGGTCAGCTTGTCGAGCAGGTCGAAGATGTTGTTGCCGAAGATCAGCACATCGCTCCACACATTGAAGGACAACAGCGCGGCAATGCCCAGCCCCCAGATGACCGCGCTGGCCAGCAGCGTGGCGCCCACCCGGCCCAGCGGCGTGCGCTCTTGCAGCAACTCGACGGACGGCTCAAGCAGCGAGATGGCCGAGGTCAGTGCGGCGAAGGTCAGCAGCAGGAAGAACATGCCACCGAGGATCACGCCCCCGGTGATCTTGCCGAACACCAGCGGCAGGGTCACGAAGATCAGGCCCGGGCCGGCGGCCGGGTCGAGGCCGTTGGCAAACACGATCGGAAAGATCGCCAGACCGGCGCCGAGGGCGATCACGGTATCCATGATGGCCACGGTGCGCGCCGCACGCAGCAGGTCGACTTTCTCGCCGAGGTAAGAGCCATAAGCGATCATCACGCCCATGCCGAGCGACAGGGTGAAGAAGGCGTGGCCGAGGGCGGCCAGCACGACTTCGCCGGTGAGCTTGGAGAAGTCAGGGGCAAACAGGTACTCCAACGCACGGCCGAAACCATCGGAGGCCGCACCGTAGCCGACCATCAGCGCCAGCAGCACGCCGAGGGCCGGCATCAGGATCTTGGAGGCGCGCTCCAGACCGCCCGCCACACCCATGGCGACCACCCCTGCGGTCAGCGCCATGAAGGCGGTGTGCCAGATGGTGAGCGAACCGGGGTCGCCCAGCATGCCGGAGAAGGCGGCGCCGGCGGCGTCCTTGTCCATGCCATTGAAACCGCCGCTGACAGCATCGACCAGATAAGACAGCGCCCAGCCACCGATCACGCTATAGAAAGACAGAATCAGGAAACCCGCCAGGGTGCCGCTGACACCGACCATGACCCAGCCCTTGCTGCGGCCATTGGCCTCGGCCAGATCGGCCATGGTGTTGATCGGATTTTTCTGACCACGACGACCAATCATCCATTCAGCAACGATGATCGGCAGACCGATCATGGCGATGCAGATCAGGTAGACCGCCACAAACGCGGCGCCGCCGCTCTGGCCGACCATGTAGGGGAACTTCCAGATATTGCCCAGACCCACCGCGGAACCGACCGCGGCGAGCATGAAACCCATGCGCGACGACCACTGACCGTGGCCTTGTTTGAGTGCTGACATGCGTGCTGTCTCCATCCTTGATTAACAATTCGGCTCTCCGCGCACGCCCTGCTTGGCGCGGAAAAATTCGGCCGGATCACTCTTCTATGTATGTGATGTCGCGATCCGGCGTGTGCTGACTCAGCGCTTGAAGCGACTTTCGGCCAGTGCGTCGGCCACTTCTCCCGTCGGACGCTGTTCGGTGCTGGCACGCTCGAAAATTTCGAGCAGCGTGCCGTAAATGCCTTCGACATGGGCCAGCAGCGCGGCGCGGTCGAAACCGGTGCGCTCGTAGTACACGTCGATGATGCCGCCGGCGTTGATGACGTAGTCCGGCGCATAAAGAATGCCGCGACGCATCAGCTCGGAGCCATGACGGGCTTCGGCCAGCTGGTTGTTGGAGGCGCCGGCCACGATGCGGGCCTTCAGTTGCGGGATGGTCTGGTCATTGATGACCGCGCCCAGCGCGCACGGGGCGAACACGTCGACGTCCTGACCGTAGATCGCGTCCGGGGCCACCACGACCGCACCCAGCTCGGCTTCGGCACGGCTCAGGTTGTCCTGGTGGATGTCGGTCACCCACAGCTTGGCGCCGGCCGCGTGCAGCTGCTGGGCCAGATCGAAACCGACGTTGCCCACGCCTTGCAGGGCCACGCGCACGCCGTCCAGCGAGTCACGGCCGAGCTGAGCCTTGACCGCGGCCTTGATACCGACAAAGGTGCCCAGGGCGGTCGCCGGCGACGGGTCGCCGCTACGCGTGCCGCCGCCATCGGTCGGCTTGTCGACGATGCCGGCCACATGCGCGGTGCGCTCGGCCAGGTACTTCATGTCGGCCACGCTGGTGCCCGAGTCTTCGGCGGCGATGTAGCGGCCATTGAGGTTGTTCAGGGCGCGGGCAAAGGCGTCGAGCAGCGCCGGGGACTTGTCGGTGCGCGGGTTGCCGATGATCACCGACTTGCCGCCGCCGAGCTTGAGACCGGCCAGGGCCGACTTGTAGGTCATGCCACGCGACAGGCGCAGCACGTCGTGAATCGCCTCTTCCTCGCTGGCGTAGGGCCACATGCGGCAACCGCCGAGGGCCGGGCCGAGGTTGGAATTGTGAACGGCGATGATGGCTTTCAGGCCGCTGGCATCGTCGCTAACGAACACGACCTGTTCATGGTCGGCGAAATCGCGCAGGGAAAATACGGACATGATGTGTCTCCTTCCTTCTTGGTATGGGCACCCCTCACGGATACCCGAATGGATGCAGCACGCCCGCCGCCATCTCTTGTGGCGACTTGGGCGAGCGTGCTGCGGGTTTTAAGCGACTTAGGCTTTGGCCTTCGGCATGTGACGCATCACCTGGGACTCGCCCAGCGTGCTCTTGCCTTCGAAGCGCGCCATCAGCGTTTTCTGCTGATTGCGGGCATGCTCGACATAGCGCTCACGCACATGGCCGAAGCCGCGCATCTGCTCGGGCAGGCTGGCCAACTCGACCGCCGTTTCGTGGTTGCTCGGCTTGAGGCCGGCCAGCACGGTGGCAATCAGCGCCTCGTACTCGGTGATCAACGCACGGTCCAGCTTGCGATCAGCACTGCGCGCGAAGGGGTCGAGTGCGCCACCACGCAGGTGCTTGAAGCGGGCCATCAAGCGCATGGCCTTGAGCATCCACGGGCCATAGGCACGCTTCTTCAGGTGACCGGTCGCGGCGTCCTTGTCGGCGAGCAGTGGCGGGGCCAGATGGAAGACCAGCTTGTAGTCGCCTTCGAACTGATCTTCGACGCGCTGCAGGAAATCGCTGTCGGTGTACAGACGCGCCACTTCGTACTCGTCCTTGTAGGCCAGCAGCTTGTAGTAGCCACGCGCCACGGCTTCGGTCAGCAGGGTGATGCCCGGCGACACGGCCTCTTCGGCCTTGCGCACCGTGTTCACCAGCGCCATGTAGCGTTCGGCGTAAGCGGCGTCCTGATAGGCGGTGAGCTGCTCTTTGCGACGCGCAATCACCTGATCGACCGTGGTCGACAGCGTGTGGTGCGCCGGTACATGCGCCGGCTGGGCGGCTTTGGCCACCACGGCCATATCCACCGCGGCCGCACGGCCCCACTGGAAGGCGGTGATGTTGGCCTTGACCGCCGCACCATTGATCTCGATGGCGCGGATGATGGCGTCACGGGTCAGCGGTACCAGGCCTTTCTGCCAGGCGTAGCCGAGCATGAACAGGTTGGTGGCAATCGCGTCACCCATGATCGCCGTGGCCAGGCGCGAGGCATCCAGGAAGTCTACCTTGTCCGCGCCGACGGCCTCGGCGATACGCGCTTCCATCCCGTCTTGCGGGAACTGCGGGTCCGGATTTTTCTGCACATCACCACTACGTGCCTGAGCGGCAAAGCCGCGCACGAAGTCGCTGGTGTTGCTCTTGTCGCTGTTGATGACCACGCGGGTGTGCTCGCTGCGCATCTTGGCAATGGAGTCGTCAGAGGCAGCCACCACCAGATCGCAACCGATCACGGCATTGGCTTCGCCGGCGGCCACTCGCGCTGCGTAGAGCGACTCGGGCTTGTCGGCGATGCGTACATGCGAGAACACCGCGCCGCCCTTCTGGGCCAGACCGGCCATGTCGAGTACCGACACGCCCTTGCCTTCGAGGTGAGCGGCCATACCGAGCAGCGCACCGATGGTCACCACGCCGGTGCCACCGACGCCGGTAATCAGCATGCCCCACGGCGCCACCGTACCCGGCAGCGTCGGCTCGGGCAGATTGGCGAACAGGGTCTCGGTCGGCGTGGCGGCCTTGCCCTTCTTGAGCGAGCCGCCTTCGATGGTGACAAAGCTCGGGCAGAAGCCCTTGATGCAGGAAAAGTCCTTGTTGCAGGCGGACTGGTCGATGGTGCGCTTGCGACCGAATTCGGTCTCGACCGGCATCACCGACATGCAGTTGGATTTCTCCGAGCAGTCGCCACAGCCTTCACACACCAGATCGTTGATGACCACACGCTTGGCGGGGTCCGGGAAGGTACCGCGCTTGCGACGACGACGCTTTTCGGCGGCGCAGGTCTGGTCGTAAATGATCGCGCTGGTGCCGGAGATCTCGCGCAGCTCGCGCTGCACGGCATCGAGTTCGTCGCGATGGCGGATCGGCGTGTGGGCCGGCAGGCCGACGTCACCGGCGTACTTCTCGGGCTCGTCGGTCACCACCACCAGGTTGTGGATGCCTTCGGCAGCGATCTGGCGGGCGATGATCGGCACGGAGAGCTGGCCGTCATGCGGCTGACCGCCGGTCATGGCAACCGCGTCGTTGTAGAGAATCTTGTAGGTGATGTTCACACCCGCGGCAATCGACTGGCGAATCGCCAGCAGGCCGGAGTGCATATAGGTGCCGTCACCCAGGTTGGCAAACACATGCCGGGTGTCGGTGAACGGGGCCTGACCGACCCAGGGCACACCCTCGCCGCCCATCTGGCAGAAGGTCTGGGTCGACTCGGGCGACAGCCAGGTGGCCATGTAGTGGCAACCAATACCGGCCAGCGCCTTGGAGCCCTCGGGCACCTTGGTGGACGAGTTGTGTGGGCAACCCGAACAATAGTGCGGAATGCGGGCGATGGCGCGGTTCGGCTTGGCCAGCGCGGCTTCCTTGGCTTCGAGGAAGGCCAGACGCGCGGCGATGCGGTCGGAGGTGTAGTGGCGGGCGATGCGTGCGGCGATGACACGGGCAATCATGGCCGGGGTCAGCTCGCCGGCGGCCGGCAGCAGCCATTCGCTGTGCGGCAGCGACCACTCGCCTTTCTCGTCGAACTTGCCGATCACGCGCGGGCGGGCCGACTCGCTCCAGTTGTAGAGCTCTTCCTTGATCTGGTATTCGAGGAACTGACGCTTCTCTTCGATGACGAGAATCTCTTCCAGCCCCTCGGCGAACTCGCGCACGCCTTCGGCTTCGAGCGGCCAGACCATGCCGACCTTGTACAGGCGCAGGCCGATCTTGGCGGCCACGGCGTCGTCGATGCCCAGGTCTTCCAGCGCCTGGCGCACATCGAGGTAGCTCTTGCCGCTGGTGACGATACCCAGACGCGGCGTCGGGCTGTCGATCACGATCTTGTTCAGTTTGTTGGCGCGGCAGTAGGCCAGCGCGGCGTACAGCTTGTGATGGAGCAGGCGCTTTTCCTGCACCAGCGGGGGATCAGGCCAGCGGATGTTGAGGCCGTCGGCCGGGATCGGAAAATCGGTCGGGATGATGGTCTCGACCGCGAAGGGATCGACGTTCACCGACGCGGAGGTCTCGACGGTATCTGCCAAGGCCTTGAAGGCCACCCAACAGCCGGAGTAACGCGACATGGCAAAGCCGTGAATGCCCATGTCCAGGTATTCCTGGATGTCGGCCGGGGCCAGCACCGGCATCATCAGCGCCTTGAACACATGCTCGGTCTGGTGCGGCAGCGTCGAGGACTTGGCCGCGTGGTCGTCACCGGCAATCGCCAGCACGCCACCAAACTTGGACGTACCCGCCGCGTTGGCATGGCGGAACACGTCACCGGTGCGATCGACGCCCGGGCCCTTGCCGTACCACATGGCAAACACGCCGTCGTACTTGGCGCTCGGGTCGAGGTTGACCTGCTGGGTGCCCCACACCGCGGTGGCGGCGAGGTCTTCGTTGATGCCGGCCTGGAACTTGATGTGGTTCGGCTCGAGGAATTTCTTCGCCCGCCAGAACTCGTGGTCCACGTTACCCAGCGGCGATCCGCGGTAACCGCTGACAAAACCGGCGGTGTTCAGCCCGGCGCGCTCATCACGCGCGCGTTGCAACATCGGCAGGCGCACCAGCGCCTGGGTACCGTTCAAATAGACGCGCCCGCTGGGCAGCGTATATTTGTCGTTCAACGTCACTGTGCGCAGTGCGCCCGCTTCTGCATCCTTGTGGGGTGCGTTCATAGACCGTCTCCTCCATTGTGTGGTTTGGCCTTGTTTCGCTGAATGATAGAAAACGATATCGCTATCGTAAAATCACAAGAATTCTATTTAGGTATCAATAAAAGTAATGGCAAGTGAAATCACGCTCCGCCAGCTGCGCTACTTCACCGCTGCCGCCGAAACCGGGCAGTTCTCGATGGCCGCGGCCAAGATGTTTGTGTCGCAGTCGGCCATCACCAATGCCATCTTGCTGCTCGAAGAGCGCCTCGGCGTCAAACTGTTCGACCGCCTGCCCCACGGCGTCGTCCTCACCGCCGAAGGTCATCGCTTTTATCAGCACGCCGGCAACATCCTCGACTCGGTGCAAGACGCCCTGCGCGAGCCGCGCTTCTGCGCCGACAGCCTCAGCGGCAGCATCCGCATCGCCGCCACCTACACCGTGCTGGGCTACTTCCTGCCGCCGCTGTTTTCGCGCTTTCGCGCCACCTACCCGGAAGTGGATCTGGACCTGCACGACATGGGCCGGCTGGAAGTGGAAGCCGCCGTCGAGTCCGGCAAGCTCGAACTGGGCGTGGTCGTACTCTCCAACGTAGAGCACCCCGAGCGCTTCGGCCACCATGTATTGATGCGCTCACGCCGCCAGCTATGGGCCGCGGCAGGCCATCCGGTGCTGCAAACGCCTTACCCCTCGCTGGCCGACATCGCCAGGCAGCCCTACATTTTACTCACCGTCGACGGCGGCGAAGACGCCAACCGCCGGTTCTGGATCGACAACGGTCTGGAACCCCGCGTGGCCTTCCGCACCAGTGTCATGGAAGCTGTCCGCGGCATGGTCGCTCACGGCTTTGGCGTCACCATCCTCAGCGACATGGTCTATCGCCCCTGGTCGCTCGAAGGCAAGAAGATCGAAGCCCGGCCCATCCTCGACGCCGTCCCGCACATGGAAGTCGGCCTGATCTGGCCCAAAGACGCCAAACTCTCCGAGCCCGCCGAAGCCCTGCGCCAGTTTTTGATTCAGGCCTGCGGCAGCTGACCGGCGAGACGCGCCCCGTAGGGCGGATAAGCGCAGCGCATCCGCCGAACAAGGCCCCGACGTGGCACCGATGGCGGATGCGCCTGCGGCTTGTCCGCCCTACGACGCCGAGCTTGAGGGCGGGTTTCAACCCGCCCGGGCCGGTCGGGTGGCTCAACGCATCTCGAAGGCTTCCTGATGAAAGCGCACCCGCCAGCGACTCAGCCCCTCGCGCAAGGCCGCACCGAAGGCCTTCGGCCCGCAGAACCACACATCCGCCGCGCCGTTCACCTTCATTCGCTCGACGCTCAGCGGCGCCTCGCGGTCGGTGCTGATGACGGTCAGTCGCACCGCCGGCAAGTTCGCGCATAAGTCGGTCACGCGCGACACAAAGGGATCGGTGTCACGGTTGCGCACGCAGTAGTACAGATCGGCCGACAGCGCATGTTCAGGCGTCGCTTGCATGGATTCCAGCCAGGCCAGGAAAGGTGTTACCCCCACGCCGGCCGCCACCCAGATCTGCCGAGCGCCGGTGCGGGCTCGCGAGTGGTCGAAGCAACCATAGGGCCCCTCGACCGTCACCGGCTGTCCGGCCTGCACGCGGCGAGCCAGTGTCTCGGTGTAGTCGCCCAGCGCCTTGATCTCGAAGCGCAAGCGGCCGTCGCCCGCATCGGCACTGGCAATGGTGAAGGGGTGCGGCCCCTCGAAGCGATCGAAGTTGAGAAACACAAACTGCCCCGCGCGATGCCCCGGCCAATCGGCCAGTTGGCACACCACCTCGGTCACGCCCGCGGCGGGCGTGCTCACCGCTGCCACCGTCCCGGCGTGACGCCGACGCTGGCCGATGCGCCCGGTCAGCGCCATCAGCGCTGCCGTCGACCCGGCCGCCGCCATGACCGCCAGCATCCAGCCGACCGGCTGCGACCAATAAGCCACCGGCGCCAGAAAGGCCGCATGGATCACCAGCGCCAGATACAGCACCGGCATGGCCTTGTGCAGGTAGCGCCACAGGTGGAAGGGAAAGCGCTTCCACAGCGTCAGCACCAGCATGGCGAGCAAGGCATAGATCGCCCACTCACCAAGCTCTTCCGCCATATCGCGCAGCGCCTCAAAGATTCCATCGCCGTGCTCCTTGGGCAAGCGCCCCGCACGGCCCCACAGCGCCTTGATGATGTCGTCGGACATCTCCACCAGCCAGTGCAGCGCGGCGAAGCCGATGGCCAGGATGCCGGCCCACTTGTGGGTCCGATACATCTTGTCGAGTCCGCCGAAGGCGCGCTCCAGCCACGCCGGGCGGGTCGCCAGCAGCATGATCAGCGACATCAAGGAGAAGGCCCACAGGCCGGTGAGGTAGAGCGCCTGATGGCGCAGCATCCACGGCAGCGCGCCGCCACCCTGATCCGGTGCGCCACCCGCCAGCGCCCAAATCAGCGCGACGCCGGCCACGTAAAGTGCGAGGAAGGTTTTCATGATTATTCTCTCTTGCAGTACCCGATTACGTCTGCATAAACGCCATCTCAATCATCTTCAAAGTAGCCACGCTCGGCATCCACGTGGCAGGCCACGCAGTTGGCCTTAGTGGCGATTTCCTTGCGCGTCCACTCACGCGGCGACACCTCGCGATGCTCGCGCACCCACTTGGGCAACTCGGTGATGCGCTGTGGTGCGGCCGAGGCCGACACACCGCGCAACCAACGGCGCATGTCGCCATAACCGGTGCTATCGGCGGCATGAGCGACCAGATAGGTGGTGATCTGTTTGGCGGTGGCGGCATCCACGCTGGCGTCTTCGCCAAAGTGATTGTCCAGCTCGCCCATCATTTTCTGCCACGAGCGTGCCGGCAGCAGCCCGGCCGGAAAGGCCATGTGGCAACTGCCACACTCCTGGCGAGTGAGCGGATCGGTGACTGGCGCAAAGAACTCGTCGCTGCCGGCCTTGGCGCGTTCGAGCATCACGGCACCGACGGCAAACAAGGCAACGCCCACGGCGATTGATCGGATCAAAGGTTTCATGGTCTGTCTCCTGATGTTATTGAGTGGTCATGAAGGCGAGCCAGTCGCCTTTTTCGCGAGCGCTGCATTCACGCCCCAGCACCTCACGGCAGTTGCGCCGGAACCACTTCTCGACCTTGGCCGCGTCGGTGTATCGCGTCGGCGCGACGGACACCGCCACCGGCTCGATGGACTTGCCGACAGGCGTGCGGCCGGCGGCGCGGGTGTTCTCACCATGGCAACTGGTGCAACTCGGGGAGTCCGCCTTGCCGCCACTGTGGCGGTCGCGGTGGAGCGCCTCGCCCCGCGCGGCCGAGAAGCCGGCAAAGGTGGCATCCTCGGCTTTCGCCTGAGCGGTATAAGCGGCGAGAATGTCGTCTCGCGGGGCGGCTTGCACGGCCGACATCGCTGTCAGTGCAACCAGAAACAAGGTTCGAGAAAGTGTCTGCATCATCGTCTCCGCCGGAAGTAGCAACTGTTCGTCATGGCTTGCAGTGTGCGCAGCAGCGCCTGAACACTTCCTGAAGTGGGCGTTCATCTCCCGTTCAGCCACACAGGGGTAGAAAATAGGCATGAAGACACGGAGACTGACCATGCGCTGGATCCTTGCCCTGCTGCTGAGTACCGCCCTGATCGCCCCCGGCCTGGCCGATAGCGACCATGACCGCGCCCGCCGTGCGCTCGACGCAGGCCAAGTGATGCCGCTGCCCGCCATCCTCGAACGCGTGGCGCTGGACTACCCCGGCAAGGTGCTCGAGGTCGAACTCGAAGACGACGACGATCGCTGGATCTACGAGATCAAGCTGGTGCAACCCGGCGGGCGCCTGCTCAAGCTGGAGGTCAATGCCGCCGACGCCCGCATTCTGAAAGCGCGTGGCAAGTACCGCGGTCGCAACGAACAAGGAGAACGTTGATGCGCATCCTGGTCGTCGAAGACGAACCCACCCTCGCCCAGCAACTGACCGACGCGCTGACAGACGCCGGTTACGCGGTCGATCGCGCCGACAACGGTCTCGATGCGCACTACCTCGGCGACACCGAGCCCTTCGACGCCGTAATACTCGACCTCGGCCTGCCACAGATGGACGGGCTCACCGTGCTCGGCAAATGGCGCAGTGCCGGGCGAGCCATGCCGGTGCTGATCCTCACCGCGCGTGACGACTGGCATCAGAAGGTGGCCGGCATCGACGCCGGCGCCGACGACTACCTCACCAAGCCTTTCCACATGGCCGAGCTGCTGGCCCGCCTGCGCGCCCTCATCCGCCGCGCCGGCGGCCACGCCAGTGCCCTGCTCAATTGCGGCCCGCTATGCCTGGACACCCGCAACAGCCAGCTCACCGATGACGGCCGGCCGGTGTCGCTCACCAGCCATGAATACCGTGTACTGAGCTACTTCATGCACCACCCCGGCAAAGTCATCTCCCGCACCGAACTGACCGAACACCTCTACGCACAAGACTTCGATCGCGACTCCAACACCATCGAAGTCTTTGTCGGCCGGCTGCGCAAGAAGCTGCCCGAAGGCATGATCGAAACCGTGCGCGGCCTCGGCTACCGGCTGATTGAGCCGGCATGAGCTCAGCCGCACGACCACCCGACGGACGCTCGACACCCCCCCGAGGGGAGCGCAGGCGCTCCGCGCCAGCGCGACGGGCTGGCTTTGCATGGCCAAACTTCCGTCACACCCGCGACGGGAAGATCGTTCCGTGAGCCCACGACCTGCAATGCACCGATCACTGCGCCTGCGCCTGCTTGCCGGTTCGCTGGTGTGGATTCTTGCCGCCGTCGCAATCGCCGGCTTCCTGTTGGCGGATCTGTTCAGCCAGCATGTGCGCGAGCGAGTCGACGCAGAACTGAACGGCCATCTCGATCAGCTCACCGCACTCTTCGATATCGCCCCCGACGGCACCGCCACACTGCGCATGCCACTGTCCGACCCCCGCTTGAGCCGCCCCTATGCCGGCCTCTACTGGCAGGTGGATGGCGGCCCGGCCGGCACCATCGGCCTGCTGCGCTCGCGCTCGCTGTGGGACACCGCGTTGGCGGTTCCCGGCGACGCACTGGCCGACGGTGAGGTGCATGTGCACGACGTGCCCGGCCCCGACGCCAGCCGTCTGCGCATGATGGAGCGCCTCATCCGCCCCGCCGAACACCCCGACACCGCCTACCGCCTGATCGTCGCGCTCGACACCCGGCAAATCGACGAGCCGGTCGAAGAATTCTCAACCCTGCTGAGCATTGCCCTCGGCGTGCTCGCCCTCGGCCTGATCGCGGCGGCAGTGGTGCAAGTGGGCGTCGGCCTCGCCCCGCTCAAGCGCATGCGCGCCGCCCTCGGCGCGGTGCGCGACGGCCACGCCCGCCGACTCGAAGGCGACTACCCGCAGGAAGTCCAACCACTGGTCGACGAACTCAACACCCTGCTCGCCCACGACGAAGCCATGGTCGAGCGCGCCCGCACCCAGGCCGGCAACCTCGCCCATGCGGTCAAGACGCCGCTGAGCATCCTCGCCAACGCTGCTCGTCAGGACAGCAGTGACCTCGCCCGGCTGGTCGACGAGCAGGTTGGCGACGCCCGCCGCCAGGTGGACTACCACCTCGCCCGCGCCCGCGCCGCGGCGGCCGTCCAGCAAGCCGGCCTCAAGACCCCGCTGCGCCCGGTGCTCGACGGCCTGATCCGGGTCATGAGCCGCCTGCATGCCGAGCGCAATCTGCACATCGCCGTTGCCGACGTGGCCGACACCCTGACCTGCCGGGGCGACACCCAGGACCTGCAGGAGATGCTCGGCAATCTGCTCGACAACGCCTGCAAATGGGCGGCCACCCAGGTGGCCATCAGCGCCGCCATCCATGACGGCCAGCTCGCGGTGCATATCGACGACGACGGCCCCGGGCTGTCAGAGGCGCAACGCAGCACAGTGCTGGCGCGCGGCGTGCGCGCCGATGAACACACCCCCGGCTCCGGCCTCGGGCTGGCCATCGCGCATGATCTGGCCCGCGTCTATGGCGGCGATCTGCGCCTCGACACCGCACCGCTCGGCGGCCTGCGCGCCACGCTGCAACTGCCCGCCGCCTAGCCCGGCCCCGTCTGTAGTCCCTACTGCCCAAAGGGTTTCAGCCCGACGATGCTCACCAAAAAAAGTGGTGCGCAGACTTGACGCATTCAAATAGGACCAATATAGTTCTATTTAAAACCATAACACTCATGGAGCCGCCCCAATGATTACCCCCCCGGCCATCCATCGCCTGCTTACCGATTCGGCCCACTACTTCGGGCTGCTCCCCACGCCGGCGCTGACCGTCACCTTGCTTGGCACGTTGCGTCGCCAGGCTCAGCCCACCCGGACCCCGGCCAACGATGGCCGCCTTCGGCTCACCCCGATGGACGACGAGGACCAGACATGCTGCGCGTAAGCAAACTGACCGACTACGGCACGCTGGTGCTCACGCACATGGCGGGCTTTCCGGACCACCTGTTCAGCGTCGCCGAGCTGACCCAGATCCTGCATCTGAACGCGCCGACGATCAGCAAGGTGCTCAAGGCGCTCGGCCGGCACGAGCTGGTCAGCAGCGTGCGCGGCGCGCGCGGCGGCTACGCTCTGGCGCGCCCCGCCACGCAGATCAGCGTCGCCCAGATCATCGACGCGCTCGAAGACCAGCCCTTTGGTCTTACCGAATGCAGCGCCACCGCCGGCACCTGCGACATCGAAGGTGATTGCCGCATCCGTGCCAACTGGCAGCGCATCAACACCGTGGTGCGCCGCGTGCTCGACGACGTCTGCCTCGCCGACATGGTGGAGCCCCTGCCGCTGGCCACCGAGGCCCGCATGGTGCGACACGCCACCCCCGCCATCAAATGCACACCGCAGTAACCAGGAGATGTCTTCCATGAAAACCGCCACCCCCGCACGGAAGATCGACAGCTTTCTCGATCAGGAATATTCCGCCGGCTTCGAAACCCTGCTCGAGGCAGACACCCTGCCCAAGGGCTTGTCGGAAGACGTGATCCGCGTGATCTCGGCCAAGAAAGGCGAGCCCGAGTTCCTGCTCGAATGGCGTCTCGAGGCCTATCGTCGCTGGCTGACCATGACCGCCCCCAAATGGGCCGCGGTCGACTTCCCCGACATCGACTTCCAGGACATCGTCTACTACTCCGCGCCCAAGAAAAAAGACGGCCCGAAGAGCCTCGACGAGGTCGACCCCGAGCTGCTCAAAACCTTCGAGAAGCTCGGCGTGCCGCTGCACGAACGCGCGCGCCTGGCCGGCGTGGCGGTCGATGCGGTGTTCGACTCGGTGTCAGTGGCCACCACCTTCCAGAAGGAGCTGGGCGAGCACGGCATCATCTTCTGTTCGTTCTCGGAGGCGGTCAAAACCCACCCCGAGCTGATCCGCCAGTACCTCGGCACTGTCGTGCCGCCCTCCGACAACTTCTATGCCGCACTCAACTCGGCGGTGTTTTCGGACGGCTCCTTCGTGTTCATCCCCAAAGGCGTCAAGTGCCCGATGGAGTTGTCCACCTACTTCCGCATCAACGCCCGCGACACCGGCCAGTTCGAGCGCACGCTGATCATCGCTGAAGAAGGCGCCTCGGTCAGCTACCTCGAAGGCTGTACGGCGCCGATGCGCGACGAAAATCAACTCCACGCCGCCGTGGTGGAGCTGATCGCGCTGGACGACGCCAAGATCAAATACTCGACGGTGCAGAACTGGTACCCCGGCGACAAGGACGGCATCGGCGGCATCTACAACTTCGTCACCAAGCGCGGCGACTGTCGTGGTGCGCGTTCGCACATCTCCTGGACGCAGGTGGAAACCGGCTCGGCGATTACCTGGAAATACCCCAGCGTGATCCTGCGCGGCGACGACTCGGTGGGCGACTTCCACTCCGTGGCGCTCTCCAACCATCGCCAGCAGGCCGACACCGGCACCAAGATGATCCACATGGGCCGCAATACCAAGAGCACGATTCTGTCGAAAGGCATCTCGGCCGGGCGCGGCAGCAACACCTTCCGCGGCCTGGTGCGCATCGCCCCCAAAGCCGAAGGCGCACGCAACTACACGCAGTGCGACTCGCTGCTCATCGGCGACCAGTGCGCGGCCCACACCTTCCCGACCATCGAGGCGCGCAACCCGACGGCGCATGTCGAGCACGAGGCGACCACCTCGCGCATCGGCGAAGACCAGCTCTTCTACGCCATGCAGCGCGGCCTCACCGCCGAAGACGCGGTGTCGATGATCGTCAATGGTTTCTGCCGCGAGGTGTTCAAGGAACTGCCCATGGAATTCGCCGTCGAGGCGCAAAAGCTGCTCGGCGTCAGCCTCGAAGGCAGCATCGGATAAGGACCGGGACGCAAGCACAGCATCACGTCCCGTCAAAGCAAACTCAGGAGATTTACACATGCTCGATATCAAAAACCTCAAAGCCTCGGTTGAAGGCAAAGACATCCTCAAAGGCCTCGACCTGCAAGTGAAGGCCGGCGAAGTGCACGCCATCATGGGCCCCAACGGCTCGGGCAAGAGCACGCTGTCACAAGTGCTGGCTGGCCGCGATACCTTCCAGGTCGATGGCGGCTCCGTCACCTGGGACGGTCAGGACCTGCTCGCCATGCCCATCGAAGAGCGCGCCCGCGCCGGCCTGTTCCTCGCCTTCCAGTACCCGGTCGAGATCCCCGGCGTGTCGAACGCCTACTTCCTCAAGGCAGCGGTCAACGCCGTGCGCAAGCACCGTGGCCTGCCCGAGTTCGACGCCATGGACTTCCTCACCCGCGTCAAGGCCGAGATGAAAGCCGTCGGCATGAAAGAAGAATTCCTCTACCGCGCGGTGAACGAAGGCTTCTCCGGCGGCGAGAAGAAGCGCAACGAAGTGCTGCAGATGGCGCTGCTCGAACCGCGTCTGGCGATCCTCGACGAGACCGACTCCGGCCTCGACATTGACGCGCTCAAGGTGGTGGCCGACGGCGTCAATCGCCTGCGCTCGCCGGAGCGCGCGCTGATCGTCATCACCCACTACCAGCGCCTGCTCGACTACATCGTGCCCGACCATGTGCATGTGCTGTCGCAAGGGCGCATAGTGCGCTCCGGCGGCCGCGAACTGGCGCTTGAGCTCGAAGAAAAAGGCTATGGCTGGATCGGCGACGCGGGCGAGATTCACGCCGCCCCGCCGGCCGCAGGAGGTGCGTAATGAGCGCTGTCGACACCTGGGTGTCCGCCTTCCACGCGCGCTCGGCGCAGCAACCCGGCGCCACGCTGCCCTGGCTGGCTGATCTGCGCCGCCAGGCCATCTACCGCTTCGCCGACGAAGGCTGGCCCACCCGCCGCCACCCGCGCTGGCAGCACACCTCGCTGGCCTTCATGGACCAGCAAGACTTCGCCGCCAACGCCGTCGCGCCCGACGCCGCGGCCGCCCTCGCCCGCCTGCGGGGCGACGACGCCGGCCACTGGCTGGTGTTTGTTGGTGGGCGGTTCAATGCGGAACTGTCGGACATCGGCGCCCTGCCCGCCGGTGTGCAACTGACGAGCCTGGCCGACGCGCTGGACCAGCACCCCGAGGCGGTGCAAGCCGCCTTCGGCAGCGCCACCGATGGCGACAGCCCGGCCGCGCTCAACCTCGCGCTCGCGACTGACGGCGCCTGGCTGCGCCTGCCGCTCGGCGTGGCGCTGGAGGCCCCGGTGCATCTGGTGTTCATCACCAACGCCACCGACGCCAGCCAGCACCTGCGCAACCTGATCGTCGCCGAAGCCAACAGCGAAGCGACCATCGTCGAGCACTACCTGGGCGAAGGCGAGGCCACCACGCTCACCACCGCCGCCACCCGGCTGCAGGTGGACGCCGACGCGCGCATCACCCACCTCAAGCTGCAGCAAGAAGCCGAGCCCGCCATCCACCTCGCCAGCATCAACGCGACTCAGGCGCGTGGCGCGCACTTTGCCTCGCACTCGCTGTCCTTCGGCGCCCGGCTGGCGCGCAACGATATCCACACCCGCTTCGACGGCGAAGGCTGCGACACGCTGCTCAATGGCCTGTACCACCTCGACGGCCGCCGCCATGTGGACCACCACACCAGCATCAACCACGCCCAGCCGCGCGGCAACAGCCGCGAGTTCTACCGTGGCCTGCTCGATGGCAACTCGCGTGGCGTCTTCACCGGCCGCATCATCGTCGCCAAGGATGCTCAGCGCAGCGACGCCATGCAGCGCTGCGACAACCTGCTGCTCTCGCGCGCAGCCGAAGCCGATGCCCGGCCCGAGCTCGAGATCTACGCCGACGACGTGAAATGCGCCCACGGCGCCACGGTCGGGCAGATGGACGAGGACAGCCTGTTCTATTTGCAAACCCGCGGCCTGGACGACGCCCACGCCCGCCGCCTGCTCACCTATGCCTTCGCAGCCGAAGCGCTCGACCGCATCGCGCTGCTGCCGCTGCGCAAGCAAGCCCGCGCCGCGCTCATGGCGCGCCTGCCCGGAGGCGAACTGCTGGAGGAACTGTTGTGAACACCGTCGCTGATCCGCTCCGCGCACCGGTCGCCACCCGACTGCCGGTGGCGGATGACTTTCCCATCCTCGCCCGGCCGGTGCACGGCCGCCGGCTGGTCTATCTCGACAACGGCGCCACCACGCAAAAGCCGACGGCGGTGATCGAGGCCGAAGCGCGCTTCTATCGCGAGTCGAATGCCAACATCCACCGCGGCGTGCACTGGCTGTCGCAACACGCCACCGAACTGTATGACGCCGCGCGCGCCACCGTGCAGCGCTTTATCGGCGCCGCGCGGGCCGACGAGATCATCTTTACCCGCGGCACCACCGAGGCCATCAACCTGGTCGCCAACACCTGGGGGCGCAAGCAGCTCACCGCGGGCGACGAGATCCTCATCACCACGCTGGAGCACCACTCCAACATCGTGCCCTGGCAGATGCTGTGCGAGCAGACCGGTGCGGTGCTCAAGGTCGCGCCGGTCAATGAAATCGGCGAGGTCGAGCTCGACGGCTTCGACGCGCTGCTGAGCCCACGCACCCGGCTGGTCGCCATCACGCATATCTCCAACGCGCTGGGCACGGTCAACCCGGTCGCCGAGATGGTGGCGCACGCGCATGCGGTCGGCGCCGTGGTGCTGGTCGACGGCGCACAAGCCGTGGCCCACCAGGCCGTCGACATGCAGGCGCTGGGTTGCGATTTCTACGCCTTCTCGGGCCACAAGCTCTACGGCCCCACCGGCATCGGCGTGCTCTACGGCCGTGCCGAGTTGCTCGCCGACATGCCGCCGTGGCAAGGCGGCGGCGACATGATCCGCACCGTCAGCTTCGAGCGCAGCACCTACGCCGAGGCGCCGCAACGCTTCGAGGCCGGCACGCCCAACATCGCCGGCGCCGTCGCGCTGGGTGCCGCCATCGACTATGTGCAGGCCCTCGGCATGGACCGCATCGTGGCGCATGAACACGCCCTGCTCGAGCACGCCACCGCCGCGCTCAGCGCCATCCCCGGCCTGCGCATGATCGGCACCGCGGCCCACAAGGCGGGCATTCTATCTTTCATGATCGAGCACATTCACCCGCACGACCTGGGCACCATTCTGGACAGCGAAGGCGTCGCTATCCGCGCCGGCCACCACTGCGCCATGCCGCTGATGACCCGCTTCGGCATCCCCGGCACAGCGCGCGCCTCGCTGGCCGTCTATAACGATGACACTGACATCGCCGCGCTGGTCACCGCCATCGAGAAGGCGCAAACCCTGTTCGGCACGAGGAAAAAACCATGAGCGCCATGGACGGCAATCTGCGCGAGCTCTACCAGGAGGTGATCTTCGATCACAACCGCCAGCCGCGTAACTTTCATGACATGCCCGAGGCCGACCACCACGCCGACGGCCACAACCCGCTGTGCGGCGACCAGCTCACGGTGTATTTGCGCATCAACAACGACGTGATCGAGGACGTCAGCTTTGTCGGCCACGGCTGCGCCATCTCCACCGCCTCCGCCTCGCTCATGACCGAGGCCGTAAAAGGCAAGACGGTGGCCGAAGTCGAAGCGCTGTTCAAAGACTTCCACGCCCTGCTCACCGACACGCCGCCGGAGCGCGATTTCGGCAAGCTCGCCGTGCTCACTGGCGTGCGCGAATTCCCCGCCCGGGTCAAATGCGCCACGCTGGCCTGGCACACCCTGCACAACGCGCTGATCGGGGATCACGACCCCGCGCGCACGGAATAAGGAACGCATCATGGGCGACGCCTACGGCGAAACCGACTCCCGCACCCTGCTGCGCGACTGCGCCGCAGTCAGCGTGCCCTGGGGTAACCCCGAAACGCTGGAGGCCGGCAACTACGCGCTCATCACCCAGCGCCTCGGCGGCTCCATCACCGTCATGTGCGGCGGCAACCTGTATCGCATTGACGAACGCAACGCCGACGCCCTCGGCCTCGAGCCACAGCTGCCCGCCACGCCACCGCCCGCCGACGCCGGCGAGCGCAGCATCGACAGCATCGAGCAAGCCGCGTGGACACAGCTGGGCACCTGCTTCGACCCCGAGATCCCGATCGACATCGTCAATCTCGGCCTGGTCTACGCCTGCACCGCCGAAATGATCGAGCCCGACAGCTTCCGCCTCACGGTCAACATGACACTCACCGCGCCCGGCTGCGGCATGGGCACCGTCATCGCCGACGAAGCCCACGCCAAGCTGCTCGACATCCCTGGCGTCAAAGAGGCCGAAGTCAATCTCGTGTGGGACCCACCCTGGAGCCGCGAAATGATGAGCGACGCCGCGCGGCTTGAAATGGGCATGTTCTAGGCGCAGTGCACCCAGGTCGGCGGAAGCCGAACCTACCAACAGCAAAGCATCACCCCGTAGGGCGGGCTTCAACCCGCCACCGCGAACCGGGTCGGCGTGCCCCACGCAGGGCGGGCTTCAACCCGCCAACACCGCCGCCCGACAGAAACCGGAGCCCCCAACATGATCGACGAAGCCTTCCACCCCGACACTCTGCGCTGCGTCCTGCTCGAAGGCATCCACGCCTCTGCCGTAGACGTGTTCGAAAGCCACGGCTACACCCATGTCGAGCAACACGCCACCGCCCTCTCGGGCGACGCACTCACCGCCGCCATCGCCAAGGCCCACTTCATCGGCATCCGCTCCCGCACCCACCTGACCGAGGCCGTGCTCGACAAAGCCCCGCACCTGCTCGCCATCGGCTGCTTCTGCATCGGCACCAACCAGGTTGACCTCGCCGCCGCCGCACGGCGCGGCATCCCGGTGTTCAACGCCCCCTTCTCCAACACCCGCAGCGTCGCCGAGCTGGTGCTCGCCGAAATCATCATGCTGCTGCGCGGCATCCCCGAAAAAAACGCCGCCCAGCACCGCGGCGGCTGGATGAAACACGCCACCGGCTCGCACGAAGCGCGCGGCAAAACCCTCGGCATCATCGGCTACGGTCACATCGGCACCCAGATCGGCATCCTCGCCGAACAACTCGGCATGCGCGTGCTCTACCACGACATCGAAAGCCGCCTCGCGCTGGGCAACGCCCACGCCGTCCCAACGCTCGACACCCTGCTCGCCCAAGCCGACGTCGTCAGCCTGCATGTGCCTCAAACCCCCGCCACCCAGAACCTCATCAACGCCAAACGCCTCGCGCAGATGAAACCCGGCAGCCACCTCATCAACGCCTCGCGCGGCACCGTCGTCGACATCGACGCCCTCGCCCAGGCGCTGGCCAGCGGTCACCTGCGCGGCGCCGCCATCGACGTCTTCCCGCAGGAGCCCGGCGGCAACAGCGACAACTTCACCTCACCGCTGACCCGCTTCGATAACGTCATCCTTACCCCGCACATCGGTGGCTCCACGCTCGAAGCGCAAGAAAACATCGGCACCGAAGTCGCCACCCATCTCATGCGCTACGGCCAGAACGGCTCCGTGCTCATGGCCGTCAACTTCCCCGAACTCTCCCTCCCCGTCCAGCACGGCGCCACCCGCATCCTCCACATCCACCGCAACGTCCCCGGCGTCCTCGCCAAAATCAACGACATCGTCTCCGCCGCCGGCATCAACATCGCCGCGCAGTACCTGCAAACCGGACCCGAGCTGGGGTATGCGGCGATTGATATCGATGCCGAACTATCGGCGGACGATCTCGGGCGGCTGCGGGGGATTGACGGGACTTTGAGGTGCCGAACGCTGGTGCGGTAATCGAATAGCCGCTTTGGTTGTGGCGCCACCCACAGGGGATGCAGACATTCCTTCTGGGTGGCGCTTGCCGTTTACCGGGGGCTCGGGTCTAATTCCTATCGGATATGACGATCCGCGACGAGTATCGCAACAACGCAGCCCTCTCGTGCGCCCTCCAAAGTGACGCAATTGCCACTTGGTTTTAGGAGGGTCTACAACTAACTGGATCGTTGATTTTTAACAGCTTTTTTGATCTCACGAGTGACGATTGCGGCGCAGTGACGCAATGTTTTACGTCGATTAGGAGGTCTACTTATAGTTAGATCACTACTATGGCCGTAACGATTAAACACTTGCCGATGGCCCCACATGTATTAGCGTGGCGCAAAAACATTGCCGAGGTGGATAGGCTCCTTGAAATACACAAGCAACTTTCCGGCAGTGGTCCTGGGCGGCGGCGTGATGTTCAAGTTCTAAACAAAAGTGCTCTTGTGATGCTCTTGGCTTGCTGGGAAGCGTATGTTGAGGATCTGGCAAAAAATGCTTTTGATGTGATGTTGAACAACGCATCGTCACCATCGGTTTTTCCAGAATTCGTGCTCGCGATTGCAGGCAAGGAAGTCAAGAATGGAGGAGCTGTCGATCTATGGTCTCTTGCAGGTGATGGCTGGAAGGATTCCCTAAAAAAGCATCGAGAAAAAATTCTCGACAAATACGTGGTCAAGGGTAGTTTCAATACTCCTAGCGCAGATAACATCGACAGACTTTTCTCCGAGTTAATTGGGCTTACTTCGGTATCAAGGCAATGGCATTGGCCAAAGATGAAAAATGCTGTGGCTCTCACTAAATTACAAATGCTTATTGAAAAGCGAGGCGAAATAGCCCATCGCGTGGAGTCAAGTGAAGCCGTCCTTAAGAAGGACATCGAAATGTATCGAAATCTTATTAGCCGGCTGTGCGTGATTACCCATAACCGAACTTTGGCTCTCATTTATGCACGAGTGAAAAAGCGGCCTTGGCGAAGATATAAATATGGAAAGACATCGTGATCTAACATGGCGCTCAACCTCGCTCCCTTTGGTCGCTGGACGCTGCGCGATAAAGCTGCGCAGCGCCGGTTAGCTCTACGTTGGGCGTCTCAATGACTGGCTTCGTTTGCGCCACTTGCGGGCAATATCACAACGAGTTGCCAATGTGCTTCGGTGCTAGCGCTCCTGCACTTTGGCTTTCTCTGTCGGAGGCCGAGCGCAATTCTCGCGCCAAACTTACCTCCGACCAATGCGTATTGGATGACAAGCACTTCTTTGTCCTCGGTCGCATTCTTCTCCCGGTCATCGATGGGCCTGGCCCGTTCGTTTGGCTTGCGTGGGTCTCGCTGAGCGAAACGAATTTCCTTCGTGCATGCGAACTCTGGCATAGCGAAGGGCGCGAAACTGAGCCTCCATATTTCGGGTGGCTGCAAAGTGCGCTGCCCTATGAGCCCACCACTTTGAGTCTCAAGACCAGCGTACAAACCATGCCTGCTGGCGAGCGCTCCAACATTATCCTGGAGCCCTCCGATCATCCGCTGTCACTTGAACAACAGCATGGCATCACAATGGCTCGCGTTCAGCAAATTGCCGAGGCTTGTCTACATGGGTAGCACGACGCCCAACATCACAATCCACCGGACCTCCGGCAAGCTACGCTTGCCTGCGTCCGGTGATTTTCCACGTTATGCATAAAAATGGAATATGTAGATAAACCTAATGGTGCCACATCTGACGAGATAGAAAACCTTGAGTCTTCTATCAAAGTGACTCTGCCAAATGACTATAAAAAGTTACTACTAGAAAGTGATGGCCCAATTTTATATTTCGGCCATAAAGAACTTCAGTTCTTTTCTGTTGGCGAAATATTAGGCGAGGATATTTATCAACTTAAGAAATATATGCCTAATTGTTTTCCAATTTGCCTAGATGGCAATAGCAATATTTGCGTAGCTAAAATTGAAAACCGAAAAATCATCGGTTTTTATGTGGCACCAACCAGCAACATTGGCTGGGATGATGCAAAATATATTACAGAGTCTTTCCAGGAATTTATTACAGATGCGTTGTCACCTGAAAAAAAAGTATATGCATAACAAGCGGGTCAAAGTCGCTCCCTTCGGTCGCTGGGACGCGCAAAAACCGCGCGCCCTTTACCCTTAACGTTAGAAGGCCATGAAATTTCCCAAGCGTGGCGTTACGCACAAAATCGAAACCGCCTCTTGGCGCCTATTGCAGGAGCTTGCGCCGGACGAATGGATCGTGCGCGAAGTATCAGAGCGTGATTACGGCATAGATGCCTATATCGAAATCGTTACCTCCTCTGGCGAGGTCACAGGAAACTTGGTTTCCATCCAGCTGAAGGGGGTTCAAGAGCTCGTTTGGAAACCTGGAGAGAGCGGAATAAAGAGTGCGCGCTCTCCCTCCATCAAGACGACAACAGCGAACTACTGGCTAAATCTGCCGGTACCTGTCTTCCTGTTCGTAGCGGAACTCTCGACGCGAAAGATTTACTACGTCTCGGTTGAAGAAGGAATCCGGTCTCAATTTGAGAACCTTTCGAAGCAGGATTCAATCACCTTCAAGCTAATGGACGAACTGAATATTGAGTCTTCCATCGGCGCTGCCTTATTCGATTGGTTCGTTGCCCGTGAAAGGGCGCATCACCATTTTGTATTTCATATCACGAATCTCCTTAGCCACATCGAGTCGTTTGGTGACTTCATCGTCTACAACCAAAACCGAGATTCGTTCATGGAAGTTGAGTCGGACAGGCATTTACAGTTGCGAGCGCTTTACGAGGCGTGCCGCATGGCGTCGTTGTATCTAGATCGAGAATGGAAAGTCGACTCACTTAAGAGTTTGTATCTCCGAGATCGAGAAGAGTGGAATGACCCTTATATCTTGTTGCACGAAAGGACTCTTGATTGTGTTCTTAGGCAGCTTGAAGAAATTTTTCCTCAGCTTGTCCGTAAGGCTCTTAAGCTCATCTCAGAAACGCAGGCCTCATACTGGAAAAGTCGTGACGCTATGTTTTTCAGGCTCTGTAGCAATGGGGAACTTGAGTGGTCGATCAAACATCTTGAACAAAAGATCGGGGTGCCGTGATCTGGCCTTCTAACCCCTCGGTCAACACGGACCGCCTGCAAGCTGCGCTTGCAGGTTCCCTCCGCCGCTTCGCGGCTCCGGCGGCCGGTTACCTCAAACGTTGAGGCTGTAGAAAAACCTCCTCACCCCGCCCCTGCCAGATAATGCTTTTCGTATAATCAGGCATCGCCTTTGCGGAGTCTCGCGATGCCACGCTTCAAGACACCCGACTACGGCCTGAAGATGGTCCCGGTGGATTTTGCGGCGC
>JAPWHF010000009.1 GCA_027214125.1 Zoogloeaceae bacterium G21618-S1
GCAGCGTCGGCGGGCAAACCGCGCAAAAAGCCCAGCCCGCCAGTCGCACCCTCGGCGAGCCCACCGAGCGCTTCGCCCAACCCGTCATCCTCACCGAAACCCCCGACGACATCGGCTTCGCCTCCCCCGCCGGCACCCTCATCCACACCGGCGAACACCTGCACGCCACTATCCAGCAAGACTGGCACAACGCCGCCGCCCACACGTTCAGCGCCACCATCGGCAAAGCCGCCAGTTGGTTCAGCCACGCCGGCGGCATCAAGACCATCGCCGCCGCCGGCCGACACACCATCCAGGCCCACACCGACGCCATGGACATCCTCGCCGACAAGGCGATGAGCATCACCAGTTCGAACGACGAGATTCGCATCCTCGCCAAAGGCCAGATCGTCCTCAAAGCCGGCCAAAGCTCGGTCACGCTCGCCGGTAGCGACATCACCTTTGCCTGCCCCGGTAAATTCTCCGTCAAAGGTGGGGGGAATGCGTTTGAGGGGCCGGGGCGGGGGAGCGCCAGTCTTTACGGATTGCCAATGGGGACGGTGGTCGAGGTTCCTCACTGGATCGAAGTCGAGCGCAAGTACTGCGACGGTTCCGCCGTTCAGGGGGCTCCAGTAGAAATCACGTTCGCCGGCGGAATGGTTCGCACAGCACGCTTGAACGAGGCGGGCTTTGCCCGCGTTGAAGGAACACCAGGGGGTCTGGCGGAGATCGAAATTGGTGAAGATGCGAGGTCATGGACACTGGACGACAGCACCCAACCCCTGGCCAATCCAGCGTACGGAAAACGACTGAGCGAAGAACAAGCCGTCGCACTTTTTGAGCTGTACACAAGGGAGATCGTCTGATGGACGAGGCGCTCGACTGGTTCTGGGGCGTCCTGCAAGGCGACTTCAACGAAGAGCCCAGCCTGTCGCAAACCATCGTGTCAGGCATCATCACCGCCATTCAGATCATCGACCAGATTGCTGATGTGCGGGACGTAATCGCCAATCTGCACCAACTGTCGAAAGACTCTAAAGACACTTGGAAGTGGGTCGCGCTGGCGATCACGCTGATCGGCCTGATCCCTATACTTGGGAGCGTCCTGAAAGGCGTTTTCAAAATCCTGATCCAGTTCGTCCGCAAAGGCGGCAAACATGCTGACGAAGCGCTGGAGATGATTCTTGCCGTGGTGCGCGGGGCCGGCAAGGGCGACCCGGTCAAGTGGCTCAAATCCCTCCCGATGGACGACTACGCCCGGCAGGCATTGAAGAACTTCAACGAGATTGTCGACAAGCTCAAACTGGGCATCTCGGATGTGCGTCACATGTGGCTGGCGAAAGCCGTATTTGGCGACAAGCTCAAGCGCCTGGAACTCGTTGAACAGCAAATCGACAAACTCAAAGCCTTGGGCCAGAGCAAGATCCCCGAAGCGATGCGCTTCCTCAAGAAGGAACTGGACGAACTGCTCGCTCGCGCCAAACCGGCAAGATTGGACGGCACAGCCGATGCAACGAATACCCTGGCGCACAGCGCCAAGCCATTGATGCGCCTTGACTATGAAGTCGCTGTTCGCCGTCGCATTGGCGCAAAAGTGAAAAGCATGAAGGCTGCGGGCCGGAGTTCCGAGGATATAGCCCGATTCGCCCACGCAGAACGGCGAGCCATTGGCAAAGAAGCGAAAGATGCAACGGACGCTGACTTGGCGGAAGTTATCTACAGAAGAAGCCAGAAAACATATGGCGACCCTCTTGGGCCAAAATATGAAGACTTGCGCCGCGGCACACGAATTGACGAGCACGGCGATGAGATTAAAGTCGGGCGCGGCAAACCCAAAACCAACGAAGAAATCTTCGAAGGTGCCCAACGCACCGGGGGTGACGATTTTCCCTGGGACCGTATTCTCGAGTACAACAGCGCCAAGCAGTCCGGTGATGCTGATCGCGCCAAAGCGTTACTCGCGGAGATCGACAGGATCGTAAATGGAGGGAAATAAGCGATGAATCTTAACGTACTTCTGTGTCGCCATCACACGGCAGACGATGTCATTTCCCTTTCAATGAGCACTGGTGACTGGTTCTCTGTGGAAGAACGAGACGCGCCTAGCGATGGCGAGGTGCCACTCGATGCCCGTTTCGATATGGCCATTCGCGGGACCTACTATCAGGGCGATACTGTTCGCTACTGCGCGTACTGGGATTACTCAGATCGATTTTGCTTTCGAGACAATCACGATCAGATAACCCCCTTATTTGAGCGGGCTCGCAACGGAAAAATTCGAGCCCTGCATACATCCATTGATGCTGTGGTCGAACCGGCTAAAAAGCCGTCGGGGGCGCTGGAGCAAGGGAAAAGCCGGTTTAAGCTCGTTGTTGACGGAAAAGTAACGACGGATGTCGTTTACGAATCACAATTATTCCTGCGCCTGTATGGTGCAGACGTAACGCCTTTTTCAGACCGCACTTTGGGAAGCTGGGATTTTTTTGTCGGCGTCGCAGAGGCGGTCCACTGCCTCTCATCCGAGCATACACATCCTGAGAAATCAGAAACTGCCAAACATGAATGGGCCAACGTAAGTCTCCCGATTTCTCAACACTCGGGTGAAGTATGTGAAAAGAATGGTCGATGGGGTCGGGTTGACGATCTCAAGGAATCTCATCTTCTATGGAAAGGCGAAAGAATGCCCAGAAATCACGGAAAAAACGTAGATTGGGTATGGCTGGGACCAAGCTAGCATTTCGGCATGTGCTCACAATGTGGGGTTACCAGTGACCTGCCCCTGCATGAAGGACGAAAGGCATTGTGGGTTTGGTGCCGGACGGTATGAGCATTCAAAGCACGACGAAGCGGTGCCGTGCGGTCATTTCGAGATTGAACGGTTCCAGCGTTAGTTCAGGCTCCGACGCCTGGTTCGGGCGTGTCATAAAAAAATGGTGAAAATCTAAATTTGAAATAGACCGCACTACGGAACGCCAATGCCTCAGCTCCCATTTCCGCCTGCCGCACTGCGTGAGGCGTTGATCTCGCGATATTCGGAACCGCACCGGCACTACCACACGCTCGATCATATCTACGCGATGTTGAAGCACTTTGCCGCGTTTGGCTCGCTGTGCCGGCAGCCGGAGATGATCGATGCCGCGATATGGTTTCATGATGCGATTTACAACCCGACGCGTCTCGACAACGAAGCACGATCTGCCGATCTGGCGACTGAATATCTGAGCGGCATCGGCTGGTCTGACGACGCCTGTCGGCGGGTCGCGTCCTTGATTCATATGACCGCAAAACACGCGGCGCTGCCAGGCGACTACGATGCTGCGCTGCTGATGGATCTGGATCTTTCGATTCTCGCCGCGGAACCGAGCGCCTACGATGATTACGTCGATCGAATCCGTCGCGAGTATGCACATGTGTCAGACGACGTATTTGGTGCCGGGCGACAGGCGTTCATCACCCACCTGTTGGCGCGCACGCATATCTACGCTACACCGGCGCTATTTGAGGCTTGGGAAGGCTTGGCGCGACACAATCTTGAGCGTGAACGCCGTGTTTTGAGCGGCGGCGGCTAAGCGTGACCGCCCTGACGCATCGATCGGAGCCACCACGCAGCACACCTCAGACGCCTCGACTCGCGCAGTGCCCCCAGCCGCTACAGCGCCGGAATTTCCTCGACCGGAATCGCGAACCCGATACCCTGCGTCCCGAGAAGGATCGCCGTATTGACGCCGATCACGTCACCGAGCTCGGTGATCAATGGACCACCGCTATTGCCCGGGTTGATGGGCGCGTCTGTCTGGAGATATCGGCGTTCGCCTTCGTCCCGGTAGCCGGAAAAAACACCCCCGGTGACGGTGTAGGTCAGGCCGGAGGGGCTGCCGACGGTGTATAGCCGCTCACCCTGACTGAGCGCTGCACTTTTTCCGCGCTTGATATAGGGGCAGTTGCTGGCGGGCAACCTGAAGCTGGCAAGGTCGAGTTCATCAACGTATTCGATCTGATTGACATCGAACTTGGTGCCATCGACCAACGACACCTTGTAGGTGGCCAGGCGAGCGTATAAGGCGGTCTTGCTGATCTCGTCATTGACTTGCTGGCGCACGGACTCGGGGAGCGTGCGAAGGGCTTCCTTCACCTTGTCGATCTTGATCTTCAAGGTGAGCGCACCACCGCTGCCCTTGCCGTTACGGCCGACTTCCTCCCGATACGCCTCCGACAAACGCTTGAGATCCTGAAGCAACTCGCTTTGCTGGCGGGCAAGCTCCTTGGCGATCAGGGGTGACTGTTCCGCAGCGCGCCTGGCACTGGCGCTGTCGAAATGCAGCACATGGCGGTTGGTCACAACCCGGCAATCGGCGCTCACGATAAAGCCCGATCCAAGGCTCCCCCATGGTGTCTGGATGAACACCGTCGCGTTGCGTGCGGCTTCGATGGCATTGCGCGGTGGGTGCGACTTGCTGAGTCGTGCGGCGATTCCATCTTGCGCCTGGGGTGCCACCGATGGCGCCGTTGCCGATGCACCCTCCAATTGTGCGGTGTCGGCCGCATTGCGGCCAAACATGGCAAACGCACCACCCAATACGACGATGAACACAAGCGCGCCTTTGACGAGCGGGAAGCCGGGCGTGTCATCGCCATCGCGTCGGCGTGGCAAGCGCTTGGCGGACACCATGGCTTCCTTGTCAGCGAGGTACTGCGCATATTTTTCGAAGAACACACCGCAGGATTCGCACTGCTCGGTGTTCGACTGGCGATGTCCGCACTTGGGGCAATCCATTGTTTCTCGCAAGTTTCGTTGAAGTCGCCGGCCAGCCTTTGTCTGGCGACGGTGTCGTCGGCACTTCCGCGTGTCGTCGAGCGCTACCCGGCCCGAGGATCGAACGCGTCACGCACCACGTCTGCTAGCAAGTTAGCGGCAAGAACCAGTACAAACATGAACACAAACGCTGCCGCCAGGGACCACCACACCATCGGATCGCGCGCCAGCTCCATGCGCGCGGCGTTGATCAGCGTGCCAAAACTCGCCATGTTGGGATCGACGCCGATGCCCACATAAGACAACACAGCTTCGGCCAGCACCAGGCCGGAGAAGTCCATGACCAGCGCGATGATCACGATATGCATCAGATTGGGCAGCACGTGGCGTAGCAAAATGCGCACGGTGGGCACGCCGAACGCGCGCGCCGCTTGTACATATTCCAGCTCACGCAATTTGAGTGTTTCGCCGCGAAGCAGCCGACACAGTCCGGTCCAGCTGGTCACGCCAAGAATGAAACACAGCGCCAGCAAGCGCGCATCGGATCGCTCCGCCGCGGTAGCGAACCAGTCGGGGTGGTTTTCGATAAACACCTGCATCATCAACACCGCAGCGGCAATCAAGAGCACGCCGGGAATGGAATTGAGTACGGTGTAGAGGTACTGGATGACATCGTCCACCCAGCCGCCAAAATAGCCGGCAAGAATACCGAGCGCGATCGCCAGCGGAAGCGTCACCAAGGTAGTGAGCGTGCCGATCATCAACGCGGTGCGCACGCTCTTGAGGGTGAGGTAAAACACGTCCTGCCCGACCTTGTCGGTGCCGAACACGTGGTAGCCCTGCGCCAGCGACACCAACATGCCCGCCACAACGGCCACGACTGACCAGGTCAGCCAGGCGCTACGCCAGGCCAGCTGTGTCTCGCCGCGCATCAGCCGTTTGATACCACCGTTGAAGACACTGAGACAGGCCGCGGCCAGCAGCGAGAGCCCAACGCCTACCGCGGCGCCAAGCGCGAGACGACTGACGATATCCGCGCGGTGATCTTGCGCTGCATCCGCGAGGTGGGCGCCTCCATGGACGAGCCGCGGAAAGTCCCGCCGCTGCCCACCGTCGGGTAGCTCGATCGCCTCCTTGACGAAGGCATGCGTTGCCAGCGGCGCCGAATAGGTGCGCTCAACATCCGTACGCTGACGATGCATGACAACATCCAGCACACTGGTGACTTCGGTGGCGTAGATCGTCTCCGTCTGCCCCGCTGTTGGCGGCAAGGCAGCGCGAAAGTGCAGGCTGTCGAGGATGCCGATGAGGAGAAAAACCAGCAACACCACGATGGCGGCCATGCCCACTGGCCGCTCACCGACCCGCGCCCAGGATCGACGAAGATGCGGTCGACGCCAGGCATGCAGCCCCCCGACGACACAGGCGGCGATAAGCAAGAAGAAGCAGGCATCGGTCCACAGTACGACCGTTTCAAATCCGTGCCCGATCATTCGAACCTCACGCGCGGATCAACCAGGGTGTAGGACAAATCGGTGAGAATCAGCCCCACGATGTAAAGCACCGAGCCAATAAACACCATCGCACGCACCACGGAAAAATCTTGCGCCTGAATGGCATCGATGGTGTAGCTCCCCAACCCCGGAATGCCAAAGAAGGACTCGATGATCAGACTCCCCATGAACAACAGCGGAATCACCACCACCACGCCAGTGAGGATGGGGATCATGGCGTTCTTGAGCACATGCCTGAACAACACCGTCAGTTCAGAGACACCTTTGGCGCGCGCCGTCCGGACATAGTCGCGCGAGATCTCTTCCAGAAAAATCGTGCGGTACCACCGGGTGCTACTGCCGATACCACCAATCACGCCGAGCATCACCGGCAAGGCCAGAAAGCGTGGCGCATCCAGCCCGCCACCGTAGCCCGAAATCGGCACCAGATGCCAGACCTTCGATATCAGCCACTGACCACCGATGATGTAGAACAGACTGGATATCGACATCATCGCCACACACAACACCACCCCCCAGAAATCGAGTGGCGTGGCGCGGAAGAACACCAGCATCAGCGCGAAGCTGACGGTCACGAACAAGCCCAGCACGAAGGTCGGCAGCGCGATGGCCAGCGATGGCCCCATGCGCTGCTGAATCTCGCGGGCGATGTCCCGGCCGTCATCCGCCGCGCCAAAATCAAACACGAACATGCGCAGTGATTTGTCGAAAAACACCGTGTCAGTCAGCTGCTCGCCGTCCTCGGCACCTTCGTTGAAGAACAAGGGCTTGTCGTAGCCGCGTTCGACCTTCCAGCGTTCGATGGCTTCGGGCGTCACCCGCTTGACGCCCAATTGCATCCGCGCCATGTCATCCGGCGTGTTGACCACGAAGAACAAGGCGAAGGTCAGCAGATTGACGCCCATCAGAATGGGCAGCGCATACATCAGACGACGGACGAGATAGGCCCACATGGCTCAGCCCCCCGCCACGTCGGTCACACTGACCGTCTGCCGCTCATGCTGACGATATCGGCGCACCATCGGCCACACCATCAAGACCAGCAACCCGGCCATCAAGGCCAGCGGCCAGATCACGGGACGATTCCAGGCCAGACGTTTTTCGCTGCGCTGGGCGGTATCGATGCGTTGATACTTCAGCGTATTTCGTACGATGGCACCCGGCTTCCGGTTTTTGAGCCAGCCATGCTGGAGCACAAAGGCTTTCTGGTGGAAACCCCAGATCCACGGCGCGTCGTGCTGCAAAATACGATTCATCTTTCGGATGATACTCAGACGCTCCGGGCCGTTGGGCATGACCTTCATGGCCTCGAAAAGCCGGTCGAATTCGGCATTTTGATAGTTACTCGCATTCTCGCCCTGCGTCGCCACCCGCCCCTGCGGGCCATACAGCAAGAAATAGAAATTCTCAGGATCGGGGTAGTCTGCATTCCATCCCAAAAAGAACATCTGTGCGTTGCCCTTGCGTAGTTTGTCCTGCAGGCGGTTCCAGTCGGAATCTCGCACCACCAGCTGCAGATCGATCTTCCGGAGCTGCTTGGTCAGCCAATTCACATACGATTTCTGGCCCATGCCGGACGAGGTCGTGTCGAGATGAACCACCAAAGGCGCACCGGTCTTGGCATCGCGCCCGCCCGGATAACCGGCTTCGGCCAGCAGTTTGCGCGCGACGTCGACCGATTTACGCACTGGCGCGCCATTGACCCAGTCGTACACCATCGGGTTGATGCCCGCCTCTCCCGGCTCATGACCAAAGATGCCAGGCGGCACCGGATGCATCGCGGGCGACCCTCGGCCATTGAGAAACACCGAAATGAACTCTTCTTCATCAATCGCAATCGACAGCGCCAGACGCAACTTGCGCGCCGCTTCGCTCGCACCCCCGACTACCGGATCAAGCATGTTGAAGCCCAGATACATCACCGTGGGCGACACAGAGGTGTTCAACTCGATGCCCTGTGCGCGCATTACCTCACTGAGCCCAACTTCGCCTTCGCCTCCCATCTGGACGGCCTGATCAAAATTGTCCGAAGATACCCCCGAGGCATCGTAATAACCCTGAAGAAACTTGTTCCAGTAGGGAATGCCCTCCTTTTCGCGAGAGAACACCGCCCGATCGATGAAGGGAATTGCCTTGCCGCAGTCGGCCACCATGCCGGCAGCGACGTCTTCAGCATCGGCCTCGCACGGATAGGTTTCACCGCGATAGTTCGGGTTGCGCGCCAGCACCATGCGCGCATTCGGATCGGTCTCGATCAGCATGTAGGGCCCCGTCCCCACCGGCCACCAATCGAGCGTCAGGTTTTTTTCCGCCATGCCGGGCTGCGCGTAGAAGCGATCCACCTCGCGCGGCACTGGTGCGAAGAACGGCATCGTCATCCAATAGGACAACTGCGGATATGTGCCCTCGACGCGAATACGATAGGTGTAACGGTCGACCACCTCCACGCCGTCGAGTGCGAATTGATCGAGATCGAGCCAAGCCTCCGGCCCCGCCTTCTCAGCAGCGCTCGACAGCGCCGCATGCAGGCCGCTCAAGCCGCGGATATAACCGCGCATCAGTTCGAAGATTGGGGAATGCAAACGAGGATGCGCGAGGCGCTTGAGCTGATACACGAAGTCTTCCGCGATCAATTCACGGGTGCCCGTCAACGGAAAATCAGGAATCGTCGTAGCCGCCTCAAGCATTGCAGCGGGCATGGGTACGTAGGCCGGGCGCCCATCCTGGTCCTTGGCAAATGCAGGGTGAGGTTGATACAACACGCCAGGGCGCACCTTGATTTCATACACCGTATACGCCACGTCGGCGGCAATCGCGTCGTCCGACAGAAGGTCCCCCCTCTTGTCATAGCGAGACAGCGTCGGCATCTGCGCCGCTGCGCCCGGAATCAATACGTACGGGCGCTTCAGATAATGGTATTGCAGTGGCGGCTCGTAGATCTGATAGAGAAAAGTCGCTTCGTCTTCGGAGTACGACTGCACCGGATCGAAATGCTTCGGCCGATTCACAAAGGCCGAATAGAGAATGTTCTGACCCGACTCCGCGGCCGGATACGGATCATTCCAGGCATTGCCACAGCCCGTCAGCACCATACAAACCAATCCAAGGCACAGCGTGGATCGTGCTTCTCTCAAGCGTCGTCTCATGCGGTCTACGATTGCCAGCACGCCGCAAGGCGAGCATCGGAAACCATGACCTACAGAAGCGAGGCGCGTTGTGCGCAAGCGATCGAGCATGGGCGGCAGTTTAGCCCAAGCGGCGAAGGACTGGCATGAGCATGGCACACCCCGCCCGGACACGGCAGTGTCACACGCACTGACTTGCCGCGCATCGCGGTCGGGGGCCTCATCGACCCACACCACGGCGCACTCATCTCTGTGCATGTGCGCGACACCCATCCGGAGATTGGACCCTGCAACCCCTCGGTCAGTGTGGGTTCGGCTATAATTCGCCGATTGGCTCAACGGAGATTAGATAAAAATGGGGCTTCTCACAGGAAAGCGAATTCTGGTCACCGGCTTGCTCAGCAACCGGTCGATTGCCTATGGTGTCGCGCGTGCAATGCACCGCGAAGGCGCCGAGCTGGCGTTTGCCTATCAGAACGAACGCTTCCAGGAACGCGTCAGCAAACTCGCCGCCGATTTCAACAGCGAACTCATTCTGCCGTGTGACGTCCAGGACGACACACAGATCGACGATCTCTTTTCGCAGATCGGCGACGCCTGGGGCGGTATCGACAGCGTTGTTCACTCGATTGCATATGCACCCAGCGATGCGCTGGAAGGCGATTTCCTCGAAGGCTTGTCCCGCGAAGCCTTCCGCATCTCTCAGGAAATCAGCGCCTACAGCTTCCCGGCCATGGCCAAGGCTGCACGGCCGTTGCTGGCCGGTCGCAACGGCTCACTGCTGACGCTGTCCTACCTCGGCGCCGTTCGCACCATGCCGAACTACAACATCATGGGGCTGGCCAAAGCCAGCCTTGAAGCCTCAGTGCGCTACCTCGCGGCCTGCCTCGGCCCCGAGGGCACACGCGTCAACGCCGTGTCGGCCGGCCCGATCAAGACGCTGGCGGCCTCTGGCATTGGCAACTTCGGCAAGTTGCTCTCCTTCAATGAACGCAACGCACCACTGCGTCGCAACGTCACGATTGATGAAGTCGGCAACGCCGCAGCCTTCATGTGTTCCGACCTGGCCAGCGGCATCACTGGCGAGATCATGTACGTCGATGGCGGTTTCAACACAACGGCACTAGGCAACCCTGATCAAGGTTGATCGTTTCACCGGTCAATAAATACCCCGGCGTAATGCGTCGGGGTATTTTTTTGTGGCACACAAAAAAAATGCCGCCCAGCCAGGCGGCATTTTTCCGAACCCCGCCCGAAAGATCGGTCGGCTCAGAGCACGACCATCTCAACCATTGCCGTCGGTCGACAGCGCCGCCGCGTTAATCTTCACTGCATAGCGCTCGCGCAGTGCGCTGAGAAAGGCACGCAGGTCCTGAGCGCCCATCAACTGTGCGTACTGCTCGGTCATCGTCGTCAGGCGAGGATCCTTGTCGTCGATCGTCACCTTCTTGACCGCATCAACCCGAAACAGCGCATAGCCCGCACCGGCCACGCTCACCCCGGTATAGGCGGGCAAGGCGTCTGACGGCACCGCGAAGACCGTGGTCATCGCGTTCGGCGGCAGCATCGGAACGCCGCGCTGAAGCTTGATCGGGTCACCCCACTTCAATTCGACCTTTTCGCCTTTGGTCAGTGCAGCCAGCTGATCCGCACCAGCTTTCGCGGCGGCGTCCGCCGCGTGTTGTTTACGCAGTTGCGATTCAACCTCGAGTTTGACCTCGTCGAAACTCCGCCGCTGGGCGGGTTCATACGCAGACACGCGCGCGGCCACAATCGTGTTGTTGCCGATATCAATCGCGTCAGTATTGTGCTTACTGTTGATGGCCGACTGCGAAAACACGGCTTCAGCCAGCGCGGGCGACTCGAAGCCCGCCACCGTTGTCGCGCCTTTCTGAACCCAGTCCTCCGTCGAACGGACTTCAAGACCAAACTGGTTTGCCGCCGGCTCAAGCGAGTCCGGCTGCTCATACACCAGATTGGCAAACTGCTCGGCGGATTCAGCGAAACGACGGCTCGCAGCACGCTCACGCAGCGCGGCTTCCAGCTGGCCACGCGCTTCCTCGAAGGACGGGATTGTCGCTTTGCGAATTTCGTCGACGCGGATGATATGGAAGCCGAAATCGGAACGGACCAACTCACTCACTTCGCCGGCCGCCAGCGAAAACGCCGCGTCTTCGAAGGGCTTGAGCATTGCGCCCCGGCCAAAGAACCCCAAATCCCCACCATTCGATGAAGAGCCCGGATCATCAGACGCTGTCTTGGCAAGGGCCTCGAAGCGTGCACCGTCTGCCTTGATCTCCGCCAGCAAACCTTCTGCCTTCTTGCGCGCGGCGGCCACGTCTGCGTCCGATGCGTCAGCCGCCACCTGAACCAGAATATGGCGCGCCTTGCGCTCTTCGGGCGTGCCGAGATTCAGCTTGGTCTGCTCGTACTCGGCGCGCAGTTCATCATCAGACACACTGACTTTCGACTTCAGCGTATCTGCGCTCAACACCAGGTAGGACAGCTTGACCCGGGCCGGCACGGCATAGCTTTCGATGTTCGCGTCGTAGTACGCCTTGGCAGCCTCCGGCGTAATCTCAACCGACTTGAGATAAGCCTCAGGCTCGAAGCGCACCATATGCACCGTCCGCTCCTCCAGCTGGGCGGAGAGCACACGCGATACAGCGCCCTTCGGGACCATCGCCGCCTCACCCATGGCGCTGAGCACTTGCTGGTAAGCCAGCTCCCCACGGAGACGCTCCTGGAAGCTCAGGTCGTTCATGCCCTGGCCACGCAAGGCGGCTTGATAGCGTGCGTTTGAAAATTGCCCGTCTTCCTGAAACGCTGGAATGCCGGCAATTGTCTGGCGCAGCTGGTCATCGGACACGGACAGCCGATGCTCGCTGGCAAACAAGGATAGCAAACGCTGGTTCACCAGATTATCGAGTACTGCGCGTCGGAACAGCGGATCCTGGAAGGTTGCCGGATCGACCTGCCCCTCGTTGGTTGCCCGGATCCTGTCTTGCTGCTCCCGAACCGCCTGCTCGAACTCATACGCCGAAATGGGCGTACCGCCGACCGTTGCGACCTCGCCAACAGCGCCGTTGTTATTGAGATAGGACTCGATACCGAAGAAACCGAAGGTCACCGAAATCAGGGCGAGAATGACTTGCGCGATGCGCTTGTTGTTTCGAACTGCCTCAAACATGTTTAGGACCAAGTAGAGCGTTGAAAGGCGGATGGTATCGCGAAAGCGAAACTCGCATAAAAAAAGGCGAACGCAACGCTCGCCTTTGTTTGGTCTGGCGGAGTGGACGGGACTCGAACCCGCGACCCCCGGCGTGACAGGCCGGTATTCTAACCAACTGAACTACCACTCCGCGGTGCGCTGGTGGGTGCTGACGGGCTCGAACCGCCGACATTCGCCTTGTAAGGGCGACGCTCTACCAACTGAGCTAAGCACCCGCGCTCGAGCCGAGAGGCCCGAAAGCGCGCTAGTTTACTGTATCTTTGAGGGCTTTGCCAGCGCGAAACTTCGGCACTTTCGCTGATTTGATCTTGATGGCTGCGCCAGTGCGCGGATTGCGCCCGGTTCGCGCCGCGCGCTTGCCGACATAGAAGGTGCCAAAGCCCACGAGCGTTACCGTGCCGCCCTTTTTCAGCGCCATCGATACGGCCCCAATGGCCGCATCGAGCGCCCGGCCAGCAGCCGCTTTCGATAGATCGGCCTGGTCAGCGATTTGATCGATCAGTTCGGATTTATTCACGGATGTCCCCTTTCGTTTTTAGATGTGGGCAACAACCACCATTCCGCCCTGGAACGGTGCGGCATCGCGGCAGTGCTGGCGGGTAACGCTGTGGTTTTATAGCGTGGGCTTTTTAGGACTGTCAAGGCGCGGTGCAGCGCAAACACGCAAAAGAAAACGGCCGCAGAGGCGGCCGTTTTCCAAACTCAGAGCGCTCAGTGCGCTCGCAAGTTCTGCGGATCAGCCGCTTTCTCGGCATCCGAAACCGTCGCTCCGCCATCAGCAGAGACCGGCGGCAAAGGCTCCGGTCGACGCTCCAGCGCGTGCTCAAGCACCTGATCAATCCAACGCACCGGCACGATTTCCAGCGCGTTCTTGATGTTGTCAGGCATTTCCGCCAGATCCTTGACGTTCTCTTCCGGAATCAACGCTGTGGTGATCCCGCCACGCACGGCAGCCAGCAGCTTTTCCTTGAGACCACCGATCGGCAACACCTCGCCGCGCAATGTGATTTCGCCCGTCATCGCCACATCGCAACGCACCGGAATGCCAGTCAGCGCCGACACCATGGCCGTCGTGATGGCACCACCCGCGGAAGGACCGTCCTTCGGAATGGCGCCCTCGGGCAAGTGAATGTGCAGATCGCTCTTCTGATAAAAGTCCTCAGCAATACCGAGCGAGCGCGCGCGACGACGAACCACCGACAAGGCCGCTTGGATCGATTCCTGCATGACTTCGCCAAGTTTGCCGGTATTGACCACCTTGCCTTTCCCCGGCAAGACCACCGCCTCCACCGTCAGCAACTCACCGCCGACCTCGGTCCAGGCAAGACCCGTAACCTGCCCCACCTGGTTTTCCTTCTCCGCCATGCCAAAGCTATAACGACGAACGCCCAGATATTTGTCGAGGCTCTTGCTGTTCACCACGATCTTGGAGGCGCGCTTGCGCAGCACCAACGCACGCACGACTTTGCGACAGATTTTGGAAATTTCACGTTCCAGACTACGCACACCGGCTTCACGCGAGTAATAGCGAATGGTGTCACGGAGCGCATCTTCGGTAATGGTCGCTTCATCTTTCTTGAGGCCATTGGCGCTCAACTGCTTGGGCACCAGATAGCGCTGCGCAATGTTGATCTTCTCGTCCTCGGTGTAGCCGGACAATCGAATCACTTCCATACGATCCAACAGCGCCGCAGGAATGTTCAGCGTGTTTGCGGTAGCTACGAACATGACATCGGACAAGTCGTATTCGACTTCGACGTAGTGGTCGACGAAGGTCGAGTTCTGTTCGGGATCCAGCACTTCCAGCAAGGCTGACGACGGATCGCCGCGGAAGTCCTGCCCCATCTTGTCGACTTCGTCGAGCAAGAAGAGCGGATTCTTGACTGCAACCTTCGTCATGTTCTGCAGAATCTTGCCCGGCATGGAGCCGATATAGGTGCGGCGGTGGCCTCGAATCTCAGCCTCGTCACGAACCCCACCCAAGGACATGCGGACGAACTTGCGATTGGTCGCCCGCGCAATCGACTGGCCGAGCGAGGTCTTGCCGACACCCGGAGGGCCCACCAGGCACAGAATCGGTGCTTTCAGCTTGTCGACGCGTTGCTGGACCGCCAGGTACTCGACGATGCGCTCCTTGACCTTGTCGAGGCCGTAGTGCTCCTTGTCGAGCACTTTCTCGGCTTCCTGCAAGTCCTTGTGGATGCGCGAGCGTTTTTTCCACGGCAAACCAATCACGGTCTCGATGTAATTGCGCACGACCGTTGCCTCGGCAGACATCGGCGACATCAGGCGAAGCTTCTTGAGTTCGCTGTTGGCTTTGGCGAGCGCCTCCTTGCTCATCCCGGAGGCCTTGATCTTGCGATCAAGTTCCTCGAGGTCGGCACCGTCCTCGCCTTCGCCGAGTTCTTTCTGGATGGCTTTGACTTGCTCGTTCAGGTAATACTCGCGCTGGCTCTTTTCCATCTGCCGTTTGACACGGCCCCGGATGCGCTTTTCGACCTGAAGAATGTCAAGTTCGGATTCAAGTTGGGTCAACAGACGCTCGAGACGCGCGGTGGCGTCGAACATCTCCAGCACTTCCTGTTTTTGCTCGAGTTTGAGCGGCAGGTGTGCGGCGATGGTGTCGGCCAGCCGGCCCGACTCTTCGATACCACCGAGCGAAGTCAGAATCTCGGGGGGAATCTTCTTGTTCAGTTTTACGTACTGATCGAACTGGGCAATGATCGCCCGACGCATCGCTTCGACTTCGTGCGAGGCCACTTCAGCAATCGGGATCGGCGTCGCTTTTGCAGTGAAGACGTTGTCCAGATCGGTCACCGAATCCAAATTCGCCCGCTGCACACCTTCGACCAGCACCTTGATGGTGCCGTCAGGCAACTTGAGCATCTGCAAAATATTGGCAACGCAGCCGATGTTGTACAGATCGTCAGCACCGGGCTCATCTTGAGCGGCAGACTTCTGGGCCACGAGCAAAATACTCTTGGCGCCTTCCATGGCCATCTCAAGGGCTTTGATTGATTTCGGGCGCCCCACAAACAGTGGGATCACCATGTGGGGGAAAACCACCACATCACGCAGCGGCAGAAGCGGAAATTCCATCTGCTCCTGCGGCAACTCCTGGGTGCCAGACATGACTTTTCCTTCAGAAAGGGATCACGGGCCCAGATGGGGGCCCATGATGCAAATTCAAGATAGCAACCCCGAATTCAGTTAGAACCGGCAACCTTTTGCTGATCAGCAAATATCAGAATGGGCTGGGCACTGCCTTCAATCGCACCTTCGTCGATGACAATCTTTTCAACGTTTTCCATCGTCGGCAAGTCGTACATGACATCGAGCAATGTGGCTTCAAGAATCGAACGCAGACCGCGTGCCCCCGTTTTCCGCTTCAAAGCACGGCGCGCAATCGCGCGCAACGCCGCTTCACGAAACTCGAGATCGACGCCTTCCATGGAAAAGAGTTTGCCGTATTGCTTGACCAGCGCGTTTTTCGGCTCAGTGAGGATCTTGACCAGCGCTTCCTCGTCAAGTTCCTGAAGGCTGGCAACCACTGGCAGGCGCCCGACGAATTCCGGGATCAGGCCGAACTTGACCAGATCTTCCGGCTCGACGTTCAGCAAGGTCTCGGAGGCCGGCTTGCCCTCGCGGCTTCGCACCTCGGCACCAAAGCCTATACCCGCCTGTTCGGTGCGATCGCGAATGACGCGTTCGAGCCCGTCAAACGCACCACCACAGATAAACAGAATATTGGTGGTATCGATCTGCACGAAGTCCTGATTCGGGTGCTTGCGCCCGCCCTGCGGCGGCACGGCAGCCACGGTGCCTTCGATCAGCTTGAGCAGCGCCTGCTGTACGCCCTCACCCGACACGTCACGCGTAATTGACGGGTTGTCGGATTTGCGCGAAATCTTGTCGATTTCGTCGATATAGACAATGCCCCGCTGGGCCTTGTCCACATCGTAATCGCACTTCTGCAACAGCTTCTGGATGATGTTCTCGACATCCTCACCCACGTAACCGGCTTCGGTCAACGTGGTGGCATCGGCCATCACGAAAGGCACGTTCAGCAAGCGAGCGAGCGTTTGAGCCAGCAGCGTCTTGCCCGAACCCGTCGGGCCGACGAGCAGGATATTGCTCTTGGCGAGCTCGACATCATCCTTGGCGGCCTCGAGGTGCTTGAGGCGCTTGTAATGGTTGTAGACCGCCACGGCAAGAATGCGCTTGGCTTTCGGCTGGCCGACCACGTATTGATTGAGGATCTCGAAGATCTCAAGCGGTGTGGGCAGGTCAGTGCGGCCTTCTTCGCCGCCGTGGTCGCCCGCCAGTTCATCGCGAATGATGTCATTACAAAGCTCAATGCACTCATCGCAGATGAAGACGGAAGGGCCAGCGATGAGCTTGCGCACTTCATGCTGGCTCTTGCCACAAAACGAGCAGTACAGGAGCTTTTCGCCGCCCGTTTTCTTCTCAGTCATAACACTCTCTCGTTGGCGCTCAGACCGTATCGGCCCGGCTGGTCAAAACCTTGTCGACGATGCCGTAGCGCGTCGCCTCTTCGGCCGACATGAAATTATCGCGATCGGTGTCCTTCTCGACCTGCTCAATGCTCTGACCGCTATGGTCAGCCAGCATTTTATTGAGCCGGCTGCGCAAGGTCAGAATCTCTCTCGCATGGATTTCGATATCCGATGCCTGCCCCTGAAAACCGCCCAGCGGCTGGTGGATCATGATCCGCGAGTTCGGCAGGCAATAGCGCTTGCCTTTCTCGCCTGCGGCCAACAGGAAGGCGCCCATGCTGGCCGCCTGGCCGATGCACAGAGTGCTGACGTTTGGCTTGACGAACTGCATGGTGTCGTAGATCGCCATACCGGCGGTCACGGCGCCACCCGGCGAGTTGATGTAGAAATAGATGTCCTTGTCCGGATTTTCGGATTCAAGGAAAAGCATCTGCGCCACAATCAGGTTCGCCGTCGTGTCGTTAACCGGACCGACCAGGAAAATGACGCGCTCCTTGAGCAAGCGCGAGTAGATATCGTAGGCGCGCTCGCCCCGGCCGCTTTGCTCGATGACCATCGGCACCAAGCCGAGGCCAACGGGATTCCAATCACTGGTCATTGCCCTGCCTGAATGGTTTGAAGTCGGATGTCCGACGTTGATCATGCCGTAGCGCCCATGAGTTCGTCAAAGTCGACGACCTTGTCTTCAGTCTTTGCGTTATTGAGAACCCAGTCAACCGCGTTCTCTTCGATCACCAATGCTTCGGCCTGCGCCATGCGCTGCGGCTGGCTGTAATACCACTCGATGACTTCTTTCGGGTCTTCGTAGCTCTGGGCGAAATCTTCGATCAGCGCACGAACCTGCTCCGGCTTGGCGTACAGATCCTTGGCGGCAACCAATTCGGCCAGCACCAGACCCAGCTTGACGCGACGCTCGGCCTGTTCGGTGAACCAGTCGGCCGACACCGGCAGATCCTTGGTTTGCATACCGCGGTTTTCCATATCGCGACGAGCGTTTTCTGCCAGTTGCTCGGCTTCGCGGGTGACCAGCGCCTTGGGCACATCGATCGGATTGGCCGCCAGCAGCGCATCCATGGCCTGCTCTTTAATGCGGGTCTTGATACGGCGGCTGACTTCGCGCTCCAGATTGGCTTTCACTTCTTCGCGCATCTTGGCGACATCGCCATCGGCCACCCCCAGCGACTTGGCGAAGTCAGCGTCGATTTCCGGCAGTTGGGCTGCGCCGACTTCCTTGACGGTGATTTCGAACTCGACGGTCTGACCGGCGAGATTCGCTGCGTGGTAGTCCTCGGGAAAGGTCATGTTGAACGTCTTGGACTCGCCAGCCTTGAGGCCATCAACCGCGTCTTCGAAGTCCTTCAGCATGCTGCCTGCACCGATCACAAACGGGAAGTCGCTGGCCTGACCGCCCTCGAACACTTCTCCGTCCTTGCGACCGGTGAAGTCGATCACCACGCGGTCGTCAGCGGCGGCTGCACGCTCGACGGTTTCGTAGTTAGTGCGTTGCTTGCGCAGCACATCAATGGTTTTGTCGATTTCGGCATCGCTCACGGTCAACGAGGGGCGCTCGATGGCGGTGTCGCTGATTTCGCCCAACGTGATTTCGGGGTACACCTCGAATACGGCGGTGAAGGCAAGCGCGCCGTCTTCGGCCTCGGCTTTCGGCTCAAGACGCGGCTGACCGGCCACGCGCAGTTTTTCTTCCTGCACTTTCTGTGCAAAGGCTTTCTCGAGCGCGGTGCCGACGGCTTCCGAGCGCGCCTGACCACCGTAGCTTTGCTCGATCATCTTGAGCGGCACTTTTCCAGGACGGAACCCGGGCATTTTCACGGTACGGCCTAGATGCTTGAGACGCGCCTGAACCTCTTGCTCGACGGCCTCCTTGGCGACCGTAATGTCGATGCGACGTTCGAGGGCGTTGGTGGTTTCCTGGTTGGTTTGCATGAACATTCCCGACTAATGACTGGCACGCCACAACCTAATGGTCGGACGCACACGCTACGTTGAGTGAAGGCAAACGGTAAGTTTATCACAGGGGTTGGCCGGAACAACGCAACGCAAATCACCACATCTCCGAGCTCACCGGGGGCATCCGTGAATCATTGAAAAAACCCGCCACATGAAGGGAACCCGTGACGCTTTTCCTCCTCTGAACCATGGAAACGCGGAAACTAAACAACACGCCGATGGCATCAAGTTATGGGACGGACCGTCGTTAGAGCACCTGAAGACGGCAGCAACCCGGCACACCGGCTCCCCTCCGCCTGATCACGCGGTACCTAGCAGGAGACGTCAGATGAGCATCTTCAACGCCTACCAAGCCCGGTTTGAAGCGACACGCGAAGAAGAGATGTCGCTCCAGGAATATCTCGATCTGTGTCGTGATGAGCCGAGCGCCTACGCAACGGCAGCCGAAAGACTGCTGCTGGCCATCGGCGAACCGGAGTTCATTGACACGCGCGACGACCCACGAATGTCGCGGATATTCTCGAACAAGGTGCTCAAACGCTACCCCGCCTTCCCCGAGTTTTACGGGATGGAAGAAGCGATCGAGAACATCGTCTCCTACTTCCGTCACGCGGCGCAGGGCTTGGAGGAGAAGAAGCAGATTCTCTACCTGCTCGGCCCGGTCGGCGGTGGCAAATCATCGCTGGCCGAACGCCTGAAGAGCCTGATGGAGCATGTGCCCTTCTATGCGATCAAGGACTCGCCCGTCCATGAGTCGCCCCTCGGCCTGTTCAAGCCGGAAGAAGACGGCAAGCTCTTGCAGGACGACTTTGGCATCCCCGCGCGCTATCTGAATACCATCATGAGCCCGTGGGCCGTCAAACGTCTGCACGAGTTTGGTGGCGATATCACCAAGTTCCGCGTGGTCAAGCTGCGCCCCTCGGTGCTGCGTCAGATCGCGGTAGCCAAGACCGAGCCCGGTGACGAAAACAATCAGGACATCTCCTCGCTCGTCGGCAAGGTGGACATCCGCAAACTCGAAGCGCACTCGCAGGACGACCCGGACGCCTACAGCTACTCGGGCGGCCTGTGCCTGGCCAACCGCGGTCTGCTCGAGTTTGTCGAGATGTTCAAAGCGCCCATCAAGGTGCTTCACCCCTTGCTGACGGCCACCCAGGAAGGTAACTACAAAGGCACCGAGGGCTTTGGCGCGATTCCCTTCGACGGCATCGTCATGGCCCACTCGAACGAGTCGGAATGGGCCGCGTTCAAGAACAACAAGAACAACGAGGCCTTCCTCGACCGGATCTATACCGTCAAGGTGCCGTATTGCTTGCGCGCATCGGACGAAATCCGCATCTACGAAAAGCTGTTGCGCGAAAGTTCGCTCGCCGAGGCGCCCTGCGCCCCCGACACCCTGCGCATGATGGCGCAGTTCGCCATCCTGTCCCGCCTGGCCGAGCCCGAGAACTCCAGCATCTATTCCAAAATGCGCATCTACGACGGCGAGAGCCTCAAGGACACTGACCCGAAAGCAAAGTCCTATCAGGAATACCGCGACTACGCCGGTGTCAATGAAGGCATGAACGGCCTGTCGACCCGCTTTGCGTTCAAGGTGCTGTCGCGGGTGTTCAACTTTGACCACCGCGAGGTCGCCGCCAACCCGGTCCACCTCATGTATGTGCTCGAACAACAGATCGAGCAAGAGCAGTTCCCGCAGGAAGTTGAAGACCGCTACCGCGCCTTCATCAAGGAATATCTGTCGGCGCACTACGCCGAATTCATCGGCAAGGAGATCCAGACCGCTTACCTCGAGAGCTACTCCGAGTACGGCCAGAACATCTTCGACCGCTACGTGACCTATGCCGACTTCTGGATTCAGGATCAGGAATTCCGTGATCCGAATACCGGCGAGATCCTCGATCGCAATTCACTCAATGATGAGCTTGAGAAGATCGAGAAACCCGCCGGCATCAGCAACCCGAAGGATTTCCGCAACGAGGTGGTCAACTTCGTGTTGCGCGCCCGCGCACAGAACGCCGGCAAGAATCCGAGCTGGACGAGCTACGAGAAGCTGCGCGCGGTGATCGAGAAGAAGATGTTCTCCAACACCGAAGACCTGCTGCCGGTCATCAGCTTCAACGCCAAGGCCAGCGCCGACGAGCAGCGCAAGCACCAGGATTTTGTCAATCGCATGATCGAAAAGGGCTACACCGAGAAGCAGGTTCGCTTGCTCTGCGAGTGGTATCTGCGCGTCCGCAAATCCTCGTAAGCGGGCAGGCCGCGGCCTTGGGGCGGCGGCCACCCACTTGCGGCAAAAGGGGGGAGGACGATGGTCCGGATCATCGACCGACGTTTCGACAGCAAGAAAAAAAGCACAGCCAACCGCCAGCGCTTCATGCGCCGCTTCAAGCGGCAAATCCGCAAGGCGGTGGCTGACGCCATTGATGGGCGCTCCATTCGCGACCTCGATAGCGGCGAAGAAATCTCGATTCCGTCCAAAGATCTCTCCGAGCCGAGCTTTCAGCACGGCAAGGAAGGCATTTGGGAGCAAGTGTTTACCGGCAATGACCGCTTCGCCTCGGGCGACGGCATCGACCGCCCCATGGGCGGCGGTGGTAGCGGAGGCGGGAGTGGCGCCTCAAACGAAGGCGAAAGCGAGGACGATTTCGTCTTTCAGCTCTCGCGAGACGAGTTTCTCGACGTCTTTTTCGACGACCTCGCCCTGCCTAACCTCGTTCGCACCGAACTGGCCAAGCTCACCGAGTACAAAACCCAGCGCGCCGGCTTCACCTCCGACGGCGTCCCCACCAATATCAATGTGGTGCGCTCGCTGCGCGGCGCCATCGGCCGACGCAAGGCGCTGGGCGCACCGCTGGCTGCACGGGTGCAGGAGATCGACGAAGAAATCGAAACCCTCGAGCAAAACGCGTCAGCACACCTCGACGAAATTGCGGCGCTGCGCGACGAGCGCTCGCGCCTGCTTATCCGCATCGAAGCCATCCCCTTTATCGACCGCTTTGATCTGCGCTACAACAACCGCGTCCGCATCCCCAAACCCATCACGCAGGCCGTGATGTTCTGCGTCATGGACGTGTCCGGCTCGATGGACGAGCAGAAAAAGGCCACGGGCAAGCGCTTCTTCATGCTGCTGTACCTGTTTCTGCGCCGGAACTACGAGCACATCGACGTGGTGTTCATCCGCCATCACACCATTGCCAAAGAGGTGGATGAAGACGAGTTCTTCCACTCCCGCGAATCCGGCGGCACCGTGGTATCAAGCGCCCTGCGCCTGATGACCGACATCGTGCGCGACCGCTACCCGCCAGGCGCCTGGAATGTCTACGGCGCGCAAGCCTCGGACGGCGACAACTGGGACAACGACTCACCCATTTGCTACGACATTCTCGACAAAGAGTTGCTCGCCCTTTGCCGCTACTTTGCCTACATCGAGATCACCACCGGCGAAGCCCAGAACCTCTGGCGGCAGTACGAGGGGCTCACCGGGCACCACCCCAATTTTGCGCTGCAGCGTATCGAATCCCTTGAAGACATCTACCCGGTGTTCCGGGAACTGTTCAAGAAGGAACCGGCATGAGCGACACCACACTCGCCAGCAAAAAGTTGCCGAGCGGCGCCGAATGGACCTTTGAAGCCATTGGTCAGTACCACGAGGAGATTGCCCGGGTCGCGGCCAACTACAAGCTCGACACCTACCCGGTGCAGGTCGAGATGATCACCTCCGAGCAGATGATGGACGCCTACGCCTCCGTCGGCATGCCAGTCAACTATCACCACTGGAGCTTCGGCAAACAGTTTCTGGCCACCGAAAAGCGCTACAAGCGCGGCCAGATGGGCCTGGCCTACGAGATCGTGATCAACTCCGATCCGTGCATCGCCTATCTCATGGAAGAAAACACCCTGACCATGCAGGCACTGGTCATCGCCCATGCGGCCTACGGGCACAACGCCTTCTTCAAGGGCAATTACCTGTTCCGCACCTGGACCAGCCCCGACGCCATCGTCGACTACCTGATCTTTGCCCGCAACTACATCGCCCAGTGCGAGCAGCGCCATGGCGTTGATGCCGTCGAGGAGCTGCTCGACTCCTGCCACGCGCTGATGAACGTCGGCGTCGACCGCTACAAGCGCCCGCCCAAACTGTCGCTGCTCAAAGAGCAAGCCCGCCAGAGCGAGCGCGAGACCTATCTGCAGCGCCAGGTCAATGAGCTGTGGCGCACCTTACCGGCGCGCACTACCGAAGACACCAAGGAAGAAGCGCCGCGCTTTCCGCCCGAGCCGCAAGAGAACATTCTCTACTTCATCGAGAAGCACGCCCCGTTGCTCGAACCGTGGCAACGCGAAATCGTGCGCATCGTGCGCAAGGTGGCACAGTACTTCTTCCCGCAGCGCCAGACGCAGGTCATGAACGAAGGCTGGGCCAGCTTCTGGCACTACACCCTGCTCAACACGCTCTACGACGAGGGCCTGCTGGCCGACAGCTTCATGATGGAGTTCCTGCACTCGCACTCCAGCGTGATGTACCAGCCCAACTATAACGACCCCTGGTACAACGGCATCAACCCCTACGCCCTCGGCTTTGCCATGTGGCAGGACATCAAGCGCATCTGCGAGTCGCCCACCGACGAGGATCGCGAATGGTTTCCCGACATCGCCGGCAGCAACTGGCAAGAGACCTTCGACTTCGCCATGCGCAACTTCAAGGACGAAAGCTTCATCGCCCAGTTTCTCTCGCCACGCCTGATGCGCTCTTTCAAACTCTTTGCCGTGCAGGACGACGACAAGAAAAACAAGCTCTTCGTCTCTGCCATCCATGAAGAACGTGGCTACCGCGAGCTGCGCGAACGGCTCTCCAACCAATACAACCTGGGCTGCCGCGAGCCCAACATTCAGGTCTGGAGCGTCGACTTCCGTGGCGACCGCTCCCTCACCCTGCGCTACCAACCCTACAACCGGCGCCCTTTGGGCAAAAGCGTCGAAGAGGTCATGAAGCATCTTGCCCGCTTGTGGGGCTTCGCGGTGCGGCTCGAAACCGTCGAGCCGAACGGCAGCACCTCGCTGACCTACGAATGCCGCAAAGAGAAGCGTCGCGGTGACGCCAAGGAAAAGACGGCCAACAATTGAGGTCCGGCGGGCGATTGCGCACTGCCAATAAACCTCATGTCCCCCACACCCCTAAAGCCCGGTTGGCGGCGGCCGTTAATTCGGCCATGATGCGTCGCATTGTCGCAGGCGCTATCTGTAGCTGCACCAAACAAGGGGTCGTCTCCATGTCCACATCGCTTGAAGTCCAGTCCGAAGATCCGTTCGAGAGCGCGCTCGACGCGTTCTCCCGCACTATCGAAAACGATCTTGCGACCCGGCAGCTCACTTTCCCGACCTTCCTGGACCTCACCATTCGCATCAAACGCGTCTGCGACGACCCGCAGGCCTCGCTTGAAGACATCATTCGCGTCATCCGCGCCGACCCGCTGCTGAGCGCGCGCATCATCCGCCTTGCCAACTCTGTCTCACTCAACCCCTACGGCCGATCCTTCACCTCCATCAGCGAAGCCGTGCGGCGCGTCGGGTTGGTCAACGTTCGTTCGCTCGCCTACGCCGTCGCTACCGAACAGCTCGCCGCCGAAAGCCGAAGCGCCGACGCGCGGCTGGTTGCCTCGGGCCTGTGGATGCACACCATTGATGTTGCCTCCTGGTCCTACGCCATCACCCGCAATCTACGTATCGGCGACCCCGACACCGCACTGTTTGCCGGCATGCTGAGCAGCATCGGCCAGTTCTACCTGCTCGCTCGTGCCACTGCGCACCCGCTGCTCGAACAAGACCTGAACCGCCTCGGCGAATTCATCGGACTGTGGCACGAGCCGGTCAGCCGTGCCCTGCTCGGCGCGCTCGAAGTCCCGAAAACCGTCATCGACATTTTCGACGACGGCAACCCCTACGGCGGTCAGTGGCCACCGGCCGAACTGCGCGATGTCCACTTCATCGCCGGCCTCTCGGCTGAAACGCCCAACCCCTTCCTGCGCTTCAACAATGGCGCCAAACTCGCGCTGCTCGAAGCCACCACCCAAAGCGTGCCCGAACAAGAACTCTCCGCCCTGCGCGCCGATGCCCGCGACTCGCGCAACGGCCTGCTCTCCGCACTACGCGGTTGAGCGTGCCCCGGCCAGCGTGACGTGTATAATCCGCGTCGCGCTGGCTCAGCGCACCACCTCGCGAGGGTGGCGGAATTGGTAGACGCACTGGATTTAGGTTCCAGCGCCTCACGGCGTGAGGGTTCGAGTCCCTCCTCTCGCACCAGCTTTTCCCATCGGGCGTCATGCCGGTCGATCACTACGAGAATTTTCCCGTCGCGTCGTTCCTGCTGCCGGCGCGCTTGCGCGAACCGGTCGAAGCCATCTACGCCTTCGCCCGCAGCGCCGACGACATCGCCGATGAAGGCGACGCGCCCGCCGTGGTGCGCCTCGCGCAACTCAACGACTACCGCCGCGAACTGCACCTGATCGAGCAAGGCAAGCCCTCGACCGCGCCCGTCTTCACGCGCCTCGCCCCCCACATCGCCGCGCACGACCTGCCGATCCAGCGCTTCCGCGACCTGCTCGACGCCTTCAGCCAGGACGTCGGTAAAACCCGCTACACCGATTACGCCGAGCTGCTCGACTACTGCCGCCGCTCGGCCAACCCAGTCGGCCGCCTGATGCTGCGTCTCTACCGCGCCGACACGCCCCCCCATCTGGTGATGTCAGACGCCATCTGTACCAGCCTGCAACTGATCAACTTTTGGCAAGACGTCGCCATCGACTGGCAAAAGCGGCGTATCTACCTGCCCGCCAACGATATGGCGCGCTTCGATGTCACCGAAACGCATCTGATCGAGCAACGCGTCGACGATGCCTGGCGCGCGCTGATGCGCTTCCAGGTCGACCGCGCCCGCGCACTCATGCACAGCGGCGCACCGCTGGCCACCGCCCTGCCCGGCCGCATTGGTTGGGAGCTACGGTTGATCGTGCTCGGCGGCCTGCGTATTCTCAAGCGCATTGAAGCCGTCGGCTATGATGTCTTCCGCCATCGGCCCAGCCTCGGCAAGCGCGACGCACCGGGTTTAGCCTTCGCCGCGCTCAACTTCCACGCGAACACACGATGACCCCCCACGAGTACTGCCAGCAAAAGGCCGCCGCCAGCGGATCGAGCTTCTACTACAGCTTCCTGTTCCTGCCCATCGAGCGCCGACAAGCGATCATGGCGCTGTACGCCTTTTGCCGCGAAGTGGACGACATCGTCGACGATTGCCTCGACCCGTCCATCGCCCACAGCAAACTCGACTGGTGGCGCGGCGAGATCCTGCGCATCGAAAAAGGCCAGGCCAGTCACCCTGTCGGCCTCGCACTGGCCGAGGTCGGCAAACGCTTCCGCTTGCCGGCCGAACAGCTGCTCGAAATCATCGACGGCATGCAGATGGACCTCAGCCAGACGCGCTATCTCGACTTCAAGACCCTGCGCCTCTACTGCTACCGCGTTGCCAGCGTCGTCGGCCTGCTCGCCGCCGAAATCTTTGGCAATCAGGACCGGCAAACGCTCAAATACGCCCACGACCTTGGCCTCGCGCTCCAGCTCACCAACATCATTCGCGATGTCGGCGAAGACGCCCGCCGCGGCCGCATCTACCTGCCCGTCGAAGACCTGCAACGCTTCAACGTCCCGGCCAGCGATCTGCTGCAAGGCGAGCACAGCGACCGGTTCGTCGCCCTCATGCAATTCCAGACCGAGCGCGCCATCAGCTTCTACGACCAAGCCTTGGCCCAACTGCCCGCCATCGACCGCAAGGCCCAGCGCCCCGGTCTGATCATGGCCGCCATCTATCGCACCCTGCTCGACGAAATCGCCCACGACGGTTTCCTCGTACTCGACCGCCGCACCTCGCTTACCCCGGTGCGCAAACTGTGGATCGCCACAAGCACCTGGCTTAAAAACTGAATGGTTGAACGCGCCCGCCTCGACGCCCCGCAAGTCGCCGTTATCGGCGGCGGCTACGCCGGCATGGCCTGCGCGGTCGAGCTCGTGCGCAAAGGTGCCCGCGTCGCCGTGTTCGAGCGCGCCAACGTCATGGGCGGCCGCGCCCGTCGGGTCGAAAAAGACGGCCTGTCGGTCGACAACGGCCAGCACCTGCTGCTCGGCGCCTACAGTGAAACCCTGCGCCTGCTGCGCCATGTCGGCGTGCGCCCCTCGGTGTTCTACAACGCACCGCTTGATCTCTACTACCCTGGCAAGTTCCGCCTTACCGCCGCCTCGCTGCCCGCGCCGCTACACCTCGCGGTTGGCCTGTTGCGCGCCCATGGCATGGATTGGTCCGAGCGTCGCGCCTGCCTGCGCTTCATCCAACACCTCAAGGCTCAGCGCTTCCGCCTGCCGGTGCACCTGACCGTCAGCCAGCTGCTCGACAACGCCACCCAGCCCGAGCGCCTGCGCCGCTTCCTGTGGGAGCCGCTGTGCGTCGCCGCGCTCAACACGCCGGCGGCTGAAGCCTCGGCCCGCGTGTTCGCCAACGTCCTGCGCGACACCCTCGCCGCCGGCGCCTCGGCCAGCGAGTTGTTGATCCCGAAAGTCGACCTGTCTGAACTCTTCCCGGTGCCCGCCGCGCGCTGGCTCGGCCGCAACGGCGGCCAGGTCTACGTCACCGAAGCCATCACCGAGATCGTGCCCGACGGCCAACGCTACCGCCTCGAAGGCGACCCGGTGTCCGCCCGCCGCTTCGATCATGTCGTCGTCGCCACCGCGCCCTACCACGCCACCGACCTGCTCGCCCCCTTTGCCGCGCTCGCCCCGCTGGTCGAGTCCATCAAGGCGCTACCCTACGAACCCATCCTCACCACCTACCTGCAATACGAAGACAGCGTCCGCCTGCCCGCGCCCATGATCGGCGCCGAAGGCGGGCTCGCCCAATGGTTCTTCGACCGCGGCCAGACCGGCGGCCCCGCCGGCCTCATCGCCGCCGTCATCAGCGCCCGCGGCCCGCACCTCGACCTGCCCAAACACGAGGTAGAACTCGCCGTCCACAACGAACTCGAAACCCTCCTCGACCGCCGCCTGCCACCGGCCGACAGCATTCTCACCATCACCGAAAAACGCGCCACCTTCGCCTGCCGGCCGCAGCTCGCGCGGCCGGGCACGCGGACCGCACAGCGCGGCATCTGGCTGGCGGGGGATTACGTGGAGGGGCCGTATCCGGCGACGATCGAAGGGGCGGTTCGGGCGGGGGTTAGCTGCGCGCAGGCAGTTGCGGGCGACGCCGACTAAGAACTGCAATCTGCGCTGCTTGGAAACAAAGCGCGCATACCCAATCCATCATTCACATGGCGTGGCCGACCGCCCCGCTCGCTTCACCGCTTCAACGAGTTTCCCGTCATTGATGAAAGGAAGCACAGTCTTGAGCTCTTCAGGACTTTCAAGCGTCCATCCCATCTTTTGGTAGTACAACATTGCAGACCGAAGGTGTGCGTTCTCAGCAGCTTTGTCGCCCTCCGCACCATACAGCGACGCCAGACGAACGTTCAATTTGGCCATTCCAAACGCAACTTGACGGCAGCCAAGGTGTCTCGGCGGAGAAAACTCTTCAAGTTTTCTGGTCGCCCGACTCAGCGCATAAATCGCAACATCACGATTGGGATTCGCATACTGGCGTTCAGCCTCCTCAAATTCATAGACATACAGCGCGGATGAATAGACGTCTACACCAACACCCGCGATGGACGTCATCGTGCTCCTGAAGTGGAGCCAGTTTCCAGCCACGCCGGTCGCTACTCCCACTGCAAACACGAACAATACGCGAAACGCAAAACGGAAACGATTCGTCATAAAAGCGGCTTATCTATATCAGACTGTGGTCCATGGATCTTCGCCAAACAAATACCACAAAAGCATGTTATCGACAGCGCTCGGTCAAAACACCACTACGCAGTAATCAAACATACAATCTCGGAGTGGTCACCCAATCGCCAGGCAGTCTCTCTACATTTCAGCCGGCGTCACCGCCTCACTCAACACCCCGCCCTGCATATGCAACACCCGATCACAGCGCGAGGCCAGCGCGTCGTCGTGGGTGACGAGAATCAACGTGGTGCCGCGCTCGCGGTTGAGATCGAAGATGAGTTCGATGATCGCGGCGCCGGTCTCGGCGTCGAGGTTGCCGGTGGGCTCATCGGCCAGCAACACGGCGGGTGACGGGGCGAAGGCGCGTGCCAGCGCGACGCGCTGTTGTTCGCCACCGGAGAGGTGTTTGGGATAGTGGCCGGTGCGCCCTTCGAGGCCGACGCGCTTGAGCCAGTCGCGGGCGGTGGCTTCGGCCTTGGCCTGGCCCGCCAACTCCAAGGGCAGCATGACGTTGTCGAGCGCGGTGAGCGCCGGCAGCAGCTGGAAGGACTGGAACACAAAACCCATCTGCGCGCCGCGCAATTGGGCGCGGGCGTCTTCGCTGAGTGCGAACAAGGACTGGCCGGCCAATTGAACCGATCCGCCCGTCGGCACGTCCAACCCCGCGACAAGCCCGAGCAGCGTGGATTTGCCGGAGCCTGAGGCGCCAACGATGGCGACCGACTCGCCCGCTTGCACGGCAAACGTGATGTCTTTGAGAATGGGCAGCACGCCACCCTGACCTTCGCGAGCAGGCACTGATTTGGACAAGCCGGTCACTTCGATCACCGGCCCGGAGTTGGAAAGCATGGTTCGATCCATTATTGGTTTGCTATTGGTTATGAGTACCACACTGGCGCAAGCCGCGACGGTGCTGGTGCTGGGCGACAGCCTGTCGGCCGGTTTCGGCCTGCGTGCCGAGCAGGCCTGGCCCGCTCACCTGCAGCGCAAGCTCGATGCCTTGCCGGGCAAGCATACCGTGATCAACGCAAGCGTGAGTGGCGAGACCACCGCTGGCGGCCGGGCGCGGTTGCCGCAGGCAATTGAAGCGCATTCGCCAGACGTGGTCATCATTGAGCTCGGGGCAAACGACGGCCTGCGCGGCCTGCCGGTCAAGCTGATGCGCGACAACCTGCTGGCGATGGTCGATGCAGCCGAGGCCGCTGGCGCCAAGGTGGTGCTGGTAGGCATGCGCCTGCCGCCGAATTACGGCCCCGTGTATACGCGGCTGTTCCAGAACACCTTTGCCGACGTCGCGAAAATGCGCGAGCTCGCGTTTGTGCCGTTTTTGCTGGATGGGTTTGCAGAAGAGCGCGCGTTATTTCAGCCCGATGGCATGCATCCGACAGCGGACGCCCAGCCACGCATTGTTGAGACGATGTGGCCGGCGCTCAAGCCGCTGCTACCGGCTGCGGTATCACGGCGCTGACTGGCTTGCCGGGCAGACCGTAGAGTGGGTGGCTTGCCACCCACCAAGCGGCGTGTGCCGTAAGGCTCGGTGCTTGCGTCAGCGCACCTGGACGGTCGGTGCACCCGCGTTCATTTGGCCAATCACGGCAGCGCTGCCAAAGCCCTGCGTACGGAACACCTCGAGCACCTGATCGACCGACGCCGGATCGCAGGCGACGAGCAGGCCGCCGCTGGTTTGCGGATCGGTCAGCAGGGCCTGCTGCCATGCGCCGAGGCCATCACCAAGGCTGACGTCGCTGCCATAGCCTGCCCAGTTGCGTCGCGACGCGCCGGTGACAACGCCGGCCTGGGCAAAACCAAGCGCGGCGTCAATCATGGGAATGTCGTCAAACACCACCTCAGCCGCCAGGCTGGAGCCACGGCACATCTCCAACAGATGCCCGGCCAGACCGAAACCGGTCACGTCGGTCACCGCATGCACGCCGTCAATCTGCGCCAGCGCCGGGCCCGGGGTGTTGAGCCGCGTGGTGGTCTCGATCATGCAGGCGTAGCCGTCGGCATCGAGCTGGCCTTTTTTGAGTGCGGCAGAGAGCACACCCACGCCCAGCGGCTTGCCGAGGATCAGCACATCGCCGGCGCGGGCGGTGTCGTTGCGCAGCACGCGGTCGGGGTGCACGATGCCGAGCGCCACCAGCCCGTAGATGGGCTCGAGCACATCGATGGAGTGCCCGCCGGCAATCGGAATGCCCGCCTCGCGGCACACGCTGGCGCCGCCTTCGAGGATCTGGCCGATCACTTCGGGCGCCAGTTTGTCGAGCGGCATGCCGACGATCGCCAGCGCCATGATCGGCGTGGCGCCCATGGCGTAGATGTCGCTGATGGCGTTGGTGGCGGCGATGCGGCCGAAATCGGTGGGGTCATCGACGATCGGGGTAAAGAAATCGGTGGTGGCGACAATCGCCTGCTGGTCGTTGAGCCGATACACTGCCGCATCGTCGGACGAGGCGTTGCCCACCAGCAGTTCGGGCGGCATGACACCGATCGGCGAGCGCGCGAGGATGTCGGACAGCACCGCGGGGGCAATTTTGCAGCCGCAGCCACCGCCGTGGGAAAATTCGGTCAAACGAACAGCAGTCATGATTTACACACAGAGGCGCGCGAGTGGCGCCGGCACAGGATGGTGATGAAAAAAGGCAGCGCGACCGTAGCACAGCTTTCGGAGTTTGACGAGATCATCGATGTGCGCTCGCCGGCCGAGTTCGCGGACGACCATATCCCCGGCGCGGTGAACATGGCGGTGCTGGACGACGAACAACGTGCGCGCGTGGGCACCATCTACAAGCAGGTGTCGCCCTTCGAAGCGCGGCGCATTGGCGGCGCGCTGGTGGCCGAGAACCTGGCCCGCCATCTGCACGCCCATTTTCAGGACAAACCCAAACACTGGCGACCGCTGGTGTATTGCTGGCGCGGCGGGCAGCGCAGCGGGGCCTTCGTGACCTGGCTGCGCATGGTCGGTTGGGACGCCTGCCAGCTCGAAGGCGGATACAAGAACTTTCGCCGGATGGTGATTGATGCGCTCGAGCTGCAACCGGCGACCCTTGATTTTCGCGTTGTTTGCGGCGCCACCGGCAGCGCCAAAACACGCATTCTCGAAGCGCTGGCCGCGGCCGGTGCGCAGGTGCTCGATCTGGAGGGGCTGGCCTCGCACAAAGGCTCGGTGCTCGGCGCGCTGCCCGGCATTGCCCAGCCGACGCAAAAGAAGTTCGAAACTGCGTTGCACGCCGTACTCAGCCGCTTCAGCCCTGACCGACCGGTCTATGTGGAAGCCGAGAGCCGCAAGATCGGCCGGGTACACCTGCCCACCGAGTTGATGGAAGCCATGCGAAGCTCACCCTGCTTCGCCATCGATGCCAGCCGCGAGGCGCGCATCGAGTTCCTGTTGCGCGACTATGCTTACCTGGGCGACGACGTGGCCGACCTGCAATACAAACTCGGCTGCCTCAACCGCGTCGTCTCAAAGGAGACATTGACGCGTTGGCAGGAATACGCCGCCGCGCACGACCTGCCGGCCTTGTTCACCGAGCTGGTCGATCAACACTACGACCCGCTCTACAAGCGCTCGCAAAACAGCAACTATGTCCGGTTTGGTGGCGCCATCCATATTCCGGCAGACGACTTGAGCCCGGCCGGCATCTCGGCCATTGCCGATGGCATTCTGGCGCAGACGCCCGCACGGGCTGAGCGCTGATCAGCCCGGCAGACGGCCAGGCGTGTCGCCTTTGCGCGCGCAGATGCGCTGAACCATTGCCGGCGCTGGACGCGTGATCTCGCCCTGCTCAAAGGCGATCACGGTAAAGCCATCACGCGTTCGCTCAAGCAGTTCGCCCGGCATCAACAGAAAATCAGGATTGCTCGGTTTGCCAAAGATGGCATTGCCGAGCATGAAGGTTTCGTAAATCAGCACACCGCCGGGGCGTAGCAAGGCACCGAGATGGTCAAAACTCGGCCGATGGAGGTAGTTGGTCACCACAATCGCGTCAAACGCGGCATCTGCCCAAGGCCAGGCGGCGCCGGATTCAAGGTCCAGCTCGCACGTCGTCACCCCGGGGCAAGACGCGACAGCCGCCAGCGCCGCCGGATCACGGTCGACAGCGGTGACTTGGCAGCCACGATCCGCCAGCCAGCGCGCATGGCGGCCTTGACCGCAGGCCAGATCCAGCACACATGAACCCACGCTCAGCACATCGGCGAATCGAAGCACCCACCCCGACGGCATGCCACCGCCATGCTTGCCCGCGGCACCCGGCAGGTGACTGATCGATTCCGACATTGAGAACCTCAAACTTTATTTTGAAGGTGAATTCTAGCCTGTGCCCTCGCACCGCATCCGCGAAGCGAACGGTGCGAGGGCGTATTATTCGGTCATCGCCCCATGGAATCTCAGCCTAGAGCGTCCGATCGGAAAACACATTCGCACCGACCGCGACTCACCACGGTCCCCGACATGGATTCACACGACAAGCCTGCCGACCTCCAAGCCACGCCGTCCACGGCAAAACGCCTGCTGCACCGCTCACTGGCGCTGGCAGGCTTGGCCTTGGCTGTTTTGCTGGCGCTGTCCGGAAAGTGGTGGCTCGCCCGAGGCAGTGAAACCGTCGCGGCGACACGCCCCCCCGACGCCCTGCCGGCAATGAACGACGCGACGGGCTGGATCGGCCTGGCCCTGCTGGTGGCGGTGCTCTGCGCTGTGCTCACCCTCGCCTTCCGCTCGATTCGCAACTACCGCTTTGCGGTCGACTTTGCACATCGGGCGACTGCCGTCACCGAGTTCAATCAGCGCCGGCTGATGGATTTTGTCGAGCTCTCGAGCGACTGGCTTTGGGAGACCGACGTTGAACACCGTTTCACGCTGATGAGCGAAGGCATGCGCAGCATGGCCAACATGGACAGTGGCGAGTTTGTCGGGGCGCTTCTGTGGGAGCTGCCTTTCAACAACATGGACGCCGGCCGCTGGTCAGACCACCAACAGCGCGTTTCAAAGCACGAACCCTTTACGCTCTTGCTGTCACGCCATGACCTCTCCGGCGCACTTCGACATCTCGAATTCGTTGGCAAACCACTGTTTCGACATGGCAGCTTCGAGGGCTATCGGGGTGTTGGTCGCGATCTCACCCAACGCATCAACGCCGAGCGCGAACTGCGAGAGAGCGAAGAGCGTTTTCGCACGCTGGTCGAAGGCTCCTTCGACTGGTTCTGGGAACAGGACACGCAGTTCCGCTTCACGCGTCTGGTCACCAGCCCGCGCAACGAGCACATATTCGATCTTGAAAACGTTATCGGAAAAACACGCTGGGAGCTGGCCGGTGCCACCGGCGCGGAACCGCACTGGAAGGCACATGTGCACGTGTGCGAGCAGCGCGAAGCCTTTGTCGATTTTGTCTATGCGCGACAATCGGCCGACGGAAAGACCAATTGGTTTTCCGTGACCGGAAGGCCCTATTACGATGATGCCGGTCGTTTCAGCGGCTATCGCGGCGTTGCACGCGACATCACCACCGAACGAAATATTCAGCTCGCGCTGGCCACCAGTGAAGCACGCTATCGCAACACGTTCGAACACGCCCCGGTCGGCATCATCACACTCGACGCCGAAGGCCGGCGACAGAGCGTCAATGCGGCCTTCGCGCACATGCTGGGCTATCCGAGGCGCGCGCTGCTCGGTCGCGACTTTCGCACATTCACCCATCCGGACGACCAGGCCGCCGACGATCAGGCCTATCGCGCCTTTGTCAGCGGAAAAATCTCATCGCACCAGGGCGAGAAACGATACGTCCATCAGGACGGGCATACGGTGTGGGCGCATATCTCGGTCACCGCCTTGCGTGATGATCACGGTGACCTCAAGGGTTTTATCACCATTATCGAAGACATCACCGCCCGCATCATCGCCCAGCGCGAACAACGCGCCGCCGAGAGCCGCTACCGACGCCTCGTCGACGTCACGCCAGACGGTATCATCGTGCATCGCGACGACCGGATACTCTTCGCCAATGCGGCAGCAACACAGATCTTTGGCGCACCAACGACTGCGGTCTTGCTCGACACCCCACTGAGCCGTTTCTTTGAAAACCCCCCAACCAAGCACAATCGACAGGCGCTTGCACTGGCCAGCCGCTTGCAGGCGGGCCAGACCCTGCCGCGCGCGCAGTGCCGGTTCCAGGGGCTGAATGGCACCAAGGTCGAAGTCGAATCAACCGGCGTGGTTGTCGACTTCGAAGGTGGCCCGGCAACACTCCGCGTAATTCGCGACATCTCCGATCGTGTGCAGGCCGAGCGCGCCCTGCAGGAAAGCCGTACCCGCTATCAAGAGGTCGTGGAGTCGGTCAATGAAGTCATTTTCCAGACCGATCTCGAAGGCGTTTTTACCTTCCTCAATCCCGCCTGGATGCAGATCTCCGGCTACACCATTGACAGCAGCGTCGGCCGGCCTTTGGCGTCCTTCCTGCACCCGGACGATCGCGGACGCGCGCGCCTGCTGTTCAATCGACTCAACACCGGCGCCGCCCACGACGAAATCATGGAGCTGAGGGTCCGCACCACCGAAGGCGAAATCCGCTGGCTCGAAGCCCACGCACGGCAGATGATCCGCCCCGGCGGCAGCGCCATCGGCATCATGGGCTCGCTCGACGACATCACGACCCGCAAAGTGGCGGAGCTGACGCTCAAGAACGTCAATATGGAACTCGAAGCGCGCGTGCGGGCACGCACCGCCGAACTCGAAGCCTCCAATCGAGAACTGGAAGCCTTCTCGTATTCGGTGTCACACGATCTGAGAGCGCCCCTGCGCGCCATTGAAGGCTTTGCGAGCATTCTGCAAGAAGACATGGCGGAGCGGCTCGACGCCACCTCAGGCGCCTACCTCGCGCGCATTCGCGCGGCAACCCTCCGAATGGCGCATCTGATTGACGACCTGATCGAACTGGCCCGCCTCACACGCCTGACACTGCGCCGCGAAAACATCGATCTCAGCCAGCTGGTTGAAGAACTGATTGTCGACATGCGCCACGAGTCGCCCGAACGCGTCGTTGAAATGGACATCACTCCCGGCCTGACCGCCCATGCCGACCGCGCGCTGATGCGCGTCGTGCTCGAAAACCTGCTGCGCAATGCCTGGAAATTCTCGGCCGCCCAGGCGGTCACCCAAATTGCCTTTTTCGCTACCCGCGATGATGAAGAAGTCATGTTCTGTATTGCCGACAACGGTGTCGGTTTCGACATGGCCTACGCCGACAAGCTGTTTCAACCCTTCAACCGGCTCCATGTCACCAGCGAATACGCCGGCTCGGGCATCGGCCTGGCCACGGTGGCACGCATCATCCAGCGCCATGGCGGCCAGATCCGGGCCGAATCCGCCCCCGGCGAAGGCGCACGGTTCAGCTTCTCGATCGGCCATTGAGCGCCGGCTTTCCGTGCGTGCGCAAATCGCGCATCGACACACCACTACTCGCCACACCACTTTGCAGCGAGAAGACGACACCGTCCGCCAAACATTCCTCAAACAATCTGCAAACTGAGCCGTTGTAAAACTGATCTGTGTCAGAATGAGCTATGCTGCACTGCACTATGTTTCAGTATTCGCTCCCCGACAGATTCCTCGGTGTCCGCGAACGCGTTGATATCGGATGTCATTGAGTACGGACTACGACGATGAAAGAAAAGCACTATCTCACCCCGCTCTTCGAGCCCAAATCTGTTGGCGTCATTGGCGCCAGCGAGCGCGAAGCTGCGATCGGCGGCGTGCTGATCCGCAACATGCTCGACGCCGGTTTCAAGGGCAAGATCTTCGCCATCAACCCCAAGCACGACAAGGTGCATGGGGTGAAGTGCTACAAGAGCGTTGAAGATGTCCCGCTGCGCCTCGACATGGTGGTTATCGCCACCGCAGCGCAAAAAGTGCCTGCCATCATCGACAGCTGCGGTCGTGCCGGCGTCAAAGCCGCCATCGTCCTGTCTGCTGGCTTCTCGGAGACCGGTCCGCGCGGTGCCGCACTTGAGCGTTCGGTGATGGATACCGCCCGCCGACACAAGATCCGTCTGCTCGGCCCGAACTGCCTCGGCATCATGCGGCCGGATCTCGGCCTCAACGCCACCTTTGCCCACGGTCGCGCCCTGCCCGGCTCGATCGGCCTGATTTCGCAGTCCGGCGCGCTGTGCACCGCGATTCTCGACTGGGCACGACCGAACAACGTGGGCTTCTCGGCCGTGGTATCGCTGGGTTCGTCCCGCGACGTCGATTTTGGCGAAGCCCTCGAATTCATGATTTCGGACCCGCGTACCGAAAGCATTTTTCTGTACGTCGAAGGTCTGCGCGATGCGCGCCGCTTCATGAGTGCCCTGCGCGGCGCGGCCCGCGTCAAGCCGGTGCTACTGATCAAGGTCGGTCGCCACCCCGAGGCCTCCAAGGCGGTGCTCAGCCATACTGGCGCTCAGGTAGGCGATGACGCCGTTTTCGATGCCGCGATTCGCCGTGCCGGCGTGATCCGCCTGTACAGCCTGGGCCAACTCTTTGCCGCGGCAAACGCCTTGTTCTCGCACTTCCGTCCCCGCGGCAATCGTCTGGCGATCATCACCAACGGTGGCGGTCCTGGCGTGATGGCCGCCGACCGGGCGCTGGATCTAGGCATCCCCCTGGCGCAGTTGTCCGACGCCACGATGACCAAGCTCAACGCGTGCCTGCCGGCCACCTGGTCGCACGGCAACCCGATCGACCTGCTTGGCGACGCCGATGTCGACCGCTACCGTGGCGCCATCAAGGCGGTGCTCGAAGGCCCGAACGTCGACGGCGTACTGGTGATGCTCACCCCGCAAGCCATGACCAAGGCAACCGATGTTGCCAAAGCCCTGATCGAAGAAGAGCGCAGCGCCGACAAGCCGGTAGTGACCTGTTTCATGGGCGAAGAACAGGTCGGTGAGGCGCGCAAGCTCTTCGAAGCCGCAGGCATCCCGACCTTCCGCACGCCCGAACCGGCAGTCGAGCTCTTCAGCCATATCTCGGCCTACTACCGCAACCAGAAACTGCTCGCGCAAACCCCGGCCTCCTTGTCGCAGAGCAACCCGCCGTCGATCGAAAGCGCCCGACTGGTCATCGAAACCGCCCTCAACGAGCGCCGCAAAGTGCTCAACGAGATGGAATCGAAAGCCATTCTCGCCGCCTTCCGCATTCCCATCGCACAAACCGTGGTTGCCCGCTCGGCCACCGAAGCCATGGTGCTGGCCGAAGAAATCGGCCTGCCGGTGGTGATGAAGATCGACTCGCTCGATATCACCCACAAGTCCGACGTGGGCGGTGTGCGCCTCAACCTCACCAGCCTGGCGGCCGTGCGTACGGCCTATCAGGAAATTCTCGAGGGGGTGCGCCGCACCCATCCGAACGCCAGCATCAACGGCATCGCGATTGAGCCAATGGTCATCAAGCGCAATGGCCGCGAGCTGATGGTCGGCGTGCGACGCGATCCGGTGTTCGGCCCGATCATCACCTTCGGTGAAGGTGGTACCCGCGTCGAAGTCCAAAAAGACCGCGCCATCGCCTTGCCGCCGCTCAACTCCTATCTGGCCCGCGACCTGATCCGTTCAACGCGCGTGTCGGCCTATCTGGACGAGTTTCGCAACATGCCACCGATCAACATGGAGGCGCTGGAAATGGTGTTGCTGCGCGTCTCCGAAATGGTGTGCGAGTTGCCATGGCTCAAGGAGCTCGACATTAACCCGCTGATTGTCGACGAGGACGGCGCGGTCGCCGTGGATGCGCGCATCGTGGCCGACAATGTCTCGCCGACCGCTGATCGCTACGATCACATGGCGATCCACCCGTACCCCCAGCACCTGACCACGCACTGGACGCTGCCCGACGGCACCGATGTCACCATCCGCGCCATCAAACCGGAAGACGCCGATCTCGAAGTCAATTTCGTGCGCAAACTGTCGGCCGAAACCAAGTACTTCCGCTTCATGAACACCATGCGCGAGTTGCCGCCCGCCATGGTCGTGCGCCTGACGCAGATCGACTACGACCGCGAAATGGCCTTTGTTGCCACCGTCGCCAACGAAGGCCAGGAAACCGAGATCGGCGTCTGCCGTTACGCAGTGAATCCGGATGGAGAGTCCTGCGAATTCGCGGTGGTCGTGGCCGACGATTGGCAACACCGTGGCCTGGCTCGCCGGTTGATGGGCGTACTCATTGAAACCGCACGCAACCGCGGTCTGGTCTACATGAACGGTGTCTTCCTCGCCAATAACGACCGCATGCTGCGCTTCGTGCAAAGCCTCGGCTTCGTTCTATCAAGCGATCCGGACGACAGCACCGTCAAACTCGGTGTTCTCCCGCTACAAGACTGAGTGGCGCACAAGGCTACAATGACGCCTCCATCCCCGGAGGCGCCATTGTGACTGACACGCACGCTCCCACCGACCGCTGCCCCTGGTGCGGTGATGAACCACTCTACGTGGCTTACCACGACGAAGAATGGGGCGTTCCGCAGCATGACGACCCGATGCTATTCGAGATGCTGACGCTCGAAGGCGCGCAGGCGGGTCTGTCGTGGTGGACGGTGCTGCAAAAACGCGCGGGCTACCGGCGCGCCTTCGACAACTTCGACGTAGCGCGCATTGCCACCTACACCGACGACGATGTGGCCCGTTTGGTGGCCGATGCCGGCATCATTCGCCATGCGGGCAAGATTCGCGCAACCATCGGCAACGCCCGCGCCTTTCTCGAATTGCAGGCGCGAGAAGGCAGTTTCGACCGCTGGCTATGGCAATTTGTCGACGGCCATCCACAGATCAACCGGTGGCAGACCCTGGCCGAGGTGCCGGGTAAAACACCTTTGTCCGACACCCTCAGCCGCGAGCTCAAACGCCACGGCTTCAAGTTTGTCGGCTCCACCATCTGCTATGCCTTCGCGCAGGCCACCGGGATGGTGAACGACCATTTGCTCAGTTGCCCCCAGCATCCCGATCACGCCGCGCAATCACGTTAAAAAATGAAATCAACTATTTCCACTGAAACATTTCACGGCCAGCCGGTCATTCAGGTCCGCACGGCTGAGGGCGCAGAAGCGACCGTCAGCCTTTTTGGCGGCCACGTACTGCACTGGCAACCGGCAGGTGGCCGGCCCTGGCTCTATCTCAGCGAGCAAGCGGTATTTGACGGCCGCACTGCCATCCGCGGCGGCGCGCCGGTGTGCTTCCCACAGTTTGCCGCGCGCGGCCCACTGCCACGCCACGGCCTGGTCCGCACCCGCCCCTGGCGGCTCCTCAACCAACGCGAAGTCGACGGGCAAGTCATGCTCGCGCTCGGCGTCGACAGCGACGACGCATCGCTGAGCGTGTGGCCCTATCTGTTCTCGCTGGAATTGACTGTCAACATTGGTGGCAACCGGCTGGACCTGGAGCTGGAAGTCACTAATACCGGATCCGACGCACTCGAATTCACCGCCGCGCTTCACACCTATTTTCGGGTGGGCGAGGTCGAACTGGCTGAACTCCATGGGCTGAAAGGCCTGCACTACACCGACCAGTGCGACGGCGGCGCGCGCAAGACCGATCCCATGCCGATGCTGCAGATCGACGACCCCATCGACCGCATCTATCACGACGTGCGCCGCCCGCTGGTACTCGACGATGGCGGCCGGGCGCTGCAGATTGATCAGGAAAACTTTAGCGATGTGGTGGTCTGGAACCCGTGGGAAGCAGGCGCCGCGGCCATGGCCGACATGCCCAACAAAGACTTCCGGCGCATGCTTTGTATCGAAGCGGCGGCGGTCAAAACACCGATCACCCTGGCCGCCGATGCGCAGTGGTGGGGCCGCCAGAGTCTGCTCGTTGGTGGCTAATTTGGCCGTGGCGCAGCCAACAGTTCGCCATTAATGCGCACTTGTGCGCGCTCCGAGCCATCGAGCTTCTCGCCCAGCGGATGGACGCTGAGCTCACCGCCATCAAGGATCTCCTGCAGCCGCTGACGGGCCAGCTCACCGCGATCATCCACCACCGGGGTATCGAGAATGTATTGCTGGCCACCGTAGAAAAAACTGCGACCATCGATTGCGTAGGCACGCACCGGCGGCAGGGGCGCCACGCTGCCGTCACCCTCGGGGATGCGAACGGTGCCCAAGCGCGACGGATCAACCACCGCCGCGGCAGGATTGGCCGCCAAGGCAGCGCCCTGCGCCAGCACCAGGGTCATCAACAGCACACCGCTTGAACGAAACACAAACATCATCGACAGGTCACGCAAGAGAAACAAGAGCGTCAAATTGTATCCCGACTCCCCGACCGGCGCTTGCCGCCGAGCCTCCGCTTCTTCACACTAGCCCGTTTTTCAAAACGCCAAAGCGCCCATGCCCCTCTCTATCGAACACCGCCTGGCGGACGAACTCAAAGCCACCCAACGTCAGGTGGTGGCCGCCATCGCTCTGCTCGACGAAGGCGCCACCGTGCCTTTCATCGCCCGCTACCGCAAGGAAGTCACTGGTGGCCTCGACGACACCCAGCTGCGCACACTGGAAGACCGCCTCGGCTATCTGCGCGAGCTGGAATCACGTCGTGCGACCATTCTCGAATCCATCGATTCGCAAGGCGCAATGACCGATGCGTTGCGTGAGCAACTCCTCACCGCCGACACCAAGCAGCGCCTCGAAGACCTCTACCTGCCCTACAAGCCCAAACGCCGCACCAAGGCACAGATCGCCCGCGAAGCCGGCCTGGCCCCACTGGCCGAGGCCCTGCTGGCCGACCCGACGCTGACGCCGGAGACCGAGGCCGCCCGCTACCTCAACCCCGAAGCCGGCATCGGCGACACCAAGGCCGCGCTCGACGGCGCGCGTCAGATCCTGATTGAGCAATTCAGCGAAAACGCCGCCCTGCTTGATGCCCTGCGCGGCCTGCTGGGCGAGCGCGGCCGCATCGTCTCAGCGGTGATCGAGGGCAAAGAGACCGAAGGTGCCAAGTTCCGTGACTGGTTCGACTTTTCCGAAGCCGTCAGCAGCATCCCCTCGCACCGCCTGCTGGCGCTGCTGCGCGGCCGCAACGAAGGCATGCTGCGCCTCGCCATCGAACTGCCCGACCCGCCGCCCGCTGGCGAGCTGGGCCCCTGCGAGTCGCTGGTCGCGCGCCACGCCGGTATCCGCGACAACGGCCGCGCCGCAGACCGCTGGTTGCTCGAGACCGCACGCTGGGCCTGGTCGGTCAAGATCGCCGTGCATCTCGAACTCGAACTCATGAACACCTTGCGCGAGCGCGCCGAAGAAGAAGCCATCCGCGTGTTTGCCGGCAACCTCAAGGATCTGCTGCTCGCCGCGCCAGCCGGCCCGCGCGTGACCATCGGCCTCGACCCCGGCCTGCGCACTGGCGTGAAAGTGGCCGTAGTCGATGGCACCGGCAAGCTCATCGACACCGCCACTATCTACCCGCATGAGCCGCGCCGCGACTGGGACGGCGCCATGGCCGAAGTAGCCCGCCTGGCCAAGAAGCACGGCGCCGACCTGATCGCCATCGGCAACGGCACCGCCTCGCGCGAGACCGACCACCTCGCCGCGGAGCTGATCAAGCGCCATCCCGAACTGAAACTCACCAAAGTGATGGTGTCCGAAGCCGGCGCCTCGGTGTATTCCGCCTCCGCGCTCGCCGCGGCGGAATTCCCCGATCTGGATGTGAGCCTGCGCGGCGCGGCCTCGATCGGCCGTCGCCTGCAGGATCCGCTGGCCGAACTGGTCAAGATCGACCCGAAGTCCATCGGCGTCGGCCAATACCAGCACGACATCAACCAGACCCGTCTGGCGCGCATGCTCGACGCGGTGGTCGAAGACTGCGTGAACGCCGTCGGCGTGGATGTGAACACCGCCTCGGCCGCGCTGCTCAGCCGAATCTCCGGCCTCAACAGCACGCTGGCGAATAATATCGTCGCCCACCGCGACAGCCATGGCCCCTTCCCCGACCGTCGCGCACTCAAAGCCGTGCCGCGCCTGGGCGACAAAACCTTCGAACAGGCCGCCGGTTTTTTGCGGGTGATTGGCGGCAGCAATCCGCTCGACGCCTCGGCGGTGCACCCCGAAGCCTATCCGCTGGTCGAAAAAATTCTCGCCGACATCCAGCGCGACGTCGGCAGCATCATCGGCGACAGCCGCACGCTCAAGGCGCTGGAGGCCAAGCGCTATGCAGACGCACGCTTTGGCGAACCGACGGTGAATGACATCCTCGCCGAGCTCGACAAGCCCGGCCGCGATCCCCGCCCTGCCTTCCGCACCGCCAGCTTCCGCGACGGCGTCGAGAAACTGAGCGACCTGACCGAAGGCATGGTGCTGGAGGGCGTGGTCACCAACGTCACCAACTTCGGCGCCTTCGTCGATATTGGCGTGCATCAGGACGGCCTGGTGCACATCTCGGCGCTGTCTGACACCTTCGTAAAAGACCCGCGTAGCGTGGTCAAGGCCGGCGATGTGGTGTCGGTCAAGGTCATCGAAGTCGACCTGCCGCGCAAGCGTATCGCCCTCACCATGCGGCTGTCAGACACGCCGACTGATGCGCGAAAGCCTACCGAGCGCAAGAATTCAGACCGACCGAAATCCGCTCCACGTACTGACCGTGCGCCGCGCAAAGACGATGCCCGAGGCCAGGGCAACTTGGCCGCCGCACTCGCCAAAGCATTGAAAAAATAAGTACTTGGGGTTTTCTGAGACAATGCCTGCCAACACACACGACACGAACATGATCCACATCTACGGCATCCGCAGCTGCGACACCATGAAGAAGGCCTTTACGTGGCTCGACAGCCACCACATCGCCTACACCTTTCACGACTACAAACGCGATGGCATCGACGAAGCCACGCTGTCCAACTGGGTTGCCCGCGTCACTCGCACGCCCTTGCTCAATACGCGCGGCACGACCTGGCGCAAATTACCCGACGACGCCCGGCAGATCACCACCGATGCCGACGCCATCGCCCTGATGACCGCCCACACCAGCCTGATCAAACGCCCCGTGCTCGACACCGGCGATGGTCGCCTGCTGGTGGGCTTCAACGCCGACACCTACGCCACCGAACTCACGGAGCCCCGCTGATGCTGCGCGAAGACAGCCTCGTCCAGCCCTTCTTGTTTGACGATCTCGACATCCGCGGCAGCATCGTCCAGATCAACGACGCCTGGCGCGCCATGACCGCCCAGCGCGGCTACGCCCCGGCCGTGCGCGCCGTACTCGGCGAGCTGACCGCGGTCACCGCCATCATGTCGGCCAACCTCAAGCAACCCGGCCGCCTCACCTTCCAGATGCAAGGCCACGGTCCGCTGTCGCTGATGGTGGTCGACTGCACAGAAGCGCTCAATCTGCGCGGCTATGCCAAAACCGACGAAGCCGTCGACAGCAGCGAGCTGGGCGGACTGATTGGCGATGGCCACCTGCAACTGACGCTCGACGTCGCCGGCCTTGATCAACCCTACCAGAGCCTCGTGCCGGTCGAAGGCGATACCGTCGCCGCCGTCTTCGAGCACTATCTGGCGCAATCCGAACAACAACCCGCCGCACTATGGCTGGTGGCCAATGGCGACACCGCCGCCGGCCTGTTCCTGCAGAAGCTGCCCGATGCCGACCTGCGCGACCCCGATGGCTGGGCACGCGTCACCAGTCTGGCCGCCACCGTCAAGCCCGACGAGTTGCGCAGCTTGCCGCCCAAAGACGTCCTGGCCCGGCTGTTTCACGAAGAAACGGTGCGTGTGTTCACCCCACGCCCGGTACTTCACCGCTGGCCCGCCGACCCCGAAAAGGTCAAGACCATGCTGCGAGGACTGGGGCGCCAGGAGCTCGAATCGGTGATCGAAACCCAAGGTGTGGTCGAGATTCACGACGACATGTCCAACCACACCTACCGCTTCGACGCCGACGCCATCCACGAACTGTTCGCCGCCCCCGACGCGCCGCCCACCCAACACTGAACCGGCGGACGGAGAGATTCCACCGGAATCTTGCCCCCAGCCGCTACGGCCAGTAAACTCGCAGGATTTGACAGCTCATCGGCCCCGAATGAACCCAGCTTCCGCATCAAACAAACCCATAGAATTCCGGGGCGCAACACTGGGCGTCATGACCGCGCGCCTGCGCGATACCGACCCGATGCGTCTGGCCGACGCCATGCACGCCCTGCTCGGCGGCATGCCCGACTTCTTCAACCGTGAAGCGACCATTCTCGATTTTGCCGAGCTGGCCAACACGCCAGAGCGCATCGACTGGCCGGGCATCGCCAGCCTACTGCGTCGCTACCGTTTGCAGCCGGTGGCCGTGAGCAATCTGCCCGAGGCCTTCATCGAAGGTGCTCGCAAGATTGGCCTAGCCGTGCTCGACGCCGACAACGCCGCCGCTGTTGCACCCCAAAACCCCGCAGCGCCAGCCCCTGCTGCCGCACCGGCACCGGCCGTCGAAGCCCCGGCGCCGGCAGCCGCCGCCGAACCGACGCTCATCATCGACCGTCCACTGCGCTCCGGCCAACAGGCCTATGCGCGAGGCGATCTGGTGCTGCTATGTGGCGTCAGCCACGGCGCCGAAGTCATCGCCGATGGCAGCATCCACTGCTATGGCCCGCTGCGCGGCCGCGCACTGGCCGGCGCGCAAGGCAACAACCGCGCCCGCGTGTTCAGTACCAATTTTGGCCCCGAGCTGGTCTCCATCGCCGGGGTCTATCGCACCTTCGAAAAAGGCATCCCCGAGTCCGTGGCTGGCAAAACCGCCCAAGCCTGGCTCAAGGGTGAAGGCGACAACCAGACTTTAACGATTGCGCCGCTGCAAACTCTGTAAGCGCGGCACTCACAGGAAGGAAGTATCGTGACTCGAACCATCGTAGTAACGTCCGGCAAGGGCGGCGTCGGCAAGACGACCACCAGCGCAGCGTTCGCATCGGGCCTGGCCCTGCGCGGATTCAAAACCGCCGTCATCGACTTCGATGTCGGCCTGCGCAACCTTGACCTGATCATGGGCTGCGAACGCCGTGTGGTATATGACCTGATCAACGTCGTCAACGGCGAAGCCAAGCTGAGCCAGGCGCTGATCAAGGACAAACACTGCGAAAACCTGTTCATCCTGCCGGCCTCGCAAACCCGCGACAAAGATGCGTTGACCGAAGAAGGTGTCAAGACCGTGCTCAAGGATCTCGAGCACATGGGCTTTGACTACGTGGTCTGCGACTCCCCCGCCGGCATCGAGCGCGGCGCCGTGATGGCACTGACCTTCGCGGACGAGGCGATCATCGTCACCAACCCCGAAGTGTCCTCGGTGCGCGACTCGGACCGCATCCTCGGCATCCTGCAGTCCAAGTCGCAGCGCGCCAAGGACGGCATGGATGCCGTCAAGGAGCACCTGCTGATCACCCGCTATTCGGCCAAGCGCGTCGAAGACGGCGAGATGCTGTCCTACAAGGACGTGCAAGAGCTGTTGCGTGTTGAACTGATCGGCGTGATTCCCGAATCCGAAGCCGTGCTCCACGCATCCAACCAAGGCTCACCGGCCGTGCACCTCAAGGGCACCGACGTATCCGAGGCCTATCTGGACGTGGTGGCCCGCTTCCTGGGCGAAGACCGCCCCATGCGCTACACGACCTATGAAAAGCCGGGCCTGATGAAGCGCCTGTTCGGAGGGAAGTAATATGTCCCTGCTCAGCATGCTGTTCGGCAGCAAACCCAAGACGGCAAATCTGGCCAAAGAACGCCTGCAACTGATCATTGCCCGCGAGCATGGCCCGCGCGACGGTTCGCCCGACTTCCTGCCCGACCTCCAGCGAGAACTGATTGCCGTGATCTCCAAGTACGTCAAAGTGAATCCTGACGACATCAAGGTCAATCTTGAACGCCAGGACAACTACGAAGTGCTCGAGGTCAACATCGTGCTACCCGAAAAGGAGCACTGATCGCGTCACAGATGCCCGGATGGTGAAATCGGTAGACACAAGAGACTTAAAATCTCTCGGCCTTTGGCTGTGCGGGTTCGATTCCCGCTCCGGGCACCAATAAAATCAGTAGCTTGCGAGAATTTCGCGAGAAACAACCCGCTTTTTATTCCGTTCCCTAACGCAAGGCTTTGCAGCTCATTGCGCGCAAATTGCGCGACAGCGGCACCGGGTCGATCCCAGTGCCGCTCAAGGCTCGCGACGCGAATCGACAAAGGGCCTTGCGCTTACGGTTGCACCCGTTTGTCTTCGGTTTTCAGATCGAAATCCGACGCGTCATGACGTTCATGCAGCTGCTCTGAAAGCTCACCCCAGGTGCGATTCACGATACGCCCGCGCTGAACGGCCGCACGTGCCAGGATTTCGTCTGCCCAGCGGCGCAGGTGCTTGTAGCTGTCGACCTGCAAAAACTCGCCCGCACCGTAGGCTTGCCCCAGCACCAGATTGCCGTACCACGGCCACGTCGCCATGTCGGCGATGGTGTATTCGTCGCCGCCCAGATATCGGTGCTCGGCCAGTTCGCGGTCGAGGACGTCCATCTGGCGCTTGACTTCCATGGTGAAGCGATTGATCGGGTACTCGAATTTCTCGGGTGCGTAGGCATAGAAGTGCCCGAACCCCCCGCCCAGATAGGGAGCCGAGCCCTGCAGCCAGAAGAGCCAATTCAACACTTCGGTGCGCGCGCCCGCATCCTTGGGCAGGAAATGTCCGAATTTTTCCGCAAGGTAGAGCAGGATCGCACCACTTTCAAAGACACGACGACCCGTTTCAGTATCAACAAGCGCCGGGATTTTCGAGTTCGGATTGACTTCGACGAAGCCCGTTGAAAACTGGTCGCCCTGGCTGATCCGGATCAGATGGGCGTCGTACTCCGCACCGCGCACGTCCCGTGCCAGCAACTCTTCGAGCAAGATGGTGACCTTCTGACCGTTGGGCGTACCCATTGAGTACAACTGCAAGGGATGCTTACCCCGCGGCAAGCTGGCCTCGTGCGTCGGCCCGGAGACAGGGCGGTTGATCTTGGCCCATTCCCCGCCATTTTCGGCATCCCAGATCCAGACTTTGGGAGGTTCGTATTGGTTCGTGCCAGACATGATTCCGAATTCCTTATCGATGGTTGGGTGCGTGTTCAATCCTGCATCTGGACCAGCTGCGCCAGGATGCGTGTGTAGTTCTCGACCCCTTGCGCGCCGCTGACCAGGTGACGACGGTTGAAGATGATCGCAGGCACAGCATTGATACCCTGGCTCAGCCAGGCCTCTTCTTCCTCGCGCACATCCCTGGCAAAGCGCTGATCGGCCAGAACGGCGAGAGCGTCGCTCCGGTCAAGGCCGATTTGTGCGGCCACATCTGCCAGTACTGCGTTGTCGGACAAGTTCTGGCGATCCGTGAAGTGAGCGGAAAAGAACGCCAGCTTGAGGTCGTGCTTACGCCCTTGGGCGTCTGCCCAGTGCAGAAGCTGATGCACATTGAAGGTGTTGTGCATGCGCATATCGCTGGCAAAGCGGAAGTCGAAACCGAGCGCGGCGCCGATCTCGGTCATCCTGATCCGGCTTTGTTCGGACTGATCCGGCGTCGTGCCGAATTTTTCGGCCACATGCTCACGCAGATTCTGACCATCGGGCGACATGCCGGGGTTCAACTCGAAAGGATGCCAGTGAATCTCGTGTGCTATGCCAGTCGGCTCCAGCGCCTTCACCAACTGACGGTATCCGATGATGCACCAGGGGCAAACCACGTCAGACACGATGTCAATCCGCAGATTTTGAGTTGTCGTCATTCAAACCGCCTTTTTCGCTCGTATGTTCGAAGCGCGCTCTTGATGGCGTCGTCCGCGTTGATCATCACTACGACACCGGAGTCACCACAGTCAGCCCTAGCGCAACAAGCACTGCGCCTGGGCTGCGATGGTTCTGAGTGAGGCCGCGTCAAACATGCCGCGGCCCAGCACCCGGATGGCGACAATCATCGCCATCAACCCCTTTGCGGTGGCGTCCGCGTCAAGTGCCACGGGAAACTGCTGCCGAGCCTGTCCAACTTCAATGCTTCGTCGAAGGAATGCCTGCGTCTCCCGCAAACCCGCACGCACGATGCAGTTCACTTCCTCTCCATGCGTCGTCAGCTCGGACGCGGTGTTCACCAGAAAACACCCCTTCTTTTCCGGGTCCGCGATGGTCTCGGCCACCAGACCATCAAAGAGCGCAGCAATGGCCCGCGACGGATCGTCCATCGCCTCCAACGCTGACAGCATGGCGTGGCGGTGGTCTTGGTCATACTTTTGCAGCGCCTTGACGAACAACTGTGCCTTGCCACCAAAGGCGTTGTAGAGGCTGCCACGAGTAATGCCCGTGCCGGCGATGAGATTGGCCATGGAGGCGGACTCGAAGCCCTTTTCCCAGAACACCTTCATTGCCTTGCCAACCGCCTCGTCTTCATTGAATGATTTTTCCCAAGGCATGCTGCGGCACCTCAATCTGTGTTGCGCAAGCCCACATGCTAGCAGGTTTAGATCGATGAGTTTAGACTTGACGTCGAGAGGCCTGTTCGAGGAAGTCTGCATGAGGTGCACGGCAAGGACGCGGTGCACACTGACGACAGCCGGCCACTTCGGTTACCTGATTCCAGCGCCGCGCGGGTACCGAGGCAACATATAATGCCCACCCCGACGCCTTGGCCTGGATACACCATGAGACTCAACCTGAAGGTTCCCTTTGCGGAAAAAGACCAGGCAAAAAGGCTTGGCGCGCGCTGGGATGCCGCCAGAAAAATCTGGTGCGTCGAAGCCAAGGAAGACATGAGTGTGTTTTCAAGGTGGTCGCCAATACCCCACGATGCTTCAACCGGCACGGCAAAGACACCGAAGCGCGTCGCTGCGAGTGCTCGAAGCGCGTCGAGCGGCGTCCAGGTTGGCAGCAACTACGTTGAACATCCCCGCGTGTGCGATTGCGCACCATGGGACGTGTGCGACGCCTGTCGGGCCACCGCGCTGTCCCACCCAGTCTAGGAACGCGCTCATGGACACAGTAGCGGTCATCGACTTTGAAACGACGGGTCTGTCGCCCGGACAAGGCGACCGCGCGACAGAGATTGCGGCCGTGATTCTCAAGGACGGTGCAATTGTCGAGCGATACCAGAGCCTGATGAATAGTGGGGCCCGAATTCCCTCTTTCATCGAATCACTGACTGGCATTACCAACGACATGATCCGCGCTGCGCCGCCCGCGGCGGTAGTCATGCGAGAAGTGTCTGACTTCGTTGGCAACTACCCGCTGGTTGCCCACAACGCGTCTTTCGACAGCAAATTCTGGGATGCCGAACTTGCGCGCATCGATCGACAGCGGCAGCAGGCGTTCGTCTGCTCGCTGCTGCTGTCGCGACGGATTTTTCCTCTGGCGCCAAGCCACAAGCTGAGCGCCTTGATTGAATATGCGAATCTGCCGGTGACTGGACGGTATCACCGCGCCTTGGCCGACGCAGAAATGGCGGCCAGTCTGTTCCTGCGCTTAACGCACGAGCTACGCGAACAACACCAGATCAATAAGGTGTCGGTCGATTTCCTGTGCCGAATTCAGCACGCACCCAAGTCCCAACTGACAAAACACATCGCACTCGCACGGACCGATTGACGCAACGCAGCTTCGGAACCGCTCGCGCCGAGTCAAACGGACACTGCGACGCATTCAACGCCCGGTCGGCCACATCACGTCTGGCGGCCTTGGACGACGAAAGCAGTTCTTATCGTTGCGAACGGGCTGATGAGATAATTGTTCGTACTCGCGAACCGTCAGCACATCGAGCGACATCTCACAGGATGCTCTGATGTTCGTTTCGAACTTGCGTCTGGCTTGATCATCCCGCCCCTGGAGCACGATTTGTCTAAAGACACCGCTGAAGCAATGACTCGCAAGACACGCCCCGCCCCCGATTCCCGCAACCACTGCGCCCGGACGGACGCGTGATCGTTCTCAACCTGCGCTGTGGCAACGGCCATGGCTTTGAAGGCTGGTTCGCCTCCTCGGATGCATTTGAAGCTCAGCAGGCCGAAGGCAAGATCGACTGCCCGGTTTGCGCCAGCCGCGACATCATTCGCCTACCCAGCGCGCCCTACGTGCGCACGGGCGCCGCGGCGCCCACCCCCGGCGCCACGCCATCACGCAGCGGCGATACCGCGGCACTCGCCGTCGCCAGTTTGCGACAGCTCGCGCAAAAAGCCGAGGACGTCGGCAAGACTTTCCCCACCGAAGTGCGCCGCATTCATCAAGGCGACGCGCCGGATCGAAGTATTCGCGGACAGGCGTCCATTGAAGAGGTCGCCGAGCTTCTCGACGAAGGCATCGGCGTGCTGCCGATCCCAGCTCCCAAAGAAGATCTTCACTAAGCCCGCTTCAACAGGGAATCGCCACCAGCGGGATCAACATCTCGGCCGCAGAGACCCCGGCATGGACGCCAAGCATCGGAAAACGCCGTTCATTTGGTAGCCAATCGTAGAGCGTCCAATTGTCACGCCCGATCAGGGCGAAATCGCCCACACGCTCCGCCAGTTTCCGCGAGGGCTTTGCCGTCGGGCCGAACACCCCCGAATCGATGAAGCGGTGGCCTGGAACGACATGAAAGCGGTCGCCCAGCTGGGCAAGCGCCTCAAGTTCAAACTGCGCGCGATATGCCTTCTTCACGCGACAGTAGGCGACCCGTCGCTCACCCCACAGCGGACCGTCCAGATAGGATTGCAGATGGCCTTCAGCGGCGATATCGCATTGGCGCTCGGGCGGCGAGTCGATGAACCCATGGTCGGCGGTCACCAGCAGCAGCGCCCCACTGTCGGCAAGCTGCGCACTCACCCGCGCAATCATGGCATCCAGCGCCTCAAAGTGCGCGTCGCACTCAAGCGAGGCAATCCCGAACTGATGCGCCAAAGCATCGTAGTCCGCGTGGTAAGCGTAGACAAAGCCGTCCAGACTGCCCAGATCGACGACCGACTGAACAAGCTGAGACTCCAGTCCAGGCAAATCCTGGTAAGCGTATCGTCGCGCCACACCGCGCGAGTGACGCAAATTGAACGGTGAGCCAAGAATGGACTCCGGCGCAACCATCACGCTTCGCGTATCGAGGCGCTGAAACAGGCTGGGGTAGGGAAACAGGCGCGGCACACGCCACCAGCCGGTCATGGGCTCCCGATCTCGCCGCACCATCGGCAAAGGCGCGAGCACGCCACCAAAACGGTCGTCGCGGATAAACCACCCGGTCAGCCCGTGCTCGGCGGGTGCGATGCCGGTCAAGGTAGTGGTGATTGCGCTGGCGGTGGTGGGAGGAAAAACGCTGGTCAGCGTGCGCGCCTGATGCCGCGCGAGAAAACTGCCCGCGCCGCGGGTGGCAAGGTCGTGCGCGCCAAGACCGTCGATCACCAGCAAGACGACAACACGCGCGTCGTTCAGCGGCAAGGCGGCAGGATCACGCAAACCGGGTGTATCGACCCGACGGTCGCCAAAGCGCCGCCGCAAGGAAGCCATCAGATTCAACAGGCTACCCCCCTGGTAGTCGGGAGCAACGGTATCTGGCAAGTCGAGAAATCGGGGGAGTGTCATTTCGGCCATCCGGCAAGCACAGGCCCATGATAGCGTCGCCGGGCGCCATCGGAAAAACAGAAGGGGAAGCCGGACGGCTTCCCCTTCGTGTTTTTGGAGCGGGAAACGAGGCTCGAACTCGCGACCTCAACCTTGGCAAGGTTGCGCTCTACCAACTGAGCTATTCCCGCAATACTTTCCTGGAGGCGCGGGGCGGAGTCGAACCGCCCTGGAGGGATTTGCAGTCCCCTGCATAACCGCTTTGCTACCGCGCCACTGACCAACTGCCAGGTTGGCCATTCACCGTCCGATTTCTCGGGAGTGAAAAGGGGAAAGCTGCGCTTTCCCCAGAATACTGGAGCGGGAAACGAGGCTCGAACTCGCGACCTCAACCTTGGCAAGGTTGCGCTCTACCAACTGAGCTATTCCCGCAAAACAGACCGCCATTATAGGCAGCCATTTTCTTCTGTCAAGGCGTTTTCAGCCTTTTTCACTGTCCCGCAACATGGGCATTGCACGGTGCAAATAATAGCCCATGGACCACAGGGTCAGCACCGCCGCAATGTAGATCAAAATGGTCCCGACCCACTGCGATTGCACCGAAAGCAGCGGCGCATTATACAGAAGCAGCGGGATCGCAACCATCTGTGCGGCAGTTTTTAGCTTGCCAACAAAGGCAACCGCGACACTGGCTGAACGCCCGACACGCGCCATCCACTCCCGCAGTGCGGAAATGGTGATTTCACGGCCGATGATGATCACCGCAATCATCGCATCGGTGCGCCCCAACTGCACCAGCATGATCAGCGCGGCGGCCACCATCAGCTTGTCGGCCACCGGATCGAGAAACGCGCCGAAAGCCGAGGTTTGATCGAGGCTGCGCGCCAGATAGCCGTCGAACCAGTCGGTAATCGCAGCCACGCCAAACACCAGCGTCGCAGCAAGATTCCGTTCTGGCAGGGTCATCATGCCATCGGGCAAATAGTAGACGCCGACAAACACCGGAATCATGATGATCCGGGCCCAGGTCAGCGTATTGGGAATATTCAATGGCATGAGTCTGTGGATGTCATTGCCTCGCCGATCGAAGCCGACCGTGAGTACAGGCGCGAAGTGTAGCCGCTGGCGGCGCGGCTTGTCACGATTCGCCGCCAGTGAGTTCGCCATGGATCAACTCGGCCAGCGTCCGGCTGATGCCTTCGACCCGGCACAGATCGTCCACCGTTGCGCTGCGCACGCCGTCCAGACCGCCAAAGGTGGCGAGCAGCGCACGCCGTCGTGTCGGCCCCACGCCGGCGATACGCTCAAGCCTGGAGCCGATACGGGCCTTGCCGCGCTTGGCACGGTGACCGGTGATGGCAAAGCGGTGCGCCTCGTCGCGGATCTCCTGCACCAGATGCAGCGCAGCCGAGTCGGGCGACAAATGCATGGGCGGGCGACCATCGCCAAAAATGAGCGACTCCAGCCCTGGCTTGCGCCCCTCTCCCTTGGCCACCCCGACCGCAGGCAAGGCCGCCAGGCCAAGCTCGGCAAACACCTCGAGCGCCATCGACAGCTGGCCACGACCACCATCGATCAACACCAGATCAGGCAACACGCCGTCACCACTGGCAACTTTCTCATAGCGTCGCGACAGCACCTGACGCATGGCGGCATAGTCGTCTCCCGGCGTGATATCCGTGATGTTGTAGCGCCGATATTCACCGCGCTTCATCGCCCCGCCTTCGCACACCACGCAAGAAGCGACGGTCGCCTCCCCCATCGTGTGGCTGATGTCGAAGCATTCGATACGCGCGGGCGGCTCGCTCAGGCCAAGCGCCAGTTGCAAGGCCTCAAGCCGCGAGGCGCTACGGTCGGACATCGCCAGCCGCGCCTGGATGGCGAGGGAGGCGTTGCGCTCCGCCATCTCGACCCAGCCTTTTTCCATCGGCCGACGCGGAGCAATCACGGCTGCCTGTTTGCCCAGACTCTCCAGCACCGCCTTGACCAGCGCAGCATCGACTGACGCCACAATCTTGCCCGGCAGCGGCAGCATCGCGTAATGCTGTTCAATGAAGGCGAGCAGCACGTCTTGCGTGGAGCACTCGCCATCGACGAGCGGGAACTGCGGCCGATCACCCAAATGACGGCCGCCACGAATCATGGCCAAATTGACGCACACCAAGCCCTCGGACTGAACCGCGCACAGCACGTCCACGTCTTCTTCCTTGCCGCTATCGACGTACTGCCTGTGCAGCACTTGCTGGAGCGCTCGGATCTGATCGCGCAGCGCCGCGGCCTCCTCGAACGCCATGCGCTCGGCCGCAGCCGCCATGCTGTCGGTCAGTCCGTTGATGACCTCCGAGGTGCGCCCTTCGAGAAACAGCGTGGCCAGACGCACATCGGCGGCGTAGTCCTGCTCGGAGATTAGCCCCACACAGGGCGCAGTACAGCGCTGGATCTGATGCAACAGACAGGGGCGCGAACGGTGGTCGAACACGCCATTTTCGCAAGTACGCAGCTTGAAGACTTTCTGCAGCAGATGGATACTGTCCCGCACCGACACGCTGCCCGGGAAAGGACCAAAGTAGCGCGCACCCTTGGTGAAACCGCCCCGGTGAAACGCCAGCCGAGGAAAACCATGCGCTGTCAGGGTGATGTAGGGGTAGGACTTGTCGTCCCGAAACAAGATGTTGTAGCGCGGCGCCAACGACTTGATCAGGTTGTTTTCAAGGATCAGCGCCTCGGCTTCGGAGCGTGTGGCGGTGAATTCCACCTGCACGATCTGCGCCACCATCATGGCGATGCGCGGGCTGGCCAGCTGGCTTCGGAAATATGACGAGAGGCGCTTTTTGAGATTCTTGGCCTTGCCAACATACAACACCTGAGCCCCCTCACCGATCATCCGGTACACCCCGGGATCGGACGGCGCGTTGCGCAGGAAAGTCTGGTGATCGAAGCCCGTCACGTCATCGGTGCTCAGGCGCGCCGCGTGTGCTCGGCCAAGGCCGCCAGCTGCGCTTTTGCCTGCAGGTAGGCCGCGCTGCCCGGACACACGCTGTCTGCACGGGGGCGTGCGTGCAAGGCGCACAAGCGATCCGACAGCGTTGGCGGCACCTCGGGTTGCCAACGCCCCAGCAAGGTTTCCGCCAGGTCCGGTCGATTACACACCAGCACCATATCGCAGCCCGCGGCGCGCGCGGCCTCGGCGCGTGCGACGATGTCCCCCGCTTCGGTAGCCGCCTCCATGGTCAGGTCATCGCTGAAAATCACACCCGAAAAGCCAAGTTGGCCGCGCAGCACGGTTTGTAACCAAAACGGAGAAAAACCCGCCGGCCGGGGATCGACCGCCGGATAGATGACATGCGCCGGCATGACACCGGCCAGCCGTGTCGCCAGCGTATGAAACGGCCGCATGTCTTGCGCGCAGATCGCGTCAAAATCGCGCACATCGCGCGGCATGTCGACATGCGAGTCGGCCTCGACAAAGCCGTGGCCGGGAAAATGCTTGCCGACGCAGCCCATGCCGGCGTCGGCCATGCCATCGATCAGCGCGATCGCGAGCGCGATGGTAGCGTCCGGGTCGCGATGGAAGGCGCGATCCCCGATCACGCGGCTGACGCCGTAGTCGAGATCGAGTACCGGGGTATAGCTCAGGTCCACGCCATGAGCGATCAGCTCGCTGGCCAGCACCCGGCCGGCGTCGCGGGCCAGCTGGCAACCGGCCACCGGATCATCCGACCAGGCTTTGCCCAGCACACCCATCGCCGGCACCGCGCTGAAACCTTCGCGAAAGCGCTGCACACGACCGCCTTCGTGATCGACCGTGATCAACAAAGCCGGCATACGCAAAGTTCGAATGTCAGCGGTGAGTGCCGCCAGTTGCGCCGGGTTGTCGTAGTTGCGGGCAAACAGGATCACCCCGCCCACCAACGGATGGCACAGACGCGTGCGCTCATCGTCGGTGAGGGCATGACCGGCAACATCAAGCATCACCGGGCCGAGCGGAAGTGTCATCGGCATCAGGCTGGATCCTTTTCAATCACCGCAAAGGCAACCACATAGTCGAGCTCGTCGCTCAGGCTGACATGCGTGCGCAGGCCATCGCGAGCAACAATCTCGGCCATCTGGCCATGAAAAATGTAATGCGGCTTGCCCAGCGCGTCGCGAGAGATCGCCACTGAATGCAGGGTCGCCGGCACCGCAACCCCCGTGCCATAGGCCTTGCCGAATGCTTCTTTGGCGGCGAAGCGCTTGGCCAACAGGCGCTCCGGCTGCGGGGCCTCGTGGTAGGCCTGACGTTCACTTGGGGCCAGAATACGGTAGGCGAAGCGATCACCATGCCGCGACAGCGCTTGCCGAATGCGCTCGACGCTGACCATGTCGGTGCCGATGCCGTGAATCATGGCGCGCCCTACTCGCCCTGCCCGGCCGCTTCACGCATCAGCCGCTTCATTTCGCGCACGGCCTCGCGCAAGCCGCAAAACACCGCGCGGGAAACGATGGCGTGGCCGATGTGCAGTTCGCGAATACCGGCGAGGCGCGCAATGGGCTGGACGTTGTAATAGTTAAGCGCATGGCCGGCATTGAAGCGCATGCCGGCGGCGCAGATCATCTCGCCCGCGCGGCGGATCTTGTCGACCTCGGCCACAACGGCCGGGCTTTGAGCATCGCGACCGGCACGGTGGAAGGCCGCTGCGTAGGGGCCGGTGTGGATCTCGCAGACGCGGGCGCCAATGCGCGCCGCCGCCTCTACCTGGACCGGGTCTGCGTCAATGAACACACTGACCGAAATGCCGGCATCGGCAAGCCGCGTAACCGCGTCGCGCAAGGATGCCTCTTGCGACACGATGTCGAGACCGCCTTCGGTGGTGACTTCCTGCCGCCCCTCGGGCACGAACATGGCCATCTCTGGCTTGAGTGCCGCGGCGATGCCGACCATCTCGTCGGTGGCGGCCATTTCAAGATTGAGCTTGACCTGAGTAAGATCGCGCAGCTTGCGTACGTCATCATCATTGATGTGCCGGCGATCTTCGCGCAGATGCACGGTGATACCATCCGCGCCACCCAGATGCGCCTCAACGGCAGCCCAGACCGGGTCCGGCTCCCAGGTACGCCGCGCCTGTCGCAAGGTGGCGACGTGGTCGATATTCACGCCCAATTCAATCACAGTGCTTGCAACTCCTTGAACATCCGGCGCGAATGCAATGGCTGGGCGCCGAGGTGGTGTTGGATCAGGTGGCGCAGCAAAGCCTTGCTCTGCACCAGTGTTTTCGGATCGTCGAAACGGCCAGCGGCCATGTCGAGCAGGGTCTGGCCCGTGACCATCGGCAGACCGTCTTCGGGCGATAGGTCTCTCACAGGACCGCGATCGATTATATAGCCGTAGTGTGCGTCGGCCACGATAGGCGATTCGGTCTCAGCATCGTGCTCCAGCGGAACGCCATAGCCAAGCTCGGAGAGTAGTGTCAGTTCAAACGCCCGCAGCACCGGCTCGAACCGTGTTTCACCTGGCAGGCGTTGAATCAGCGCTGCGTAGTGCGCGTAGAGCTCGGCATGCGCGTCTTCACGCGGGAGCAGCTTGACGAGTAGCTCATTAAGGTAATAACCACAGAGCAGTTCCTTGCCCGACAGCAGCGGTTGGCCGCCAAGCCACTCGGCGCGCACCAGTGTTTTCACTTCACCGCCGCCAGACCAATCCAGCAACAAAGGCTGATAGGCCATCAGCACGCCGCGCAGCGCAGACATCGGGCGACGCGCGCCCTTGGCGACCAGGGCCATGCGGCCATAGTCGCGGCTAAACACTTCGACGATCAGGCTGGTTTCCCGATACGGATGGGTGTGGAGCACAAAACCGGGTTGTTGATCGACGCGCTGCTTCTGGCCCACGGCGCGCTCACTCAGTCGTAGCCGAGGCTCTTGAGTGCGCGCTCGTCGTCGGCCCAGCCTGACTTCACCTTGACCCAGACTTCAAGGTAGATCTTGGCGCCAAACAGCTCTTCCATGGCTTTGCGTGCTTCTGTTGAAATACGCTTGAGATGCTCGCCACCCTTGCCGATGACAATGCCCTTGTGTCCCGGCTTGTCGACGATGATGGCTGCATTGATGCGCCGCAGGCCGCCGTCGGCCTCGAAACGCTCAATTTCGACCGTCATGCCGTAGGGCAGTTCGTCGCCGAGCAAACGGAAAAGTTTCTCTCGCAAGAATTCGGCAGCGAGGAAGCGCTCGCTGCGATCGGTGACATCGTCCGGCCCGAACATCGGCGGACCGTCGGGCAGATAGCTACGCGACACTTTCAGCAAGGCGTCAACGTTCTTGCCACGCTCGGCTGACAAGGGCACCACCTCGGCAAAGGGGAAGGCACCACGGATACGCTCAATGAACGGAAGCAGGCTGGACTTGTCGGCCAACGTATCGACCTTGTTGATTACGAGAATCACTTTGGCGTCGCGCGGCAGCAGTGCCACGACTTGTTCATCTTCAGGGCCGAATTTTCCGGCCTCGATTACCAGATACACCAGGTCCACATCGGCAAGCGACTGCGTCACCGTGCGATTCATGGTGCGATTCAGTGCATTCTGGTGACGGGTTTGAAACCCCGGCGTATCGACAAAGACAAACTGCGCCGAGTCGTCGGTGAGGATGCCCGACACCCGATGGCGCGTGGTCTGCGCCTTGCTTGAGACAATGCTGACCTTGAGGCCGATCAGTCGATTCATCAGCGTCGACTTGCCCACATTGGGGCGGCCAACGATCGCGATGAAACCGGTATGGAAGGCAGTGCCGTCCGGAGTGTGATTATCCTGCATGTTTTTCCAAGGTTTCCATGGCAAGCAGGGCCGCCTGCTGTTCTGCGGCGCGCCGGCTTGAGCCGATGCCCCGCGTTTGCAAGCCGCCATCGATGGTGCATTCGACATCAAATTGTTGCGCATGCGCCTCGCCGAGCGTGTCGACCAGACGGTACTTTGGCAATTGTTTCCGGCGCGCCTGCAGCCACTCCTGCAACCGGGTCTTCGGGTCTTTCAGGCTGGTGTTCGGATCCAGACTCGCCAGATGGGATTTGAACAGGTGATCGATCACGGTCTTGGCCGCGTCAAACCCCCCATCAAGATAGACCGCCGCGAACAAGGCCTCCAGCGCGTCGGAAAGAATCGAAGGGCGTTCGGCACCACCGCTTTTCAGCTCACCCTCACCCAGACGCAGCACGGAGCCAAGTTCAAGGCTGGCGGCAATACCGTGCAGCGCATCCTGACACACCAACTGCGCCCGCAAGCGCGACAAATCGCCCTCGCGCAAATCGGGAAACCGTGAGAACAGCGCCAGCGCAACCACATGATTGACCACGCTATCGCCGAGAAATTCCAGCCGTTCATTGTTCGGCTGACCATAGCTGCGGTGGGTCAGCGCCTGACGCAGCCAGGTGGGATCTTTGAAACGGTACTCGAGCCGTTCTTGTAACGTATCGAAGGTCACCCGACCACCATCAAGAACCACCACGCAGCACACCGGTATCGAACTCGATGAGCAGACTCACGTTGCCGGCGATTGGGACTTTGCGTGCATAGCTCACCGACATCTCGAATTTGTTGCCGCGCTTGACGATGAGCAGGTCGCGTCCCGTTACCGTGCGCACATCGCCGATGTAAGCCCGCTTATCGAAATCGGCACGCAACTGCGAAACCGGGGTTTCGGGCGACGGATTGGATTCGATGATCGCGTTCATGACCCGCTTCACCGCCATGTACTCGGTGACCACCGGTACCGTGCGCATCCCGATCAGGAACAAAAAACCGAGAATGGCGCCAACGATCAGCACACCGATCAGGGATATCCCCGTTTGCTTGTTCTTCATGCGATAGCCCTTCAGTGGAAAAAGCCGATACGGCTCGGCTCATTGAAGTTGAACCAGATCATAAACGCTTTGCCGACAATATTCTGCTCTGGCACGAAACCCCAGAATCGGCTGTCGCTACTGTCGTCCCGATTATCGCCCATGACAAAGTAATGCCCCTCGGGCACCGTACAACGCACGCCGTTGTTAGTATAGGTACAGTTCTCTCGCTGCGGGAACTGCCTGGGCTGCGGTACATATGCGGGTTTATCGGCATCATTCAGAAAGGCGTGCTCGACGTCACCCAGCTTCTCGCGAAATTGCGCGCTGGCATAGAGGCGATCGAGATGAACATACTCACCTTCAGACGATATCTCGAGCGGCTCACCATTGATCGTCAGACGCTTGTCAAAGTAAGCGATGGTGTCACCCGGCAGACCGACAACACGCTTGATGTAATCGAGCGACGGATTCTCCGGATACCGGAACACCATCACATCGCCCCGCGCCGGCGTGTTCATATCAACAACCTTCTTGTTGATCACCGGCAGACGAATGCCGTAGGTGTACTTGTTGACCAGGATGAAATCACCCACCAACAAGGTTGGAATCATCGAGCCCGACGGGATCTTGAACGGCTCGACCAAAAAGGAACGCAAGAAGAACACCGCGAGAATGACCGGAAAAAAACTGGCGCCATATTCGACCCACCAGGGCTCACCCGCGCCTGGCGCGCGCAGCTTTCTCGCATAGAGTTTATCAAGCAGCCACAGCGCACCAGTCGCGACCAGCAGCAAAAAAAGGATCAGGGCAAAATTCACATCGACTCCGGATTGCGTCCCAAAGAGGTTACTTGCTGTCGTCGGTACGCAGTACCGCGAGGAAGGCTTCCTGCGGAATTTCGACTGCACCGACCTGCTTCATCCGACGCTTGCCCGCCTTTTGCTTTTCGAGCAGCTTGCGCTTGCGGGAAATATCACCGCCATAACACTTGGCCAGCACGTTTTTGCGCAAGGCCTTGATGTTCTCACGCGACACAATGGTCGATCCGATGGCCGCCTGTACCGCCACGTCAAACATTTGACGCGGAATGATGCCGCGCAGCTTGGCCGCCAGCTCACGGCCGCGGTAATGCGCATTGGCACGGTGAACAATCACCGACAGTGCATCCACCTTCTCGCCATTGACCAGCATGTCCAGCTTGACCAGATCGGCGGCCTGATAGCAATGCAGCTCGTAGTCGAGCGAGGCATAGCCACGCGACACGGATTTAAGTCGATCGAAGAAGTCCATGACCACTTCGTTCATCGGAATGTCGTACACCAGCTGAACCTGCCGGCCGTGATAGCGCATATCCACCTGAGAACCCCGCTTCTGGGTGCACAAAGTGATGACCACGCCGACATATTCCTGCGGGAGATAAATGGTCGCGCGAATGATCGGCTCGCGAATCTCATCCATCTTCGACGGATCCGGCAGTTTGGCCGGATTCTCGACCTTCATCACCGAACCGTCTTTCATCAGCACTTCGTACACCACGGTCGGTGCCGTGGTGATCAGATCGATATCGAACTCGCGCTCGAGGCGCTCCTGCACGATGTCCATGTGCAGCAGACCAAGAAAACCACAGCGAAAGCCGAAGCCCAGGGCCTGGGACACTTCCGGTTCGAACCGCAGCGCGGCGTCGTTGAGCTGCAGCTTTTCGAGCGATTCACGCAATTGCTCGTATTCGTTGGACTCCACCGGATACAAACCGGCAAACACCTGCGATTTGATTTCCTTGAAGCCCGGCAAGGGCTTGTCGGCCGGGCGGGTTGCCAGGGTGACCGTATCGCCCACCTTGGCGTCGGAAATCACTTTGATACCACTGATCACAAAACCCACTTCACCCGCCGACAGCGTTTCACGCACCAGCGATTTGGGCGTAAATACCCCAACCTGGTCGACCGGGTACTCCGCGCCATTGGCCATCAGCCGCATACGATCCTTGGCCTTGATGCTGCCGTCGATCACGCGCACCAAAATGACCACGCCTACATAGCTGTCGAACCACGAATCAATGATCAAGGCTTTCAGCGGCGCCGTCGGGTCGCCCACCGGCGGCGGTACACGCCGAACCACGGTCTCGAGGATGTCGTCGATACCCAGACCGGTCTTGGCCGAACACAGCGTCGCTTCGGAGGCATCGACACCGATCACATCCTCGATCTCGGCACGCACACGCTCCGGGTCAGCTGCGGGCAAGTCCACCTTGTTGAGCACCGGAATCACTTCCAGATTCTGCTCAATCGCCGTATAGCAGTTGGCCACGGTCTGTGCCTCCACGCCTTGCGACGCATCGACCACCAACAACGCGCCTTCGCAAGCCTGCAAAGAACGTGACACCTCGTAGCTGAAGTCCACATGCCCCGGAGTGTCAATCAGGTTGAACTGATAGACCTGCCCGTCCTTGGCTGTGTAGAGCAAGGACGCGGTCTGCGCCTTGATGGTGATGCCACGCTCTCGCTCCAGATCCATCGAATCGAGCACCTGGGCGTCCATCTCCCGGTCAGCCAGGCCGCCGCAGCGGTGGATCAAGCGATCCGCCAACGTCGACTTACCGTGGTCAATGTGGGCAATGATGGAGAAATTACGTATGTGGCGCATATTCACAACAAAAAAGGTGCCTTGCGGCACCCTCGTTTCCCGGGCGTAGTCAATCGGCGGATTCTATCGGAAATCGGGCCAAATAGGCACGCAGCGCCGCCTCGTCAAGATGGTAGTGGCACAACTCCTCGCCATTGTCCGCCAACAACACCGGCACCAACTCGCCCCAGCGTGCCTCCAGCGTCGCATCGCCATCCACATCGATGACTTCGATCTCGACACCCGCCAGGTCTGCCAGCGGCCTGGCCGCCGCCAGCATGTCATCGCACAGATGACACCAACTGCGACTGAGCAATTGCAGCGCCCTCATCAACGGGCCTCGATCACCATAAAGCTGCGGCCAATACCGCGTTGCAACAAAACGGTCAGCGCCTCCTGCGGCCCCAGCTGCGCCAGGGCGGCATCCAGATCTTCAAGCTTTCGCAGTGGCGTTTGCCTGCCGGCAGTCACCGACGCCACCAATAAATCGCCCTCGCGCAAGCGTGCACGCGCGGCCGGGCCTTCAGCCTTCTTGACCTCAAGCCCCCACTGGGCACCCAGTGTCTTTAGCCTGGCGCCATTGGGCTCTGACAAACTCAGCCCGCGCCGGGCCAGATCATTCAGCTTGGGCGGAATACGCCGCTGCGGCGGCGAACTCTCGGCATTCGGCCAGTGCCCTAATGTAACGGTCAACTGCTGGCGTGTGCCATCGCGAATCACTTCCATCGGCACTTCCCTGCCTGGCGCCATGCGCGCCACAATGCGCGGCAAATCGTCGGAACGCAGAACCGGCGTATCACCAAAACCTGCGATCACGTCACCCACCATCACGCCGGCGTGCAACGCCGGGCTATCGGGCTCGACCATCCCAACCAAAGCGCCATCGAGCGATGGCAGACCGAAAGCGCTTGCCAGTGCAGGCGTCACCTCCTGAATACCTACGCCAATCCGCCCGCGCGCCACCTTGCCCGAGCGCCTGAGTTGGGACTGGATTTCCATGGCAACATCGATCGGAATCGCAAACGACACCCCCATAAAACCGCCCGTTCGGCTGTAAATCTGGGAATTAATACCCACGACTTCGCCGGCCAGATTGAACAGCGGCCCACCAGAGTTGCCGGGGTTGATTGCCACGTCGGTCTGGATGAAGGGCACGAAGCTCTCTTCCGGAAACACACGCCCCTTTGCGCTAACGATCCCCGCGGTCACACTGTTTTCGAAGCCGAAGGGCGAGCCGATCGCCACCACCCATTCACCAACAGCCAAGCCATCCGGCCGCCCCATCCGCACAGCAGGCAAACCACTCCCGTCGATCTTCAGCAACGCAATGTCGGCGCGTTTGTCGGACCCGATCAAGCTTGCCGAGTAGACCCGGCGATCAAGCAAGCGCACCTGAATCGTCTGGGCATTGGCCACCACGTGGGCATTCGTCAGAATATAACCGTCATCGGAGATGAAAAATCCGGAGCCCTGAGACTGTTCCGGCTCTTCCGGCTCGATCTCCGGCGCGTCGGGCAACAAGCGCCGCAAAAACTCCGGAACATGCGGATTTTCACCCGATTGAGGATGCGCCATTTTGACCTCGGACGCCGCCTGGGTAATGCTGATATTGACCACCGATGAGCCATGCTCACGCACCAGCGCACGAAAGTCGGGAAGCACATCGGCCCGGCAAATGCCAACGCTGAACACGCACAGCGCCGCCATCATTATGCGCAAACAGCCGCGCCTAATCATGGCGTACAGTAAGCTCAGCTTGCGCGTCCGAGCACCAGCCGGCATCGGCCACCAAACGGACTGACAGCTTCTGCCGCCAAAAACGCCGTCCGCCAATCGCGTGGACGATCAGCACCGACGCGATCAAAGCCACCGCCAGACCGGTCAGCGCACCCGCATTGCCGGCCAACCACGTACCGACGCCGGCACCGAGCAGCGCGCCGAGTGTCGGCACGCCATAAGTCACTGCCGCAGCGCCAAGCGCCGCGCCATCGTCAATCTGCAGACGGACGCGATCCCCGGCAACAAAATGCTGCGGATTATCAACATGGAAGACTTCATCGGGCTTGCCAAAGGCATGGGCAATTTTTGCCCCGCCACAGCCACCCGGCTCATTGCAGCGGCCACACCCCGTGGGTTGATCGTCGACCCGCACCCACGCCTGACCCGCACCGGTACGCAACACAATGCCCCGCGCTTCGATCACTGGTTGGCCGCCTTCATGCCGTCACCCACACGGCGAAGTGCTTCGTTCGGTGCCTCGCCCAGAACGGTCAGACGATGTCCGGCGACATTCCTGGCATAGACGGCAATCGATCCAGCCTCCATGAACCCCGCGCTGTCATCGGTGGATTGAGCCGGCTCGACAAACACCGAAATATTGGCCAGACCATCGGACACCACCAGATGCAGCACCGACTGCCCGTGAGCCCCCACCGACCGGCGCACTGACGACACCAGCCGATAGCCTGGGAGCATGTCGCCCAATTGCCAGCCGGACGCATCACCGCTGGCCTCATCGCCCTTTGCGTTCACGGTCTGCCAGTCATCTGCGACGGCGTATTTTTGCTTCAACAGTGCGGGGTCGATATCACCACCAATGTGTATCTCGTTAAACGCAAACTGCTCAATCAATTCACCGTTTCCGTCGAGCAGGCGCGCTTTCAGCAGCAAACCGCTCTCTTCGTCCGCCCACAACTGATGGCCGTAACGGAGATTGTCTTTCGGTTCGAGGATGATCAACTGCGCTTTACGTCCGGCGACCCGGCTCATGTCCCCACGGGAAATCCGGTAGTGCTCGTTCAAGGCCGCCACTGCCACCGGTAGTCGAGCCGGGAACGCACGGCGATTACCAATCCGATCGATAATCACAGTCTTGAGGTCGGGCAAAACACAACGAACCTCGGCATTCGTACGAATCACTTCTCTGGGATTGCCATCGAGGGTCTCGATGCGTTCGACTTCACCCTCCGGACCTGTCACATGGGCAATCCGCAGTGTCTCCATGCGCTTTCCGCTCAGATAAGAGAACGTCCCGGAGAAATTGACTCTCTGGGTCGCACCCGCCATCCGGTTCATCCAGGACAAGGCATCGTTCTCTGGCGCGGCCAAGGCTGCCCCGCAGAAAACAAACAACCAGACGGCAAAGAGGCGACGCCTCATCGCTGCGCCCCGGAAGACACATCGGCAACCGTGCGAACAAACGGCGCGACAGCCGGAATGGCACCTTGATTCGCCAAGCTTTGATGCGCAAACAGATAGGCCCGCAAGGGTTCACGGTCCTGTCGTTTCGTCTCGACAGCGGTCGCCACCAAGGGTTGGGGCGCCATCCTGGCCATTTGTATGGCCGACGTATCGGTGCTTTGCGGAATCGCGAGCCACCCCACCGCAGCCACGCCCGCCACTGACGCCGCCAAAGGAAGGAGCTTCCGCCAGGATTTTTCGTTCGCCGGATCAGATGCCGGAGGTCGGATCGACATCGGCGCGAGTACGGTCGGCTCCTGGGCCAGACCGGCCATGACCCGCGCGGACAAATCGCACGACAACTCGGGTTCTCTGCGAAGCGCATCTCCGATCAGGCAGTAGTGGTCCCACTGACGGCGAGCATCGGCGGACTCACCAACCGACTTCAGGACCGGCTCCGCCGCTTGTGCATCAAAATTGCCATCAAACAGTGCCGAAATACGTTCCTTCATACCTACCACCGTTGATCAGGGGCCGTATCCAACAACGGCCGGAGTTTTTCTGCAATCGCCTCGCGCGCCCGAAATATTCGCGAACGCACAGTCCCAATCGGGCATTCCATGATGCCGGCGATTTCCTCGTAGCTCAGCCCCTCGATCTCGCGCAAAACAATGGCCGTTCTCAACTCTTCCGGCAATGCTTCCATCGCAATGTCGACGGTCTGTCCGATCTGACGAGACATCATCAAGCGCTCTGGCGTATTGATGTCCCGCAACTGATCTCCATCCTCAAACGTCTCAGCCTCTTCCGAATTGAACCCCGTAGTCGTCGGGGCCCGGCGACGCTGGGCAACCAGATAATTCTTCGCCGTATTTACGCCAATACGATACAGCCAGGTGTAAAACGCACTTTCGCCTCGAAACGCTGGCAGCGCACGATAGGCCTTGATGAACGTCTCCTGCGCAACATCCTCCACCTCGGCAGGGTCGCGGATCAGGCGCGACAGCAAGCGCAACAACTTGCGCTGATACTTGGAAACCAACAGGCCAAATGCCTGTTTGTCTCCGCGCTGTACACGCTCAACAAGTTGTTGATCCAGTTCTCGGTCGGTCATTTGGCTCGGGGGAAACGAAAATCGATCGCGGCGGCGAATAAACCGCGAAAGTATAACCAACCCGGTGCCTCACGCCAAAAACACATCAACCTGTGCAATCGACTCCTCGTTCTGCGAATAGTTCAGATAGCGCAGGGGTTTTTGCATCACCAGCGGCATGACACCGAGTGATATAGTTGGCGCCGACCTATATTTCGCTGGAACCTGTCGGTGGAAACCTTCGACGTCGTCATTATCGGAAGCGGCCTGGCCGGCCAGTCACTCGCGTTGCGGCTGGCAGAACACCGCAGGGTGGTGATCGTTACCAAACGGACGCTCAGCGACAGCGCCAGTGCCTGGGCGCAAGGCGGCATTGCCGCCGTTCTCGACCCGGCCGACAGTATCGAGTCGCATGTTTCTGACACCTTCGATGCGGGCGCCGGGCTCAACAGCCGCGCCGCCACCCAGCATGTGGTCGAAAACAGCCGACGCGCCATCGAGTGGCTGATTGATCGCGGCGTACCATTTACCCGCGACGACAACACCCCCACCGGCTACCACTTGACCCGCGAGGGCGGCCATAGCCACCGGCGGATCATCCACGCCGCTGACGCCACCGGCGCGGCGGTTCAAGCCACGCTCAGCCAACAAGTCGCAGCCCACCCGAACATCACAGTTCTCGAGCGGCATATCGCGATCGACCTGATTCCCGGCAGCAAGCTGGGGCAGGCCGACCGTGGCTGCCTCGGCGCCTACGTCCTCGATATCGACAAGGAGCACGTCAAAACGCTGCGCGCCTCTGCCACTGTGCTGGCCACAGGGGGCGCCGGCAAAGTCTACGTCTACACCACCAATCCGGACACGGCGACTGGCGACGGTATCGCCATGGCTTGGCGGGCCGGGTGTCGCGTGGCGAACATGGAATTCATCCAGTTTCACCCGACGTGCCTGTATCACCCGCAAGCCAAGTCCTTCCTGGTGTCAGAAGCGGTTCGTGGTGAAGGCGGTTTGCTGCGTCTGCCCAACGGTGAGCGCTTCATGCCCGAGCATGACCCACGCGCTGAACTCGCGCCACGCGATATCGTCGCGCGCGCGATCGACTTCGAAATGAAGAAACGCGGTCTGGATTGCGTGTTCCTGGATATCAGCCATAAACCGGCCGAATTTCTGAAATCGCACTTCCCCACCATTCTCGCGCGCTGCCAGGAACTGGGCATCGACATCACCCGCCAGCCGATTCCCGTCGTTCCCGCGGCCCACTACACCTGCGGCGGCATCGTCACCGACTTACACGGGCGCACTGACCTCCCCGGCCTCTACGCCGTTGGCGAAGCCACCTGCACCGGCCTGCATGGTGCCAACCGGCTGGCCAGCAACTCCCTGCTCGAATGCGTGGTGTTCAGCGAAGGCATTGCTGAGGCCATCCTTGCGCAACCCGTATTGCCTCCCCTGCCCCTGCCGCCCTGGGACGAAAGTCGGGTTACCGATGCCGACGAAGAAATCGTGATCTCCCACAACTGGGAAGAACTTCGCCGCTTCATGTGGGACTACGTCGGCATTGTCCGTACCAACAAGCGCCTGTTGCGCGCTCAGCACCGCATTCGGCTGCTAACCCGCGAAATCAATGAGTTCTACACCAACTTCCGGGTTACCAACGACTTGATTGAGCTGCGCAACCTGGTCACCACGGCCGACCTGATCGTACGCAGTGCCCTCAGGCGCAAAGAAAGCCGCGGTCTGCATTTCAGTCGCGACTACCCCGACATTCAGTCAAAGCCGCGCGACACCGTACTCCGCCCACGCAAAGCATCCACAAAATAGGTCACCGACCGAGGCTTCCAGGTGGCACACCCCGAAGGCCCGGCGCATTTCGAAACCAGACACACAGCCAGCGCCACCCCTCCGGGTGCACCAAGGCATCCGGCATGATCATCACCGCATGACGCAGACCTTTCTCTGTGCGGCCATGCAGCCAGAACACACCGAAGAGATCCACGCTGGATGCCGCCAACGCACATGCGTCGACTTCGCCGGGTGGAATCCAGTACCCCGCGGGCAGCAAAGTCAGGCGTCGTCGTGACCGTGCTCTCCGATATGCCAATATCGAAAGTGCCACCCAGGTCGCAGCCCAGCCAGCACGCAGCCAGCCGCTGACGCCAGGCGTCGCCATCAAAGACAAAGCCGCCGCGCCACCTGCCGCCATCAAGAGATGGCGCAAGTCACGCGACGGCTTCAATTCCAACGTGAGCGGCAGGCGGAACACCGCCTCCGTCATATTTCTTAGACTCGGGCCAAGGCCAAAGTACCGTTCGTGCCGCCGAAGCCGAAGGAGTTCGACAGGGCGACACGGATATCCATCGGCCGCGCCTTGTTGGCAGCGTAATCGAGATCGCAGGCCGGATCCTGATCAACGATATTGATCGTCGGCGGTGCAATCTGATGATGTACCGCAAGCGCCGTAAACACCGCTTCAACGCCGCCAGCGGCACCGAGCAAGTGACCTGTCATGGATTTGGTCGAGCTAACGACCAGATCCTTGGCGTGCTCGCCGAAGCAACGTTTCACCGCCACGGTTTCGGCTACATCGCCTAGCGGCGTAGAAGTGCCGTGTGCATTGATGTAGTCAAAATCGGTCGGCGACAACTTGGCATCGCGGATCGCATTGGTCATGGAGCGGGCTGCGCCGTCACCATCTTCGCAAGGCGCGGTCATGTGATAGGCGTCGGCGCTCAGGCCATAGCCCACCACCTCAGCGTATATTTTGGCACCACGGGCCTTTGCGCGCTCGTACTCCTCGAGCACAACTACGCCGGCCCCTTCACCCAACACGAAGCCATCACGACCGGAATCCCATGGACGACTTGCAGTCGCGGGATCGTCATTGCGGGTAGACAGCGCTTTCGCTGACGCGAAACCACCGATGGCCAACGGAGTGATAGTTGCCTCGGCACCACCTGCGACCATCACATCGATGTCACCGTACTTGATCATCCGAGCGGCTTCGCCAATGCAGTGCGTGGCGGTGGTACATGCCGTCACCATGGCCAGGCACGGACCTTTGAAGCCATACATGATCGACAGATGGCCGGCAATCATGTTGATGATGGTGCCCGGGATGAAGAACGGGGAAATTTTTCGATGACCCGCCCGCAGGTAGTCATCGTGCGTCGCCTCGATCATCGGCAAACCGCCGATGCCCGAACCGATGTTGACGCCAATTCTTTCGGCCTCCGCACCAGTGACGCCCTCCAGCCCGGCGTCGCGCACGGCCTGCATTCCGGCGGCCATGCCGAAGTGGATAAAGGTATCCATCCGTCGCGCCTCTTTGGGCGACAGATAGCTGCCTATATCAAAATTCTGGACCTCCCCGGCGATACGCACCGGGAAGGCCGACGCGTCAAAACGCGTAATCTCCGTGATGCCGGAGCGGCCATTTACAATGTTGTCCCAAGCATCCGGGATAGTATTTCCGACTGGGGATACGATCCCCAGGCCGGTTACAACAACTCTGCGACGGGTCAATGTTCGCTCCGGTATCGGTTGATTACTTGCTCAGATGCGCAGTTACGTAGTCGATTGCTTGCTGCACGGAGGTGATCTTCTCAGCCTCTTCGTCCGGAATCTCGCACTCGAACTCTTCCTCGAGCGCCATCACCAGTTCCACGGTGTCCAGCGAATCAGCACCAAGATCGTCCACGAACGAGGACTCGTTCTTGATTTCGGACTCGTTAACACCGAGTTGCTCCGCGACGATTTTCTTGACGCGTTGTTCGATGTTCTCCATGAAATAGCTCCTTCCCGGATATGCGGGTATGTAGTTTAGGCGGGCGTATTCTACCAAAAAGGCAGCGCACCGATAGCGTCATGTTTACGCCATGTACATGCCACCATTGACATGCAAGGTCGTACCAGTGACATAGGACGCAGCTGGCGATGCCAAAAAGCCCACCGCAGCTGCAATTTCTTCAGGTTTCCCAAGGCGTCCGACCGCGATCTGCCCCGTCAATGCCTCACGTGCGCCATCAGGCAGCGCACGCGTCATGTCGGTATCGATAAAGCCCGGCGCAACACAATTGACGGTGATATTCCGACTACCCAGCTCACGCGCCAGCGCGCGGGCCATGCCGGCCACGCCGGCCTTGGCGGCCGCGTAGTTGGCTTGCCCCGGATTGCCCGAGCTGCCAACCACCGAAGTCACATTAATGATACGACCATGACGTGCCTTCATCATGCCCCGCATCACAAGACGCGACATGCGAAACACTGCCTTGAGGTTGGTATCAACGACGGCGTCCCACTCATCATCCTTCATGCGCATGGCGAGGTTGTCGCGGGTGATGCCTGCGTTGTTGACCAAAATGCCAACCGCACCAAATTCTTTTTCGATCGTGGCAATCGCCGCCTCGCAGGCTGCTGCATCGGTCACATTCAACGCCAGACCGGTGCCGCCAAATCCTTTCTCGGCCAAGGCCTTGGCAATATCAGCAGCGCCAGCGTCGGACGTGGCGGTGCCGATCACCGTCGCCCCCATTCCAGCCAGTTCCATCGCGATGGCTCGCCCGATTCCGCGGGACGCACCCGTCACCAATGCAACCTGAGCTTCAAGTACCTTCGTCATGCGTTTTCCTTCACCAAAGCAAGCGTCTCTTGAAGCGAGGCCTCGTCAACCAGTGCGGCGCCCTGCACATCGCGCACGATGCGCTTCGTCAAGCCAGCCAGCACCTTTCCCGGGCCACATTCAATGACGGCAGACGCACCGCGCGCAGCGATCGCCTCAAGGGATTCGATCCAGCGCACCGGCGAATAGGCTTGGCGCACAAGCGCATCCCGAATCTCGGCTGACGACGAGCACACGGAGACGTCGACGTTGTTCAGCACCGGAATGGTGGGCGCATTCAACTCAACCGACACCAGACGCTCTGCCAACTGGGCAGCCGCCGGCTTCATCAAGGCGCAGTGGAACGGCGCACTCACCGGGAGCAACACCGCACGTTTAGCACCACGGGTCTTGGCCAGCGCCATCGCGCGCTCAACCGCAGCAACACTGCCGGCGATCACGATTTGCCCCGGAGCATTCAGGTTGGCGGCCTCGACGACATCGCCTTCGGCCACTTCGGCACAGACGGCAATCACCGCCTCGGCATCCAGCCCCAACAATGCCGCCATGGCGCCCTGACCGGCCGGCACAGCCGCTTGCATGGCCGCTGCGCGGAAGCGCACCAGCGGCACGGCATCCGAAAACTTCAGCACTCCGGCAGCAACTAGCGCGCTGTATTCGCCGAGGCTATGGCCTGCGACCACGTCCGGCACCGGGCCACCCGCGGCCAGCCAAGCGCGATAGACCGCTACACCGGCCGTCAACATCAAGGGCTGGGTATTGACAGTCTGCGCCAGCACCTCGGCCGGGCCTTCGGCCACCATCGCCCACAGATCTTCACCGAGCGCGTCGGACGCTTCCTGGAAGGTTTGACGGATTTCGGGCGAATCGCCATACGCGGCCATCATGCCGACCGTTTGCGAGCCCTGACCGGGAAAGACGAGTGCAAACTTCATAATGCTCCTTGAACAGCCCGACTCAATACTGAACCAGCGCGGCACCCCAGGTAAAGCCACCGCCTACGCCTTCGAGCACCAGTCGCTGCCCACGCTGAATACGACCATCACGAATCGCGGTATCGAGCGCCAGCGGAATCGACGCGGCCGAGGTGTTGCCATGGCTCGCCACGGTACTGACCACGCGCTCCAATGGCAAACCGAGACGCTTCGCGGTGGACTGAATAATACGGACATTTGCCTGATGCGGAATCAACCAGTCGACTTCATCAACGGTCGATCCGGCGGCGGCGAGCACTTCTTGCGCCACATCGCCAAGCACCTTGACCGCAAACTTGAATACGGCCTGACCGTCCATGCGCAGGAAAGGATCGCCCAGCACCTTCCCTGACGCGACCGTCCCCGGCACGCACAGAATTTCATTGTGCGCACCGTCGGCATGCAACGCAGTCGAGATAATCCCTGGCTGATCGGAGGCCTCGAGCACGATAGCGCCTGCGCCATCGCCGAACAGCACGCAGGTCGTACGGTCATTCCAGTCGAGAATCCGCGAAAACACTTCAGCACCGACAACCAGCGCTTTTTTGTGGCTTCCGGAACGCATGAATTTCTCGGCAACGGTCAGCGCATACACAAACCCGCTGCACACCGCCTGAACATCGAAGGCAGGGCTTTCGTTGCGAATACCGAGTCGCGATTGCAGCAGCGCCGCCGTGCTCGGGAAAATATAGTCGGGGGTCGAGGTCGCGACGATGATCAGATCAATGTCGTCGGCCTGGATGCCTGCCGCTTCAATGGCTCGACGCGAGGCGGTTTCAGCCAGGTCGCTCGAACTCTGCCCCTCGGCAGCAAAATGACGCGCCCGAATCCCGGTGCGGGTAGCAATCCACTCGTCCGACGTATCAATACCGCGGGCCACCAGATCATCATTGGTTACTGGGGCACCTGGCAAACAGCTGCCCGTCCCGGCGATTCGCGCGTACATCATTCAGCGTCCTCCCGCATTCCCATCCGCTCGGTAATGCGCTCTAGCAAACGGTTACCGGCTGCCTCGGCAGCCCGTGCAATAGCTTGCTCAAACGCAAACGCATCGGCAGAACCATGGCTCTTGACCACCACACCGCGCAAGCCGACCAAGGCTGCGCCATTGTAGCGCCGATGATCCACCCGGCCCTTGAAGCGTTTCAGCACCGGCATCGCCAGCACCGCCAAGGCTTTGGTCAAAAGATTACGATTGAATTCTTCGCGCAGGAAGGTGCCCATCATCTGAGCCAGCCCTTCGGACGCCTTCAGTGTCACATTGCCGACAAAGCCGTCGCACACCACCACATTGGTCGTGCCTTTGTAGATATCGTTGCCTTCAACATTACCAAAGAAGTTCAAGCCACTGCCCCGCAACAACTCGGCGGCGCGTTTCACCACCTCATTACCCTTGATTTCTTCTTCGCCGATATTGAGCAAACCCACGGTAGGTCGATCGATATGCTCGATAGCAGCCACCAGGCTGGCCCCCATGATACCGAACTGAAGCAGATGCTCTGCCGTGCAGTCGACGTTAGCCCCGAGGTCCAACACATAGGTGCATCCGCGCATCGAAGGCAGAATCGACGCGATCGCCGGACGATCAATACCCGGCAAGGTCTTGAGGACAAAGCGCGAGATGGCCATCAACGCGCCGGTATTCCCGGCCGACACCGCAGCCTGCGCCTCACCCGATTTGACCAGATTGATCGCTACCCGCATCGACGAGTCTTTTTTGTTGCGCATCGCCGTAGCGGGCGGCTCATCCATGCCAACGACTTCGCTCGCTGCCTGAACGCGCACGCGCTCTCGAAGCTCGGCCGGCATGACAGACAAATGAGGCTCAATGACTTCAGGGCGGCCAACCAGCACGATCTGGGGGCCAACACTGCTCTTGAGAAAATCGCAGACAGCAGGAACCGTCACGGACGGACCGTGATCGCCACCCATGCAGTCGACAGCAATAGTTACATTCATCGACGTCGGGTCAGAAATTCAGGGAGGATAGGGACGAAAAAATGGCGCGAACGCAGGACGCGTCGCGCCGATTTTTTCGACAAGGCTTACTCGCCCTTGGTCTTTATGACTTTTTTGCCGCGGTAGAAGCCGTTCGGGCTGATGTGGTGACGCAGGTGAACTTCACCCGTAGTCGACTCAACTGCCAAAGGTGCAGCGGTCAGGCCGTCGTGCGAACGACGCATGCCACGCTTGGAGGGCGATTTTTTGTTCTGTTGAACAGCCATTGCAAAAACTCCTTGGAGCAATCATTTTTCAGTGCCTTTTGTCGTATTCAATCCCTTGAGTACGGCAAACGGCGATTTTTTAACAGCACCGCCCAACGGCAGCGGCGCTTCACAGTGTTCGTGTCTCGGTGCGAAGGGCATTCCGAGCAGAATTTCTTCCTCAACCAGCGGCAACACCTCAAGGGCGTTATCAGCTCGAATCGGATCGTATTCATCCACCTCGAGATCTTCATCCGGCATGGGCTTGCCCGGCGGGACAAGCAACAAGCGACCGGAGACCTCGACTGGCCAAGCCATCGCTTCAAGACACCGCTCGCACCGCAGCACCAAAGTGCAGCTGGCGGCAATATCAAGAAAGGACTCACCCAGGCTTTCCTGCACGCCTGTCACGGTGAAATCCACATCACCCGACGGCGCACACACCAGACTGGACAGGCGTTCAAAGCCACTCACTGGCTCCCGCCCTGCCTTCTGCCTACCTTCGCGCGCGAAGACCAGCGAATCAATCACGTAGGTATCTCGCGACATAAGCGGCGCATGATAGTATTTTCGATTACCCGTGTCAAAGCCCAACTGCCTTCCGCGCCATGCCCCTGATCCTCGCCTCCACTTCCATTTACCGACGCCAGCTACTCGAGCGCCTCGGTCTGCCTTTCGTGGTCGCACGCCCCGACATCGATGAAACACCGCTTGACGGCGAAATGCCGGATCAAACCGCGGAACGACTGGCAATCGCCAAAGCCAAGGTGCTTGTAGAGCGCTCGCCAGACGCCTTGATCATCGGTAGCGACCAGGTCGCCCATCTTGGCGCACAGCGTTTTGGCAAACCGGGCAACGTGCCAAAAGCCGTTGCACAATTACAACAAATGCGTGGACAACGCGTGGTATTTCACACTGCAGTCGCCCTCGTAAACAGCAGCACCGGCAACGTCCAGGTGGCGGGTGTTCCAACCGTTGTGCACTTCCGCGACCTGAGCGACGATGAGATCGTCCGCTATGTTGAAAAGGAAATGCCGCTCGACTGCGCCGGCAGCGCCAAGGCCGAAGGGCTGGGCATCAGCCTGCTCGACGCCTTGAGCGGCGACGACCCGACCGCATTAATCGGCCTGCCCTTGATCGCACTCACCCGGATGCTGCGCGCCGAAGGCGTCGTGATCCCATGACGGTGGCTCGCGGCAAGCTGTACCTGGTTCCCGCCAGCCTCGGTGACAGCCCATGGACAGCAACGCTACCGCAGGACGCTGCGCACATCGCACGCGCGCTGACCCACTTTGTGGTCGAAAACGCCAAGACCGCACGCGCTGATCTCAAGCGACTCGAACACCCGATGCCGCTGCGCGAGCTGGATATCCGCCCCCTGCCGGAGACGCCGACACCCACGGCGCTGCGCGAGCTGCTGGCCCCCGCACTGCGCGGCACCCACATCGGCCTGATGTCGGAGGCTGGCGTGCCCGCCGTGGCGGATCCGGGCGCGCTGCTTGTCGAAGCGGCACACGAACTGGACATTCAGGTCATCCCGCTGGTCGGACCTTCTTCCCTGCTGCTTTCGCTAATGGCCTCGGGCCTCAACGGGCAGCAGTTTGCGTTTCACGGCTATCTGCCGGTCCATGACAACGAACGCATGGGCGCCATCAAGGCGCTTGAGGCCGAATCGTCACAAAAATCGCAAACCCAGCTGTTCATCGAAACGCCCTACCGCAACCAACGCATGCTCGAATCCCTTGTCGCCACCTGCCGCCCGAACACCCGGCTATGTATCGCACGCGGCGTCACCACGACAGAAGAATGGATTCAGACGCGCAGCGTCGCGAACTGGAAAAAGCAGGCACTGCCAGAGCTGGGCAAAGTTCCGACGGTATTTCTCCTGCTGGCCTGACCGTCTAGTCGTTTTCGCCCACAAGCCACACACCGCCATCAGCCTCGACGACCACGAGTTTTTTTAGTGCCGCGCCGCGGCACGGCCCAAAAACACAGGCGCCAGAGACCGGATCATAGGTCGCGCCATGGGTCGCGCAGATCAGATATCGACCGTCCGCATCAAAAAAGGCGCCCTCCTGCCAATCGAGCTCGACAGGCACATGCGCGCACTGGTTCACAAAAGCCCGCGGCTGCCCCTCGAAACGAACCACGAAGGCGGGCTGTGCCCCCGACTTCGTCTCCACCTGAAAACGCACGCCATCCCCGCTGTCAACGAGATCGCCCGACGCACAGATCAGGCGTTCTCGCGCAGCCATCGATCCAGTTCCGCAGGGCTTGCCAACAACGCCACCGACGGCACCGACGCAAGCGCTTCCACCTCATGCGCACCAAAACTGACCGCCAATCCATCGACACCTGCGTTCTGCGCCATCTGCAGATCATGCGTGGTATCGCCGATCATCAAGGTCCGGTCAGGCGCGACCGCCAACTCACTCATCAACTCTTCGAGCATCGCCGGATGCGGCTTCGAGAAGCACTCATCCGCGCAGCGTGTCGCATGAAAATGCGCGCCGAGCCCACTGTGCATCAAGGCGCGATCCAGCCCGACTCGGCTCTTGCCGGTCGCCACCGCCAACAACCAGCCCCCTTCCACCAGATGTGCGATGGTCGACGCGACACCATCAAACAAAACCAATTCCTGATCTCGCGACAAATAGTGGTGTCGATAACGCGCCACCATCTCGGGGTATCGGCTTTTTGTCAGTTCAGGCACCGCGTAATGCAAGGCGTCGTCCAGCCCGAGGCCGATCACATGACGCGCACGGGCATCCTCCGGCACCGGCAGGCCGAGATCACGGCTCGCCGCCTGGATGGCCCGCACGATAGCGCCAGCTGAATCCAGCAAAGTGCCGTCCCAATCAAACACGATCAACTCATACCGCTTCGCCGGCATCCCGCACCTCATTCGCATCCAGCTGCTTCAAAAAAGCCCTTAACTCCGGTGGCAACGGCGCCTCGACCCGCAAAATTTCGCCCGTCAGCGGGTGAGCGAACTGCAGGCGCGCCGCATGCAGAAACATGCGTGTCAGCCCCGCCTCCTTCGCCAAACGCTTGTTCAGGGTGAAATCGCCGTACTTGTCGTCCCCGACCAAAGGAAACCCGTGATTGGTCAGATGAACCCGGATCTGATGGGTTCGCCCGGTCTTGAGCTCCACACCCAGCTCACTCATCGTTTTCCAGCGTCGCCGCAAGCTGACGATGCTGTGAGCCACCTTGCCATCAGCCTGTACGCGGACGCGTCGCTCGCCATCGGCCGTCAAATATTTATACAGCGGCGTACGAATATGCTCTCGCGGGTTCATCCAGCGACCGCTGACCACCGTGATGTAGTGCTTCTCGATGCCGCCATTGCGCATCAACTCATGCAGTGCCGCCAAGGCCGTGCGCTTCTTGGCAACAATCAACAGCCCTGAGGTTTCGCGGTCAAGGCGATGCGCCAGCTCCAGCAAACGCGCCTCGGGACGCTGCTTGCGCAACTGCTCAATCACCCCAAAACTCACCCCGCTACCGCCATGCACCGCCTGCCCGGCCGGCTTGTCGAGCACAAGCAAGGCATCGTCTTCATAAACCACCGGCAGCGCATTGCCCACCGGCACGATGCGATGTTCGCTCGCAGTGCTCACCTGCACCGGTGGAATACGCACCACATCTTCGGTCTGAAGCCTGTAGGTCTGACTTGCCCGACGTCCATTCACCCGGACCTGGCCGCTGCGCAAAAGTCGATACACGTGACTTTTCGGCACCCCTTTCAGAACGCGCAATAGATAATTATCGATGCGCTGCCCGTGCGACTCCGCGTCGATCTGTTCATGCCGAACTTCAAGCTTTTTGCTTTGCGCCATCATCCTGCCATATACTTGCGCTCTGACCGGTTTGGTCCGGCGCCACGCGGCTTTGTGCGGAATTGCCAATGCTCGCGACGGCAACAAGAACCCGTTTTTTGTGGTTCCCGGCCTGTCAGCAGTTTCCGCTCGTAGCCCTAAAAGGCTGCGATGGTAACGCAAGCAAACCCTGATTTGTCTTCTTGCTTATACGCGTCACCCACACGCAGGATCAGAATTTCCGGCCCCTAGGGCGGGAAACATGAGAATCGACCAGCCCACCCTCGACAGCCAGAACATACCGGATGAGAGCCGTTTTCCTAATAAGATAACTCGCAATATTCCGTCTCGCACGATGGTGCGCGCGGCTCGTCCTGCCCGTAGGGAACACGCGGGAGAACGAACCCATGAAACGCATGCTTTTCAATGCGACGCAAGCCGAAGAACTACGCGTCGCGATCGTTGATGGTCAGAAACTGATCGACCTCGATATCGAATCGGCCGCAAAAGAACAACGCAAGAGCAACATTTACAAGGCAGTCATCACCCGGGTTGAACCCAGCCTGGAAGCCGCTTTTGTTGATTACGGGGCAGACCGCCACGGCTTTCTTCCTTTCAAGGAAATTGGCCGCAACTACCTGGGCGCCGGTGGCGACGGGCAGGGGCGCGTGCGCCCGCAGGACGTCCTCAAGGAAGGCCAGGAACTGATCGTTCAAGTCGAGAAAGACGAGCGTGGCAACAAGGGCGCAGCCCTCACCACCTACATCTCTCTGGCTGGTCGCTATCTGGTTCTGATGCCCAACAATCCGCGTGGCGGCGGTGTATCTCGCCGCGTCGAGGGTGACGAGCGCGCAGAACTGCGTGAAGTCATGGACGCCCTGGAAGTGCCTGCCGGCATGAGCCTGATCGCGCGCACCGCGGCGATTGGCCGTAGCGCCGAAGAACTCCAGTGGGATCTCAACTACCTGTTGCAATTGTGGGGTGCCATTGACGGCGCGGCCCATGCACAGGCGGGCGCTTTCCTGATTTACCAGGAAGGCAGTCTGGTCATCCGCGCCATCCGCGATTACTTCCAGCCCGATATCGGCGAAATCCTGATCGACACCGACGACGTCTATGAGCAGGCGCGCCAGTTCATGGCCCACGTCATGCCGCAGAACGTCAATCGTGTGAAGCGCTACAACGACGACGTGCCGCTGTTCTCACGTTTCCAGATCGAACATCAGATCGAATCGGCCTATGGCCGTCAGGTCACCCTGCCCTCGGGCGGCGCCGTGGTCATCGACCACACTGAAGCGCTGGTGTCGGTCGACGTCAACTCCGGTCGTGCCACCAAGGGCGCCGACATCGAAGAAACCGCGCTGCGCACCAATCTGGAAGCGGCCGACGAAGTGGCCCGCCAGTTGCGTCTGCGCGACCTCGGTGGCCTGATCGTCATCGACTTCATCGACATGGAGTCAAGCAAGAACCAGCGCGAAGTCGAAAACCGCCTGCGCGATGCGCTGCGCCACGACCGCGCCCGCGTCCAGACCGGCAAGATCAGTCGCTTCGGCCTGCTCGAACTGTCGCGTCAGCGCCTGCGTCCGGCCCTGGCCGAGACCAGCTACATCCCGTGCCCGCGTTGCAGCGGCACCGGCCACATCCGCAGCACCGAATCGTCGGCACTGCACATCGTCCGCATTCTCGAAGAAGAGGCGATGAAGGAAAATACCGGCGCTGTGCACGTTCAGGTGCCGGTCGATGTCGCCACCTTCTTGCTTAACGAGAAACGGGTCGACATCGCGCACATCGAGCTACGCCACAAGGTCAATCTGTTGATTGTCCCGAACCGTCATCTCGAAACCCCGCAACACGAAATCGCCCGTCTGCGCCACGACCAGCTCAACCAGGACGAAGCCGCCCTGCCGAGCTATCAGATGGTGCAAATGCCGGCCGAGGTGAACTACGCTGACGCCGCCATTGAGGACAGCAAGAAGCCTGCGCGTGTCGAAGCGGCCGTTCGCGGCATCGCGCCGGCACAGCCGGCTCCCAATGTCGAAGCCAAGGAAGACAAGCCCGCCGCAGTCGCAACACCGACTGCTACCGGCGGGTTCTTCGGCTGGGTCAAGCGTCTGTTCGGTGCCGAAGCACCCGCGGTCGAAGCCCCCGCCGCTGAAGCCCCTCGCCGCAAACGCAGCGAGTCTTCGCGCGATGAATCCTCCCGCGGCGACAGCCGCCGTGGCCGCAACCGTCGCGGCGAACGTAATGACCGCAACGACCGTGGCGATCGCAAGGACAAGGAAGGTAGCCGCAACGAGGCGCCAGCCGAAGGCCGCCAGCCGCGTGAGGCCCGCTCAGACAACGACGAGTCGCGCGGCAACAACCGCCGTGGCGGACGCAACCGTCGCGGTGGCAACCGCAACGATGAAGCCCAGGTCGACGTTCAGGCCAACGACGAAGCACGCAACACCGCCGTTGAATCCGACGCCCTCACCGCGGGCGCCGTGGCTGTCGCAGCCGCGCAGACGGAAGAGTCCACTGGTAGCCGCCGTCGTCGCAGCCGTCGCGGTCGCGGTCGCCAGAACGACACGACTGAAAACAACGTGACGGACGAGTCGCAAAACGAGAACGTCGCCAGCGCCGATGCCGGTGAGGTCGCAGAAGCGTCCGAAAGCGACGCCAACGCGGCGCCGGCCGAGGCCGGTGCAGGCGATGACGCCTCGGAAGGCCGCAGCCGCAGCCGCCGTCGTCGTCGTTCGCGCCAGAATCGTAGCGAGAACGGTGAAGACAGCACAGAAGCCAATGCAGACAGCAGCGGTGACGAAGCGGTCGCGGAAGTTGCCGCCACGCCCGAGGCCGATGTGCCGACCGCCGACGCCGCAGCGCCTGTCGATGCGGACATGGTCGCCGCCGCTGTGACAACCCCGCTTGTCGAAGCGGCTCCGGTCGCTGCGCAAGCCGAGCCGGCTGTCGAAGCGGAGCAAACCCCGATCAAAGCGGTTGAGACCGCCGCGGCCGCGGCACAGCTTTCGCTTGAGATGCCAGAGGCTGTTGAGTCCGCTCCGGTAGAAACCGCAGTTGAAGCGGCAACGCCCGTCGCGCGAGCCGCTGAACCTGAGGCCTCGCCAGCGCCGGCCGCAGTCGAACCCGAGCCGGTTGCAGTCCAGACGACAACGGCGGAAGCTGACATCGTCACCCCCGCCGAGGCAGAGGTAGAGATAGAGGTTTCTGAACCCGAGCCGGTCGAAACATCGGTGACCCAGCAACCGGCGCCGGTTGCCACCGCAGCGCCGATCGATCTGGCCAAGAGTGGTTTAACCATGATCGAAACGCGTTCCGATGCAGTCACGACGCAGCCCGTCGAGACACCGGCAGTGCCCCTGGGTCGCCCGCGCCCCGCTCCGGTAGAAATGCCGCAGGCAGACGAACTGCAGCAGGTCGAAACACAGAAGTAAGGCTTTCGGCAATTCGGCCAAACGGCCAGAAAAAAGGCTCAGCGCATCATGGCTGAGCCTTTTTTCATTGCTGGACCAGCAAAGAGACGTCAGTGGACATCCCGAAGCATATCGACCAAGCCTTGCACGCCGGTTTCACACAAATCGAGCACATCATCAAACCCATGCCCTGAACCGTAATAGGGATCCGGCACCTCAAGGCGGCCGCACTCTGGTGCCACGCTGAGAAACAGGCGCAGCTTGGACTGATACTCGGGCGGACACTTGCGTTGCATTGTCTTCAGGTGCCCGGCGTCCATCGCCAGCAGAAGATCAAAACGCGCGAAATCGTCCTCGGTCAGCTTGCGCGCGCGCAGCCGAGACAGATCGTAGCCACGGATGGCCGCAGTACGCTGGCTGCGCGGGTCCGGCGGTTCACCGGCATGCGAGCCCTGGGTGCCCGCGGAATCAACACTCACCACACCATCGAGCCCGACCATTTTCAACCAGTGCCTCGCCACGGCTTCGGCCGTCGGCGACCGACAGATGTTGCCCGTGCAAACAAACAGGATTCGTTTCACCAATGTCGTCCTCGCGTTCTCAAATTTCGTCATGCCGGTCGGCGCCAAACGCCTGGCTGCGCAAGCGGAAGAGTTCGTCTCTGAGCTTGGCGGCGTCTTCGAACTCCAGATTGCGCGCATGGGTCTGCATCTGCTTTTCCAACTGCCGGATGGCCCGCGCCAAGGCTTTTTCGTCCATGGAAGCGTAATCAACCGGGGCAGCCTTCCCGGTCGCCTTTGACGCATCATCCTGTGGCGCATAGACGCCGTCGATGATGTCCTTGATGCGCTTCACCACCGACGCTGGCGTAATGCCATGTTCGAGGTTGTAGGCGGTCTGCTTTTCTCGACGGCGTTCGGTCTCGGCCATGGCCCGGCGCATGGATTCGGTGACCACATCGGCGTAGAGAATCGCCGTGCCATGCACATGGCGGGCGGCGCGGCCGATGGTCTGGATGAGCGCGCGTTCGGATCGCAGAAAGCCCTCTTTGTCCGCGTCCAGGATCGCCACCAGTGACACTTCAGGGATATCGAGACCTTCACGCAACAGATTGATGCCGATCAGCACATCAAACACGCCAAGGCGCAAGTCCCGGATGATCTCGACCCGCTCGACGGTCTCGATATCCGAGTGAAGGTAACGCACCCGGATGCCGTTCTCGAGCATGTAGTCGGTCAGGTCTTCGGACATGCGTTTGGTGAGCGTGGTGACCAGCACGCGTTCGGTCTTGTCGGTTCGCCGCTTGATTTCACCGAGCAGATCGTCGACCTGCGTGACCGCCGGACGCACCTCGATCATCGGATCAACCAGCCCGGTCGGACGCACCACCTGCTCGATGACCTGGGCCTGGTGCTCCGCCTCGTATTTCCCCGGTGTGGCAGATACGAAAAGCGTCTGCGGCATCATCCCTTCGAACTCTTCGAACTTGAGCGGGCGGTTGTCCATCGCCGAGGGCAGCCGGAATCCGTAATTGACCAGATTCTCCTTGCGCGACCGGTCGCCCTTGTACATGGCGCCGACCTGCGGAATGCTCACATGCGACTCATCGACGAAGAGCAGCCCATCGGGCGGCAGATAGTCGATCAAGGTCGGCGGCGGTTCGCCGGGCGCGCGGCCCGACATGTGGCGAGAGTAGTTCTCGATGCCCTTGCAAAAGCCCAGCTCATTGAGCATTTCGAGATCAAAGCGGGTGCGCTGCTCGATGCGCTGCGCTTCAACCAGCTTGGCGCCATGCTGAAACACCTCGATGCGATCGCGCAGCTCGGTCTTGATGCCCTCCATTGCCTTCAGAACGGTCGCACGCGGCGTCACATAGTGACTTGAGGGATACACCGTAAAGCGCGCCAGTTTGTGCTTGAGGTGGCCTGTGAGCGGGTCAAACAGCGTGAGATGCTCGATCTCTTCGTCGAACATCTCGACCCGCACCGCCAGTTCCGCGTTTTCGGCGGGAAAGATGTCGATCACGTCACCGCGCACCCGGAACGTGCCGCGCCGAAAGTCGATATCGGCGCGCGCGTATTGCATGCTCACCAGACGCTGGAGCAGATCACGATGCGCCATGCGCTCACCTTCGCGCAGGTGCAGCACCATGCTGTGGTAATCGACCGGGTCACCGATACCGTAAATGCACGATACCGTCGCCACAATCACCACATCGCGCCGCTCCATCAGGCTCTTGGTCGCACTCAGACGCATCTGCTCGATATGTTCGTTGATGCTGGAGTCTTTCTCGATGAACAAGTCCCGCGACGGGACATAGGCTTCAGGCTGGTAGTAGTCGTAATACGACACGAAATACTCGACTGCGTTTTCGGGAAAGAACTCCTTGAACTCCGAATACAACTGCGCCGCCAACGTCTTGTTATGCGCCAGCACCAGCGCCGGGCGACCACAGCGGGCAATGACGTTTGCCATGGTGAAGGTCTTTCCCGAGCCGGTCACACCCAGCAAGGTCTGGTACATCAGCCCGTCCTGAACGCCCATCGTCAGTTGCTCAATGGCGTTGGGCTGGTCACCCGCCGGTTCAAATGGCTGATGCAGGCGGAACGGACTTCCTTCAAAGGTCAAGAGGCGATCGGAATTCGTCGACTTCGTCATGCTAGAATTTTCGCCTTGTGCGCACAGGAAAATCTGTGGGCCATGAGTGGACTAAGTTTTCGATTATTTCGCGTCGCCCCGGTCGGCGCAACTCACCCAGGGTGGCACAAGGCTACCCACAGATGGAGCGAACATGACCTCGTCGATCTTTGCTGCGGTAGAAATGGCACCGCGCGATCCGATCCTCGGCCTCAACGAAGCCTTTCAGGCGGACACCCGTGCCGAAAAAGTTAACCTCGGCGTCGGCGTGTACTACGACGACAACGGCAAGATTCCGCTCCTGGCGGCAGTCAAGGTCGCCGAAGAGCAGCGCAACAAACTTGCACCGCCGCGAGGTTATCAGCCCATCGAAGGTGCCGCAGCCTACAACAAGGCCGTTCAGACCCTGCTGTTTGGCGCCAACTCAGCATTGGTGGATGCCGGCCGCGCCGTCACCATCGAAGCGCTGGGTGGCACCGGCGCGCTGAAAATCGGCGCCGACTTCCTGAATCGTCTGGACCCGAAAGCCAAGGTTTACATCAGCGACCCGAGCTGGGAGAACCACCGCGCCCTGTTCGAAGCCGCCGGCTTCGAGGTCGGCACCTACCCGTACTATGACGCGAGCACCCGCGGCGTCAACTTCAGCGCCATGCTCGATGCCCTGAACGGCTTCGCAGCCGGTTCGATCATCGTCCTGCACGCCTGCTGCCACAACCCCACCGGCGCCGATATCACGCTCGCACAATGGCAACAAGTCATTGATGTCATCCGTGCACGCAATCTGGTGGCCTTTGTCGACATGGCCTACCAGGGCTTTGCCGACGGCATCGAAGCCGACGCCGCCGCCCTGCGCCTGTTTGCCGATTCAGGTCTGGAGTTTTTCGTCTCCAGCTCCTTCTCCAAGTCCTTCTCACTGTACGGCGAGCGGGTCGGCGCACTGACCGTCGTGACCACTGACCGCAACACCTCGGCCCGTGTGCTCTCGCAGGTCAAGCGCGTCATCCGCACCAACTACTCCAACCCGCCGACACATGGCGGCATTGTGGTGGCCACCGTGCTGTCCGATCCGACCCTGCGCGCACAATGGGAAGACGAACTGTCCGGTATGCGCGACCGTATCCGCCTGATGCGCACCCAGCTGGTGGAGCGCATTGCAGCGGCGGGCGTCAAGCAGGACTTCTCCTTCGTCATCCAGCAGCGCGGCATGTTCTCCTTTACCGGCCTGACGGCCGCGCAGGTCGAGCAGATGAAGGACGCACATGGCATCTACGCCGTATCGACCGGCCGTATCTGCCTGGCAGCGCTCAACAGCAAGAACATCGACGCTGTCGCCAAAGCAATCGCCTCGGTAATTGCAAACTGACACCCGTACGCAGCAAGCATCAACAATAACGGCGCCCACGGGCGCCGTTTCTACGTCTGTTCAACCCACTCAACGCAAGCCGCCCGGCATCACGGGCATCTCCAGAGACACCCCCGGCGTCGCCACATCTGACGCCACTTCAGACGTATCGTCACTGATTGCTGATACGGGAGGTACTTCAAGCGCTGGTGGCGGCAAGCGAGCTTCCAGCGTCGGCGCAGCCAGAGAGCCCCCGATATCGACGGGCAAACGTACGCGCCTGTCACCCCGACCAACCACCGTACTCAACCATCCCGACAAGGATTCGAGCGCCCCCACTTTGAGCGTACCGCTTGCCTCCAGCGCGCCAGCCTCCAGGCGGGTCACTTGCACCTCGAGGCTGTCCGCCTTGCGCATCAGCTTTCCGGACAGCATCTCGAAGCGCGTTTCCCCGCCCTGAATCTTGCCACTTCCGCGCTCACGCATGGCTGCACCCAAATCAATGCCACCCAGCGCACCATTGGCAATATCAAAGCGTCCGCTCAAACTGGACGCGCTACCGATTTCCGACGGGTGTGCGGCAACCGCCTCCAAGGAAAAGTTGCCAGACAGGGAACCGCTCAGGCGAACGCTGCTACCCAGACGTTTAAACAGTCCTTCTGCGTTGACCTGGCCAAGTGCAACCTCAGCGGTCATTCGCGCGCTATCTTCCCAGATCAGCCGGGCCGATCCGGACAACTTTCCATCGAGTGCGCTCGCACCAAAACTGGTGACTTCAAAGCCGTCATCGCTCAGCCGGCCAAGCACTTGCAAGGTGTTGACCGGAATCTGTGAGAACACGGGCAGCAATTGATTCACCGCCACCGCATCCACGCGCAAGGCATCGCCATCGCCCGTCGCGGTCACCGATAATCCACCCAGGCTATCGCGCAGATTCGCGACGGCACCCTTCTCGTTCTGGATGACGCTACCCGAGAGCTGCACCCACTGCTCGCCCCCCGCCGTCACACTTAAACGCTCAAAGAGCGTCTCGACGACTGCCGACGAGCGAGAAGGCATGTCCAGCACACGCGCAAACGCCGACGGCGTACCTCGCAGTTCGTTGATCTTCACCCGGACGCGCCAATCCACCGCGCGCACGGACGCCGGCCAATCGGGAATGAGATAGACCTCTGCCGCACGCAAGGACGGTATGGCCTCCGCGCGCACATCACTCAGTTGCAAGGAGCCGCCGCCGACAAAGGACGCCCGCGCACCACCAAAACGCACCGACGTACCAAGCTGGCTGCTCATCGCCGACTCCACTTCGCTCCGGTAACGCTCCGGCAGCAAGAAGGCAGCGACCACCACGGCACCAACCAAGAGGAACGCGGCAACCGGCAAAAGCCCCCGCCACAGTCGTTCAACAAAAAAACCCAGCGCAATCATCCCGCCGCGGGTACTGTCACCCAACCGGGGACTCACCACCAACGCTGGCAGAGCGTCCGCTGTCGACTTACCGTTCTCAACATCCCCGACAACGGGCTCCTGCTGGTCGTCAGGGTCAACAGCAAGCTCGCGCTCCGGGATCTCACCCGCGGGCTCCACACGGGCGTCTCCCTCAAGCTGAGCTTCGGCCTGTGTGCTCGCGTCGGGCGCCTCGAATGGCGCACTGGACGCGTCCTCTGCTGTCATTTCTTTGCTCGGCAGCAGGTCGACAACCACCACCGGCGCATCGCCAATTTCGTGTTCACGATCCGCCACGGCCACAGACGCATGGACCGCCGGCGGCCTGGCTTGAATCAGGCCCTCACGCAGCAATTCGCTCACCGCCGGATCAATTGCCAGCGATGAGCCAAAGCGTCGCTTCATCTCGCGGACGGTAATACGCCCATCGATCAGCAGCAGCGTCGCGCGCAGCTCATGCGAACTGATCGAACGGGGCTGCTTCGCTCGTGCATCTCCAAGTTCCGTCTTGACGTAAACTGTATCTTCAAAGTTCATGGCTGGTTGCGGCAGAGGCCCTCAGGCACCTTAATCGGATGGCATTTTGGCACAAAAATCGTAAAAGACGTTGACAGCGGTTTTGGGCATTCCTATAATTCGCGCTTCTCCAGTTCCCCGATAGCTCAGTTGGTAGAGCAACGGACTGTTAATCCGTGTGTCCCTGGTTCGAGCCCAGGTCGGGGAGCCAAGAATACAAGGGGTTGTCGCCTAGCGACAGCCCCTTTTTCTATTCCGTCGGCAAGCGTATCAGATCGGCACGATCTACTACTCAGCTGCGCTTCCAGTTTTCGGAAAATACGCAGCGCATTTGCCCCCGAACAAGACCCTTTCGGCACTGTCTGCTATAACATCGGCAGATATTCTCAAAACTGATGAGTCCGATGGTCGCCCCCTCGATCGACACTGCCGAGCCATTCAAACTCACCGATCAACGCGGTCGCCCAGTGCGCGACCTGCGCATCTCGGTCACCGACCGCTGCAATTTCCGCTGTGTATATTGCATGCCTCGCGCGGTTTTCGGCAAAGATTACACATTTCTCGCACGCTCCGAACTCCTGAGCTTTGAAGAGATTGTCCGTATCGCGCGCATTTTTGTCGCCAATGGCGTGCGTAAAATCCGGATCACCGGTGGCGAACCCCTGCTGCGCCGAAACGTCGATCAGTTGATCAAGGCGCTGGCCGCCCTCCCTGAGGTCGAGATCACCCTCACCACCAACGGCGTGTTACTGCCGCGCATGGCGCAAAAGCTGGCTGATGCCGGTCTTCGCCGCGTCACGGTGAGCCTCGATGCGCTGGACGACGCCATCTTCAAGAAAATCAACGACGCCGACTTTCCCGTCGCCGACGTGCTCGCCGGCATCGAAGCCGCGCACGAAGCCGGGCTGAGCCCGGTCAAGGTGAACATGGTGGTCAAGCGCGGCGTCAACGAACACCAGATCATCGACATGGCGCGCCACTTCAAGGGCTCGGGGCATATCCTGCGCTTCATCGAATTCATGGATGTCGGCGCCTCCAACGGCTGGCGACTGGATGACGTGGTGCCGTCCCGTGAAGTGATCGACCGCATCCACGCCGTCTTTCCGCTCGAATCCTCGCAACCGAACTACACCGGGGAAGTCGCCGAACGCTGGCGTTACCTCGATGGCGACGGTGAAGTCGGCGTCATTTCCTCAGTCACACAAGCCTTTTGCAGCACCTGTACGCGCATTCGCCTGTCGACCGAAGGCAGGCTCTACACCTGCCTGTTTGCCAACGAAGGGCACGAGTTGCGCGCCCCGCTACGCGGCGGCGCCAGCGACGAAGAACTGGCCGCCATCATCCACCGCACCTGGCAGGCGCGCAGCGATCGCTATTCGGAAATCCGCACTGAGAACACGCACGAACTCAAGCGCATCGAAATGTCCTACATTGGTGGCTAAAGGCCCCCACGCAAACGCCATTACGGGCGCTTTGACAGTTCAAGCTTGAGGCCACGGTGGAGCTTCGTCGCTCAGCGCCTACTGCGCCGACGTTGTGTCGCGAACGGCACGCAGTTTCAGCCAGTCTCCACCACCAGCACCCTTCCCCTCAATCGTCACCGAAAAAATGGCAGTTTGTGGTGTAAACGGTTTTTCTGATACTGGAGTGAAGTCACCGTGCCAACGATTGTGCATTTCGGCATGCACCACTTTGCCTTGATAGCGAAAAACCATCAGCATCTCCGAGTCATCCACTGACTCGGCGGTGATCACGGATTTGCATGCCGCTGACGTCAGGTCCAGGCGCCTGCAAACGCCATCCGTTGGTTGATAGGGTCCAAACAGGAAAAACTCATCCCACTGAAATGTGGTGAGCATCGCCAGTTCAATACGTGTGCTTTTCTCGTCGCGTAACGCGTTTTTCAATGCCCATCCGACGTCGCCGGTTTTCACATACCGATAGAGCTCATCGCAGGCGGACAGGCTCAGGGTGAGCAGGATGACGAACACCGCCCGCATGGCAGATCAACCCGGCGTGGTCGCAATCAATTGCCTTCCGCGTCGTCGGCGCCTTCACCGAGATCCTCGGGCAACTCGTCCAACTGTGCCGATTCGATCTTCTGAAAATGCGCAGTGATCTTGCGTGAGCTGACCTGAACGTCCTTGACGTCCTTGCCAGCCTGCTCGATATGCCGGGCCAGCGCCTGCATGCGATCGTCGAAGCGGTGAAAGTCCTTGGCCAGCTTGGACAGCGCGTCCTTGATCACATGAATCTGTTTGCGGGTTTCAACATCCTTGAGCACCGCACGCGCGGTATTGAGCACTGCCATCAACGTGGTGGGCGACACAATCCACACTCGCCGCTCTTGTGCATACGCCACCACTTCCGGGTGGTAGGCGTGGATTTCGGCAAACACCGCCTCGGCCGGCACAAACATCACCGCACCATCCGAGGTTTCACCCGGAATGATGTACTTGCTGGCAATGGCATCCACATGGCGCTTCACATCGAGACGGAAGGCGCTTTGTGCCGCGCGTCGATCAGACTCCCCCACACCGATCTCAAACATCCGGTGATAGTTCTCCAGCGGGAACTTGGAATCGACCGCGACCCGGCCCGTGGGCTCGGGGAGTGTCAGCAAGCAATCGACCCGCACATTGCCCGACAGCGTGGCCTGAAACTCGAAACCATCCGGCGGGAGTGAGTTGCGCACCAGCGCTTCAAGTTGCACTTCGCCGAAGGCACCACGAGCGCGCTTGTCGCCAAGCAACTCCTGCAGGCTCACCACGTTGGTCGTCAGACCATCGATTTTCTTCTGCGCTTCGTCGATGGTCGCCAGGCGCGCCATCACATTGGCAAAGGTCTCGTTGGTTTTCTTGAAGCCTTCATCGAGGCGTTGATGCACCTGGCCGGTAATCGCCTCCAGGCGCTCATTCACCGTCCGGTTCAAGGCCTCGCTGCCCTTGGCCATCTGTTCGGAGGCGCTGCGCAAACCGTTTTGCAGCAGCTCGCGATCAGCGCGCGCGTGCTCGCCCAAGCGCGCAAGCGTCTGTTCGATCATCTCGCTGCGCAGGCGGGCGTTGGCCGCTTGCAGCCCGCTGTTCAGATCATTCAGGCGAAGCTGCATTTCGCTACGCTGATCGGCCAGCTGCGTCTGCATGAGTGATTGCAGGCCGTGCATGGCGTCGCGCGTCAGGCGAAGCTCGCCATCCACCCGGCCACGCAGGCGCTCACCCTGCATCTCGCTGACTTCCGTCAAACGATCGGCCTGGCGTCCAAGGCCGCCATGCAGATCACCGAGCATCTCGCGGTGTTGCGATTCCAGCGCATCGTGCACGGCACCTACGAGCTGCCGGGGCAGCTCGGATTCAAGACGACGCACCCGCAGGATCAACACCAGCACCGCCACCAGCAAAACCAACAGGGCGGCAATCAATGCGTACTGAATCTGTTGCTCGGTCACTGCGCTATCCACCGGAAAAAAGAGGGCGAGTATAGCAGTGGCATGGGCTCAAACTGCCTCGCGCAAAAGCTGCAGGGGCGAGTGACTCAAAAGCCGGCCAGCCCCCATCCAGCCGACCAGCATCACGCCCAGGGCCCCCGCGAGCGCACCAATCAGCACCGGCCCCGGCGCGGGCGCATAAGGCATGTCGAACACCCGCACGGCCAGCAACCAACCCACCAGGCTGGCGCCAATACCCGCCAGCGCCCCCGCCGCCGCGCCCATGGCGGCGAACTCGACCAGCAAACTTTGCTTAAGCTGCCGCGCCCGCGCGCCGAGCGTGCGCATGACGGCGAACTCGCGTGCGCGCTCATCACGCGTCGACTGCAGCGCGGCAAACAGCACCACCACGCCGGCAATCACCGCGAAGCCGAATACCAACTCAACGATGGTAATCAATTTGTCGATCATCGCCTCGACCTGCCCCATCACCGCGCCCACATCGATCACCGAGATATTCGGGAAAGCGCGGATCAAGGCCAAAGAGAACTCCTGGGCCTCGCGCGGCAAATAGAAACTGGTGATCAGACTGGCCGGGAACTGATCGAGCACGCCCGGCGAGGCGAGGAAGAAGAAGTTCACCCGCATGGAGTCCCAGCGCAGGTTGCGCTGGCTGGTGACTGGCGCCGTTACTTGCTGACCGGCCACGTCGAAAGTCACCGAGTCCCCCACTGCCACACCCAGCGATTTGGCCACGCCGGCTTCGACCGAAAAGGCAGGTCCATCGGTGCCATGCCAGCGTCCCTCATCGAGCACGTTGCCCAACGGCAGCTCGGTCGAATACGAGAGGTTGAACTCCCGCTCCGCCAAGCGTCGGGCCCGATCATCCGCATAGCCTTCGGGTGCCACCGCCTGCCCGTTGATGGCCATCAGACGGCCGCGGATCATCGGCATCAAATCGGGCTCGGGTTGCCCCGCATCGCGGAAAAACGCGAGGAAGGCCTGCTGTTGGTCGGGCTGAAGGTTGATCACGAAACGGTTCGGCGCATCGGGCGGCACGGTGTCCCGCCAGGCCGACAGCAGATCGGCCCGCACCAGCGTGAGCAACAGCAGCGCCATCAGCCCGAGACCCACCGCCGTGGCCTGAATCACCTGACTGCCCATGCGTCGCCTGAGCGCCAGCAGCCCCTGGCGCCACCCACCCCCCACCGCCAGCGCAAAGCGCGCCAGCAACGTGAAACCAACACCACTCAAGGCGGCAAAACCGCCGAGCGCCGCGAGGAAGCCGGCAGAAATCCAGGCGCCCAGCACGACATCATTGGCTACCCACACAATGATCGCGGCCAGCACCGCCAGACCGCTGGCCCAGGCGGCGCGTGCCGGACCGACGCCCTCCCCCAGCTCCCGGCGCATGACGCGCAAACTCGGCACCCGCGCCAGCCCGATCAGATGCGGCAAGACGAAGCCGAGCAACAAGGCGAGCCCGACCACCACGCCATGCACCACGGGCAGGATGGACGGTGTCGGCAAGGCCACGCGCAAGACGTCACCAAGCCCGTCGGCCAGCACCGCCTGAAAACCCCAGCCCAGCAACACCCCAATGACCGACGACACCAGACCGAAGACCACGAACTCCAGCAAAAACAACTGAATCAACTGTGCCTGCCGGGCGCCAAGACAGCGCAGCACGGCACAGCCATCAAGATGGCGTGCCATGAAGCGTCGGGTGCTCAGGCCGATGGCAACGGCCGCCAGCACCACCGACAAGCTCGCGGCAAGACGCAAAAAACGCTCCGCGCGCTCCAGCGCCACGCGCACTTCGGGCCGGGCATTGTCGATGGACTCGATACGCTGCCCCCGCGCGAGCATGGCCGTCGCACGCTCGCGAAACTGCGTCACGGCGGCCAACTCACCCGCCACATGCAATCGATAGGACACACGCGAGCCGGTCTGGATCAGGCCGGTGGCGGGCAAATCGGCCGCATTGACCATGACCCGCGGCAGCATGCTGAAGAAATTGGCGCCACGGTCAGATTCGAAGGTGAGCACACCACCGATCTTCATGCGCAACAGACCCAGCTGAACGGTATCGCCCACCGACACGCCAAGCGCCGCGATCACCCGCTCATCGGGCCAGATCTCGCCTTGCGGGGGGATGTCAGCCACCACCGCATCTGACGCATTGCGCGCGGACGCGATGCGAACGCTTCCACGCAGCGGATAGCCATCGCCGACGGCCTTCACCGCCGCCAACTGCACCGCCGCGTCGGTGCCAACCATGCTGGAAAACACATAGGTGTCGGCCGTCTGCAGCCCTTCGCTGCGCGCCAGTTCGCGGAAGGGGTCCGGCCAGGCGTGGTCGGCACTGAGCAACAAGTCGCCACCGAGCAGTTGGTTGGCCTCGCGGTCGAGGCTGCGCCCGACGCGGTCCGTGAGAAAACCGACGCTGCTCAGACTGGCGACGGCCACAATCAAGGCCAGGGCGAGCAGATGCAGCTCGCCCGCGCGCAGATCGCGCAGCAACATGCGCAGGGCAAGACGAAGAATATTCATGCCGGCATCACGCAGTGAGCAGCCGGTCAACCAGGCCCACCCAGTAGCTCACGCCGGTCGGGATCACGGCGTCGTTAAAGTCGTAATTGGGGTTGTGCAAGGTGCAACCGCCCTCGCCGGGGCCATTGCCCAGCCAGACATAGCAGCCCGGTTTTTCATGCAGAAAGTAAGCAAAATCTTCGGCGCCCATACTGGGCTTGAGATCGGTGCGCACCGCGCCCTCACCCACCAGCGCACCAGCCACCTCGGCGCACAGCGCAGCCTCGGCGGGCGTGTTGATAGTGGCGGGATAGCCACGGATATAGTTGAAACGCACGTTCACGTTGTAGGCGGCGCCGATGCCCTGGCAAATGCGCTGCATCGCCGCTTCGATCTGCGACTGCACTTCGGTGGAGAACGCCCGCACGGTGCCAGTGATGCGCGCCCGGTCAGGAATCACGTTGTAGGCTTCGCCGGCATGGAACTGGGTCACCGACAGCACGGCCGGATCGAGCGGATCAAGCGTGCGGGTGACAATGGTCTGCAAGGCCTGCACCAGCGCCGAGCCGGCCACCACCGGGTCCACGCCCAGATGCGGCATGGCGGCATGCGCGCCATGGCCGAGCACCTCGATGTCAAAGCGGTCGGCCGAGGCCATTACCGGGCCGGCATGCACGGCAAAACTGCCCGCCGGCAAGCCGGGCCAGTTGTGCAGGCCAAACACCGCGTCCATCGGAAAACGCTCGAACAATCCGTCCTCGACCATCTCGCGGCCACCGCCGTCGCCCTCTTCGGCCGGCTGGAAGATGAATACGACCGTGCCGTCAAAATCAGGATGCTTGGCGAGGTGTTCCGCTGCGCCCATCAGCATCGCGGTGTGTCCGTCGTGCCCGCAGGCATGCATGCGGCCGGGGTGCTTCGAGTGATGCGGAAAGGTGTTGCGCTCCTGCATCGGCAGGGCGTCCATGTCGGCGCGCAGACCGATGGCCCGCTTGGAAGTGCCGGCGCGGATCACGCCAACCACACCGGTGCGACCGATGCCGCGATGGGTTTCGATGCCGGCGGCTTCGAGGCGATCGGCCACCAGTGCGGCGGTGCGATGCTCATCGAAAGCCAGTTCCGGGTGAGCGTGAATATCGCGGCGCAAATTGGTGAGCGCGGCGTGTTGTTGTTTGACGGCGTCGAGGATCTTCATGCGCCCTCCTGTGGGGTGATTCAGTCAGTCAGTGTAACGTCGTCGGCCGTATCCTCGCTCGGCAGTGCCTCGGCGGTGACGCCGCGCGGCGGTGGCAGCGTGGCGAGGAAGGCTTCGACTTCTTCGGGCACACGGGTGCGGCGCATCGGCGGCAGGCTGCGCCAGACACGCTTGCCATAGGGTTTATCGATCATGCGCGGGTCGCACACGGCGAGCACGCCGCGGTCCTGCTCAGTGCGGATCAGCCGGCCGGCGCCCTGTTTGACGTTGATAACGGCGCGCGGCAACTGGTAGGTCATGAAGGGATTGACCCCGGCTTCGCGCAGATGTTCGATGCGCGCGGCGAGCACCGGGTCGTCGGGCGGCGCGAAGGGGAGCTTGTCGATCACCACCACCGACAAGGCATCGCCGGGCACATCGACGCCCTCCCAGAAGCTCTGACTGGCTACCAGCACAGCATTGCCGAGTTCGCGAAAACGCGCCAGCAACTGGCTGCGCGAGCCCTCGCCTTGCAATAACAAAGGCAGCTTGAGGCCGGCGCGTTCGAGCTTGTCGCCCAGGCGTTCGTGGATGCGGCGCATGGCCCGCAGCGAGGTGCACAACACAAAGGTGCGGCCGTGGGCGGCGCGGATCAGCGGGAAGGCGATGTCGGCGACCACGTCCGGGTACTCCGGCGCGTTCGGGTTGGGCATGCCGGCTGGCGCGTACAGGACCGCCTGCTCCGGGTAGTTGAACGGGCTGCCCCAGACGACCGTGTGCGCCGGTGGCTCCAGCCAGTTGAGGCCGAGGTCGCGGTTGTAGTGCGAAAAATCAGTGCCAACGGCAAGCGTGGCCGAGGTGAAGATCCAGGCGCTGGGGTAGCGCTGCATCTGCCGCGCGAACACGTTGCCGATCTCGAGCGGCGTGCTGTTGACCGCGAGCGATTGGGTGAAGACCTCGACCCAGCGCACCACCTTGGGTTCGGGCGGATGCTGCCAGTGGTCGAGGCGTTCGGCCATCTCTTCAAGCCGGCGCAGGCAGTTGGCCAGGCCCTCCGACCGCTCGGCCTGGGTCTTGAGAATCGCACCGACCTCGGCCAACGTCTTGTCCAGCATCTCAATCGCGGGCGTGAAGCCGGTGTGCTGGGCGAGTTGCTCCAGGCTGATGCGGGCGTTCTCGTCGCTGACCGACAAGCGCCAGTCGCGGGCCGCCTTTTCGAGCGTGCGGGTGCCTTCGATCAGCACACGGCAATCGGACGCACCGGCCAGCGCCTCGGCGCGCATGTCGCGAGCCAGATCGATCACCTGAGCCGTGCTGACCGATTCACCGAAGAACAGGCTGGCGGTCTCGGGCAGTTGATGGGCTTCGTCGAACACAAGGGTGTTGCAGGCCGGCAGCAACTCGCCCATACCCTCGTCGCGCAGCATCACGTCGGCGAAAAACAGGTGGTGATTGACCACCACCACGTCGGCATCCATGGCCTCGCGCCGCGCCTGCAGCACGAAGCATTCCTTGACGTTGGGGCAGTCCTGACCGAGGCAGTTGTCGCGCGTCGAGGTGGCGGAGATCCAGGCGGCGCTGTCTTCGGGCACATCCTGGCATTCTGACTTGTCACCGGTGCGGGTCATCTCGGCGAAGCGGGTGATCTTGCGCAGGTTGGCAGCGTCTTGCGGCGTGGCGAAGCGCCCGTCGTTGGCATGGCGCGCCAGATGGTAGTGGCAGACGTAGTTGGCGCGGCCCTTGAGCAGCGCGATGCGCAGCGGCAGCTTGAGCGCCTTGCGCACCGTGGGCAGATCGCGCCGGAAAAGCTGGTCTTGCAAGGTTTTGGTGCCGGTCGACACCAGCACCTTGCCGCCGGACATGAGCGCAGGCACGAGATAGGCAAAGGTCTTGCCCGTGCCGGTACCCGCTTCGGCCACCAGCACGCCCTGCTCGCGGATGGTCTGGCCGATCTTGACCGCCATTTCGATTTGCTGCGTCCGCGCGGCAAAGCCCGGCACGACTTGCGCCAAAGCGCCCTCGGGCGAAAACGCGGCTTCGACGTCACGTTGAACGATATCGACCTCAGTCACGCGGCGCTCCTGCAGAAGTCACCCGCACCCAGAATGCGGCGTCGCTTTGGGTGTCGGCGCTTGAAGTGCTGCCAATGGCAACACCGCGCGATTCGGTTTCGGCGCTGGTCGTGGTGGCACCACCGACGGCGATCCACTCTCCCAGCCGACCTTCCACTTCGGTTTCGAGGCGCATCACATCGATTCGACCGTCGTTTGCCAAGGCGCTGTCCTCGGGGCTCAGCAGCAGACGCACCCGCGGCCCGACGACAGTCGGGCGCACCGAGACGCCTTGCCCCACATCGCGGTAGGTGGTGCCACGCACCACACGAGCGCCATTGGGCTGAATAAACACCTGACGAAATGCCAGCGGAACCGAGGTGCCAACAAACAGGGTGGCGGTGCCGCCGTCGCGGGTTTCGACAAACTGGGTGCTGCCACGGCGCACGCTGCGGGTCGATTCATTGACCCCGACCTGCACGCCGCCGATCTCGACGCGGGCCCCCCGCCTGGGCACCTGACCGGGAAGTCGAACGGCGACATCGCCGTTGCGGATCTCGCCACCGACACCAGCGTCAAACCGCTGCTCGCTACCGCTGCGATCGCTTCGCACCTCGATGCGCAGCCGGGCGGGCGGCGTGTCGATGGCGCCGAGCGCGTCGCGCAATACGCGCAGGTTGTCAGGCGTGGTGCGAATCAGCAGTTTGTCGTTGATGCCGCTGAGCTGCCCCTCGGGCGCCAGCAAAGGCCGCAAGGCGGGGAGCACCTCGTCAACGCCCCGATGCTGAAGTGTGACGATGGTGAGCGGCAGCGCACCATAGGCGGTACCACTGAGCCCGACGAGCGCAATGCTCAACAGAAGCCATTGCGTGATGCGACGCACCAGGCGTCGATCACTCGGTGCGGTGGGCTTCCGCAAGATAGTCCCGGGTACGCATTTCCATGAGCCGGCTGACAGTGCGTACAAATTCGTTGGCGTTGTGACCTTCGCGATAAAGATCATGGGCTTCGGCCTCCGCGCTCATGATGAGTTTTACCCGGTGATCGTAAAGCACGTCAATCAGCCAGGTGAAACGGCGGGCTTCATTGCTTTGCCCCGCGGCCATCTTCGGAACGCCAGACACGAGGATGGTGTGATACTCGCGGGCCAGTTCAAGATAGTCATTTTGCGAGCGCGGCCCCTTGCACAAGGCATTGAACTCGAACCAGATCACGCCGGGCGCGACCCGCACCGCCTCGAAGCTGCGACCCAGCACATCAATGGAACCTGGCGCGCCTTCGACCGCAGCAATGCGGTAGAAGTCGTCAGCCATGCGCTCACGCGCCTCGTCATCGTCGGGCACCAGATAGATCTGCAGTTGCTCCAGTGTGCGCAAGCGGTAGTCGGTGCCGTAATCCACCTCGACGACATCGAAACGCTGCTTCATCAGCGCAATGGTCGGCAGGAAGTTGATGCGTTGCAGACCATTCGGATACAGACCGTCGGGCGGGTAGTTGGAAGTCATCACGAAGATCACCCCGCGCGCCAGCAAGGCTTCGAGCAGCCGCCCGAGAATCATCGCATCGGCAATATCCGAAATATGGAATTCGTCGAAGCACAGCAGACGGGTCTGCTCGCTCACCCGATCGGCGATGATCTGCAACGGGTCGGGCAGATGATTGAGCGATTTGAGGTCGTTCTGTACTTCCTGCATGAAGGCATGGAAATGCACCCGGCGCTTGCGGGTGTAGGGCACCGCCTCGTAGAAGCAGTCCATCAGAAAGCTTTTGCCGCGCCCCACCCCGCCCCAGAAATACACGCTGCGCGGCTCAGACGGCTTGGAAAACCATTTCTTGAACAGACTGCGCCGCGCAACCTTATAGCCGAGCAGATCGGAATACAACGTCTGCAAGCGTTTGACGGCCAGCTGTTGCGCAGGATCGGCCTCATAGCCACGCTCGATCAGCGCCGCATTGTAGGCATCGATCATGCCGAATTCCGGGACATCAAGTTCGCGATGGGGCATGGTCTGGACGACGTATGAAATAGAGACAAAAATGCACAAGGGTGAGCTCCGGGTAGCGACGCTACCCCGAACCCACCCCTGATCTTACGGCAGCGTCGCTCAGAAGTGCAGCGGGCGCTTATCGACGGCCAGCGCGGCCTCGTGCACCGCTTCCGACATCGTCGGGTGAGCGTGGCAGATCCGCGCGAGGTCTTCAGCCGCACCATGGAACTCCATGGCGACGACGGCTTCGGAAATCAGTTCCGAGGCATTGGCGCCAATGATGTGCACGCCGAGGATACGGTCGGTTTCAGCGCAGGCCAGCATCTTGACGAAGCCGGTGGGCGCGCCCATGCCCAGCGCACGGCCGTTGGCCATGAACGGGATCTTGCCGGCGCGGTAGGCCACGCCTTCAGCCTTGAGTTGCTGCTCGGTCTTGCCGACCCAGGCAATCTCCGGCGAGGTGTAGATCACCCACGGAATGGTGTTGAAATCGCAATGGCCGGCCTGACCTGCCATCAGCTCGCACACCATGACGGCCTCTTCCATGGCCTTGTGGGCCAGCATCGGGCCACGCACCACATCGCCCACCGCCCAAACGCCCGGCAGATTGGTTTGGCAGTGATCGTTGACGTCGACCATCCCGCGGTCGGTCAGCTTGAGGCCAACGGCCTCGGCGTTCAGCCCGTCGGTGTTCGGCACACGCCCCACCGATACGATGAGCTTGTCGAATACGGCCTTCTGCGCGCCGTCCTTGTCTTCGAACTCGACGGTGACCGACTTCTTGTTCTTGGCCGGTGTGACCTTGCCCACCTTGACGCCCAGCTTGACCGCGAGGCCCTGCTTGGCGAACACCTTCTGCGCCTCTTTGGCCACATCCTGATCGGCGGCGCCGAGGAAGCTGTCCATGGCTTCGAGGATGGTGACTTCGGCACCCAGACGACGCCACACCGAACCCATTTCCAGGCCGATGACGCCGGAGCCGATCAGGCCGAGGCGCTTGGGCACCGCATCCAGATCCAGGGCGCCGATGTTGTCGCAGATCAGGGTGTTGTCCACCGGGATACCCGGCAGGTGACGTGCGGTCGAGCCGGTCGCGATGATGACCTGCTTGGCCCCGATGACCTCGTCGCCTACCTTGATGTCCCACCCATCTTCGGTCTGGCCGACAAAGCTGCCATGACCCGGCAGCATCGTAACCTTGTTCTTCTTGAACAAGCCCTTGATCCCACCGGTGAGCTGATCAACGATCTTGGCCTTGCGCGCGACCATGGTCGGCACGTCGATGCTCGGAGTCCCGACCTTGATGCCCTGGTCGGCGAAGTCATGAGACGCTTCCTCGAACATATGCGAGGTGTGCAGCAGCGCCTTGGACGGAATGCAACCGACGTTCAAGCAGGTGCCGCCAAGACGCGGCTCGCCTTTCGGGTCGGCGTAGGGATTGGATTCGGCGCAGGCGGCACTGAAACCCAATTGGGCGGCGCGGATGGCGGCGACGTAACCACCCGGGCCACCACCGATCACCAGCACATCAAATTGTTTCTTCGACATTGTTCTCTCCCTCGATGTCGACAACGGGCGCCGAGGCGCCCGCTGTATTCCTTATCAGACGTCCAGCAGCAGGCGCGCCGGATCCTCAAGCGCTTCCTTCATGGTCACCAGACCCAGCACGGCTTCGCGGCCGTCGATGATGCGGTGATCGTAGGACATGGCCAGATAGTTGATCGGACGGATGACGATCTGGCCGTTTTCGACCACCGGGCGATCCTTGGTGGCATGAATGCCGAGGATGGCCGACTGCGGCGGGTTGATGATCGGGGTCGACAGCATCGAGCCGAACACGCCACCGTTGGAGATCGAGAAGGTACCGCCGGTGAGCTCTTCCATCGAGATCTTGCCGTCCTTGGCCTTCTGGCCATATTCAGCGACTTTTTTCTCGATATCGGCGATCGACATCTGATCGACGTCACGCAGGATGGGCACAACCAGGCCACGCGGACTACCGACAGCGATACCGATGTCGAAGTAGCCGTGATAGACGATGTCGTTGCCATCGACCGAGGCGTTCAGCACCGGGAACTTCTTGAGTGCTGCCACAGCTGCCTTAACGAAGAAGCCCATGAAGCCCAGGCGCACGCCGTGCTCTTTCTCGAACTTGTCCTTGTACTGAGCGCGCAGGGCCATCACCGGACCCATGTTCACTTCGTTGAAGGTAGTGAGAATGGCGTTTTCGTTCTTCGACTGCAGCAGACGCTCGGCAATACGGGCGCGCAGACGGGTCATCGGCACACGCTCTTCCGGACGGTCACCCGACACCACAACGGCCGGCGCGGCCGGTGCGGATTTGCCTGCGGCAACCGCGTCGCCCTTGGTCACACGACCACCACGACCAGACCCTGCGACGTCATCGGCGGCTACGCCTTTTTCATCAAGAATCTTGCGCGCGGCCGGGCTGGCCGAACCGCCGGCCGCCTTGCTGGTGGCGGGCGGCGCGGTCACAGCCGGTGCCGGCTCGGCAGCCTTGGGGCTTGCGCCGGCAGCCGCTTTGGCTTCGGTGTCGATCTGGGCGATCAGGTCACCGCTGGCCACGGTCGAACCGTCGCCAAGAATGATCTTGACCAGCACGCCATCCGCCGGTGCCGGGGTTTCGAGCACGACTTTGTCGGTCTCGATGTCGATCAGGTTCTCGTCACGCGAAACGGCCTGGCCTTCTTTCTTGTGCCAGGTGACGAGCGTCGCTTCGGACACGGACTCCGACAACTGGGGGACTTTAACTTCGATCAGCATGAATTGACTCCCTCTAATGCGTGGTTTTTTCGTTGTTCGATCAATCGTTGATGGGACCGAAAGCGTTCTCAAGCACCGCTTTCTGTTGGGCATTGTGTTTGGCGTAATAACCCACCGCGGGCGATGCCGAAGCCGGACGGCTGACGAGCAGCAACTTCTGTTTCGGGCCGAGCACGTTGATCAGGTGCTGACGCGAAGCAAACCAGTACCAGGCGCCCTGGTTGCGCGGCTCTTCCTGACACCACACCACTTCCTTCGCGTTCGGGTACTTGGCCAGTTCGACACGGAAGGCATCCCGCGGGAACGGGTAAAGCTGCTCGATACGCACCACGGCGATGTCCTTGATCTCCTGCTCGCGGCGATAGGCCATCAACTCGTAGTAGATCTTGCCGGAGCACAACACGACCCGCTTGACCTTCTTGGCATCCAGCTTGTCGACCTCCCCGATGACCGTACGGAAGGAACCCTTGGTGAGCTCATCCATGGTCGACACCGCCTCTTTATGACGCAGCAGCGATTTCGGCGTGATGACGATGGCCGGCTTGCGCAACTGACGCACCATCTGGCGACGCAAGAGGTGGAAGATCTGCGACGGCGTGCTGGGCACCAGCACCTGCATGTTGTTTTCAGCACACAGCTGCATGTAACGCTCGAGACGGGCCGAAGAGTGCTCCGGGCCCTGACCTTCGTAACCATGCGGCAGCAACACCGTCAGACCGACCTTGCGGCCCCACTTGGCTTCGCCGGACGAAATGAACTGGTCAAACACGACCTGTGCGCCGTTGGCGAAGTCACCGAACTGCGCCTCCCAAACGACCAGGTCGTCAGGCACCGCAGTGGAGTAACCATATTCAAACGCCAGCACGGCCTCTTCAGACAACACGGAGTCGAAGACCTGAATCTCGGCCTGACCATCCTGGATGTTCTGCAGCGGAATGTAGGCACCCTCGTCCCAACGCTCGCGCTTCTGGTCGTGGAACACGGCATGACGGTGGAAGAAGGTACCGCGGCCGATATCCTCACCGGACAAACGCACGCCGTAGCCCTGAACCAACAAACTGGCGTAGGCGAGGTTCTCACCCATGCCCCAGTCGATCAGCGCTTCGCCGCGCGCCATGGCGGCACGGTCAGCCACAATTTTCTTGACCCGGGACTGCAACTCAAAACCTTCTGGCACCGTGCTGATCCGCTCGGCCAGACGCTTGAGCTCGACCATCGGCACGGCCGTAACGGCTTCGTCGGTGTACTCGGCCTTGAGATATGGCGTCCAGTCGACCGCGAACTGACGGTTGTGACCGGACAGCACCGGGTTGGCCAGCAATTCGCCGCGATCGAGGTGCTCGCGATAATCTTGAATGATCGCTTCGGGTTCGTCCGCCGCGCACACGCCTTCACGCACGAGGCGATCGGCATACAGCTTGCGAGTACCCGGGTGTAGCGCCACCTTCCGGTACATCAGCGGCTGCGTCACCATCGGCTCGTCCTGCTCGTTGTGGCCGAGCTTGCGATAGCAGACGATGTCGATGACCACGTCTTTCTTGAATTCGTTGCGGAACTCGACCGCCAGCGCGGTGACCAGCGCAACGGCTTCCGGATCATCACCATTCACATGGAAGATCGGCGCCTCGACCATCTTGAAGATGTCGGTGCAATACAGCGAAGAGCGATAATCCCGCGGATCGGAGGTGGTAAAGCCGATCTGGTTGTTCACCACGATGTGAACGGTGCCGCCCGTGCCGTAGCCACGCGTCTGCGAGAAGTTCAGCATCTCCTGGTTCACACCCTGGCCGGCCACTGCCGAGTCACCATGGATGATCACCGGCAAGACCTGAGTCTTTGCCTTGTCCTTGCGACGTACCTGACGCGCATAGACCGAGCCGGCCACCACGGGGTTGATGATCTCAAGGTGAGACGGGTTGAAGGCCAGCGTGAGGTGGACCGGACCGCCCGGGGTCATCACATCGCTCGAGAAACCGTTGTGGTACTTCACGTCACCGGCGCTCAGGTCAACTTCGGCCTTGCCTTCAAACTCGGCAAACAGGGTCGAAGGTGACTTGCCCAGCGTGTTGACCAGCACGTTCAGACGGCCGCGGTGGGCCATGCCGATCACGATTTCCTGCGCACCGAGACGACCGCCGACGCTGATCACCTCATCCATGGCGACGATCATCGACTCGCCACCTTCGAGCGAGAAGCGCTTCTGACCGACGTACTTGGTGTGCAGATATTTTTCGAGCGTCTCGGCAGCAGTCACACGGCCAAGGACGTGCTTTTTCTGCTCAACCGAAAACTGCGGCGTGCCGCGAATACTCTCCAGGCGCGCCTGAATCCAGCGCTTCTGGGCGATGTCCGAGATGTACATGTACTCGGAGCCGATCGAGCCGCAGTAAGTCTGCCGCACCGCCTCCAGAATTTCGCGCAGGCTCGCCTGCTCGCTGGAGAACGCGTGAAAAGAGCCCACATTGAACTGCTCGTTCAGGTCTGCCTCGGTGAAACCGTAGTAGGACGGCTCCAACTCCGGCACATGCATGCGCTCGCTGCGCTTGAGCGGATCAAGATTCGCCCAGCGGGTGCCGAGGAAGCGATAGGCGTTGATCAACTGCAGCGTGCTGACCTGACGCTTGTTGCCGTCGCCGGAGGTAATGGTGCGTACCGGGCCACGTTTGGCGAGTTGCTCGAAGGCGTGGATGATCGGCGTATGCGCCACATCGCGCACCGCAGCGGCGGCGCCCGCTTTCAGACCATCAAAATAGGTTCGCCATTCTTCCGGAACGTTTTCCGGATCGGCGAGATACGACTCGTACAGCTCTTCGACGAACGGTGCATTGCTGCCGAACAGCATCGAGGTGCTATGCAGTTGCTTCATCATCTTGGAATTCACCCGAATTCTGTTGCCTAGTCTGGTAATCGCCATCCGGCGATCACGGCCAATTGGGGCATAAGGAAAACGGGATGATCACGACAGGCGGTGATCATCCCGTGACGGACTGATTTAAGTGCTCACTTTCCCAGCCCGCATGGGTGTTACGCCCGCTGGTCGATCGCCACGACGTCGCGGCGAGCCGCGCCGACATACAGCTGGCGCGGACGACCAATCTTGTATTCCGGATCGGTCATCATTTCTTCCCACTGTGTCATCCAACCCACGGTGCGGGCCAGCGCGAAGATGCAGGTAAACATCGAGGTCGGAATACCCAGCGCCTTTTGCACAATGCCGGAGTAGAAGTCGACGTTCGGGTAAAGCTTCTTCTCGACGAAGTACGGATCTTCCAGCGCGATTTTCTCGAGCTCCATGGCCAGCTTGAACAGACGATCGTTCTCAAGACCGAGCTCGGTCAGCACGTCGTAGCAGACCTTGCGCATCAGCTTGGCGCGCGGATCAAAGTTCTTGTACACGCGGTGACCAAAGCCCATCAGCTTGAACGGATCGTTCTTGTCCTTGGCGCGGGTGATGTACTCGCTGACCTTGGACACATCACCGATCTGCTCCAGCATGTTCAGGCAAGCTTCGTTGGCGCCACCGTGTGACGGCCCCCACAGGCAGGCGATACCGGCCGAAATGCAAGCAAATGGGTTGGCACCTGAGGAGCCCGCCAGACGCACCGTGGAGGTGGAGGCGTTCTGCTCATGGTCAGCATGCAGCGTGAAGATGGTATCGAGGGCATGGACCAGCACCGGATTCGGCTTGTACTCTTCGCACGGCGTGCCAAACATCATGTGCATGAAGTTGGCGGTGTAGCCCAGATCATTGCGCGGGTACATGAAGGGCTGCCCGGTGTTGTACTTGTACGCCATCGCGACGATGGTCGGCAACTTGGCCACCAGGCGGTTGAAGGACACATTGCGGTGCTCGGCGTCCTGCAGGTCGAGAGCGTCGTGGTAGAAGGCCGACAGAGCGCCCACCACACCGACCATGACCGCCATCGGGTGTGCATCACGACGGAAGCCCGAGTAGAACTTGGTCATCTGGTCGTGCAACATCGTGTGGTTCTTGATGGTGTCTTCGAAATCGGTCTTCTGCTTGGCATTGGGCAGCTCACCGTTTTTCAGCAGGTAAGCCACTTCCAGGAAGTTGCAGTTGTCGGCCAATTGTTCGATGGGGTAACCGCGATACAGCAATTCGCCCTTGTCGCCATCGATGAACGTCACCGTGGACGCGCAACTGGCGGTAGAGAGGAATCCGGAATCATAGGTGAACAGACCGGTTTTGGCACCCAGCGTACGGATGTCGATGACATCGTTGCCATGCGTTCCGGTCATCACCGGAAATTCGACCGTCTTCCCATCGACCGTGAGGGTGGCGTTACGTTCATTGCTCATAACTTGTCCTTTGGCTTACCTGTTATTTTCCATCTGCCTAGGCAGAATCATCCTGTGTTCCGCTATCACGCAGCATGCTGAGGAGTGGCATCCAGCGATCTTCGGGACACGGTACGCTTCCGTTGACCATGGCCCAAAGGTCATGATCTTCGATATCCAGCAGGTCCTGAAGATCGACCAACTGAGCATCGCTCAGCTGGTCGAACCTGTTTTCAAGAAAGCGTGCGAAGACCAGGTCGAGTTCCAATAGCGCCCGACGGCAGTGCCAGCGCATGCGTCCTTTGTTTGGCGTCATACCGCGCGACGCACCATCATGTCCTTGATCTTGCCAATCGCCCGGGTCGGGTTAAGGCTCTTCGGACAGACATCCACACAGTTCATGATGGTGTGGCAACGGAACAAACGATACGGGTCCTCGAGGTTGTCGAGGCGCTCGTTTGTCGCTTCATCCCGGGTGTCGGCAATGAAACGATACGCGGCAAGCAAACCCGCCGGCCCGACAAACTTGTCTGGATTCCACCAGAACGACGGGCACGACGTCGAGCAGCAGGCGCACAGAATGCACTCGTAGAGCCCGTTGAGCTCTTCGCGCTCTTCCGGCGACTGCAGACGCTCGCGCTCCGGCGGCGGGTTGTCGTTGACCAGGTAGGGTTTGATCGAGTTGTACTGCTTGAAGAACTGGGTCATGTCGACGATCAGATCGCGAATGACAGGCAGCCCCGGCAGCGGGCGCAGCACGATCGGCTGCGGCAGGCTGTCGACATCGGTCAGGCAGGCCAGACCATTCTTGCCGTTGATATTCATGGCATCGGAGCCACACACACCTTCACGGCAGGAACGGCGGAAAGACGTGGAATCGTCCTTCACCTTCAGGCGAACCAGCGCATCCAGCAGTTTTTTGTCGGACGGCTCGAGGTCGACCGAAATATCCTGCATGTACGGCTTTTCGTCGCGGTCCGGATCGTAACGGTAGATCTTGAATTGAACGGTACGTTTGCTCATCTGTTCGACTCCCGGCCTCTCAGTAAGTCCGCGTCGCCAGCGCGATCGGATCGACGCTTTCGGACATCGGCTGCAAATTCACAGGCTTGTAGTCCAGGCGGTTGCCTTCGCTGTACCACAAGGTGTGCTTGAGCCACTCGTCATCACGGCGGCCGTTCGGAAACTCAGGGGTATCCGGTGCGTCATCGCGCACGTGGGCACCGCGAGACTCTTTGCGCGCTTCGGCTGAAATCATAGTGGCCTTGGCAACCTCGATCAGGTTGTCCAGCTCGAGCGCTTCCATGCGTGCCGTGTTCCAGACCATGGACTTGTCCTTGATCTCGGTGGTCTTGGCTTGCTCGGCCACCTCAAGAATCGCGGTCACGCCCTGCTGAAGCAGTTCGGAGAATCGGAACACACCGGCGTGCTTCTGCATAGTGCGTTGCATGGCCAGGCGGACTTCGTGCACATTGGTGCCGTCTTTCTGGTTCTCCAGGCGCGCCATTCGTGCCAGCGAAAAATCGGCCGCATTGTCCGGCAGCGGCTTGAGGCGCAGATTGCCGCTCTGGATATCCTCAACCACGGTCTCACCCGCCGACTTGCCAAACACCAGCAGATCGAGCAGCGAGTTGGTCCCGAGACGGTTGGCGCCATGCACCGACGCACAGGCACATTCACCGGCGGCGTAGAAACCAGTCACCGGCGTATTCGAGTTATCACCCTTGGGCGCAACCACCTGGCCTTTATAGTTGGTCGGAATACCGCCCATCTGGTAGTGGCAGGTCGGCACGACCGGAATCGGCGCCTTGATCGGATCGATGCCCGCGAACTGAATCGAGATCTCGCGAATGCCGGGCAAACGCTTCATGATCGTCTCAGGCGACAGGTGCGTGATATCGAGAAGGACGTGATCCTTGTCGGGTCCGCAGCCGCGGCCTTCGTTGATTTCGGTCACCATCGAACGGGACACGACGTCACGCGAAGCGAGATCTTTCAGGTTCGGCGCATAGCGCTCCATGAAACGCTCACCCGCTGCGTTCCGCAGAATACCGCCCTCACCACGCACACCTTCGGTAATCAGCACGCCCGCGCCGGCCACACCGGTCGGGTGAAACTGCCAGAACTCCATGTCTTCGAGCGGAACGCCAGCGCGCGCTGCCATACCGACACCGTCACCGGTGTTGATGAAGGCGTTGGTCGAGCTGTAGTAAATCCGGCCGGCACCACCGGTAGCGAAGATCACCGCCTTGGCATGGAAGATCGACACTTCGCCGGTTTCCATTTCCATGGCCGTCACGCCAACCACGTCGCCGTCAGCATCACGAATCAGATCCAGCGCCATCCACTCAACGAAGAACTGGGTCTTCGCACGTACATTGCGCTGATACAGCGCATGCAACATGGCGTGACCCGTCCGGTCAGCGGCCGCACAGGAACGCGATACCGGCGATTGGCCGTAGTTTTGCGAGTGACCACCAAAGGGACGCTGATAGATCTTGCCGTTGTCGAGACGGTCAAAAGGCATGCCGTAGTGCTCGAGCTCGACGACGACTTCGTTCGCCTTGCGACACATGAACTCGATGGCATCCTGGTCACCCAGCCAGTCCGACCCCTTGACGGTGTCGTACATGTGCCAGTGCCAGTTATCTTCGGTCGAGTTACCCAACGAAGCGGCCACACCGCCTTGTGCAGCCACGGTGTGGGAGCGCGTCGGGAACACCTTGGTCAGGACTGCCGTTTTAAGACCGGATTCTGACAGCTGCAGTGCGGCGCGAAGACCCGCACCACCCGCGCCGACGATCACCGCATCATAAGTATGCTTTGCGATTTTCACCCTTACAGCCTCCACAGAATCTGGGCTGCCCAACCGGCGTAGCCGATGAGCAGGAACATGACGATCACGTGCAAGGTCAGTCGAATACCGACCGGTTGAATGTAGTCCATGAAGATGTCACGGACGCCAACCCAGGCGTGATAAAAGAGCGACATGAAGAACAGGAAGCTGAAGAAGCGCATGAAACCGCCGGCAAACATGCCGCTCCAGGCCTCGTACGACATTTCCGGCAGCATCAGCGCGCTGATCGCGAAATACACCGAATACAAGGCCATCACAATGGCCGTTACGCGCTGACCAATCCAGTCGCGAAGGCCGTAGTGGGCACCAACAACAATCCGTTTCACCATAGTTTCACCCCGATCAAAACGGTCAGCACCAGGCTGACAATGAGAACGAGACGGGCTGACTGACGTGACGAAGCCAGATCCAGACCTTTGTGAACGTCCAACAGCAAGAAGCGGATACCGGCACAGAAGTGGTGCAAAAATGCCCACAACAGACCAAATAGAATCAGCTTGACCAGCGGATTGGAAACCGTGTCCTTGTAGTCAGCAAAGGTCTCTGCGGACCCGAGGCTGTCACCGAACAAAGACAACAACAACGGCAACATCAAGAACAAACCTGCGCCACTGACACGATGCAGAATCGAGACAAACCCCGCCAAGGGCAGCCTGATCTCGTGCAGCGCCAAGTGTTTCGGGCGCTTTTTTCTGACTGTCATTTCAGACATCTTTTTCCCCCAATGCTAGGCCGCACGAATGCCGCCTTACTCCCACGAAAAACGTCGATTATAACCGTTGATGTCGCGTCACTTGAATGCGTCACGCGCCATTAATTCAGCTCATTCAGATAAAAATGTTCGTCGGTCGAATACAGGCCTCGACGCCATTCGACCGGGCGGTCACCATAGGTAAAGGTCACGCGCTCGACCGACAGCAATGGGACCCCTTCCTTGACGCGCAGCATTTCCGCCGTACGCCGATCGGCGGCCACGGCCCGGATGCGCTCTTCGGCGCGAATCATGCGCAAGCCAAAGCGGGTTTCAAAAAGGCTGTAGAGCGAACCCTTCCAGCCCTGCAACATTTCGAGGGTCAATCCCTGGAAAATTTCGCCCGGCAGATAGATTTCGTCGACAACCACAGGTTTTGCGCTAAATTCAAGCAAACGCCGAACAATGATAATGGGTGAGCCGGGCTCGATCGCGAGCACTCGCGCGGCCTCCTGGCCCGCCTTGGCGCGCCAGCACTCAAGCGGCACACTGACGGGGTGAGACAGGTCTTCGCCCTCGGGCACCAGACGCAAGAAGCGGAACAAGGAGCGGGGATCATTGTGAGACGCGACGTAAGTGCCTTTACCCTGTTTGCGCACCAGCAGGTTCTCGGCCGCCATTTCATCAATGGCCTTGCGCACCGTCCCCTGGCTGACGCCGAAGCGCGCCGCCAGCTCCTGCTCACTGGGAATGGCCTGACCCGGACTCCATTCGCCGGATTCAAGCGCCACCAGCATCAGACTCTTGATCTGACGATAGAGCGGACTAAAGGTGGGGGACGTCTGGGCCATTGGCGTATTTCATCACAAAAGTTGACAGGCGTCTATATCAACTCATATGTCTTATATAAGACATATGACATGAATTGACTTTGTTGAAACGCGATACTACTATCTTGCGCGAATCGGCAAACACCGACGCCCGCCTCACTCACGAGGCACACGGTCAGCCGAATGTCCGCTTTCACACACTCACATCGAGAGGGAGTCGTCCATGAGCAAAGCCCCCGTACGTGTCGCCGTCACAGGCGCAGCCGGTCAAATCGGTTATAGCCTGTTGTTCCGCATTGCCAGCGGCGAAATGCTGGGCAAGGATCAACCGGTCATTCTCCAGCTTCTGGATCTGCCGCAGGCACAGAAAGCCGTCAAGGGCGTGATGATGGAGTTGGAAGACTGCGCCTTCCCGCTGCTCGCCGGCATGGTTGCCACCGACGACCCCAATGTCGCCTTCAAAGACGCCCAGATCGCACTGCTGGTCGGCGCGCGTCCGCGCGGCCCCGGCATGGAACGCAAGGACCTGCTGACCGAAAACGCCAAGATCTTTACCGTTCAAGGCGCCGCCATCGGCCAGTACGCTGACCCGAACATCAAGGTCCTCGTTGTCGGCAACCCCTGCAACACCAACGCCTACATCGCCATGAAGACCGCTGAGAAATTCGGCCGCGTCAACACCAAGAACTTCACCGGCATGCTGCGTCTGGACCACAACCGCGCCCTGTCGCAGCTCGCTGGCAAGACCGGTCGCAGCGTGTCCAGCCTGACCAAACTGGTCGTGTGGGGCAACCACTCGCCGACCATGTACGCTGACTACCGTTTCTGCCTGTCCAACGGCGATAACGTCAAGTCGCTGGTGAATGACGACGTCTGGAACAGCGACGTGTTCCTGCCCACCGTTGGCAAGCGTGGTGCGGCCATCATCGAAGCACGTGGCCTGTCCTCCGCCGCATCGGCCGCCAACGCCGCCATCGACCACATCCGCGACTGGGTGCTCGGTTCGAACGGCGAGTGGGTCACCATGGGCGTGCCGTCTGACGGCTCCTATGGCATCCCCGAAGGCATCATCTACGGCGTGCCCTGCATCACCGAAAACGGTGAGTACAAGGTCGTCAAAGACCTGGAAATCGACGCATTCTCCCGCGAGCGCATGACCGTCACGCTCAACGAGCTGCTCGAAGAGCGCGAAGGCGTCAAAGATCTGCTCTGAACGATTGAGCATATCTGGCAGCAAAGCATCGGGGGCGAGAAATCGCCCCCGATTTTTTTGGTATTCTGCCCGGCAACACTCACCACACAGACGCGACCGCCATGCATCCCGACCAGGTTCTTTTCCAGGGCGAGCGCACGCTCCCCGACATGCCCGCCATCGACCACTACGCCGGCAGCGAAAAGCTCATCACCAAGGCGCTGTCCATCCAGCAGGACATGGGCCCGGTATTCGACATCACCTGCGATTGCGAAGATGGCGCCAAGGCCGGCCAGGAAACCGAGCACGCACACATGGCCGCGACCATGGTCATGTCTGAGGCCAACCAGTTTGGCCGGGTCGGCGCGCGCATCCACGACATCACCCATCCGCACTGGCGCCGGGATGTCGACATCCTGGTCGAAGACGCCGGCCAGCGCCTAGCCTTCATCACCTTTCCCAAACCGCGCTCGGTCGACGATGTCCGCGAACAACTCGCCTATCTGCGCATGCAGGAAGCGGCCAACCACACCGGCATCGCGCTCCCGGTGCATGTCTTGATCGAAACGCACGGCGCACTGCGCGATGCCTGGCACATCGCCGCGCTCGACGGGGTCGAAAGCCTCGATTTCGGCCTGATGGACTTCGTCAGCGCCCATCACGGCGCCATCCCCGGCGAAGCGATGCGCAGCCCCGCACAGTTCGAGCACCCGCTGGTGGCGCGCGCCAAATGCGAAATCGCCGCCGCCGCACTCGCGCATGGCGTGGTGCCAAGCCACAACGTCACCACCGAGATCAAGGATGTCGAATTCATCCGAAAAGACGCCGAACGCGCCCGCCGAGAGTTTGGCTATCTGCGCATGTGGAGCATCCACCCCAACCAGATCACCCCGATCCTCGAAGCCATGCGCCCCGACTTTTCCGAGGTCGAAAGTGCGATTGTCATTCTCGAAGCCGCGCAAGACGCCAACTGGGGGCCGATCCAGCACGCCGGCAAACTGCACGACCGCGCGTCCTACCGCTACTACTGGACGCTGCTCAAGCGCGCCCGCGCCACTGGCCAGGAACTGCCCGCCGAGATCACGCAGCGCTTCTTTACCGCCTGACGCAGCCGCTTCAACCGAAGCGCACCCCCTGCGCCAGCGGCAGTTCGTCCGAGTAATTGACCGTCGCAGTCTGCCGCCGCATGTAGCCACGCCAGGCGTCCGAGCCGGACTCCCGCCCGCCGCCGGTGGCTTTCTCGCCGCCAAAAGCCCCTCCAATCTCCGCGCCGCTGGTGCCAACGTTCACATTGGCAATGCCACAGTCGCTTCCAGTGGCGGCCAAAAACCGCTCGGCTTCGCGCACATCGGTGGTAAAGATCGCGGACGACAGCCCCTGCGGAACGGCGTTCTGGCGTGCGATGGCCTCGTCCAGCGTATCGTAGGTAAAGCAATACAACACCGGGGCAAAGGTCTCTTCAAAGCTGTTGTCCAGCGCGCCACCGCCCTCGATCAAGGCCGGCATCACGTAATAGGCGTCGGGGTAGCGATCCGCGAGCACGCGCCCGCCGCCCACCACCTTGCCGCCCTGCTCTCGCGCCACCTGCAGGGCATGCTCCATTTGCGCAAAGGCTCGGGCATCAATCAGCGGACCGACCAGCGTGCCCGCCTCCCGCGGGTCACCGACGGCCAGACCGGCATACGCCTGTTTCAAACACTCGAAAAGCACCGAGGCCACCTCACGCTGAACAAAAATGCGGCGCGTCGTGGTGCAGCGCTGGCCGGCGGTGCCGACCGCGCCGAAGACAATCGCCCGCACCGCCAGATCGAGATCGGCCGACGGCGTGACGATGATGGCATTGTTGCCACCGAGCTCGAGAATGGATTTGCCAAATCGCTGCGCCACCCGCGCGCCGACCTGTCGCCCCATGGCGCAGCTGCCGGTCGCGCTGATCAGTGGCACACGCACATCGTCGGCCAGCGCCACGCCGGCCTCTTTGCCTCCCAGCACGATTTGAGACACCCCTTCGGGCGCATCGTCAAAGCCGACCATGGCCTGCTCAAACAAATGCTGGCAGGCAATCGCACACAATGGGGTTTTCTCGGATGGCTTCCACACCACACTGTTGCCACATACCACGGCCAGCGCCGTATTCCAGGCCCACACTGCCATCGGAAAATTAAAGGCCGAGATGACGCCCACCAGCCCCAGCGGATGCCAGGTCTCGCGCAAACTATGTTGCGGCCGCTCGGAAGCAATCGTGCGGCCATAGAGCTGGCGGGACAGGCCGACCGCAAAATCGCAGATGTCGATCATCTCCTGCACTTCGCCCTCGCCCTCGGCGATGATCTTGCCGGCCTCCAGCGTGATCAGCGCGCCGAGCGTCACCTTGTGCTGACGAAGCAAGGCGCCAAAGCGTCGAATCAACTCGCCCCGGCGCGGCGCCGGCACGGTGCGCCAATGCACAAAGGCCTCGACACTGCGCGCCAACTTGGTCTCCCATACCTCGGGCGAATCCATCGCCACACGGGCAATCACCGCGCCATCGATCGGTGAGACCACCGCCCACTCGCCCACGACGAGTCGCTCCCGATCAAGCCCCAACGCGTCAAAAATACGTGCTGCGTTCATCCGTCGTCTCCTCGGGTTATCACCGAAAGCCTCCGCTGGTGGCGGTCTGTGGCTCTTCACCATCGGTCACGTAGTGGCGACCAAAGCGATTGGCGAGAAAATCGTCCAGGCAAATATCTTCCTGCCGGACAAAGCCCTGCTGCGGCAAGCCGCCGTCCATCAGCACATCCAGCGCCGCACAGATCGCACTTGCCGTGGTGACCTGAATCGCACTGCGCATCCGCCCGCCGAGCTCTCGACTGTAGATCTTGCGGGCAAAGGTCTCCTGCATTAACAAACCATCGCGCATGCCACTGACGCTGACAAACACCAGCACCACGTCCTGCATGGTGACCGGGATCGATGACTCCAGTATTTCCTTGAGCAAGGCGCGGCGTTCACCCAGGCGCAGGTCATGCAGCAACAGCTTCATCACGTCGCGATGGCCGGGATAACGCACGGTGCGGTAGTTGAGGTTGTGCACCCGCCCCTTGAGCGTGTCACACAAGGTGCCGAGCCCGCCGGAGGTGTTGAAGGCTTCGTAGTCGTCCCCGTCGAGCGAAAAATGCTCCAGCTCTTCGAGCGCCGGCATCTCCTTGAGCACGCCGCCGACAATCGCCTCGCAGGGATTGAGGTATTCGTTGATGAGCCCGTCGGTGCTCCAGGTCAGGTTGTATTTGAGGCCATTGGACGGAAACTTGGGCAGCGCGCCGACCCGCATATGGACATCGTGCAGTGCGTCAAAGCGCTTGGCCAGATCGTATGCGGCGATGGAAATGAAGCCCGGCGCCAGGCCGCACTGCGGCACCAGTGCGGTCGTGGCGACATTGGCCAGCTCACGGATCGCGCGTGCGCTACCGACATCTTCCGTGAGATCAAAGTAGTGCACTTTGGCAGCCACAGCCGCCCGGGCCAGCGCCTCGCCAAGATCGAAAGGGCAAGCATTGACCAGCGCATCCTGGTCAGCGAGCACAGCGGCAAGCTGAGCGGCGTCACACACATCGATCTGGCACAGCGTGGCCATGGGCAAGGCATGCGCAAGGCGCGCCAGGGCTTTCGCATCGCGGTCAACCACCGTCACCGCGTAGTCGCCAGAGGCCGCCAACAGATCGGCAATCACCTCGCCGATCTTGCCCGCTCCCACGATGGTCACCTGTCGCATGCCGTGCTCCCGCGCGTGTCCTTCAGGTCGGACCGAGATTACGCCAAAACGTGCCCGCCGGGCTCAGGCAAAGCGTTGTGCCTCGGCATCGCCCGACTTGAGGACAAGGCAAACTGGCGCTCCCGCGCGGCACTGGCAAGGCTGCTCCACGAAAACGACTGAGCGAGCGCGTACATCAGAAGCGTGAGTATGGGGTGATGAGCGTGTATTGCCGCACGCCCGTCCTGGATGCCAATGGCCACCGATCTCAGCCAGGTGCGTCCCGCCGGACAACGGCAGCGAGTTGCTCGAGCAACCGGGGGTAAAGCGCGCGAGACTGAGCCGTGTCAAAATCGGTTTTTTTGAGTTTCTTGACGCCAAATTCGTCCAGACGGACATGGACCGCCGGCACCAGGTCATGCTGGGCGAGCGTTTCACGCACACAGGCCAGCACGCAGCCATCGAGCGCAATCAAAGGTCGACCCGACCGTGCCAATCGCATCAGCGGAGCAACATGACCGCCGATACCGGCAATGCACGACATATCCGCTCGCCCCTCCCGATCCAGCCGAAGCGCAAAGTGATTCGCCAGTTGCGCAGCACTGGAGCAGCCCGAGCAGGAATAGACGATGGGTCGCTCGCTCATTGCGCGGCAAACCCCCGCTCAACCGCAAACACCGCGGCCTGCACCCGGCTACTCAGATGAAGCTTCTTGAGAACGCTCTGCACATGAATCTTGACCGTGCTTTCGGCCACCTCGAGATTACGCGCAATCTGCTTGTTGCTCTGCCCCTTGGCAATGCAGGCGAGAATCTCGCGCTCGCGCGGGGTGAGCTTGTCGAGTTCGGCGTCCGCCACCGCCGGGTTGCCTTCACGGGGCCCACCATGGCTACGATTGGCCAGCAGCTTGCCCATCATGAGGGGCGACACCACCGGCTCGCCACGCGAGGCCATACGGATAGCGTCGATCAGGGTTTCGGCTTCGATATTTTTGAGCAGATAACCCGTAGCCCCGGCCCGCAAGGTGGTGAGGAGATCCTCCGAATCTTCCGACACCGTCAGCATCAGCACATGCGTCTGCGGCACATCCTCGAGGATCAGTTTGAGCACATCCAAGCCTCCGACGCCGGGCATGTGCAGATCCAGCAGCACCACATCGGGCTGAAGCTGCTTGACCCGCTTGGCGCCTTCGAGCCCGTCGGCCGCCTCGCCAACCACCTCAAACTCGTCACTGCGCTTGAGCAAGGATTTGATGCCACTGCGAAACAAGCCGTGGTCATCAACCAGCAATACACGAATCCGTTCAGTCATGTCTGTATCGTCTCCTGCTCGGTCACTGTCAGCATCAGACTCACCAAAGTACCGCTGCCCTTTTTCGACTGAATATCGAGCACACCACCAATACGCGCCGCACGCTCGCCCATGATGTGCAAGCCAACATGCTCGCCCTGCCCGGGCGCACCGGCCGCCACCTTGTCGAAGCCAATACCGTCGTCGCGAATCTCAAGTCGGACGCCTTCCGCATCGCGCCACAAATCAACGGTGACATGCCTGGCCTGCGCGTGTTTTCGCACATTCGACAAGGCCTCCTGGGCAATGTACAGCACCTGGATATCCACTTCTGCCACGGTGGGCGGGCTCGCACCATGCACCTGCAATTCGCCGGCCACGCCGCTTTGTTCGGAAAAGCGCTCGATCGCATGGCGCAGCGCGGCGGCCAGATCCTGCTGGGGCACGCGCGCACGAAAATGCTGCAGCAGCTCGCGCACATCCGCGTAGCTCTCCTGAATGCCCTTACGGATCATCTCGAGCACTTCGCCGGTGTCTTCCTTGCGGTCATTGGCCAACGCATCGTCGAGCATCTGCACCTGCAGATTCAGAAAAGCCAGGCCCTGGGCGATTGAATCGTGCAGTTCGCGAGCGATCAGATTGCGCTCTTCAGAGACCGCCATCTCCTTCTCGCGCGACTGCAGCCGAACGTTGTCGATCGCCATGCCCAGATGCTGACCGAGGCTTTGCAGCACCTCGCGATCACCCTCCGAAACTTCAAGCTTGCGCCGGAAATACAGATTGAAAATGCCCAACGCCCGATTGTTGTGATTGACGGGCACAGCGCTCACGGTCTCGAAGCCCGCGCGCCGGCAGGTGTCCCGGGTGCGTGCGCCGTCCGGGTCGGCGGTGCTGCTCACGATCGGAATGTCGCCCAGCACCGCCTGTCCGCACAGGCAGTTGCCACAATCGAGAATGGCTTCTTCATCGATGAACTCGGTGGCCAGACCCTGGTGTGTGGTGATGTAGAGGTTGTCGGCTTCGGCGTCGAAGAGCCGCACCGAGGCGGCGTCGGCCTCGAAAGTGTGACGAACCTCTTCAAGAAAACTGCGCGACAACTCCTCAATGCTCATCGGCCGGCGCAGTAGCCGCGCAATGTTGTAGAGAATGAACAGCTCGCGATTTTTCTCGGCCAGCGACCGGGTCTTGTCGGCGACCCGTTCTTCGAGCGTGCCATAGAGGCCTTCGAGGTGGCCGGCCATACGGTTGAATCCGCGCGACAATTCGCCGAATTCGTCGTGGGTCAGTACCGGAACGCGGGCGCTGAATTCTTCGCGCTCCATCTGCTGCAGACCGCTTTGCAGGGTATCGAGCGGCCGAATCACGGCGACAAAGAAGAAGCGCATCAGCACCACCGTGCCGATCACCGCCAACGCCACCAGCAGCACCTGATAGCTGCGCAATACATTGGTGTGCGCGGTAAAGCTGCGCTCCATTTTCTTCACCACGATGTCGATGCTGGTGACGTAGGCGTGAGTTGCGCCTTCCAGCGCCACCGAGGCCTGCGTCGCGGCCTCCATCGTTTGCGCGCCGACCACTCGCTCCACCAGGGGGCGCATTTCCGAGTGCCAGACCCGGGCGATCGTTGCCACATCGTCGGGAATTCCGTCATCGCGAGGGATGAACAGCGGCCGCGCCGGATCGCCCAGTGCCAGGCCAGACTGCACCCGTTCGATGTCGGCGATGTCTTTGCGCAAGACCACCAGGCGCGCATTCCGGCTCGAACCGTCAAGCGGCAGGGCCGCGGTGTGATGCGCGACTTTCCAGGAGCGCATGCGCAGACTGCCAGCGTCGTTGATCGCCGCGGCCACGCCTTCGAGCTTCCATGAGGAATACAGGGTGAGCCCGATGGCCACCAGCGCGAGCAGAAAGAAGGCCAACAGCACACCGATGATCCGGGTGGCGAGCTTCTGACCAAGCAGCGTGTTCAACAGATCAAATTCCGTCCGAACGAGAGGTTCGATATTGGCTGGCAACATGCTCTCCTCGACCTGCGAAGTCATTGAGCCGGGTCAACGGAAACGGGCGACCGCCCGAAAACTGCGGTCGCCCCGGGGTGTTGCACAAGGCGTCAGACCGTCCGACGCTTGGTACGCACAATCTGGTAAGCACGGCCCACATAGCTCAGCGGCGCGGTCAGGATGTGCACCAGGCGCGTAAAGGGGAAGATGAGGAACACCGTCATGCCAAAGAAGATGTGCGCCCGGAAGATCGGATCGACCGTCGCCAGCAGCTCAGGCTGTGGATTGAGCAGCAGGATGCTCTTGACCCACTCTGCCAGCAGGAGCATCACCGACGGATCATTGTGGTTGGCATGCCCGATCGAAAACGGCACCGTCATCAACCCGAGCAGCAGCGTAAGCATCAACCAGGAGATGACGAACATGTCGTTCTTGCGGCCGGTGGCGCGAATGCGCGGGTTGAACATGCGGCGCGACCAGAGCATGGCGCCGCCCACAAGGCACATCAGGCCGAACACGATGCCGGCGGTGATGGCGATCCACTGGTGGGTCATGTCCGAAATGCCCAGCCCCAGCCACAGGCCATGCGGCAATACGAGACCGGCAAAGTGGCCGGCGAAGATCGACAGGATACCGATGTGGAACAGATTGCTGGCGACCACCATGCTTTTCTTCGACAGCAGCATGGAAGAGTCGGTCTTCCAGGTGTATTGCTGGTAGTCGAAGCGGATCCAGCTGGCCACCACGAAGACGGTCAGACAAATGTACGGATAGACCGCGAACAGGAATTTCATCAAAGACATGTCACTCTCCTCACGCTGCCAGGCGGGTCAGCGTGCCGTGGGTTTCGAGAATGCGGATCAGCGGTGCGTAGGGACTGCCCGCCTTTTCCAGGTTTTGCGCCAGCACCGTGAAGATCTTCGCCACATCGGCGAGGAACACCTTTGCGCCCTGCGCGTCGAGCTGCGACACGAACTCCAGCATCAGCGGCAGGAAGTCGGGGATCTCCGTTTCTTCATGCGTGAAACCGTAGGACTTGTAGTACTCGGACAAATCGATCAGCGCCGGACCGCGGTTCTTGTCGTCACCGAACAGGTGATGCGTCAGGTGCAGGCTGTGGTCGGGCACCATGTCGAAGGTGGCCACGTAGGCCGCTTCGCGTTCAGTCGCATCCTGCACGATCAGCGCGTCGATGAAGGTCGCGATGATCTGGCGATCGGCCAGCGAGAACACGTTGTCGCGGTCGATCTCGGCCAGCCAGACAAGCGCCGTCCCGTGTTCGGTCACGGCGTTGTCCAGTTCGCGGACCAGATCCTGGTTCGGATAATCCAGCAACTCGGCGATCAGTTTGTAGGTCTGCATGGGTCGGTCCTCCTCAGTACTGTTCGCCGGACGCGTCATGCGTCGGCTCGGCCAGCGGCGCGAGTTCGCGCGACTCGACTGTTTCTTTGCGGCGGGCCGGGAACAGGGCGTTGTTGGTCACGCCCAGCGACGACGCATTGCCGAAGGTAAAGCCGGTCTGACCCTGGAAGCCGTAGTAGTCATCGAGGCGCTCTTCTTCTTTCGAGCTCGGGATGACGAAACGGTCTTCGTAGTTGGCGATGGCCAGGTAGCGGTACATCTCCTTGGCCATGTCCTCGGTCATGCCGGTGGCGTCGAGCGCACGGGTATCGGGCTTGCCATCGACATGGATCGAGCGCTGGTAGGAGCGCATGGCGATCATGCGGTTGAGCGCGCTGACGATCGGCGCTTCCTTGCCGGCGGTGAGCAGGTTGGCCAGATACTGCACCGGCAGACGCATCGCTTCGGCCTTGGGCAACACACCATCGGCTTCGGTCGGCAGGTTCTTCTGGTCGATCTGCGACTGCACCGGCGAGAGCGGCGGCACATACCAGATCATCGGCAGCGTGCGGTACTCGGGGTGCAGCGGGAAGGCGATCTTCCACTCCACGGCCATCTTGTAGATGGGCGACTTCTGCGCGGCGAGGATCCAGTCGTCGCTGATGCCGTCTTTCTTGGCCTGGGCGATGATCTTCGGATCGAACGGATCGACGAACATGTCCAGGTGGTTCTGGTAAAGATCCTGGGTATCGTCGGCGCTGGCCGCGGCTTCAATCTTGTCGGCGTCGTACAGAATGATGCCGTTGTAGCGGATGCGGCCCACGCAGGTTTCCGAGCACACGGTCGGCAAACCGTTCTCGACGCGCGGGTAGCAGCCGATACACTTCTCGGCCTTGGACGACTCCCAGTTGAAGAACACCTTCTTGTACGGGCAGCCGGAGATGCACATCCGCCAGCCGCGGCAACGGTCCTGGTCGGACAGCACGATGCCGTCTTCTTCACGCTTATAGAGCGCGCCCGACGGGCAGGAGGCGACACAGGCCGGGTTGATGCAGTGGTTGCAGATGCGCGGCAGATACATGTGGAAGGTGTTTTCGAACTGCTTGTACATCTCCTTCTGCATGTTGGCGAAGTTGGCGTCGCGCGAGCGCGAGGCAAATTCGCCGGCCAGATCGTCTTCCCAGTTCGGGCCCCAGGTGACTTTGTCCATCTTCTCGCCGGTAATCTGCGAGATCGGGCGTGCGGTCGGCGCGGCCTCGGACAGCGGTGCGTTCTGCAAACGGGCGTAGTCGAAGGAGAACGGTTCGTAGTAGTCGTCGATCTCGGGAAGGTTGGGGTTGGCGAAGATCTGCACGATCTTCTTCACCCGGCCACCGGCCTTGAGTTCGAGCTTGCCGTTGATCTTCTCCCAGCCGCCCTTCCATTTTTCCTGGTCTTCCCACTGCTTCGGATAGCCGATGCCGGGCTTGGACTCGACGTTGTTGAACCAGGCGTATTCCATGCCCTTGCGGTTGGTCCACACGTTTTTGCAGGTCACCGAGCAGGTGTGGCAACCAATGCACTTGTCGAGGTTGAATACCATCGCGAATTGCGCGCGGATTTTCATTTGATTCTCCTGTTCCTTCGTAGGGCGGGTGTCAGCCCGCCGCCTTCGTCGCATGCTGTGGCGGGTTGAAACCCGCCCTACGTCGTGTGCTTATTTCGAGCCGATGCCCTCGGGGTTGCGCTGAGCCTCGCGTTCATCCGTCAGCGGCCGCTCGAGCCAGTCGATGTCCTGGTCCTCGATCTTGTGCAGCACCACCATCTCGTCACGCTGGCAGCCCACCGTGCCGTAATAGTTGAAGCTGTACGACAACTGGGCATAGCCGCCGACCATGTTGGTCGGCTTGACCACCACTCGGGTGACCGAGTTGAGGATGCCGCCGCGCTTGCCGGTGGTGTTCGAGCCGGGCACGTTGATGTTCTTTTCCTGAGCGTGGTACATCAACGCCATGCCGCGCGGCACACGCTGAGAGACCACTGCCCGGGCCACCGTCGCACCGTTGGAATTGATCGCCTCGACCCAATCGTTGTCGCGGATGCCGACCGTCGCCGCCTCTTCTTCCGACAGCCAGATGTAGGGGCCGCCGCGGAACAGGTTGAGCATGCGCAGGTTGTCCTGGTAGCTCGAGTGGATGCCCCACTTGGAATGCGGCGTGATCCACGACAGCGTCAAGTGCGGTTTGGCGCGGACGCTGGCCGGCACATTGTCGTGAGCCTTGAGGTCGACCGGCGGCTTGAAGGTGCAGAAGCCCTCGCCGAAATCGAGGAACCACTCGTGATCCTGATAGAAGTGCGCGCGGCCGGTCAGCGTGCGGAACGGGATGTGCTCATGGATGTTGGTGTAACCCGCGGTGTATGACACCGTCTCGGACTCGATCCCCGACCAGGTCGGCGCGGTAATGATCTTGCGCGGCTGGGCGACGATGTCGCGGAAGGTGATCTTGTCTTCATGACGGCCGGCGTACAGATGGTGGTGATCGATGCCGGTCTTCTTCGACAGCGCGCTCCACGACTTGTGTGCCACTTCGCCATTGGTCTCCGGCGCCATACGCATGATCGCGTCGCACACGTAGATGTCTTCTTCGAGCGACGGCATGCCTTTCGAGACGCCCTCTTCCGTCACCGTGTAATTGCACTTCTTGAGCTCTTCGTACTCGGCCTCGGTGTTCCAGTCGATACCTTTGACGTTGTTGCCCAGTTCGACCATCAAGGGCCCAAGCGCGATGTACTTGTTGTAGGTGCTGACGTAATCGCGATCGACCACCTTGAGGATCGGCATGGTCTTGCCCGGAATCGGCTCGCACTCGCCCAGTTTCCAGTCGCGCGCTTCGCCCAGCGGCTGCGCCAGTTCCATGGCCGAGTCGTGCTGCATGGGCAGTGCGACCAGATCCTTGGCGTTGGGCAGGTGCTTGGCAGCCAGTTTGGAGAACTCTTTCGACAGGCGCTTGAAGATCTGCCAGTCGGATTTGGACTCCCAACCCGGCGTGACGGCTTCACCCAGCGGGTGGATGAAGGGGTGCATGTCGGTGGTGTTGAGGTCGTTCTTCTCGTACCAGGTGGCGGTCGGCAGAATGATGTCCGAATAAGCGCCGGTGGAGTTGAGGCGGAAGTTGATGTCCACCATCAGATCCAGCTTGCCGGTCGGGCCCTCTTCATGCCACTTCACTTCCTTGCAGCCGTTGCCGGCGCCGCCCTCGCTCATCACGCCGTTCTGCGCGCCGAGCAGGTGCTTGAGGAAGTATTCGTGCCCCTTGGCGGACGAGCCGATGAGATTGGCGCGCCACACGATCAGGTTGCGCGGCCAGTTTTCCTCGGCATCTGGATCGGCAAACGCCATGTCCAGCTTGCCGCTCTTGAGCTGCTCGACCACGTACTTGGACACACCGGCTTCATCGGTGGCGCCCGCCTTTTCGGCTTCGGCGACCAGCTCGACCGGGTTGCGGTTGAAGTGCGGCATCGACGGCAGCCAACCCATGCGGGTGGCCTTGACGTTGTAATCGGCCAGGGTCAGGCCCTTGTTACGGTTCTTGCCGGCCGGCGACATCAGCGCGTCGGCGTCGATGGTCTCGTAGCGCCACTGGTCGGTGTGGAAATACCAGTAGGACGTGGAGTTCATGTGGCGCGGCGGACGCTGCCAGTCGAGCGCGAAGGCGATCGGTGCCCAGCCCGCTTGCGGACGCAGTTTTTCCTGGCCCACATAGTGCGCCCAGCCGCCGCCGGTCTGACCCACGCAGCCGCACATGTGCAGCAGGTTCATGATCGAGCGGTAGGCCAGATCGTTGTGATACCAGTGGTTGATGGCCGCACCCATGATGACCATGGACTTGCCCTTGGTGCGCGAGGCGTTGTCGGCAAACTCGCGGCCGGTGCGCTCCATGTCAGCGGCTTTGACGCCGGTGTACTTGGCGGCCCAGGCCGGGGTGTAGGCCACATCGGCGTCGTCATAGGACGAGGCCACATTGCCGCCACCGAGGCCACGATCGATACCGTATTGCGCCACTTGCAGGTCGAACACCGAGGCGATGTAAACCGTTTCGCCCGAAGCCAGCGTCAGCTGACGCACCGGCACATTGCGATACAGCAGGTCTTCTTCGCCCGGCGTAAAGTGCGGGAAACCGACCGACACCACGGCGTCGCGGTTGTCAATGCAGGTCAGCTCCGCTTCGGTCTCGGCTTGGTCGGCGCCGGTTTTCTCGAGCAGGTTCCACTTGCCCTCTTCGCCCCAACGGAAACCGATCGAACCGTTCGGCGCGATAAATCGCTTGCCCTTGCTGTCGAAAACAATGGTTTTCCACTCGGGGTTGTTGGCTTCGCCCAGGCCGCCATCGAAGTCAGAGGCGCGCAGGTTACGGTCGCTGACGAAGCCGTCGCCATGGGCGCGCAGGATGACCTGCATCGGGAAGTCAGTGTACTTGCGGGCATATTCCTGGAAATACGGGTCTTGCTTGTCGATGTAGAACTCTTTGAGCGCCACATGGCCCATGGCCAGGAAGGCTGCGCCGTCGGTACCCTGCTTGACCGGCATCCACAGGTCGGCAAACTTCACGTACTCGGCGTAGTCCGGCGCCATCGAGACAATCTTGGTGCCCTTGTAGCGCACCTCGGTGGCGAAGTGGGCATCCGGCGTGCGGGTCATCGGCAGGTTGGCGCCGGTGATGATCAGGTAGGTCGAGTTGTACCAGTCGGCCGCTTCGGGCACGTCGGTCTGCTCGCCCCAGGTCTGGGGGCTGGCCGCCGGCAAGTCGCAATACCAGTCATAGAAAGAACCGCAGGCGGCACCGATCAGCGACAGATAGCGCGAACCGGCGGCGTAGGAAATCATCGACATCGCGGGGATCGGCGAGAAACCGTAGATGCGGTCCGGGCCCCACTTCTTGATGGTGTAGACGTTGGCCGCGGCGACGATCTCGCTGACTTCATTCCAGCTCGTGCGGACAAAGCCGCCCAGACCACGCACACGCACGTATTTGTCGCGCTTCTTCTCGTCTTTCTGGATCGCCGCCCAGGCTTCGACCGGGTCCTTGCCACTCTGGCGCTCGGCACGATACAGCTCGAGCAGACGACCACGGATCATCGGATGCTTGATGCGGTGCGGCGAGTACAGATACCACGAGAACGAAGCACCCCGCTGACAGCCGCGCGGCTCGTGATTGGGCAGATCTTCGCGGGTACGCGGGTAGTCGGTCTGCTGCATCTCGAAGGACACCAGGCCATTTTTGACGAAAATCCGCCACGAACAGCCGCCGGTGCAGTTCACGCCATGGGTGGAACGCACCACCTTGTCGTGACGCCAGCGGTTGCGGTAGGCGTCTTCCCAGTTGCGGTCTTCGTTGGTGACGATACCGTGGCCATTGGAGAAGGTGTCCTTGACGCGGTCGAGGAACTTCAGGCGGTCGAGAAAATGACTCATCGATGACTCCTTGTTACGGGGGCCCGTGCCCCCGGCGATTCAATCGTTTCTGGGCGGCGCACGGCGCCGGTCAGGGGTTCTTGAATTCGGCCTTCGGGCCGAGGTAGAACCACCAGTTCAACAACAGGCTGAGGAAATAGAAAACGGCAAACCCGTAGAAGGCGATTTCCGGCGCACCCGCCTTGATCTGGCTACCAATCAACACCGGCGCAATGAAAGCGCCGTAGGCGGCAACCGCCGATGTCCAGCCAAGAACGGGGCCTGCCTGTTCGCGGTTGAAGATGAAACCGATGCTGCGAAAGGTCGACCCGTTGCCGATGCCACTGGCGATGAACAGCACCATGAACAACAGCATGAATGGCATGAAGTACTGTTCCGGGGTGGTCGATTTGTAGGCCAGCATCATCACGTAACCGACCGCCACCGATGCCGCGACCATGGCCGCTGTAATCCACTGAGTGACGATCGACCCGCCGAGTTTGTCGGACATCCAGCCACCGATCGGGCGCGCCGCGGCACCGACAAAGGGGCCGATCCACGCGTAGGTCAATGCCGATGGTGCATTGGGATTTTTGAGTGCATGGCTCATTACCCCCGCCGCGTCAGGCACGTGCTGGAAGCCGAAGATCACCGTGATCGCCAACGGAAGTGCCATCGAAAAACCGATGAAGGAGCCAAAGGTCACGACATAGAGCGCAGTCATCGACCATGTGTGCTTGTTGCTGAAGATGGCGAACTGGCGGGCAACGTTCTCCTTCATCGGGCCGAAAGCCGCCAGACGCATGACCAGCAATGCACCAATGATGTCCAGCGGGATAGCCACCCACATGTTGATCAGCCCCAGACCGGTGGGTGCCGGCAGATACAGATACAGCATGGTGATCGAAGGGATGAAGGCAAGCGTATAGAGGTAGGCGATCTTGGCGAAGGCAGCCAGCGGATGGCCGGCATCGGGTGACACCGTTTTCAGATTGTTCATGCCAAACCAGCAGACGAATGCAAGCGGCACCAGCGACACCACCCAGGCGAAGCCCGCATTCTGGATCCAGGTCGGCGTACCCGCATCGATCTTGCCAAGGATCCACCCGCTGTCCTTTACCAGAGTCATCGGCTCACCGCCGGTAACCCCGAACACCCCCACCGTCATGACCAGCGGAATGACGATCTGCATCGTCGTCACGCCGAAATTGCCGAGGCCGGCGTTCAACCCCAGCGCGGTGCCCTGAAGACGACGGGGGAAAAAGGTGCTGATATTGCTCATTGAGCTGGCAAAGTTGCCGCCACCCACACCCGACCATAGCGCCATCAACTGGAACACCCACAGCGGCCACTCGGGATGCTGCAGGGCAATACCCGAGCCGATAGCCGGTGACAACAGCATCGCCGTAGTCAGGAAAATCGTGTTTCGGCCTCCCGCCAGGCGCACCAGAAAGGAAGATGGTATGCGCATGGTCGCGCCGGAAATACCGGCGATCGCCGTCAAGGTAAACAGCTCAGCCTGCGAAAACGGAAAGCCGAGATTGAGCATCTGTACGGCGATGATTCCCCACATGCCCCAAACCGCGAAACCACACAACAGAGCGGGAATCGAAATCCACAGATTCTTGTAGGCAATCCGTTTGCCTTCACGCTCCCAGAAGGCGGCGTCTTCCGGCTCCCAGGACTGCACATCCGCCCCGCGTTCGCGGTCGACCGGCAGACGCTCAACATTGCTCGTATTCACTCGTTTCTCCCTTGAAATCTCGACACCAGACTCATTTGCCCAAAGCCTGTGACGTGCTTGCGTCGGGCTCACCCTTGAGCACCTCGGTGCCACGCACCTCGGTCCAGTACATCCAGATGAGCGACACCCAGGTCACGCCGTAGAGCAACATGAAGCAGCTCGAACGCACGCCGGTCAGATCGACCATCGCGCCGAAGAGGATTGGCAGCAGGAAGCCACCGAGGCCGCCGACCAGACCGACGATGCCGGACACCGCGCCGATGTCATGCGGAAACTCGTCGGAGATATATTTGAAGACCGAGGCCTTGCCGAAGGCGAATGCCACACCGACGGTAAACATCAGCACCGTGAACATCGTCGGATTGAGGCCGATATCGAAGGTCTTGGGGCCGCTGACCGTCTGGATGGTGAGATGTGTCTGCGGATAAGAGAGCAAAAACAGACAGATCCACGACACCCACATCACCCACCAGGTCACCTTGTGCGCACCGAAGCGGTCGGAGAACCAGCCACCGAAGGCGCGCAGCACACCGCCTGGGAGCGAAAAAGCCGCCGCCAACGTGGCGGCCAGTCGCAGCGAAAAACCGTATTCGGTGACGTAGTACTCGGTCATCCACAGCGCCAGACCCACATAACCGCCAAAGACAATCGAGTAGTACTGGCAGTATTTCCAGACGCGCGGGTCTTTCAGTGCGCGCAGCTGATCACCAAAAGTCACATGCGACGCAACGCGATGCGTGGGGTCGTCGTAGCTGAAAATCCAGAACGCCAGTGCAACCACCAGCATGGCCACCGCATAGACCGTCGGCACCATTTCCCAACCCCAGCCAGCGACAATGGCCGGGGCCACCAGTTTGGTCAGGGCGGCGCCGGCGTTCCCGGCGCCGAAGATGCCCATCGCCAGGCCCTGACGCTTGCGCTCGAACCAGCGGGCGCAATACGCGATACCGACGGAGAACGACCCTCCGGCGAGTCCGACGAACAAGCCAATGAGCAGAAACTGCCAGTACTCGGTGGCGAAGCGGATCATGTAGATCGGCAACACCGCGGAGAGCATCAGGATGAAAAACACCAGGCGACCGCCGAATTTGTCGCCCCACAGCCCGAGCGGCAAACGTACCAACGCACCGGTCAGTACCGGCATTGAGGCAAGCAGTCCGAACTGGGTTTCGTTGAGGTTCAGCTGCGCCTTGATCGGGACGCCAATGACCGCAAAGATCATCCAGACAGCAAAGCACGCGGTGAACGCAACAGTACTCGCGGTCAGTACTGAAATCTGCTGATGACGGATCGTCGCCATTGCCGTTCTTCCTCCTGTTGCACACGGATGTATCACTGCCATGCAGCGTATCGGCCGAGCACCATGAACAACATTGGCCGTCCGCAGGAGATCAGGGGTGCAGAAGAACTAGTCAGAAAGGACTATGAGTCCGGCGCGTCGAACACGAGGCGCGTCAACAGCGCGCGCCCGGCGTGACCGATTGGTCATGCCGGACTGGCGGCTGGCAGTGAGAATCAGGTGTTGAGCAGTGCGCTCAATCCCTTGTAATCGAGAATGCGGATGGTGCGCCCGCCCCCTTCGATCATGCCGGCATCGCGCAACTTGCGCAGCGCCCGCGACAAGGCCTCGCTGCTCATGTTGAGCATGGAAGCAATGGTGTATTTCGGCGCCGCCAGGTGGACCCATCCCGGCTGAACATCACCGACGCCATCCTGCTCGATCAAGTAGGACGCAACCCGTTTGTAGGCCAGCAAAGGCGCGGTCTGACTGATCGACTCGATCAAGGACTGCACCCGGCCGGAGACTTCGGACAACATGCGCAGCGACAGCTCGTGGTCTTCGCGTACGGCCTGGCGCATGGCATCGGAGGGGACGTGCAACATCTCGGTTGACCGGACGGCTTGTGTCCAGGCGCGGTAACGGGAGAGCCGGAAAACGCCGATTTCGCCGAAGAAGCGCTTTTCGGTGAACAGTTCGATCACTTTTTCGCGCCCGTCGGGCTCCAGGGCAAGCAACTTGATGCTGCCTTCGAGCACGAAAAACAGCCCCGTCGGCACCGAGCCCCGGCGAAACACGATCTCGTCGCGCTCATACCGCAGACGCGTTGCCTCCTGCGCCAGCAGCTCAAGCGTGCGAATCTGAATGCCCTTGAGCAAGGGCATGGACCTGAGCAAGGCGATGATCTCGGCCCGGCCGTCCCGGTGCCCGGCGACCACATGCCGCTGCACCTGACTGATCCTCATGTCCATACCTACCTCTTCGCTGTACCAGGGAGGCACACCGGCGGCGAAAACGGAGCGCACAGCCAGGGCCTCTACAGGAGGCACAATACGAAGGACAACAGAGTACGACAATCGGCCGGACGGCCATCCCCCGGATGGCCTAGGTGCTCTAGGTCGAAAGAACTAGATCACCCGTGCTATCCCTTTGGGCCGACAACGTCAGGTACGTCGCGCCTGTTCGACACCGACCACCTCGCCCATCAATGTCAATGCCCGCTGGATCTGCTGCGAACCGTTGACCTCGATGGTGAAGCGCATGCGTGCCTTGCCCTTGCGCGTCAGGGTATTGACCGCGATGACATTGAGCTTTTCGCGCGAGAGCACATCCGACAGATCGCGCAAGAGACCTTGCCGATCATTGGCATCGACGATCACATCAATGGGGTAACGACTGCCCTGCGCGTCGACGCCATCGCCCCAGGTTGCCGGGATGGCGCGCTCCGGATGGCGCTTGAGCAAAGCCTGGAAGTCGGGGCAATCAACCCGGTGCACCGACACGCCGCGCCCGCGGGTCACAAAACCTTCCACCGCATCCGGCGGTGCCGGTTTGCAGCAACGGGCCAGCGACGTCATCAGCTTGCCGACGCCGACCACCAGAATGTCGTCATCGGTGCTGCGCTGGCGGCTGCGGCTGATAACCACGTCGTCGGCAACAGGGGTTGCCGCCTCCTGGGTGTGCGTGGCCAATTGCACCGCGCGCGGCCCCACCTCGCCGCGCCCCGCCGCCACAAACATGGCGTCGGCATTCTTGAAGCCCAGACGCTGCGCCAGCGTGTCGTTGTTGAACTGGGTCTGGCCTTCGCGCTGCAGCTCGCGGTGGATCACCGCCCGGCCGCGATCGAGCAACTCACCCTGCTCCTGCTGCGCGAAATACTGCTTGATCTTGCGCCGCGCCTTGCCGGTGGTGACATAGTTTTGCTGCGGGTTGAGCCAGTCGCGCGACGGGCCGCCTTCTTTGGCCGCGGTAATCTCAACCGTCTGCCCGCTCTCCAGCGGTTTGTTGAGCGGTATCAGATGCCCTTCCACCTTGGCGCCACGGCAGCGATGCCCCAGATCGGAGTGCAGCGCATAGGCGAAGTCCACTGCCGTCGCACCGCGTGGCAGGTCAACCACCCGGCCCTGCGGCGTCATCACATAGATCGTGTCGTCCAGCGAAGCGTCGCGGTATTTTTCTTCCCAATGATCGGCATCGGTCACTTCGTCGCGCCACGACAGCAGATCGCGCAGCAAGGCGATCTTTTCGTCGTAGGTGCCACCGCCGGCGCCGCTGCCTTCCTTGTAGCGCCAGTGCGCCGCCACACCGAACTCGGCGTGCTGGTGCATATCCTCGGTGCGAATCTGCACTTCCAGCGCACGGCCGTCGGCGGCGCGCACAGCCGTGTGCAGCGACTGGTAGTTATTGCCCTTGGGCTTGAGGATGTAGTCGTCGAACTCCTTCGGAATCGGTGTCCACAGTTGATGCACGATGCCCAACACGGCGTAGCAGTCGCGCACCTGCTTGACCAGCACGCGCAGCGCCCGAACGTCATACACCTGCTCGAAGTCCAGATCCTTCGACCGCATCTTGTTGTAGATGCTGAAAATATGCTTGGGCCGGCCATAGACCTCGCCCTTGATACCCGCATCAGCCATCTCCTCGCGCAGGCGGGTCACCGCATCGGTGATGAACTGTTCGCGTTCGACCCGGCGCTCGTCGAGCATCTTGGCAATGCGCTTGTAGGTGGTCGGCTCCAGAAAACGGAAGGACAGATCCTCCATTTCCCACTTGAGCTGCCACACGCCCAGGCGATTGGCCAGCGGCGCGTAGATGTCGAGGCTCTCGCGCGCGGCATCGCGCTGCTCCTCATCGTCCGGGTGCTCGGCGTAATAGCGCAAGGTCTGGGTGCGCGAGGCCAGGCGCAGCAACACCACGCGAATGTCCTCAACCATCGCCAGCAACATCTTGCGCAGGGTTTCGGACTGTTGACGCATCTCGGGCGCGCGATTGGTCGCTGTCTTGCGCGTGATCACCCGCAAGCCATTCAGGCGATAGAGCCCGCCCACCAGCCTGGCCACCCGTGCACCGAAATGCTTCTCGAGATATTCGGTGGCGTTGTCCATGTGGCTGTGCAGCGCAAACAACAAGGCCGCCATGCGCGCGTCGCCGTCCATCTTGAGCGACACGCAGATCAGCGCCATGCCCAGCGCGTGGCGCAGGGTCGGCTCGCCAGTGCCCAGCGGCTGCAGGGGATAGAGCTCGGTGATCAAGGTCAGTGCCGCTTCAATGCGTGGCCGGTCGGTCTCGGGCAAGCCTTCGCAGATGCGATCGATCGGGGGCGTTTCCGAGTCGGCGTAGGAAATAGCGTGAGTGACGGATACCATGACCGCAATTATCTCTCATTGAGCAGATTGGATGCCCAGATGATAATCGCGCCGCCTTCCGACTGCCTTACATTGACTCTCCTCTATGCGCCGCCTGTTTGATTTGCCTTATCTGCTGCTGACTCTGACCACGCTGTTCTGGTCGGGCAACATGGTCATCGGTCGCGGCATCCGTGCCGACGTGCCGCCCTTCGGCCTGGCCTTCTGGCGCTGGACGCTGGCGCTTTGCCTCATTCTGCCCTTCGCATGGCCCCATCTGCGCGAACAGTGGCCGCTGGTCAAACGTCACTGGCGACCCATCGTGCTGCTCGGTGCACTCGGGGTGGGCGGCTACAACACCTTTGCCTACCTGGCGCTGCAGTACACCACGGCGATCAACGCCACCATGCTCAACTCGCTGATTCCGGTGGCTACCCTGCTGCTGGCGGTGTTGCTGCTACGGCGGCGCTTGCAGCGACTCGAAGTCATCGGGGTCGTGTTGTCGCTGATCGGGGTGAGCGTGATCGTTTCCCATGGCAACCCGGCCATGCTGCTCAACTGGCAGTTCAACCCGGGCGACTTCTGGATGCTGATCGCCGTCACAGTGTGGGGGCTGTACACCGTCGGCCTGCACTGGCGCCCCGGCGGCATGCACCCCATGGTGCTTCTCGCCGCCATGACGGTAGTCGGCATTGCCGTACTCGCACCGGCCTGGGCTTGGGAACTGTCGCAAGGCCGGCACATCGTGCTGAACCCGGGCAGCATCACCGCCATCGTCTATACCGCCATATTTCCCGGCTTTCTGGGCTACGTGTTCTACAACCGCGGCGTCGCCATGGTCGGCCCCAGCCGGGCCGCGCTGTTCATCCACTTGATGCCCGTGTTTGGCACCGTGCTGTCGGTCATCTTTCTGGACGAACTGCCCGCCCTGTTCCACGGCGCCGGCATCGCGCTCATTCTGTCGGGCATCTGGCTGACCACACGCCACCCCGAAATCCGCTGACATGCTGCGCCGCTTGCAACGCTGGCTGTTCGGCCAGGCAGACCAACCCGCCGTGACCGAAGAACAATGGGCACGCGTCGAGGGCGGCCTGCCCTTCCTGAACTATTTGCCACCGGACGCCCGTCCACGCCTTCGCGCCCTCGCGCTCGAATTCCTCGACCAGAAAACTTTTCATGGCGCACACGATCTGGCGTTGACAGACGACATCCTGCTGTCCATCGCCCTGCAAGCCTGCCTGCCCATCTACAACACCGGGCTGGACGCCTATCGTCATTGGGTGGGCGTGGTGGTCTATGCCGGCGACTTTGTCATCCCGCACGAAGAGATGGACGAAGACGGCGTGGTGCACGAATACGACGAGCCAGTCCTCGGCGAAGCCTGGCCGGACGGCCCGGTCGTTGTCTCCTGGCAGCCGCAACAACGCGCCGACGGCCTGAACGTCGTCATCCATGAATTCGCCCACAAGCTCGACATGTGCAACGGCCAGGCCGATGGCTTTCCGCCGCTGCCCGCCGACATGCGCCGCGCCGACTGGGCGCGCATTTTCACCGCTGCCTACGACGACTTCTGCCACCGCGTCGATCACGACCTGCCCCACGCCATCGACGCCTACGCCGCCGAAAACCCGGCCGAGTTCTTTGCCGTAATGAGCGAAGCCTTCTTCGAGACACCGCTCAAGCTCCGCGCCGCTTACCCCGCCGCCTACGCCCAACTCAAGCGCCTCTATGGCCTCGACCCCGCCGCCGGCGCGAACCGACGCCCCGCTCACGACTCCAACCCGCTGGAACACTGACGCCCGCGAGGTTTGCCCATGAAACGCCTGCTGATCGTCTATCACACCCAGTCCGGCCACACCGCTCAACTGGCCGATGCGGTCAAAGCCGGCGCGGACACCGCCGACGGCGTCACGGTGCACTGCCTCAAAGCCTTTGACGCCGGCGTGGACGATCTGGCCCAATGCGACGCCCTGCTGCTCGGCACGCCCGAAAACTTCGGCTACATGTCCGGCGCGCTCAAAGACTTCTTCGACCGCACCTACTACCCGCTCGAAGGCCAACTCACCGGCCTGCCCTTCGCCATCTTCATCAGCGCCGGCAATGACGGCACCAATGCCGTGCGCGAAATCCGCCGCATCGCCACCGGCTACGGCTGGCGCGAAGTGTCCGAACCCCACATTGCCCGCGGTGAGGTCCAGCCAGCCGACCTCGACGCCTGCCACGCGCTTGGCGCGGCGATGGCCGAAGGCCTGGCAATGGGCATTTTCTGAGCACTGCGGCAGATTGACGCAATCGCAAGCGTCTGACGAACGGTTGATCGCCGCCCAAGCCGCGCATGGCGTGGCTTTCGCGACCGCAGCCAACAACACACGACACGCCCCCCCATGAAACGCTTTTGAAGTGTTCGCACGCGCCCTCTACGCTGAGAGTTCTGCGCCCGCCGTCTGGACGGATCGGTCGAGCGCAGATGACCCACCACTCTTTCGGAGGATGCTCTCTATGGCTATCACCTGGATCCTGGTCGCAAACGCCAGCCTTGCAAAGCTCTACGCCAACTATGGCCCCAACAAGGGCCTCAAACTGGTCAAGGAGCTGATCCACCCGGAAAGCCGACAGAAAAACCAAGACCTCGTCACCGACCGAGCCGGCAGTATTCAATCAACCCATGGCAGCGGCTACGAGTCTCACACGCCCCCAAAAACCCAAGCCGCGCGCGCCTTTGCACAGGAACTGGCGCAGGAGTTTTACCAAGGCCGCAACAAGCACGCCTTCGGCCGCGCCATTCTGGTGGCGCCCCCCGCCTTCATGGGCATGCTCAATGCCGTCATGGACGGCCCCACCGCCCAACTGATCACCGATCGGGTCGAGAAGGACTACACCAAAACCGCCGAACCCGATCTGGCCATGCGCCTGGGGGGCAGCATCTGCCTCTGAGTTCTTGACCTCCAACCACAACGGGCGCCGCTGGCGCCCTTTTTTTGTGGCCCCAGCGCGCGCGCCAAAGAGACGCCTGGCAATTCACGCCAATATTGCATAGAATAACTGCCACATGGCACACAAGGAGTCCGTATGAGCACCGCTGCTGCAATCGCACCCGAGCCGCTCTCGGTCGACCGCCTGCTGGGCGGGCGTAAAGTCCTGCACAGCCAGCCGCGCACACCGCTGGACTGGGTCGGCCTGATCCGCCACGGCATCTCCTCCACCGCCATCGACGCACTTTCCAAAACCCTGCGCCTCACCCAAAGCGAACTGGCCACGGCACTCGCCATCCCCGAGCGCACGCTGGCCCGGCGCAAAAAGGAAGGCACGCTCAGCAGCGAAGAGTCCGCCAAGGTCGTGCGTCTGGCCCGCGTCGTCGAGCGCGCCGAAGAAGTCTTCGAAGATCTCGCCGCCGCCCTCGACTGGCTCAAATCGCCCAACGCCGCGCTTGGCGGCGACACCCCGCTGTCGCTGATCGACACCGACATCGGCACGCAGAGCGTGATGGATACGCTGGGGCGGATCGAGCATGGGGTGTATGGCTGAGCGGAAGATTTGTGTGATCCACTCGGTGAGCGACGGAACGCCGTTTTCCCAGCTTCAGCAAGCACGGCCTTTCGATGACAATCGTTGGCCGGGTTTCGCCCCGGCGGGCGACCTACTTTCTTGCTTGTGCAAGAAAGCTAGGCAAAGAAGCACAGCCCGCTTTCGCGCCCCTTCGGGGTTCCCGCCCTGCGGCGTTGTCGGGCGGGGTGCTTCGCAAACTCGCCCTGCGGGCTCAAACAGCGAAGCCCCTTTTTCCGCCCGCCACCGCCTCCGGTTGGCGCGGCAGAGGGCGGGTCGGTTGTGCCCGGCTGAACGGCTGCGGTGGCTTCGCAGGGTGGTCAGCTTCGCTGCCCACCAAGCAACATGTGCCCGGAGACACAATGGTGGGCGGCAACCCGCCCACCCAACGAAACTTTGCCTTCACACGTTTGGTGGCTGCTTCGTTGGGCGGAAGAGCGAAGCGCCTTCACTGAATGCAGCACCTGCCGAACACGAACAGCGGATGCGCCTGCGGCTTATCCGCCCTACGAGAATGCCCACCGCTGTTGCCGACTGGCACGCATTCCTCCTCTGTCGTGCCGAGCGCAGCAAGTGCGGGGCGGAAAAAGCGGCTTCGCTGTTTGAGCCCGCAGGGCGAGTTCGCGAAGCTGCCCGCCCCGGGCTTGCGGAGGGAGGGAAGCCCGAAGGGCCACGACGGCGGGGTGTGCTTCTTTGCTTAGCTTTCTTGCACAAGCAAGAAAGTAAGTCGCCCGCCGGGGCGAAACCCGGCCAACGAACCTCCGATACACGCACGCCCCGCCGCCAAGGCAACAAACCATGACCACCCTCTGGCGCCTCGTCACCGCCCGCTTCGCCGACACCGCCTTCAGCGGCGAAGGCGCGCGTTTGTATGGCGGGCGCTGGAATCGCAAGGGCGTGCCGATGGTCTATGCTGCCGCCAGCCAGTCGCTGGCGATGCTCGAAATTCTGGTGCAGGACGAACCGCTGCGCGCGCGCTATGTGATGATCCCGGCCACGCTGCCGAAGCGCTTCAAGGTCGAACAAATCACACTCGCCGACCTACCGGAGCAGTGGAACAACCCGGCCAACCGCGCACACCTGCAAACCCTTGGCAGCGACTGGACGCGTCGTGGCAGCAGCGCGGTGCTGGCAGTGCCCAGCGCGGTGATTCCGGCCGAGACCAACTACCTCATCAACCCGCTACACCCCGACTTCGCCAGGATCGAGATCGGCGTCGCGCAAGACTTCATCACCGATCTGCGCCTGATCCGCAAATAGCGCTCAAGCCAGCGCGTGCTTGACGGCTGCCGCGGCATGAATGGCCGTGGTGTCGTAGAGCGGCACGGCGGTGTGGTCGGCCTGCACCAATAGCGCGATCTCGGTGCAACCGAGAATCACCGCCTCGGCACCACGGGCCCGCAAACCCGCAATGATCTCGACATAGCGTGCACGCGAGGCCTCTGACACCACGCCTCGGCACAGTTCGTCGTAGATCACGGAATGCACAAAATCGCGCTCTGCGGCCTCGGGCACCAGCACTTCCATACCGAAGCGATCACGCAGGCGGCCGAGGTAGAAATCCTGCTCCATCGTAAAACGCGTACCGAGCAGGCCGACACGACGCACGCCATCGGCCTGCAGCACTTCGGCCGTGGCATCGGCAATATGCAGCAGCGGTATCGACAGCGCCGCTTCGATCTGCGGTGCGACCTTGTGCATGGTGTTGGTGCAGATCAACAGAAAATCCGCCCCGCCGGCTTCGACCGACTGCGCCGAGTCGACAAGCATCTGCGCCGTGGCATCCCAATCGCCCCTATGCTGCGCGGCTTCGATGGGTGCGAAGTCGACGCTGGCAAGCACCAGCCTGGCCGAGTGCAGGCCGCCGAGCGCGGCATTCACGCCACGGTTGATGGCCTGGTAGTAGCTCACGGTGGATTCCCAACTCATGCCGCCCAGCAAACCGATGGTTTTCATTTCAACTCCTGCGCTCACGCCGCCGACCAGCGCCGACGCATTTCATAACGTGCGCCGGTCGCATCCCGATGCGACACCGCCAGCACACCGCCATCCACCGCCCATTCAATCGGCGCAAATGCTTTGGCCTGCGCATGCCGACACCGGCGCGCCAGGGTGACATGCGGTACGAACGGGCGAGCCGCCAGCCTAATGCCGATGGCCTGCAAACCCGAGGACAGTTCGTCTGCGAGCTGCGCTAAAGCGTCCGGCGGCGACTGGCTTCCCGCCCACAGGATCTGGTTGTGAGGCCAATGGCCAAGCTGATCAAGATGGAGTGTGCAACGCGGCCACACGGTCTGATCGCCGACGGCCTCCATGGCCGGCAGCCGATCGACCGCCACATCGCCAATAAAGGAGAGCGTCAGATGCAGGGTGTCGACACGCATGATGCGCGCGTCGGACGCCGCGGCATCACGCGCGAGTTGGTGCAGTTGGGTTGCGATGGCCGGCGTCGGCCAGAGGGCGAAAAACACACGGGCGGTCGGCGCCGCAACTGGCGTGCCGTCGTCCGAGCACGGTGTTTCAGCCGGCATCCGCCCGGAACAGCAGCGCCACCGCCTGCGCGGCAATGCCTTCGCCGCGGCCGGTGAAGCCGAGCTTTTCAGTGGTCTTGCCCTTGATATTGATGCAGTCGACGGCCACGCCCAGATCGGAAGCAATATTGGCGACCATGGCCGGCACATGCGGCAGCAGCTTGGGTGCGCGGGCGATTACCGTGGCATCGACGTTGCCCACGGTGTAACCGGCCGCACGCACCGCCGCCATCGCTTCACGCAGCAGCACGCGACTGTCGGCACCCGCGTGCGCCGGATCGGTGTCGGGAAAATGCCGGCCAATATCGCCCAGCCCCGCCGCACCGAGCAACGCATCGGTAATGGCGTGCAGCAACACGTCGGCGTCGGAATGGCCGAGCAGACCGCTGGCAAAAGGAATCGATACACCGCCAATGATCAGCGGCCGACCGGCCACCAGCGCGTGGACGTCAAAGCCCTGGCCAATGCGAAAAGGCGCGCCCATGTCAGCTCTCCCGGTTTTGCAGAATCCACTCGGCCAGGTGCAGGTCGAGCGGATAAGTCACTTTAAGATTGGTCGGATCACCACGCACCAGGCGCGGGCGCAAGCCGGCGGCCTCAATGGCGCCGGCCTCGTCGGTCACGTCCCGCGCCGTCTCGAGCGCGCGGCGCAGCATCATGTAGCGGAACATCTGCGGCGTTTGCGCCTGCCACAGGCTGTCGCGCGGCACCGTGGTTACGGCGCGCCCCTGCGGGTCAGCGCGCTTGAGTGTGTCGGCCACCGGCACCGCCAGCAGACCGCCGACCTCGTCGTCGTCGAGCGCATCGATCAGCGTGTCTACATGCCAGGTCGCCAGGCACGGACGCGCGGCGTCGTGCACCAGCACCCAGTCGCCATCGCGCACATCGGGACGAATGGCGCGCAGGCCGTTGAGCACGCTATCGCCGCGCGTCGGTCCACCCACATAGATCGGGTTGAGCTTGTCGCCCAGATCCGACCAGTCGAAGCTGTTCCAGGTCTGGTCGCCAACCGACAGCACCACATACACGCGCTCGATCTGCGGCACCGCGCATAGCACACGCAAGGTGTGGCGTAGCAGCGGCTCGCCCATCAAATTCAAATACTGTTTGGGGGTTTCTCGCCCCATGCGGGTGCCGCCGCCAGCGGCGGGCACCAGGGCGAAATGGCGATGAGCAATTTTTTGCATGGCGCGATTCTACCTGCGCCGGGGCTGCGCGGCACGGCCTCTGATGCCGCCAACGCGGCGTAGAATGGACTTCCAGGCCCATTTCCCGACTCATTCAAATGGCACCCGACCTGCCCATCGACACGCGTCAACTCCAGGCCATCCTGGTCGCCCTCGGCATCGGACTCATGCTGGGGCTGGAGCGCGAACGCCAACCGGCACCGCGCGCCGGCCTGCGCACCTTCGCGCTGGTCGGTCTGCTCGGCGCGCTCGCCGGCCTGCTGGGCGAACGTTTCGACAGCCTGTGGCCCTTCCTCATCAGCCTTACGCTGATCGGCGTCATGATCATCGCCGCCTATCTGCAAAACCCCGACCCGCAAGACGCCGGCACCACCTCGGTAGCCGCCCTGCTGCTGTGCCATATGCTCGGTTTCATGGTGTGGGAAGGCGAAGTGCGCCTGTCGATCATGATCGCCGTCGGCGTCACCGCGCTGCTCTACTTCAAGACCACGCTGCGCGGCTGGGCCACCCGACTCACCGCGCGCGACTGGAACTCGATTCTGCAGTTCAGCGTCATCTCGCTGGTCATTCTGCCCGTGTTACCCAATCAGAATTTCGGCCCCTTCGACGCGCTCAATCCTTATCAGGTGTGGTTGATGGTGGTGCTGATCTCGGGCGTCAGCCTCGCCGGCTACGCCGCGCTACAGCTGGTGGGCGGGCGCTATGGCGCGCCGCTGGTCGGCCTGTTTGGCGGTCTGGTGTCGAGCACGGCCACCACGCTGGTGTTTGCCCGAGATGCGCGCAAGCGGCCCGAATTCGCCCCCATCTCGGCGCTGGTCATCGTCATTGCCAATCTGGTCATGCTGGCGCGCGTGGCGGTAGTCTGTGCCGTGCTGGCACCCGGCCTGCTGTGGCAGGTGCTCATCATCGCCACACCCGGTCTGGCGTTCGGCCTCATCGCCTTGGGCCTGCAGTGGAAAACCTTGATGACCCACGACGGCAGCCCGGTGCCCGACACCAAGAACCCGACCGAACTGCGCGCCGCGCTCACCTTCGGCGCGCTCTACGCCGCAGTCCTGCTGGGTGCTGCGTGGTTGTCCGATATCGCCGGCAGCGCGGGGCTGTATCTGGTCGCGCTTGTATCGGGGCTGACCGATGTGGACGCCATTACCCTGTCGAGCCTGCGCCTGTTCTCGCTCGACCGCCTCGAATCCATCCCCACCGTCACCGCCATCGGTCTGGCCATGCTCTCCAATCTGGCGTTCAAGACCACGCTGGCGATCAGTGTGGGTGGGCCCGGCGTGGCCAAGCGGGTACTGGCCGCCATGCTGGCGGTGGGTCTGGGGCTGGGTGGCGGTCTGACCTGGGTGGGCTGGGCAGCGGGTGGCATGGCGGGGTGATCAGAACGGGCGCCGGGCCTTGTCCCCGCGCCAAGGCCGCATCTCAGCGACCGCCGGTCTCCGGGATACGCACCATTTTCAAGGCCACCAACGCGACACCGTCGGGTATCTCAGTGGCCTCCCGGTAGTTGTCGAACGCGACTTTCCCGCGCGACCGGTAAGCGCATTCGACCTGCGTTTGATACGCCGTATTGATCACCAGCGTACCGGCGGCGCGCCCGGCGTCGAAGCGCGCTTTGGCCTCGGCGAGCCCCATAAAAGCGAAAACGCGCCCATCGAGCGGAGGATGCACTATCGCGGCCGTCACATCGACGGCCTCGTAGTTTCGCTCCCGTTGTTTGAGCCGCGCGAACTCATCCTCGCTGACCGCCACAAGAACCCCCACGACCTGCTGCGATGCGTCTGGGGCAACATCCAGAAAGCAGACATGCACCGCGGGCACACTGTCGGGCGCGTCGGCACGCACATAGTGCTTGTAGCCGGGCAGGCTGACGCGATTGTCCATCGCCACCCCCCACACGCGTTTGTAGCCCTCCAGGGTGGCGAGCGGAAAGTCTTCCACTAGCCACGCGTCTCGACCGATGGTGCGACTAAACGATGCCGGGTCGACGAGCGAGCCAAAACCAAACACATAGATTTTGTCGGCCTGCGTCACCAGGGGCGACGCATTGCGGTGAAACGCCCGAACGAGGTCGCCAGGCGGCGAAAGTCGCCGGAACAAACCCTTGCCCCGCGCGTATGGATAATCCGAGTCGACCGACTGGTGACGACCATGAAACAGCGCCTTTTCAGCAAGACAATACCGCCAGGCGCCCTGCACCGGCTGCTCAATGCCAAGCATCACACCGCGGATCTCGGCATAAACCTCTTCGATCGGAAGCGGCTGCGGATCACGTTCGGTCCGAACGCTGAGCGCCGTCACAAAACCCTGCGCGTCCACCGCATTGATGGTGATGCCGAAGTCGTTCAAGGGCGCCCGGATGCGCAAGGGGATATACGGTTCTGCCAGCGGCTGGCGCGGCGCATCGTCACGCAACAGCACGTTCCGAAGTGTGGTTTGGTCGATGCGGGCACGCGCAATGATGCGCACATGCAGCTGGCTGAGCGTCACCGGCGACGCGTTGTAGACACTGAAGATCAGATCGTATCGACCTTCAGCGCGATGCAGATTGAGGCAGTGCTTGAGCGCAAACACCGCCTTGGGCCGCAGCACCACCGCCGTCACAAACGCGACGATGGCGGCAAAGAAAAACAGGCCACAGAGGATCTGCACCGCCGCAATCGCCTTGTCCAGCCAAGGCACCGGCACCACGCACTGAGTGCTGCCGCCCGACAGCGTCACGAACTCAAGAAACGCCCGCTCGACACAGGGCAAGAACGGCTTGTCGTACCCCCCCGGCAGCTTGCGCCAGCTCAGTTGATCCAGCGGGCCCGCCGTGTAGTAAAGCACGGCAAACGCGAACACTACCGTTGCTGTCAGACACACGATAAGCACAAGAAAATGCCAAAGCGGCTGCTCGTTCCATAAATTGAGAAAGAAGTTTCGTAATCGGTGTCGTGCGGTCATGACGAGGGCGCTTGCCTACCCATCACAATGGGTTTGATGTGCCATACCTTAACGCTTGCCCGACCCTCCGGCCAGCCTCAGGCCATCGGCATGCTTCGCCCATGGCATGCGATGCGCTCAAGCACGTCGGGCTAGGCCTATAATTCCCACAACGACCTTACGGTCTCTTGGAGACTGACATGGCGAATGCTTCGATCCGCCCCCCCGCCGTTGCGGGCGCGTTTTATCCGGCCGACCCACGCGCACTGCAAATCATGATCAGCGATATGCTGAACATGGCCATGCCGCTGGACACCGTGCACTGGCCAAAAGCACTGATCGTGCCGCACGCGGGCTACGTGTATTCCGGGCCGATCGCCGCGTCCGCCTACGTCGGGCTGCGCAGCACACACGAGTACTACCGACGCGTGGTCTTGCTCGGCCCTTGCCACCGGGTACCGGTGCAAGGTTTCGCATTACCTGCCGCGCAATCGCTGGCCACCCCGCTGGGCGAAGTGACGGTCGACCGCGAGAGCTGGCTGGCCATTCAAGACGAGCCGGACGTGGTGGTCGACGACGCTCCACATGCGCTCGAGCACGCGCTCGAAGTGCAGCTCCCCTTTCTGCAAACCGTGCTCGACCACTTCACCGTCGTGCCCATCGTCGTCGGCGACACCACGCCCGAACGCGTCGCGCATCTGCTCGACCGTCTGTGGGGTGACGACGAAACGCTCATCGTCATCTCCTCTGACCTGTCGCACTACCTGCCCTATCATCAAGCGCGCTGGCGCGACCGCTCGACGGTGGAGCAAATCGAGCGTCTGCAAGGCGGCCTCGCCTTTGACCAGGCCTGCGGCGCGCTGCCCATCGAAGGCATGTTGCTCGCCGCCCAGCGCCACCATCTGGCGCCCACCGTGCTTGATCTGCGCAACTCCGGCGACACCGCTGGCGACCGCAATCGCGTGGTGGGCTACACCAGCATTGCCTTTACCTCGGCCAAAGCACATGTCGCTCACTGAATCCGAACTCGGCGCCCGCCTGCTCGCCCGCGCCCGCGCTGCCATCGAACACGCACTCGAACTCGGCCCCGCACCGGCACCCGACCCCGACCTGGCCGAGCGTGGCGCCACCTTTGTCACGCTCACCCGCAACGGCGAGCTGCGCGGCTGCATCGGCAGCCTCAAGCCGCAGCGCGCGCTGGGCGACGACGTGGTCACCAACGCTCAGGCGGCTGCATTGCGCGACCTGCGCTTCAAGCACATGACGGCTGAGGAGTGGCCGGGCATCCGCGTCGAAGTCTCACTGCTTGGGCGCTTCGAATTTCTCGACGCAAAATCCGAAGCCGAGGTGCTCGCGCAGCTCAAGCCGGGCGAGGACGGCGTGATCTTCTTCAACGGCTGCCAGCAAGCCACCTTTTTGCCGCAGGTGTGGGAGCAACTCCCCAATCCACGCGACTTCCTCGCCGAACTCAAAAAGAAGGCCGGCCTCAGCGCCGACTACTGGAGCTCGGCCGTGATGGTCGCCACCTACCCGGTCCAGAAATGGCGGGAGGACGACGCCTAAACCCACAGGAGGCGCACATGCACGACGCAGCATCCCGAGTCCCCGCCCGTTACTGGCACACGCTGGACGACGGCCGGATCGAGTGCGACCTGTGCCCGCGCACCTGCCGTCTGCACGAAGGTCAGCGCGCCGCCTGTTTTGTGCGCCAGCGCGTCGGCGACCACATGGAGCTCACCACCTGGGGGCGCAGCTCCGGCTTTTGCATCGACCCGATCGAAAAGAAGCCGCTCAACCACTTCTACCCCGGCAGCAGCGTGCTCTCCTTCGGCACAGCCGGCTGCAACCTCGCCTGCAAATTCTGCCAGAACTGGGACATCAGCAAGTCCCGCGACATGGACCGTCTGATGGATACCGCCACGCCCGAGGCCATCGCCGCCGCGGCCGAGCGCTGGCAGTGCAAAAGCGTCGCCTTTACCTATAACGACCCGGTGATCTTTGCCGAATACGCCATCGACACAGCCATCGCCTGCCACGCGCGCGGGCTCAAAACCGTGGCCGTCACCGCCGGCTACATTCACGGCCAGGGCCGCGCCGACTTCTTTGCGCACATGGACGCGGCCAATGTCGACCTCAAAGCCTTTACCAACGACTTCTACCGCAAGCTGTGCGGCGCCGAACTGCAGCCGGTGCTCGACACCTTGATCTGGCTGCGCCATGAAAGCCACGTGTGGTTCGAGATCACCACCCTGGTCATCCCCGGCGAGAACGACTCCGACGCCGAAATCACCGCCATGGCCGAGTGGATCGTGCGCGAGCTGGGCGACGACATTCCCCTGCACCTCACCGCCTTCCACCCCGACTTCAAGCTCACCGACCGCCAAGGCACACCGCACGCCACGCTCACCCGCCTGCGCCGCTGCGCACACGCGGCCGGGCTGCGGTACGTGTATATCGGCAACGTGGCCGACCGCGACGGCGCCAGCTCCTACTGCCCGAGCTGCAGCACACCACTTATCGTTCGGGTGGGCTACGACATTCTCGACTACCGCCTCGACGCGCGCGGTCAGTGCCCGCACTGTGGCCAGCGCGTTCCCGGACACTTCGCGCCCTTCGAGCGCTCCTTTGGCAATCGGCGCATTCCGGTCGCCATTCGCTCGACAGCGGCCGAATAGCCGTGCGATGCTCACGCCATGTCGCTCACGCTCCGTCACTCCACTCTCAGCCTCCCCGCCGGTCCCGTCTGGCTGGCCGCCCGGCTGGCGCATGCGCCGGATGTCCGCGGCCTCGTAATGATCACGCGTAGCACGCTCCATGACGACGAAGCCGCCCGCGAACGCGCCATCAGCGACGCCCTCAACCGCGCCGGCTTCGCTACCCTCGGGCTCGATCTGCTCACTCCGCACGAAGACGAGCGCGACCCTGATCTGCGCTACAACACGCCGCTGCTCGCCAATCGCATCGAAGCCGCCCTCGCCTGGCTCGACCACCAACCCCCGCTGCACGGACTGGCGCGCGGCCTGGTCGCCGGCGGCACCGCCAGCGGCGCAGCCATTCGCGCCGGCAGCCGCTCGACCGACCGGCTCAGCGCCTTGTTCTGCCTCGGCGGCCGCATCGACCTGGCCGGCGCCGGCCCGCTGGGCGCACTGGCCCTGCCGCTGTGCGTCGCCGTCAGCCACGACGACCCCAGTCGAACCATGATGCACAAAGCCTTCGAACTGATCCACGCCCAAACCGCGTGGCAAGACATCGACGATGCCGGCCTCAGCGCACCTGCGGCGCTGGCGCGCGTCATCCCGCTGCTCGTACGCTGGTTCGAACACCATCTGCCAAACGCCGACGACGCGACGCCACAAGGAACATAAGCCCTTGCCCTGCAAGGGAAATACCCCCTTGCAACAAAGCCCATCTAACCCTTTTGCATGTTTATAAAAAGCACTAGAGTAGGGGCGTCGACCATTTCTGGGGATATCTCATGATGTCCGTCTCCGCTGCCTTGCCAAGCTACTTTGCCGCGCTCCAACGCGCACCGGCAGGCGAAGCCGCGCCAGCAGCCACCGAGCCCAGGGCGGCAGCAGACAACACGAACGTCGCCACCAGCAAGGTCAGTTCCAAGGAAACCGAATCCCGCGAAGCCGCCGCCGTCGCGGCCGAAGTCGCTGCGCTGGCCAGCACCGATCGCAAAGTTCGCTCGCACGAGGCTGCCCACCTGGCTGCCGCCGGTGGCTTGGCGCAAGGCGGTGCCAGCTTTTCCACCGTGCGCGGCCCCGACGGGCAGATGTATGCCGTCGGTGGCGAAGTCGGCATCGACGTCTCCCCCGGCCGCACGCCGGACGAAACCATCGCCAAGGCGCAGCAAATCCAGCGTGCAGCGCTCGCCCCGGCGGATCCCTCATCGCAGGACTACCGGGTCGCAGCCATTGCAGCGCAATTGATTCAGCAAGCACAACGAGAATTAGCGACTCAGAACGAGCCAGCTGTCGGCGCCGATGGCGCCAGCCGTCAGTTACAGGCGGCGATATCGCAGATCGAGCCCAATCCGGCCTCGGGCGAACAGGTCAATATCTTCGCCTGACACCGCCAGGCATCGCGGCGCTTAAGGGCGTCGGTCGTCCGGCTCATCCACCTCGCGGATCACCTCGCCCTCGATCACCAGGCCATCCTGCTGACGCCCCGGCTGATTCGCCTGCGCCTCGCGCATCTGTTTGCGCAAGTTGCGCGTCTTCCACCAGAACCAGCCCCACACCGCTGCGCCCACGGTCAGCACCGCCGCAAACACCACCACCGAAAACACCAGCGCCAGCCCAAACAATCCAATCGCCGCCACCGAGCCGACAATCTTCTGCCACGGGCTGAGCGGACGGCCATTGCGGCGCGCAAAGGCTTCAAAAACGCGCTGTTGGTTCGGATCGATACGCATGATGCTTCCTGTTTACGACGTGGGTGCAATGCACAACGCTATCACCGATCGGACATCGATGCGCGGCACATCCCTCAAGTGAGGGCATCGCCGTCAATGTCAACAATGCCATTCGCACGCCGGCCAACTACCCTAAAAGTACGGCGCCGCCTCGCGCCACCCAACCCCATGGAGCCTGCACACATGGCCTACACGCTCATCAAGGGCAGCTTTCACATCCACTACCCGCACATCCCGCTCAGCGGTCCCGAGCCAGACGGCGACACCATCAAGTTCCAGCCCGACAACCCGCAACTGATCGAACGCTTGCCACGCCCCAACCGAATGCCCGGCTTCAACCAGGCCGGCATCACCAGCATCCGCTTCGAAGGCGTCGACGCGCTGGAGACGCACTTTGACGTCGAAGACACCGAATACCACCAACACCTGCCGCTCGCACTCGCCGCCCGCGACGCCCTCATGGCGCACATCGGCTTTGGCGCCATCAAATACTTTGACACCCACCCCTACAAAGTCGAGACCGTCGAGACCCACCCCGTGCGCGGCTACATTCTGTCCATGGGGCTCGACACCTACGGCCGAAGCGTCGCCTTTGTGTATACCGGCGAGCACCCCTCCATCGACGGCTCGCGCATCTTCATGCAGCCGCACATGCTCGACACCAGCCTCAACGCCTTCATGCTGCACCAGGGCCACGCCTACGGCGCCTTCTATCTCGGCCTGCCACCCGAGCTGCGCGAGCACCTGCGGCGCAGCGTCCGCCACGCGCGCGACAACCGGCTCGGCTTCTGGGCGCACGCGCCTTCCATGAGCACCGGCATCACGCTGGACGGCGTCGACGCCCTGCAGAACGGCATCCTCTGGCCCAAGCTCTTTCGCCGCATCGCGCCCTACTTCCAGGCCGGCCACACCAACTTTGACGCCTTCGACGCCTGGCTGCGCCAGGACACCCGCAATCGTGACGACCGCCTGCTGCTGCCCACCATGGAAGTGGGCAACCTGCACGACATGATCCGCGCCCAAGGCACCACGCTGCGCCTCATGTTTGCGCCCGAAGACGTGGTGATCGTGCCCGACGACTACATCCTCCCCGCCACCGTCGGCGGCGTGCTCCCCTCGCGCCCCCGCCACCCCAGCGGCGTGCGCATCATCTGCGCGCTGGTCAATCCGGTCGAGCGCCCCGAACACAGCCACGAAACCGTCACCCTGCTCAACACCAGCAACACCGATGTTGAGCTCACCGGCTGGCGCGTCGCCGACGCCAAAGGCAGCCAGGCCATCGACGGCCGCATCGCCCGCGGCGACACCCTGCGCATCACCATGAGCAGCGCCGTCAAACTCAATAACGACCGCGACACCATCACCGTGCTCGACGCCGATGGGCAAATCGTCGACCAGGTCGCCTACGAACCCAAAGACCTGCCCGACGAAGGCGTTAGCGTGACGTTCTGACGTAGCCCGGATGCAGCGCAGCGGAATCCGGGATCGATCGTCAAGCGCCGAATGGAGCGTCTTGTGTGATCAACCACTGTCCCCGGATTCCGCTACGCTGCATCCGGGCTACCACCCCGCGCGCCAATCTGGTAAAAATCCGCCCGAGCGAACACCGCAAAAATTCCGTCGGGCGGATAAGCCGCAGGCACATCCGCCGGCCTACCCATCCATGTGGCGCCGATGGCGGAAGGCGCTACGCTTTTCCGCCCTACCCGAACTCAAACCTATCGAGACTCCATGGACACAGTCGACTGCATCGTCATCGGCGCCGGCGTTGTCGGACTCGCCTGCGCCAAAGCCCTTGCCGAAGCCGGCCGTGAAGTCATCGTGCTCGAACGCGAAACCGCCTTCGGCACCGGCATCAGCTCGCGCAACAGTGAAGTCATCCACGCCGGCCTCTACTACCCCACCGGCTCGCTCAAAGCCCGCCTGTGTGTGCAAGGCCGCGACCAGCTCTACGCCTACTGCGCCGAGCGCGGCGTCGGCCATGCGCGCTGCGGCAAACTCGTTGTCGCCCCCCGCCCCGAGCAAGCCGGTGCGCTCGAACGGATTCGCGCCAAAGCCACCGCCAACGGCGTCACCGACCTGCAACACCTCGACCGCACCCAAATCGCCGCCCTCGAACCCGCGCTCGACGCCCACGCCGCGCTACTCTCGCCATCGACCGGCATCGTCGACAGCCACGGCCTCATGCTCTCGCTCCTCGGCGACGCCGAGAACCACGGCGCCATGCTTGCCCTCGGCAGCCCGGTCATCGATGGTTACGCCGACAACGGTGGTGTGGTCCTGCGTATGGGCGGCGAGCAAGAAATGGAACTGCGCGCAAGCTGGGTCATCAACGCCGCCGGCCTCGACGCCGTCGCCCTCGGCCAGCACATCACCGGCCCGGCCAAAGCCACGCTGCCCCAAGCCTGGTTCGCCCGCGGCGTGTACTTCACCCTCAGTGGCAAAGCCCCCTTCTCGCGCTTGATTTACCCCCTGCCCGAGCCCGGTGGCCTGGGTGTGCACCTCACCCTCGACCTCGGCGGCCAGGCCAAGTTCGGCCCCGACGTTGAGTGGATAGACCGCCCCGACTACCACGTCGACCCCGCCCGCGCCGAGCGCTTTTACGAGGCCATCCGCAGCTGGTGGCCGCAACTCGAAGACGGCCGACTCGAGCCCGGCTACGCCGGCGTGCGCCCCAAGATCGTCGGCCCCAACATGCCCGATGCCGACTTCCGTATCGACGGCCCGGCGCAGCACGGCGTGCCGGGTCTCATTCATCTGTTTGGCATTGAATCGCCGGGCCTGACGGCTGCGATGGCCATCGGCCAATACGTCGCCACACAGATCGGCATCTAGCCAAATCCGCATCGCCACACGGGCGGGCCAAACCCGCCGCAGCCGACCCACACCACCCACACAACGCCGGCCACAACCAAAAATCAGCGCCCCGCCACTCGGAAGAAATACACTACTTACGGCAATACCGCTGCCAGCACATGCTCCGGCACGACTCGGTGAGGCAGTTCGCGCAGGTCTTGCACTTGTCCGGCGGCTTGTCCTGTTTTCCAGTCACTTCGGGCGACGGCTGCAAACGCACGGGGGTTGCATTAGGCGTGGGCGGCGCGGTGATGTAGCCCTGCGAACTGCCTCCCATACCTCCGCCCATGTTCGCGCCAATCGCCGGCATGCTGAACAGCAGTGCGAGCATGCAGCCAAACATGGCCATCGGTGATCCATTCAAAAATCGTTTCATGTGTCGCACCTCCTGGCCGGGAGCATCCGGGCAGCTCGGGTGAAAGTGGCGGGCTAGAAAGTCATCGAGACAAACAGTCGTCCACTGACGGTATTGAAATCGTCTCGCCCCAGGGTTGTGGTGATTTCGATACCGGTCGTAACAGCCTCACCGCTGAGCGTTGCAAACACACTCAGGTCCATCGCCGTGCGGTCCGAAAAGTTACGGAACGGGTGAAAATCATGCACGAGGTAGGGGCGCACACCGAAGGTCGCGATACGGTCCGCGACAAAAGTCTGATACCCGAGCTCGCCGCCAATGCGGCCACGGATCAGCAAGTCCCGCTCCTCGGCAATGGCCTGGCCAAAGGAGTCGGTCGTGGCGTCGGACACGGTCTTCGACCAGAGGTATTGAACAGTCGGCATGCCATACCATCCGTCGCCGAGATCGACCAGCGTGCTTGCGTACGCGCCGAATGAACTTGTCGTCACGTCGCGCGCCCATCGCGCGGTCACGGCGCCCGCCTCGCGAAGCTCACGGGTTTCACCGGTGTCGTACCCCACAAAGCCGCCAACATCAACATCGCCCACCGCCGTGCCAGCCCGAAGCAGCAGTCCGTTGCTGATGGTGCGCGACCTGCCGCCTGCCACCTGGGACCCGGCGTCAAGCCCCGACTGCAAGGTGTGCGATTTGAGATCCTTGCGCGACTCGGTGTGATTGGCCGTCAAACCAAACCAGTATCGACCCCTCCGGATATCGCCAGAGAGCGACTCCTGATGCCAGCGCGTCGCCCCCAGAAACCCGTCGCGCCCATCATCCACATAGCCGTAGGCAGCCGATACGCCAACGCTCCCCGGGATGCCCTGCGGATCAACCGTGCGCGCCGCCGTCACCTCCGTGCCCTGCGCGTGCACGCCCGAGGCACCGGCAACAATGCAGGCGCTCAGGAAAACGCCATGGCGCAATCTGGTCATCCACGATTGCATGGTTTAAACCCTCCTGGTGCCAACGCGATTTGATGGCGACCTGCCGGCACTTTCGTGCTGGCGCGTTTCCCTGCAGCACACCCGGCCCGATGTGCGACCGTCATCAGCGTGCGATGCCAAATGTATCGCTCGCCGCATGCCTGTTCTAAATTTAATATGGGTTAGGGGGTAGAGCAGGTCAAGGCGCGCCGGCACCAGTGGCGCCGGCATCCACGCCCGCAATTTGCCCCCCGGCGTCCTCAAGGAGGCACAGGCGCGCACGCACATGAGCGGAAACATCTTCATCAACTACCGCCGCGACGACAGCGCGGGATGGGCCGGCAGACTGCATGATCGTCTGGTGCGTGTTCTGCCGCGCCGCCATGTCTTCATCGACGTGACCGGCATCGAAGGCGGCGAGGCCTTTGCCCGCCTGCTGGATGCCGAAGTTGCCAAATGCGACGTCTTCCTGGCCATCATCGGGCCCGACTGGCTGGCGCCCGAAGCGTCGAGCGATCGTCGCCGGATCGACGACCCGAACGACTTCGTGCGCATCGAAATCGCCTCGGCGCTGCGGCGCGACGGCGTGCACGTGATTCCCGTACTGGTCGATGGCGCCAGCGTGCCCAATGCCGATGATCTACCGGACGATGTCCGCGCGCTGGTTGAGCGCAACGCGGTCGAGGTGAGTCGCGAACATTTTGATCGCGATGCCGACCGGCTCATCGCCACCATCCGCCGGCACCTGCCCTTCACGGTGCGGAATCAAGGCCCGCTGCGCCGAGCGCTTGCGGCAGGCGCGCTCGCCGCTGCCGGCGCCGCCACGCTGGCCGCCCTCTACACCGGCACGCTGCCAAGCGCCTTTGGCCTCGAAGCGCTGGTCCGCCCGTCGGCACGCGAGTGGGGCGCCCTCACCTACGGCGACAAAACCAACCCGGCCTATCTGACCGACTTCATCACCCGTCATACAGGCAGCCCGGAGGCCGACGAGGCGGGCATGTGGATGAAATACATCAGCGCCCGTGCATGGAGCAAGATCAAGGACACCACCGACCGCCGCCCGCTGTCCGATTTCTTGTCCGTCTTTCGAGACAGCGCCGAGGCCCCGACCGCAGCGCAACGACTGGCCGAGTTGCCTGCATCACCTCAGTCCGGCCCGCAGGGCAATGCGGCCTTGTCCCGGTTTGCCGATTGCGAAGACTGCCCCGAAATGGTCGTGATTCCGGCGGGGCAATTCCTCATGGGATCACTCGATACCGAATGGACCGTCGTCGAAGATCGCCACGAGGGGCCACGCCAACAGGTACAGATTGCCCATAAATTCGCGGTGGGGCGCTTCGAAGTCACCGTCGGGCAATTTCGCCAGTTTGTGAAGGAAACCGGCCATGCGATCGGCTTCGAATGCATCGGGGTGATCAATCCGGACGCGCCCGCCAAAGTGTGGGACGCCATTCCCGGGCGGGACTTTCAAACCCCCGGTTTCCCCCAAACCGACGACCACCCCGTGGTCTGCATCAACTGGGACGACGCAACAGCCTACGCCAATTGGCTGAGCAAAAAGGCGGGCGCAAGCTACCGCCTGCCCACCGAAGCGGAGTGGGAATACCTCGCGCGCGCCGGCAGCCAGGAGAGCTACGCCTTTGGCGACGATGAAGGCCGTCTGTGCCAGTACGGCAACGGCGCCGATCGCGGGCTCGGTGACACATGGAATGCCAACCGCTGGTGCGCCGACGGCACCACCATGGGCACCGCCCGCGTCGGCGCTTATCGCCCCAACGCCTTCGGCCTCATGGACACCCATGGCAACGTCCACGAATGGGTGGCCGACTGCTACCACGAAGGCTATGCCGGCATGCCTGACGAGACCCGACGCACCGGCGCCGCCTGGGTCAATCCGAACTGCGCCACCCGCGTCATTCGCGGCGGCTGCTGGGCCTATCCGCCAACACAACTGCGCTCCGCACGGCGCGAGGCCTGGGAGCCGTACAAACGCAGCTACTGCGTCGGATTCCGCGTGGCGCGCGAACTTGCGCCATGAGCTTTTGGGCTCGGGCGTCATCGACCAATTCGCACGACACCCTGATCGAGCGCATTGCGCCCTCGGTTGCACCTCACTTCGTGCTCTCGATCAACTTACTGCGGCACTTGCACCCGCAGGCATGCGCCCATGCGGGGCGCACCAAAGGAAAGGGCCGGCATGACCGGCCCTTGTCGATTCGGCTCCGGCGGAGCCTACTTCTTCGGCTGCGATGGCGTGCTCATGCCGCCGGTGTCGTCCTTGGCTTTGTCTCCTGTGCAAGCGACTGCCGATAGGCTGCCGAAGGCGAACAGTGCGGTGAGCAACGCGGTAAGGAATCGTTTCATGCCTTCTCCCTTCGATTGGGAGATTCCAATTTAGGCCCGACACTGTCGGGCGGCAAGCGCCGGCCGTCGAACGGCGAGAAAAAAGCCCGGCCTGAGCCTGGGGACAAGGCCCGTGTGCGAGCGCCTGGCGAATCTTGTCACCGCGGCGCTGTCAAAAATGCGAGCGGCGGCGAAGCGCCGCAGCCGCACGCCCGGCCCGTCAGCCGGCTGAGCGCGGCACGCCCCCCGCACACCGTGCAAAGGAGGTACACCATGAACCGACGCCAATCGCTCCAGACCCTGATGGGAGCCACCCTGCTCTCACTGGGCGGACATCACATCGCCGCCGCAGCAGCAAGCTCGGACCGCCCCAAATTGATGAAATCAAAAGCCGAATGGGCAGAGCTGCTGCCCCGCCCGGCCTACGCGGTCCTCTTCGAGCACAACACCGAGCCACCCGGCAGCAGCCCGCTGAACCACGAGAAGCGCGACGGCACCTATATCTGCGCGGCGTGCTACCTGCCCCTGTTCGACAGCGCCACCAAATACGACAGCGGCACCGGCTGGCCGAGCTTCTGGCAGCCGCTGACCGGCGCGGTCAACACCGAGCGCGACTACAAGCTGATCTGGCCGCGCACCGAGTACCACTGCGCGCGCTGCGGCGGCCACCAAGGCCATGTATTTGACGACGGCCCCCAACCCACCGGCCAACGCTACTGCAACAACGGACTCGCGCTGCAATTCGTGGTACGTGGTGACACCCTACCGGCGCTGCTCACCTGAACTCCCCACACAACCCACCCTTGCCTTGTTCGGGTTGGCGAGCTCGCCCTGCCCGCCTGCACCGCGGCCGACACCGAGAGCAGGCCAGGGCGGCTCGCCCAGCCGACATCAACCGGCTGCTTTGGATGCTGCGCCGGGCTTCGCGCGGGCGACGGGTTGCGTGTGGGTTTAGGCACTTGAAGTACGACACGCACCCCCGTCATCAGGTGAATTCACCCGATGACGGGCATCCCACCAACCAATCAAAGCAGTGAAACTCGGGACTTTGCTAACAGATTGTTGGTACTAAAGTGGGGGCAGGTCAGTGAGCACGGCATCAGCTCGGCCACGTTCAGCTAGTGGTGCAGCAAGTTCGGCGGCATGGACGCCTCGCTGATGGCGAGGCTCAAGGTGCTTGAGGCGGAGAATCGACAACTCAAGAAGATGTATGCCGAGAAACGGATCAAGCCGAAGAAGCAGATCGTGCGCGAGCGGCTCGAACCGCCTGCGGCGCCCGAGGCAATCAGCCAATGCTGATCGATGGATTTATGGGCACAAACATAGGGGGCAGGCCACGAATTTTCGTCAATAACCCGTGGTCTGCTCCCTATTCTTCTTAAGGCCTGCGCACCCGCCGATGAATCGTCAAGGAAACAACGCCCAAACCCGCGAGCAACATTGCGAACTGGCTCGGCTCTGGAACCGGCGCAATTGTCGCAGAGCCAGCGGCGAGGAGGTAGGTGAATGCTGCACCCTGCGATCTGTCTGCGGTAAGCGAAAAGTTGATGGCCAGATCGACTTGCCCCACGAACGAGCCAAGGTTGATCGCATTATTGACGAAGAAACCACGGGCATCGGACAAAGTGATGAAACTGCGAGAAAACAATGTTTGGCCAGCGTTCGCTACCGAAAAATCGAGAGCCATCGGATTCGATGCGTCATGGCCAGAAAAGTCCATCAACCCGAGCAGAACATCGGTCGCCTGATCGAACGCATATGAATACTGCGCACTTCCCGTGTACTTGCGCTGCCCAATTGCGAACTCGCTGTAGTTTGCGCCAATGACACCTACGCCAATCAGACTCTGCTCGGAGCCAGCGACAAAAGATGTATCGATTGCACGATGGCTGCTTAGAAGGCTCTCGAACTGCCCACCTCCTAGCAATCCGTCAGCATAGGAAAACGCTTCGATACCGTTGCTGCCGACAGACAGATCTGGCAGCGCTCTGGCGACCCCACCGGAAAATCCGGTCATGGCAACGCTGTTAACCTGCTGCGTCACGTCCGAGGCATTCGCCGTATTCTCGCCAACCTGGGCGCTTGCTCCTGCCTTGATCACCGGGTGTATATATCTGCGTGCGGTGCCGCTGCCAACCTCGAAGGAGTGATTGGTCATACTCGATGCGTTGGCATGGCCGCTGTTGCCTGCTGCGTAGGCATTCGCCTCGGCAAAGCCCACGCCGCGCGAACTTGCAAACGCCTCGGCATCGGCTGTACCAGCTTTACCCCCCGGGGTGCCGAAAGATATGGCCCGGGCAGTTGCCCGCGCGGTCGAACCGAATCTCTCTGATCCTATGGAGATATAGGCGGTCGCATTCCCACTATTGCCCGCAGCCCCCGTGTTCGTGGTTCCGCCTCGCCCCCCCTCGGCCGTAACAGACCCGGACACACTGCGCTCACCATAGAGCGAAAACGTCTGATCCAGCCGGGATGTCGCATTGCCGCCATTCCCGGCAAGTGCACTCTCCGAATATCCACCGTGGCCACCTTTCGCGAACTGCGACAGCGACAGAGAGTTGCTGGATGATCCCCGTGCGCCATCAACGATGACGGTGTCAGCACCGTTGCCGCCCGAGGCACCCGAATAACCCGATCCACCATTGCCACCTAGAGCGTCGGTCCTCACACCAAGGCTCCCGGCGCCTTGCCCGTAGGTGAAGCCAATAGCGGCTACCCCACCGTCACCGCCACGACCGCCACCGTAATGCGCGGTGCCGCCCACGCCCCCAATGGCCTCGCTGACGAGATTTGCATTGGAAAAGCCGACAAAATGTCCGTACGACGAACCAATAGCGCTGCCGCCGCGTCCGCCATCTCCAAAAAAGCTGCTTCCCCCTGCCCCAGCAACTGCCCGGGCAGAAACGCCGTAGTACGCCCCGTTGCCGCCAGACATACCCTGCCCCTTGGCAGTAGCATCGCCGCCTTTTCCTCCGTCGTAGCCGGCGCCCGCTGCAACCCCCCCAAATCCGCCGATCGCCTGGGCAAGAACTGACGCACTGCCCGACAACACGGTGGAGTTCCCGTCCGCAGTCGCCGAACCGCCGTCGCCACCACGTCCAAGAACATTCGGCTGACCATTGATCACCCCAACGCCCAAATTCTTGTCACCTGCCCACCCGCCTTGACCACCCGTTGCTTTCGCACTACTGGTGTTGTCATTGTTAAGCGGAAGCTTGGCGGTTGCGCCACCACCGTTTGTGCCTCCACTACCATTGACACCGTCGCTACCATCTACACCCAACACATCCATTGTCACTGCGTAGGTAGGTAAAGGCGATATGCCAAAGCTGGCCACAAACAAGCCAATAGCCGGCAAATGTCGGCGAACACTTCCAAATTTTTTGCGATGCATTAATTTCTCCAGACGGCGCGTTTATGCTTCGATCGGCCCCTTGAAAACCGATCGCATTATGCAAGAAAGATGCCCGAAGAAAAATGTCTATTTACTACATACGGTTACCCTTCCGACAAAAGATACCTGCATCTACCTCCGTAAAATCTCCCGACATCCCCTCCCCACGTGAACCACGTCCAGCGGACCAGAGCTAGCCGCTACCGTAGCGACGCCGATACCATTCTCGATTGAGTTCGGTCAGCACCATCGTCCCGGCAATCGCTCGGCGTCGGCTCCCGTATAATCAACGCCCCGCCCCCAAACGCCCTTTCTTCGCATGTCCGCCCCCCACCCACTGCTCCCCTCCCTCTCGGCCCTGCCCGCCGCCAAACCCGGCCAACGCGTCGACCTGCCCGCGCTCGCTGGTTCATCCGATGCGCTGGCGATCTCTGCACTGGGTAATGGCACGATGCAGGTCGTGGTGGTGGCCAACCCGATCGATGCGCAGCGGCTGCGTGACGAGATCCTGTGGTTTGCGCCCAACTTGCGGGTGTGTGTGCTACCGGACTGGGAGACGCTGCCTTACGACGCGCTGTCGCCGCACCAGGATCTGGTGTCTGAGCGGCTGGCGACGCTGTATACGATTACGCGGGGCGAGGCGGATGTGGTGCTGGTGCCGGCGTCGACGGCGCTGTATCGCATGGCGCCGCCGAGCTTTCTGGCGGCGCATACCTTTTTTGTGAAGCGCGGCGAGCGGATGGATGGGGATGCGTTTCGCGAACAAATGACGCTGGCGGGTTATGCGCATGTGACGCAGGTGGTGAGCCCGGGCGAGTACAGCGTGCGCGGGGGCATCATCGATCTGTTTCCGATGGGTTCGACGCTGCCTTACCGCATTGATCTGTTCGACGACGATGTGGACACCATCCGCACCTTCGACCCGGACACGCAGCGCACGGTGTATCCGGTGGATCAGATTCGCCTCTTGCCGGCGCGGGAATTTCCGCTCGACGAGGCGGGCCGCACACGCTTTCGCAGTACGTTCCGCGAGACGTTTGAGGGCGACCCGAGCCGGGCCTCCATTTACAAAGACGTGTCGAACGGCATCGCTTCGGCGGGCGTCGAGTATTTTCTGCCCCTGTTTTTTGACGACACGGCCACGCTGTTTGATTACCTGCCGACGGCGTGCCGGGTGTTGCTGCATGGCGATGTGCCAACGGCGATTGCCGACTTCTGGCGCGACACACAGTCACGCTACGACTTGCTCGATGGCGACCGCAGCCGGCCGGTGATGGCGCCGCGGGCGCTGTTTCTGGACCAGGAGGCGTTCTTCACCCGGCTGGCCGCGCATCCGCGCTTGCAGATTGGCGCGCCGCGCGAGGGCGAAGTGGCGTCGCTACCGGTGCCGACCGTGGCGGTCGAGCGCAAGGCGAACGATCCGCTGCAGGTGCTCAAACGTTGGCTGGACGGCTTTGACGGACGCGTGCTGATGCTGGCCGAGTCGGCCGGCCGGCGCGAGACGATGGCGGAGTACTTTGCCGAGTACGACTTGCCCTACACGCAGTGCGACGACCTGGCCGCCTTTCTGAGCAGTCAGGCACCGCTGTGCCTGTCGGCCGGCCCGCTGACGCGCGGCTTCATCCTGCCCGAGGCGAAGCTGGCGATCCTCACCGAGACCGAGCTTTACGCCAACACCGCACGCACCCAGCGCCGGCGCGACGGCGGGCGCAAGGCCACCGTCGAGGGCTGGCTGCGCGATCTGTCGGAGCTGAAGATCGGCGACCCGGTGGTGCATGTGTCGCATGGTGTGGGCCGCTACCTCGGCCTGGTGCACATGGACCTGGGCGAAGGCGACACCGAGTTTCTGCATCTGGAATACTCGGGCAGCGACAAGCTGTATGTGCCGGTATCGCAACTGCATGTGATCACTCGCTACGCCGGTGCCGACCCCGAGGCGGTCGACCTGCACCGGCTGGGCTCCGGCCAGTGGGACAAGGCCAAGAAAAAAGCCGCCCAGCAGGTGCGCGACACCGCCGCCGAGCTGCTGGCGCTGTATGCCCAGCGCGCCGCGCGCACGGGCCATAAGTTCAGCTTCAAGACACATGACCTCGACGCCTTTGCCGAGGCCTTCGGCTTTGAAGAAACCGCCGACCAGCAAGCGGCCATCGACGCGGTGATCAAGGACATGCAGTCCGGCCGGCCAATGGACCGGCTGGTGTGCGGCGATGTGGGCTTTGGCAAAACCGAAGTCGCCCTGCGCGCGGCCTTCATTGCCGTGGCCGACGGCAAGCAGGTGGTGGTGCTGTGCCCGACCACGCTACTGGCCGAGCAGCACTACCAGACCTTTGCCGACCGCTTTGCCGACTGGCCGATCAAGATCGCCGAGCTGTCGCGCTTCAAGAGCGCCAAAGAGCAAACGCAAGCGCTCAAGGAGCTGGACGAAGGCAAGGTGGACATCATCATCGGCACCCATCGCCTGCTGCAAAAAGACGTGCAGTACAAACGCTTGGGGCTGGTGATCATCGACGAGGAGCACCGTTTCGGCGTGCGCCAGAAAGAGTCGCTCAAGCAGCTGCGCGCCGAGGTGGACATCCTCACCCTCACCGCCACGCCGATCCCGCGCACGCTGGGTCTGGCGCTGGAGGGGCTGCGCGAGTTTTCGGTGATTGCCACGGCGCCGCAGAAACGGCTGTCGATCAAGACCTTTGTGCAGCGCTGGAGCAAAGGCATCATCCGCGAGGCGGTGCTGCGCGAGTTCAAGCGCGGCGGGCAGGTGTACTTCTTGCACAACGAAGTCGACACCATCGAGAACGTGCGCGACTCACTCACCGAGCTGCTACCCGAGGCGCGCATCGTGGTCGGCCACGGCCAGTTGCCCGAGCGCGAGCTGGAGCGCGTGATGCGCGACTTCACCCAGCAGCGCGCCAACCTGCTGCTGTGCACCACCATTATTGAAACCGGCATCAACATCCCGACCGCCAACACCATCATCATGAACCGCGCCGACCGCTTCGGCCTGGCGCAATTACACCAGCTGCGCGGCCGGGTCGGGCGCTCGCACCACCAGGCCTACGCCTACCTGCTCACCGACGCGCACGCCAAGCCGAGCGCACTGGCGCAGAAGCGGCTCGAAGCCATCACGCAGATGGAAGACCTCGGCTCCGGCTTCTTCCTCGCCATGCACGACTTAGAGATTCGCGGTGCCGGCGAGGTGCTGGGCGAAAACCAGTCGGGCGAGATCCAGCAGATCGGCTTTTCGCTCTACACCGAGATGCTCAAGCGCGCGGTGCGCGACCTGCAAGCCGGCCGCGAGCCGGACCTCACCAAACCGCTGGATGTGGTGTCCGAAATCAACCTGCACAGCCCCGCCCTGCTGCCCAGCGCCTACTGCGCCGACGTGCAGGAACGCCTCACGCTCTACAAGCGACTGGCCAACACCGACACCGAAGACGAGTTGCGCGACCTGCAGGAGGAGCTGATCGACCGCTTCGGCGAGATGCCGCCGCAAACCCTGGCGCTGCTTGAGACGCACCGTCTGCGCGTGATGCTCAAGGATATGGACGTGGTGAAGCTGGATGTCTCGGAGAGCCAGCTGAGCATTCAGTTTGGCGTGGCCGCGCCGATCGACCCGATGAAGGTCATCGGACTCATCCAGAAAGACCGCAACATGCGCATGGCCGGGCAGGACCGGCTGATCTGCAAGATCCTCGCGCCGACGGTCAAACAGCGCGCGGCGGCGGTGAAAGAACTGCTCAAGCTGATCACCTGATCAGGCGGCGGACGGCGCTCCTGCCTCGTTTGCCACGCGCGACAAGGCCCGCGACAAGGCCGCCGGGCTCTCGTAGCCGGCCGCCTGCGCTGCCCGCTTGAGGCCGCGCCCCGCTGCTATTTCACGCCGCGCAATGGTCAGCCGGAAGGCGTTCAGGTAACGCCGTGGGGTAATTCCCAGATTGTCACGGAAGCGCTCGGCAAAAGTGGTGCGCGACACGCCGGCGGTTTCGGCCATGGCCTCCAGCGACCACGGCGCCGCCGGCTGCGAATGCACCGCCACCAACGCCCGCGCCAGCCCTGGGTCTGCCAGCCCGGCGAGCACGCCGCGCGGCAGGATCTGGTTCGACAACAAATGCCGCAGCAGCCCGATCAGCAAAATCTCGCCCGCGTGACTCAGCAACACACCGCCGCCGCAACGCGGCGACTCAACTTCGAGCGCAATGAGTTGTATGGTTTGCGTGAGCCCCGGCATCGCCGCCGTCATCGGTAAAAACAACGGCGCGTCAAAGGCTTCGAGCAGCAGCGGCGCCGCCGGGCCGTCAAAAAACGCCTTGGCGCAAAACACCCGACACTGCGTGTCATCGAGCGGTCGCAGCCCGTGCGGCTGGTCATTGCGAAACACCGCGATCGCCGGCGCACTCAAGGTTTGCGTGCCATCGCAGCCATCAAACTCGACACTGCCGGCCACGACCAGATGCAGGTGCAAGCAATCGGCAGGCTCGGCCGCCACGGCGGCGGCATCAGCCAGATCACCCATATGGCGGATCTGAATGCGCGGCATCAGGCCGGCCAGAAGAGATGTCAAACGATCAAGGCGGGGTGCTGTTGGCATAATTTTGTACGATCTGCAAACATTTACGGACAAAGTGTTGCATATCGTACGCAATACTCCAAGCATCGAATCTCGCTGGAGTCTAATAAATGCTCGTTCCCCGCCAGGCTGTCCCCCAACTCAAGGTCGCAACACTCGCCGGTGTGCCTTTCGACATTCACACCGACAATGCCGACACCTTCACCATGGTGGCCTTCTATCGTGGGCTGCACTGCCCGATCTGCGCCAAATACCTGATGGAGCTTGAGCGCCTGGCCCCCGAATTTGCCGAACGCGGGGTCAAGACCATCGCGATTTCCAGCGACAGCCAGGAACGCGCTCAGCAAATGGCCGACAAGGTGCAGGCCAATCACCTGCGCTTTGGCTACGATCTGCCGCTGGCCGTGGCCCGCGACTGGGGTCTGTACATCTCGGCCAGCCGCGGCAAGACCTCGATCGGCATCGATGAACCCAGCCTGTTCAGCGAACCGGGGCTGTTCTTTGTGCGCCCCGACGGCACGCTGTACTACGGCGCAGTGCAGACCATGCCCTTCGCCCGCCCGCTGTTCTCCGAGCTGCTCGGCGCGATGGATTTCGTGCTCAAGAACAACTACCCCGCACGCGGCGAGTTCGTTGGCAACATCTGATATTTACGCTTCACTGCCATCTGGAGAGGGTCGTCGAGAGACGGCCTTTTTTGCTATTCAAGGGGCTTTTTCTGCACACGCACAACGCCCCTTCGTCGGATGACAATCGCGTCGAGGTTTTCCTATCTGACGAATCGATCAAAGGCGCGGTAAACTACGCGTTTTTCGCCGCCTGGAAAGAGCGCACCATGACCGTCGCCCAGACAGAAAACCTCAATATCATTGCGCAAGACCACATGCCCTCGCCGGAAGAGGTGAAGACGCAGGTGCCGATGACCGACGCGGCCACCTTGACGGTACTCGAAGGCCGCCGCGCCTTGCAGGCTATCCTGGATCGCGAAGACCCCCGCCTGTTTGTGGTGGTCGGCCCCTGCTCGATCCACGATCCGATCGCCGGCCTGGACTATGCCCGCCGCCTGAAGGCGCTCGCCGATGAACTCTCCGACACGCTGATGCTGGTCATGCGCGTGTATTTTGAAAAGCCGCGCACCGCCACCGGCTGGAAGGGTTACATCAACGACCCCTACATGAACGACTCCTTCCGCATCGATGAAGGCATGCAGAAGGCACGACAGTTCCTGCTCGACGTCAACGAAATCGGCCTACCCTGCGCCACCGAAGCGCTCGACCCGATCGCGCCTCAGTACTACGGCGACCTGATCGCCTGGACCGCCATCGGCGCCCGCACCGCCGAATCGCAAACCCACCGCGAAATGGCCTCGGGCCTATCGACACCCGTCGGCTTCAAGAACGGCACCGACGGATCGCTGGACGCCGCCATCAACGGCATCGTCTCGGCGGCCAATCGCCACAGCTTCCTTGGCATCAACGGCCAGGGCCGCTCGGCCATCCTGCGCACCCGCGGCAACCCCTACGGGCACGTGGTGCTGCGCGGTGGCGGCGGCCGGCCGAACTACGACACCGTGTCGGTCAATCTCGCCGAAAAGGCGCTGGACAAGGCCAAGCTGGCGCAAAACGTGGTGGTCGACTGCTCGCACGCCAACTCGTGGAAAAACCCCGAATACCAGCCGCTGGTGCTGCGCGACGTGGTGCACCAGATCCGCGAGGGCAACCGCTCGGTAGTCGGCGCCATGATCGAGAGCTTCATCGAGGCCGGCAACCAGTCGATCCCGGCCGACCTGTCGCAGCTCAAATACGGCTGCTCGGTGACCGACGCCTGCGTAAGCTGGGACACCACGGTCGACATGCTGCGCCATGCCCGCGACATTCTGCGCACCACCTTGCCGACCCGGACCTCGCCTTGATGAATCTTGTTGTGCTTGGCACCGACATTGAAACGCCGGTGCTGAAAGACCTGGCGCGCCACTGCGGCGCGCGGGCTATCGAGCAGATCGACGCCAGCGCATTCCGGCTCGTCGACGCGCAAACGCGCGACGGCATTGCCGCGCTATGCGACGCGGCGGGTGTGGATTTTGCCTTTGTGCCGGCCGGCCGACGCCTGAACGACTTTGGCCTGTTCGTGACCGACATGGATTCCACGCTGATCGACATCGAGTGCATCGACGAGATCGCCGACCAGTGCGGCAAAAAGAGCCAGGTCGCCGAAATCACGGAAGCGGCCATGCGGGGCGAAATCGACTTTCGCGAATCGCTCAATCGCCGCGTCGCCCTGCTCGAAGGCCTGGACGCCAGCGCGCTGGACACGGTGTACCGCGAGCGACTGCAGCTCAACCCCGGCGCGCGCGAGTTGATCGGCGCGCTCAAGGCGGCAGGCATCGTCACCGTGCTGGTCTCGGGTGGCTTTACTTACTTCACCGAACGCCTCAAGGCCGAGCTCGGTTTTGACCACGCCTACGCCAACACGCTTGAACGGGTCGACGGCAAGCTCACCGGTCGTGTCTGCGGCCCGGTGGTCGACGCGCAAGCCAAAGCCGATCACCTCACCCGCATCCGCAATCAGCTCGACCTGCCGGCCGACCGCGTCATCGCCGCCGGCGACGGTGCCAACGACCTGCCCATGTTCCGTGCCGCCGGCTTCGGCGTGGCCTACAAGGCCAAACCGGTGCTGCGCGCGCAGGCCGATTGCAGTCTGAATCACAGCGGTTTGGACGCAATACTCAAACTGTTCGCCTGATGCCCGTTTTGTGCCGCGCATGGCTTGGCGGGTAGTTGTGACCGCGCCCGCCACTTTCTTCGCCCCCTCACCCATTGCCTTGTTTGACGACAATCTCGGCGATGGCCTGTCGCGCCTGATGTCCGAGCCGGTCGAGATACTGTGCTGCACCTCGCCGGACACGCTGACCGACACGCTGGCGCGGATCGAAGCGGCGCAGGCGACCGGGCATTGGGTGGCGATCGCCGCCGCCTATGAACTCGGCTATGTGCTTGAACCCCGGCTCGCGCCGCAGCGCCCGGCCAGCGACACACCGCTACTGCAGGCCTGGGTCTTTGCGCGCTGCGATGCATTTGACAACGCAGCCACCGACACCTGGCTGAACGCGCAAGACAGCGCGCAGCCGACCGGACTGATCGAGCTGGAGGCCCAGCTCAGCCGCAAACGCTACCTCGCTGCCATCGGCCAGATCAAAGCCTACATTGCCGACGGCGACTGCTACCAGGCGAACTTCACCTTTGCGTTCAGCGCCCGCGCTTTCGGCGACCCGTACCGTCTCTACCAGCGCTTGCGCGCGGCCCAGCCGGTGCACTACGGCGCACTGATTTTGCACCCCGACGGCGGCCTGATGTCGCGCTCTCCCGAGCTGTTTGTGCATCGACGCGGCGACACGCTGACCTGCAAACCGATGAAGGGCACCGCCCCCATCGACGAGCCGCCCAGCGCGCTGACCGCCAGCGAAAAGAACCGCGCCGAGAACCTGATGATTGTGGACCTGATCCGCAACGATCTCGGCCGACTCGCCCCGCCGGGCGGCGTAAAGGTGCCGGTGCTGTTCGAAGCCGAGCCCTATCGCACACTATGGCAAATGACCTCCACCGTAACAGCCAGCCCGGTTGATGCACCGCTGGGCGAGATTCTGCGGGCACTGTTTCCTTGCGGCTCGGTGACCGGCGCGCCAAAGATTCGCGCCATGGAAATTCTGCGTACGCTCGAAACCGGCCCGCGCGGCATTTACTGCGGCGCCATCGGCTGGATCGCACCCAATGGCGATTTCAGCTTCAATGTGCCGATCCGCACGCTGGCCATTGCGCCCTCGGGCGCGCTGCATTGCCATACCGGGAGCGGCATCGTGAACGACTCAGACCCCGTCGGCGAATGGGATGAGTGCCTGCTCAAACTGCGCTTTTTGCAGCAACTGCCGGCCGACATCCGGCTCATCGAAACCCTGCGCTGCGAGGGCGGCAGTGACGACGCTTACCCATGGCTGGACGATCACCTGACCCGCCTGAGCGAATCGGCCGCGTCGCTCGGTTTTGCCTGCGATGTTGACGCCATTTGCGATGCACTTCTGAACACCGCGCGGACACTGAACGGCACGCATCGTGTAAGGCTCTGCCTGAGCCAAACAGGCGACATTGCCATCACCCACGAAGCCCTTGCGCCCTTGAGTGGTGCGCAAACCGTCTCACTCTCGGCACAGGCGATCGACAGCGAAAACCCGCTGCTGGCGCACAAAACCACGGCACGCGGCATCTACGCCACCGAGCTTCCGCGCGCCATCGCCGCCGGCCATTTCGATACGCTGTTTTTCAACGAGAACGACGAGCTCGCCGAAGGCTGCCGGAGCAACGTGTTTGTCCAGATCGACGGCCAGGTGTTCACGCCACCCGCGCGCGCCGGACTGCTCAACGGCATCTGCCGCCGACGCGAACTGCGCAGCGGCGGCGTCACCGAGCGCACCATAACGCGCACCGAGCTGTTGCGCGCTGAGCGGATCTGGCTGGGCAATGCCCTGCGCGGCCGCATCGAAGTCCGCTTGGTCGGTCAGCCCTAATTCACCGCACCGCCAACACTCAAGCGACACGCCGCATATTTGAATTCTGGAATCTTGCCGAAGGGATCAAGCGCGGGATTGGTGAGCACATTGGCGGCCGCCTCGTTGTAGCAGAACGGCACGAACACCATGCCCTCGGGCATCGCCGGATCGACGCGCGTCGCCAGCGATATGCTCCCGCGCCGCGTGGTGATGGTCAGCGTTTCGCCCTCGTTTAGCCCCAAACGCAACAACTCACCCGGCGCGAGCATGGCCACCGCGGATGGCTCCAGCGCGTCGAGCACATCGGAACGGCGCGTCATCGAACCGGTGTGCCAGTGCTCCAGTTGGCGCCCCGTGGTCAGCACCGTGGGGTATTGCGTGTCCACCGGCTCATCGGGCGGCAGCGGCGCGGCGACCGAGAAGCGCGCACGGCCGCTCGCAGTCGGGAAATGATCGCCAAACACCACATCCTGCCCCGGTGCATCTTCGGCGGGGCACGGGTAGGTCACCGAGCCCTCGCGTTCAAGCCGCGCCCAGCTGATATTCGCCAGCGAGCCCATGCCCCGCCCCATTTCGGCAAACACGTCGCTCGGATGCGTGTATTGCCAGTCCAGCCCGAAGCGACGCGCAATCTCCTGCGTAATCCACCAGTCTGCTTTTGCCTCGCCGGGCAGCGGCACGGCGGCGCGGCCCATCTGCACTTGTCGGTTGGTATTGGTCACCGTGCCGTCTTTTTCGGACCAGGCCGACGCGGGCAGGATCACATCGGCGAACTGCGCCGTTTCGGTGACGAAAATGTCCTGCACCACGAGATGTTCGAGCTTGGCTAGCGCGGCGCGCGCGTGATCGAGATCGGGGTCGGACATGGCCGGGTTTTCGCCCATGATGTACATGCCGCGAATGCTGCCGGCGGTGATGGCGTCCATGATCTCGACCACCGTCAGGCCGGGCTGCTCGGCCAGTGGCGTGTTCCACAGTTCCTCAAACGCGGCGCGCAGCTGCGTATCGCCGACACGCTGATAGTCGGGCAGCATCATCGGGATCAGTCCGGCGTCGGAGGCGCCCTGCACATTGTTCTGGCCGCGCAGCGGATGCAGGCCGGTACCCGGCTTGCCGACATGTCCGCAGGCCAGCGCCAGCGAGATGAGGCAGCGCACGTTGTCGGTGCCGTGGGTGTGCTGCGATATGCCCATGCCCCAGAAAATCATGGCGCGCTCCGCATTCGCATACAGCCGAGCGATCTCGCGGATTTCGTCGGGCGCGACGCCACAGACGGCCGACATGGCCTCGGGCGTCATTGGCGCGACATGGGCTTTGAGCGCCTCGAAGCCTTCGGTGTGCTGGGCGATGTAGTCGGTGTCGACCAACTGCTCGGCGACGATCACGTTGAGCATGGCGTTGAGCAAGGAGACATCCGAGCCGAGCGTGAAACGCACCGTGCGATGGGCATAGCCGCCGAGCGTCTGGCCGCGCGGGTTAAGGCTGATGATTTTTGTGCCGCGCTTGGCCGCCTGCTTGAAGTAAGTGGCGGCGACGGGGTGATTGGCCTCGGGGTTGCAGCCGATCAGCACCACGAGGTCGGCCTCCAGCGCCTGCATGAAGGATGCCGTGACCGCGCCCGAGCCAATGCACTCGATCAGCGCGGCGACGGAACTGGCGTGGCACAACCGTGTGCAGTGATCGACATGATTGGACCCAAAGCCCGTGCGCACCAGCTTCTGAAACAGCCACGCCTCTTCGTTGGAACACTTTGCGCTACCAAAACCGGCCAGCGCGTCAGGCCCGTGAACATCACGCAGCGCGATCAGACCCTTGGCGGCGAGGTCCAGCGCTTCGTCCCAACTGGCCTCGCGAAAGTGGGTGAGCGGCTTGGCTGGGTCGAAGCCCGGGTCCATGCCCTTGGTGACGCCCGTGCGGCGGATCAGCGGGCGTGTGAGCCGCGCATGGTGATTCGGGTAGTCGAAGCCGAAGCGGCCCTTCACGCACAAACGCCCGGCGTTCGACGGCCCATTGCGGCCTTCGACAAACAAAATGCGATCACTCTTGACGTGGTAGGTCAGCTGGCAGCCCACGCCGCAATACGGGCACACCGAGTCCACCTGCCGATCGGCCGAGGCCGAGTCACCGCGCCCCTCGGCATCGATCAGCGTGGCCGGCATCAAGGCGCCCGTCGGGCAGGCCTGCACGCACTCACCGCAAGCCACACAGGTGCTCGCGCCCATGGTGTCATCAAAATCGAACACCACCTTGGACGCCGCGCCGCGATAGGCCAGGCCGATCACATCATTCACCTGTACTTCGCGGCAGGCACGCACGCACAGATTGCAATCGATACAGGCGTCCAGATTGACGCGCATGGCGGCATGGGTGGCGTCTTGCCGCGACACGTCGGGCGCACGCTGTGGCAAGCGGGCGCGCACCGAGGCGGCGTCCATGTCGAGCTGATCGACCGTCTTCCAGAAGTGACTGGCGCGATCCGGGCTGAGCTCACGATCGGGCTGATCGATCAGCAGCAATTCCATGACCCCCTCGCGCGACACCTGAGCGCGCGCCGAGGTGGCGCTTTTCACCACCATGCCAGGTCTGGCTTCGCGGATACAACTGGCGGCCAGCGTGCGCTCACCTTCAATTTCAACCATGCAGGCGCGGCAGTTGCCGTCGGCACGGTAGCCCTGCGCATCCTTGAAGCACAGGTGCGGAATATGCTCGCCTGCGCGCTTGGCGACTTGCCACAAGGTCTCGCCGGGTGAGGCCTCGACCATCACACCGTCGAGACTGAGCTCGAATGTGGCGGACGCCTCGGCGTGTTGTTTGAGTTGGCGCATCACGCGTCTCCCACTTCGCACACCTGCACACCTTGCCGCGCCAGATCCACCGGGAAATACGTCAACAAGCTGATGACCGGATTAGGGGCCGCCTGTCCGAGGCCGCAGATCGATGAATCCTGCATCACCTGAGCGAGCCGGCGCAGTACTGTCGCATCCCATTCATCAGCCTCGAGAAAGGCCAGCATCTTTTCGGTACCGACCCGACACGGCGTGCACTGCCCGCAGGACTCATCCGCAAAGAAAGCCATCAGGTTTTTGGCGATGGCACGCAGATCATCCTGATCCGACACGACGATGACGGCTGCCGATCCAATGAAACAGCCATGTGGCTGCAAGGTGTCAAAGTCCAGCGGCAGGTCGGCTTTCGAGGCCGGCAAAATACCCCCCGACGCGCCCCCGGGCAGATAAGCCAGCAAGGCGTGCCCGTCGGCCATGCCACCGCAGTATTCGTCCACCAACTCATTCAGGGAAATGCCCGCCGGCGCCAGATGCACGCCCGGCACCTTGACACGGCCCGACACCGAAAAGCTGCGCAGGCCTTGCCTACCGCGCCGCCCCTGGCTGGCAAACCACGCCGCGCCCTTCGTATACAGCGCCGGAATCCAGAAGACCGTCTCGACGTTGTTCACCAGCGTCGGTCGACCAAACAAACCCACCTGTGCCACAAAGGGCGGGCGGTGTCGCGGCTTGCCCGGCTTGCCTTCCAGCGACTCAATGAGCGCCGACTCTTCACCGCAAATGTAGGCGCCCGCACCTCGACGCAGCACGATGAAGCCCGGCGCCACCAAGCCAGCCGCTTCCAGCTCGGCAATCGCCGAGCGCAGCACGCCGCGCAGGCCGGGATACTCGTCGCGCAAATAGATATAGAGCACGCAGGCTTCAATGGCCGTCGCGCTGATCAGTGCGCCTTCAAGAAACTGATGAGGCGCCTGTTCGAGATGGTAGCGATCCTTGAACGTGCCCGGCTCGCCCTCGTCGGCGTTGATGACCATGTAGCGCGGCGCCGGCTCGGCGCGGACGAACTGCCATTTTTTACCGGTCGGGAAGCCCGCGCCGCCCAGACCACGTAGGCCTGCACGCTCAAGCAGATCGCTGAGCGCATCAACCGACACCTCACCCGAACGGAGCGCGGCCAGCAGCGCATAGCCCCCTTCCGCCTGATAGTCCGCCAGACGCGGCCAGACGATTGGCTCAGGGTCGAGCTCACCCGACTCGAGCAGCGCCTGAACCGCAGCGACGCTGGCCTGACCAAGGTGCCGGTGCCCCACCTCAAGCACCGGCGCCACGTCGCAACGTCCCATGCAGGGCGCACGAATCACCCGCACGTCGGCCGCATCCAGGCCGCTCGACAACGCACTACGCAGCGCCTGCGCACCGGCAAGCTGACATGACAGCGAGTCACACACGCGCACCGTCTGCGCCGGCGGTAGAGCATCATCCTCGCGAATCAGATCAAAATGCGCGTAGAAGCTCGCGGTTTCGTACACCGCGGCCATGGGCAGGTTCATCCACTCGGCCAGCGCGCGCAGATGCGCCAGCGAGATATGCCCGAAATGGTCTTGCAGGCAATGCAGATGCTCGATGAGCTGATCGTGGCTGCGCGAGCGCTGGCCGAGCAACGCCTCGACGGCAGCGAGCGCCTGGGGCGCCACCGCGCGACCGCGGGGGCCTGTACGTGACTTGCGCCGCAGCGGCGCGGCAGTCGATTGCGTCATGTGAACGGTTTCCACCTTGGTTGTGCATCGCTTGCCGCGCAGCTGGCGTGGCAAGACGCGCTCTGACGATCCTAATCGCTCAGTCAGGCGACGTACACACCCGGGTTTCAGGACACAACGGACGGCGCACAAGCGTCCCCACGGGCAACGCTTTTCATTCGGCGAGTGCCCCGCTTCCGGATGGATGAGCAGTAGGCAAACCACCTGAAGAATATCAAACGGGTAAACAAGGAAATACAGGTTTCAGAAACAATAAAGGGCATCTCGATGAGATGCCCTTTATCAAAACTGGCGCGCTCGGCAGGATTCGAACCCACGACCCCCTGGTTCGTAGCCAGGTACTCTATCCAACTGAGCTACGAGCGCGTTGCCGGCGTCAGGTGATGACCTTCGTTCCGGACTAAAAAAGCCGCGCTGGACGCGGCCTTTTCGCTTTTCTATTACTTGTTCGATATGGCGCGCTCGGCAGGATTCGAACCCACGACCCCCTGGTTCGTAGCCAGGTACTCTATCCAACTGAGCTACGAGCGCAACCGCGAAGCCAGCGATTATACGATGAAGAATAAACGCCGTAAAGCACTGTGGGTGGCGGAGACGGAGGGATTCGAACCCTCGATACCGCTTTTGACGGTATGCTCCCTTAGCAGGGGAGTGCCTTCGACCTCTCGGCCACGTCTCCTCACCACAGGGCCGCGATAATATCGGTTTCGGGCCCTGCGGTCAAACCACTTTTGCTGCAACTGCGTCGCAGCGAAATGCCTTGCATTGAGTGTGCTCAGCCAGCAGCCCGCACTTCTCGCCGGTCATGACCGGGATCCTGATTCAGGCGATTGACGCCATCGCAACATCTCCGCCCTCATCGGCCGCCACTCAGGCGGTTTACGACAGTGGCAGCATAAAAAACATCGGGAAGACGCCATCCCGGGCGCTCACCCGGAATGGCTCAAACAGTGCTTACCAGAGCCGCTCCAGCGCGGCCAGGGTGTTGTGACGCGACAACTGCCCCACCAGACGTCCATCATCCATCACGGGGTAGCAACGATGGGCCTTGGACACAAACATCTCGGCGGCATCGGTCAGGGTGGATTCGACATCAATAGTGATGGCCGGTGTCGTCATGAACTGCTTCACCTGCCCGCCGAACTCCTCGTAATAGGTCGCGTTGAGCGCCGCCTTGAGGCAGTCTTTTTCAGACAAAAAACCAACCACCTTGCCCGCTTCATCAACCACCGGCGCACCACTGAGGTGATGGGTCAGCAATTGGTGAACCGCCTTAAGCACTTCCATTTGAGGTAAAAACGACAGCGGATCCCGCGTCATGTAATCTTTGACTTTCAACGAACGCAGCATGCTTTATTCCTTTCCTTCCGCCTGCGCTTTCATGCGAGCGCGTCGCTTCGGACAGGGCTTGGCGCAGCCGGCCTCACATTCGAGCCCTACCGCCCCCATCCCACCACAACTTCCACCAATCGGCTTGCGACCGGCGATCACGCCGATCGCCATCGCCAGCACCACAAAGAGAATGACCGCAAAGGTCACCACGAAAATACTCATCTCGCGTTCCTCGTCCGTATGCCGACTCGATCAACCACCGAAGTCGTCGAGCATGATGTTCTCGCGCTCGACACCGAGATCGACCAGCATGTTGATCACCGCCGAGTTCATCATCGGAGGCCCGCACATATAGAACTCGCAATCTTCCGGCGCGGCGTGATCCTTGAGGTAGTTTTCGTAGAGCACGTTGTGAATGAAGCCGGTGTAACCCGTCCAGTTATCTTCCGGCAAGGGGTCGGACAACGCCAGATGCCAGGTGAAGTTCGGGTTCTCTTCCTGCAGCTTGTTGAACTCGTCGACATAGAAGGTCTCGCGCAGGGAGCGCGCGCCGTACCAGAAAGTGATCTTGCGTGTGCTCTTGAGACGCTTGAGCTGGTCGAAGATGTGCGAGCGCATCGGCGCCATGCCGGCACCCCCGCCCACAAACACCATTTCGTTGTCGGTTTCGCGAGCAAAAAACTCGCCGAACGGACCGTACACGGTGACCTTGTCGCCCGGCTTCAGGCCGAACACCCACGAAGACATCTGACCCGGCGGGATGTCATCCCGGTTCGGCGGCGGCGAGGCCACACGGATGTTGAACTTCACCACGCCCTCTTCTTCCGGGTAATTGGCCATCGAATAAGCACGAATGACGGTTTCATCCACCTTGGAGACAAAGCGCCACAGATTGAACTTGTCCCAATCGCCGTGGAAGCGCTCTTCGATGTCGAAATCCTTGTAATTCACGACGTGCGGTGGGCATTCGAGCTGGACATAGCCACCGGCGCGGAAGTCGACACTCTCTCCATCCGGCAAGCGCAGTGTAAGTTCCTTGATGAAGGTGGCCACGTTGGGGTTGGACTCGACGGTGCATTCCCACTTCTTGACGCCGAAGACCTCTTCCGGCACTTCGACCTTCATATCCTGCTTGACCGGGGTCTGGCAGGACAGGCGCCAGCCTTCGCCACGCTGACGTTTGGTGAAGTGGGACTCCTCGGTCGGCAGCATTTCGCCACCGCCTTCTTCGACGATGCACTTGCACTGCGCGCAGGTACCACCGCCGCCGCAGGCAGACGACAGAAAAATGTTGTGGTTGGCGAGTGTCTGCAGCAGCTTGCCACCCGCCGGCACCGTCAGTTTGTGCTCACCATTGATATCGATCGTAACGTCGCCGCTTGAGACCAGCCGTGCGCGCGCCATCAGAATGAAGACGACGAGGGCCAGCACGATCGCGGTGAACATCCCGATTGCGAGGATGATTTCCAGATTGTTCATTGGGTCTGTCCGTCCTTACAGCTGAACACCGGAGAAAGACATGAAGCCAAGCGACATCAGCCCGATGGTGATGAAAGTAATACCCAGGCCTTGCAGGCCCTCGGGCACGTCGCTGTACTTGAGCTTCTCGCGAATACCTGCCAGCAACGCAATGGCCAGCGCCCAGGAGAACCCGGAGCCGAGGCCATAGACGACGCTTTCGGACATGTTGTAGTCGCGCTCGACCATGAAGAGTGTTCCGCCCAGAATCGCGCAGTTCACGGTAATCAGCGGCAGAAACACGCCCAGCGCGTTGTACAGACTGGGGACGTATTTATCGAGCAGCATTTCCAGAATCTGCACGATCGCGGCGATCACACCGATGTAGGAGAGCAGGCCGAGATAGGACAGATCGACGTCAGGGAAGCCGGCCCAAGCCAGCGCGCCTTCGCGCAACAGCAGATTGAAGATCAGGTAGTTGGCCGGCACGGTGATGGTCTGCACAACCACCACCGCCACACCGAGACCGATCGCGGTTTCAACCTTCTTCGAGATGGCAATAAAGGTGCACATCCCGAGGAAGAAGGCCAGCGCCATGTTCTCAATGAACACCGCCCGAACAAACAGACTGATGAGATGCTCCATATCAATGCACCTCCTGATTGGCAACTTGGGGCGCCAGCGTGAAGGCCGGCGCTTCGACTTGATTCTTCTTCCAGGTGCGCAAGCCCCAGATGATCAGACCGATCAGGAAGAAGGCTGAGGGCGGCAGCAACAGCAAGCCATTGGGCACATACCAGCCGCCATCCTTGGCCAGCGCCAGCACCTCGAAACCCAGCAACTTGCCAGCGCCGAAGAGTTCGCGGATCACACCAAGCACGATCAGCATCACGCTATAGCCCAGGCCGTTGCCGATGCCGTCCATGAAGGACAGCAGCGGCGGATTCTGCATGGCAAAGGCTTCGGCGCGGCCCATCACGATACAGTTGGTGATGATCAGGCCAACGAACACCGACAACTGCTTGGCCAGGCCGAAGGCGTAGGCACGCAGGATCTGATCCACCACGATCACCAGCGAGGCGATGATCACCATCTGCACGATCATGCGGATCGAACTGGGGATCTGCTTGCGGATCATCGAGATGAACAGGTTCGAGAACGCAGTCACCAGCGTCAGCGCAATCGACATGACCAAGGCGGTCTTGAGATTGGATGTGACTGCCAGCGCCGAACAGATGCCGAGAATCTGCAGCCCGATCGGGTTGTTGTTGAAAACCGGATTGAGCAGGACTTCCTTGATGGTTTGCTTGGCCATGATCAGACCCCCTGTGCGCGCAGTTTTGCCAGATACGGGCCAAAGCCCTGCTCACCCAGCCAGAATTGCAGCAAGCGGTCGACGCCACCGCTGGTCAGCGTCGCACCGGCCAGCGCATCGACCTGGTGTATCGCAGACGGGCTGGCCGGATCGACGCCCCCCTTGATGATATGGATGACCGGCTTGCCAGCCTCGTCAAACAGTTGCTTGCCCGGCCACTGCCCTTTCCACTTGGGGTTGTCGACTTCCCCCCCCAGGCCCGGCGTTTCGGCATGTTGATAGAAGCCCAGACCCACCACGGTATTCAGATCGGCCTTGACAGCGATAAAGCCGTGCAGCGTCGACCACAAACCGTAGCCACGAATGGGCAGGATCAGCGATTCGAGTTTGCCGTCCTGCTCCACGGTATAGACGGTCGTGTAACGCTCGCGCCGCTTGATCAGCGCGATATCGTCATTGCCCGCCAACTCTGCGGACAGCTTCGGGTCGCGTGACGCCTTGAGCGGGTCGAAAGTAGCCGGATCAAATTGATCGACATACTCGCCCGTGCTCAGATCCACCACTTTGGCCACGATCCGTTCGCCAAACAACTTCTTCACCTCAACGCCACTGAGCTTGCCCTCACCCAGGCCGGCGATGGCCAGAATGCTGCGTTGCTTGTCGAGTTGGCGGTTTTCGATCTGGATCGGCTTGAGCGACACTGCCGCTCCGGCCACGAAGATCGAACTCACCAGACTGACCGCAAGCGCGACCATCAGCGTGCGGGAGGTCGTTTCCTTATTAGACATTACGGGCCAGCCTCCGCTTGATGTTTGCCTGCACCACGAAATGGTCGATCAGAGGCGCGCACAGGTTACCGAACAGAATGGCCAGCATCATGCCCTCCGGGAAGGCCGGATTGACCACACGGATCATCACGGCCATGCCACCTATGACGGCGCCGAAGATCCACTTGCCAGTATTGGTCATGGACGCCGACACTGGGTCGGTGGCCATGAACATCATGCCGAAGGCAAAACCGCCGAGCACCAGATGCCAGTACCACGGCATGGCCAGCATCGGGTTGGTGTCGGAGCCGATGGCATTGAACAGCAGACTGACCCCGATCATGCCCAGCATCACGCCCGCGACGATCCGCCAGGCAGCAATACGCATGATTAACAGCACAATGCCGCCAATCAAAATAGCGAGCGTGCTGGTTTCACCGACCGAGCCCTGCATGAATCCGAGGAAGGCGTCCGTCCAGGTCAGGCCGGCCATCATGATCGCGTCCACTCCACCGGCTGCGCCGTTGGCCAGGGCGGTTGCGCTGGTAAAGCCGTCAATCGATGTCCACACCGCATCACCAGACAACTGTGCCGGGTAGGCGAAGAACAGGAAAGCACGCCCGGCCAGCGCCGGGTTGAGGAAGTTCTTGCCCGTGCCGCCGAACACTTCTTTGCCAATGACCACGCCGAAGCTGATACCCAGTGCGACCTGCCACAGGGGAATCGATGGCGGCAGGATCAGCGCGAACAACACACCAGTGACGAAGAAGCCTTCGTTCACCTCATGCCGGCGAATGGTGGCGAACAGCACCTCCCAGAAACCGCCGACCACAAAGGTCACCAGATAAATGGGCAAAAAATATGCAGCACCATGAATGAAGTTATCCCAGACGCTGCCTGGATCGAAGCCGGCAAGCGACTGAATCAAGCCGATGCGCCAGCCTTCCTGAAGCGCCAGCAGCTCGGCGTTCGCGGCCAACGCCGTATTGGCTTGAAAACCGACGTTCCACATACCGAAGAACATGGCCGGAAAGGTACACAACCAGACCGTGATCATCATCCGCTTGAGATCCAGGCCATCCCGGACATGCGATGTCGTTCGAGTCACGCTGCCGGGGCGGTAGAAGAAAGTGTCGGCCGCTTCAAACAACGCGTACCACTTCTCGTACTTGCCACCCTTCTCGAAATGATGCTCGATCGAATCGAGGTATTGACGAAGCCCCATAATCAGCCTTCCTTCTCGATGCGGGCCAGGATATCCCTGAGGATAGGGCCGTATTCATATTTACCGGCACAGACATACGTACACAGCGCCAGATCGTCTTCGTCCAGTTCCAGCGCACCGAGCTTTTGCGCCATTTCGGTATCTCCGACCACCAGATACCGCAGCAACTGCGTTGGCAGGATGTCCAGCGGCATGACCAGCTCGTAGTTGCCCACCGGCACCATCGCCCGCGGGCTCCCGTTGGTGGTGGTGGTCATATCCAGGCGTTTTTCGCCCAGCAGCTTGGAGATGAAGATATTGAGCACCGAGTGCTTGTTCACGCCTGCCCGCATGAAGTGCATGAACTCGCGGTCGTTACCTTCTTTCAGGCAGGACACCTGCTGGTGATAGGGGCCGAGGTAGGCCAGCGCATCGCGCCCGGTACGCCCGCCGAACACCGAACCGGAGATCAGGCGATTCTTGCCCGGGTTCAACTGACCTTCGGTCAATTCGACCAGACTGGCGCCCTGACGGGTACGGACCAGACGCGGCTGTTTGACGACCGGCCCAGCCAGCGACACCACCCGCGCCACATCAAGTTGGCCGGTGGTAAACAGTTTGCCGATCGCAATCACATCCTGCGCACCGACATGCCACACCGTGCGGTTTTCGCTCACCGGCGACAGGAAATGGATATGTGTACCAGGCAAACCCGCCGGATGCGGCCCTTCAAAATCAGCGCGCTGAATCTGCCCTGCGCCATCGGGCAGCGCGATCTTGGCAGCGGGCGCCGCGCACACCCAGACCTTGCCCTCGGTCAGACGGGAGAGCACCGTCAAGCCGTTCTGGAAGTCGTCCGGATGCTGAGCAATCAATAAAGACACATCCGCCGCCAGCGGATGCGTATCCATCGCGGTAACAAGAATGGCGCTCGGTCGCGTCAGAGGATCGGGCACCTTGCTGAACGGCCGGGTCCGCAGACTGGTCCACAGGCCCGATGCACAAAGTTGTTCGACTACGCGGTCCACACCCAGGGTAGCCAGCGTCGCCACGTCGTGGGCGTCGAAGGTAACAGTCTCCTCCACCGCATCCACCCGGATCACGATCGACAACAAGGCGCGACGTGCGCCTCGATGAATCGCGACGATCTCACCGCCGCCGGGTGCGGTGTAACAGACGCCGGGTAATTTCTTATGCTCAAACAACGCTTGGCCGCGCTTGACGCGATCCCCCTCGGCGACTCGCATGGTCGCTTTCAAATCGTTGTAATCAACACCAACGACCGCGACATGCTGCACCGGCGCCGCATCATGGATGCGCTGCTCCGGCACCCCGCTGATGGGTAGATCCAAGCCTTTCTGTAGCCTGAAATGCATGAAAACGTGCCTATCAATAGAGAGTGAGCAACAGAGCCACGCCATCCCGTCGTGGGACACCGCAACCCCAGAGCAAAACGCCACGATGTTACCGATTGAAACGCTCTGCTTCCAGTCTTATACAAAAACATTGCTGAATCGACCGTTCGGTCCATATTTTGCCAAGCACCGATCTCGTTTTTCTTGATCAACGACAATGTGTATTACCAAACGGGATAGTTACAACTTCGCCACGTTCGCTCACACCGGCCGGAGAGCACGGCAGCCAGGTGTGTGAATTTTTTCACGCTGACGGATTCGCCGACGAACGGCGAAAACGCAATGTCACTCTGATTCTGCTCGCATCCAGACGCATCCAAACAATGCCGCCTGCCCCTCAAAAAAAACGCGATGCCCAGCAACCACGCCGCTTTCGCCCGTTCCGGGTAGCAACAAGTTCAAGGGCAAGCCATGTGCCAGACACGACAAACCCTGTATAGATATTCAAAAAAACTATCGATATAGTGAAAAAAAATGCTTGTGTGGTTTCCGCGGAGTTTCCTATACTCCAACTAACGTATGACCAAAGTAGTAAATCGAACTCTTTTTTAAGAACCCGGTCATACCCCTACAAAATACGCAATATTGATGGAGAGCAAAGATCATGAAAGCCAACGACAAGATTGACGTCCGCGAAGTGCGTCGCAAGCTCGGTCTCAACCAGTCGCAATTCTGGTCGCGCATCGGCGTCACCCAGAGCGGCGGCTCGCGCTATGAAAGCGGCCGCAACATCCCCCGCCCCGTTCAAGCCCTGCTGCGCCTGGTTCACATTGAACAGGTCGACATCGAGAAAGTACGACGTGACGACATGGAGATGGCCGACTATCTGAAGAAGTCGAACCCCGAGCTGTACAAGACGCTCAAGAAAGAAGCCCGCGCGGCACGCAAACCAAAGAAGGCTTGACCGGTATAGCGCCGGACATCAAGGGCTGACGCGAACCGTCAGCCCTTTTGCTTTAATGCGCTCGGCAATCAGCATCAGCTCCGACTCCTCCAGCGCACTCACCCGCGCCGCCTCCGGCTGCATGGATGCGCGCACCACGCCATACAACAGCACACCTTGGAGTGCATCACACCCCGCCGCAATGAGGGTATCCAGATAGGCAGCCAACGCCGCCTCGTTGGGTGCCTCCCCGTCCCAGGCGAACATGCAGGTCTGCACCCAGGTTGGACACAGCTCGGCGCACTTGGCCAGCGCACGCGACACCGACGCCGGGTCCAGATCCACGCCGTTGATCCGCGCGATATCCTCACGACGCCCACCGTCGACCTTGAACCACACCTCACCGCCGCCCGCCGCCAGTCGACGCAAACCCTCCTGCACCGCGCTTCGCTTGACCAAACTGCCATTGGTAATGAGCCGCGCCGGCACCGACGTCAATCCCGCCGCATCCCGGATCGCGAGCACGTCACTGACGATATCGGCAAAACCGACCGCGCTGGTCGGCTCTCCATTGCCGGAAAACGCGATGTCCTTGATCGTTCGCAATCCCGCGGGTACGTGCTGTTCCATGTAATCGCCATTCACCAAAGCCGCAAGAAAGCTCGATAACTCCTTGCGCAACACATCCCGGTCAATCACGGGCGCCGCCCCGCGCACCAAGTTCGGCACCTGGCAATACACACAATGCCAGTTGCACGCATTGTTCGGATTCAGGTTGATCCCGACCGACACGCCTCCCGAACGACGTGACAACACGGGATAAACATAGGTCATACCCGCAAAATCGCGGCTGTGATCCGAGACGTTCAATAGCGTCATGACTGCGGTCCTTGGCTGCCGAAAAGCGCGATGGAAAGCGCCAATGATATAGAATTGCGCCCCTGAACTAGGGGAAACGCATGCGCATCACCCGCCGACTTGAGTTCGACGCCGGCCACCGAATTCCTGACCATGCCAGCCAGTGCAAACACTTGCACGGGCATCGTTACGTCATCGAAATCACCCTCACCGGCGACATCATTCAGGCTGAAGGCAACCCCGCCAATGGCATGGTGATGGACTTCGGCGACATCAAGCGTATCGCCAAAACGCATCTGGTCGATCCATGGGATCACGCCTTCCTCGCCTACCGCGGCGACACACCGATTGTCGACTTTCTCGCCTCGCTGCCTGATCACAAGACCGTGCTGCTCGATGCCGTGCCAACCGCCGAAAACCTCGTCACTATCGCCTTCCGCATTCTCGACACCCATTACAGCGACAACTTTGGCAACCACCTCCGCCTTGAGCGTGTGCGCCTGTATGAAACGCCCAATTGCTGGGCCGACGCCACGCGCGACATGATTCAGCCCTGAGCGGCGCCAGTCACCCCAGGCACTCGAACGCCCCACATCGGTGCAAAAAAAGCCGCTTGCGCCACGCAGCGGGGACAAAAACCGTCCAGCCTGCCACGTTTTCGCCCGAAATCCGCTGGCACGAAGTGTGCAATCACTCAACACCAGCTACCCGCGCAAGGCACATTGCCCACACGCCACGCGCGCTTCAAAGCAGACGCTTTCCTGCCAACACGCGGTCACGGCCGCGCACCGCCGCCCAAGGAAGCTTGCTATGCTGGCCTGCAAAGCACCCCGGCAATACCCGAGGTTTTGCCACCCACGGTGGTGCCGCTTAATCACCCGTCTACAGGAGTATGCCTGTGTCGATTCATGTTGCCCTGAACCATGTCACCGAGTACCACTACGACCGCCCGGTCGAGCTCGGCCCGCAAGTCATTCGCCTGCGGCCCTGCGCCCATTCGCGCACACCGATCCACGCCTACAGCCTGAAAGTCACGCCCGACAATTACTTCATCAACTGGCAACAAGACCCGCAAGCCAACTGGCTCGCTCGACTGGTGTTTCCCGAGCCGACCACGCACTTTCGTGTCGAGGTCGATCTGGTCGCCGAAATGTCGGTCATCAACCCCTTCGACTTCTTCCTTGAGCCGCACGCCGAAGAAATCCCGTTTACTTATGAGGCATGGCAGCGCCACGAACTGGCGCCGTACCTGCACTGCCTGGCGCTGAACAAAGACAACGCACCCTTGTTCACCAAGTACGTTGCCGACGTCGACCTCACGCCAATTCGCAGCGTCGACTTCCTGGTCGCTATCAACACGCGCATCCAGAACGACATCAAGTACACCATCCGCATGGAGCCTGGCGTGCAAACGCCGGAAGAAACCCTCGAGAAGCGACTCGGCTCCTGCCGCGACTCGGCCTGGCTGATGGTGCAAGTGCTACGCCATCTCGGCCTGGCCGCCCGTTTTGTCTCGGGCTACCTGATTCAGCTCACGCCCGACGTCAAGAGCCTGGACGGCCCGCAAGGCACCGAGGTCGACTTCACCGATCTGCACGCCTGGTGCGAGATCTACCTCCCGGGCGCCGGCTGGATCGGCCTCGACCCCACCTCGGGTCTGTTCGCCGGCGAAGGGCACATTCCTCTGTCCTGCACGCCCGAGCCTTCCTCTGCTGCGCCCATCACCGGCGCCGTCACCAAGAGTGAGGTCGAGTTTTCGCACTCGATGGAAGTCACGCGGGTGCACGAAGCCCCCCGCGTCACCAAGCCCTACACCGAAGAACAGTGGACGGCCATCGAATCGCTCGGTCACCGCATCGACGAAGCCCTGGTCGCGCAAGACGTCCGCCTCACCATGGGTGGCGAGCCGACTTTTGTGTCCATCGACGACCCCGACGGCGACGAATGGAACACCGCTGCCCTCGGCCCCACCAAGCGTCTGCTGGCGGCCGAAGTCTTCCAGCACATGCGCGAAAAATACGCGCCCAAGGGGCTGACCCACTTTGGTCAGGGCAAGTGGTATCCCGGCGAGCAACTGCCGCGCTGGAGCCTGAACTGCTTCTGGCGCGAAGACGGCGAGTCGCTGTGGCACAACCCGGCCCTGCTGGCCGACGAAAAGAAAGACTACGGCGTCACCACCGAAACCACCGGCAAGTTCCTGCGCAAGGTGGCAGAGAATCTCGGACTGGCGCCAAAGCATGTCTTCCCCGTCTTCGAGGACGTCTACTATTACCTGTGGCGTGAGCGCACCTTGCCGGTCAACGTCGACCCCTTCGACGCCCGCCTGAAAGATCCGCTCGAGCGCGAGCGCCTGCGCAAGGTGTTCGACAAAGGCCTCGATGCCGAGATTGGCCATGTGTTGCCGATCGACAAGAACGCCGCCGAACAATGGACCAGCAGCGACTGGTACATGCGCACCGGCCGCTGCCATCTGGTGCCCGGCGACTCGCCCATCGGCTATCGCTTGCCGATCGACTCACAACCCTGGGTCAAGGAAAGCAACTACCCGCACGTCCTGCCGCCCGACCCGATGCAACCCGTCGCCCCGCTGCCCGCACGCGCGCACATCGCCGCACAACTGAGTCGTAGACGCGAGGCATCCGCGGCCGCCCACCTGACCGATGCCCAGCCGCTTGCCAGCGCGGCGCCCGCCCACGGCGAATCGGCCGACGACATCTCCCGCCTGGCCATGTGCGCCGAACCGCGCGACGGCCGGCTGTATGTCTTCATGCCGCCGACCCGCAGCCTTGAGGGCTATGTCGAGCTGCTGGTCGCCGTTGAAGACGCCGCCGAAGCCCTGGCCCTACCGGTCATTCTCGAAGGCTACGAGCCGCCGAAAGACCCGCGCGTCACAGTGTTCCGCGTCACGCCCGACCCCGGCGTCATCGAAGTCAACGTGCACCCGGCCAAGTCCTGGGACGAGCTGGTCGAGCGCAGCGTTCACCTCTACGAAGCGGCCCGCGTCAGCCGGCTCAGCACCGAAAAATTCATGGTCGACGGTCGCCATACCGGCACCGGCGGCGGCAACCACTTCGTGCTTGGCGGCGCCACACCGGCCGACTCGCCCTTCCTGCGCCGACCCGACCTGCTCGCCAGCCTGATCGCTTACTGGCACAACCACCCCAGCCTGTCCTACCTGTTCTCTGGCCTGTTCATTGGCCCGAGCAGCCAGGCGCCGCGGGTCGATGAAGCGCGCAACGACAGCCTCTACGAGCTCGAACTCGCCTTCAAGCAGATGCCCGAGGCCAGCAAGGAATCCCTGCCCTGGCAGGTGGACCGCCTGCTGCGCAACCTGCTGATCGACGTCACCGGCAACACCCACCGGGCCGAGTTCTGCATCGACAAGCTCTACTCACCCGACGGCGCCACCGGTCGCCTTGGCCTGCTGGAACTGCGTGCCTTTGAAATGCCGCCGCATGCGCAGATGAGCCTCGCCCAGCAACTGCTGCTGCGCGCCCTCGTCGCCCGCTTCTGGAAAACGCCTTATCAGCCGGATCGTCTCGCCCGCTGGGGCACCGAGCTGCACGATCGCTTCATGTTGCCGCACTTCGTCGCGCAGGATCTGAAGGATGTGATCGAAGAAACCCGCGACGCCGGCTTCCCGCTCGAGTTCGCGTGGTTCGCCCCGCACCTCGAGTTCCGTTTCCCGCGCCATGGCGATGTCACCGTCCGCGGCATGACGCTCGAAGTGCGCCACGCGCTGGAGCCCTGGCATGTCATGGGCGAAGAAGGCGCCGCTGGCGGCGCGGTGCGCTATGTCGACTCGTCGGTCGAGCGACTCCAGGTCAAGCTCACAGGCATGGCGCCGGATCGCTACCGCCTCACCTGCAATGGCGAAACCGTGCCGCTGCAAAACACCGGCACCGTCGGCGAGTTCGTGGCCGGCGTCCGCTACCGCGCCTGGCAGCCGCCACACTGCTTGCATCCGCTGATTCCGGTGCATGCGCCGCTGGTGTTCGACCTGGTGGACACCTGGACGCAGCGCTCGCTTGGGGGCTGCCAATACCATGTAACACACCCGGGCGGGCGCAGTTTTGACACCTTCCCGGTCAACGCGTTTGAAGCCGAAAGCCGCCGGCTCGCACGCTTCTTCGCCTTTGGTCACACCCCCGGCAAGATCAACCCGCCGCCGGTAAACACCAATCCGGAGTTCCCCTTCACCCTCGATCTGCGCCGCAGCTAAGCCACAAAAAAACCGGACTGCGCTTTTTCAAGCCAGTCCGGGTGCGAACAGGCGCCCGAGGGCGCCAGCGAGGGAGGATCCTCAGGGCCTGCTCACACCATCGGTGCGCAGGCCTTTTTTCAGGCCGTTTTGGCGTCGTTCAGCCCCAGCTCCTGCTTCATGCGCTCGCGGATCTGGAACTTCTGGATCTTGCCGGTCACCGTCATCGGGAAGCTGTCGGTAAAGCGGATGTAGGCCGGGATCTTGTAGTGGGCGATCTGCCCCTGGCAGAAGCTGCGCACCTCGTCTTCGGTCATCAGCTCGCCTTCGCGCAGGATGATCCAGGCGCACAGCGCTTCGCCGTATTTCTGGTCGGGTACGCCAACCACCTGCACATCAACGATCTTGGGGTGGCGATAGAGGAACTCCTCAATCTCGCGCGGATAGATGTTCTCGCCGCCGCGAATGACCATGTCCTTGATACGCCCGACGATATTGCAATAGCCCTCGTCATCGATGGTGGCGATGTCACCGGTGTGCATCCAGCCGGCGGCGTCGATGGCCTCGCGCGTCTTGGCTTCGTCGCCCCAGTAACCAAGCATCACCGAATAGCCCCGGGTGCACAACTCGCCCGGCGTGCCGCGCGGCACGATGCGCCCATCGGTGTCGATGATTTTCACTTCGCAATGCGGCTGGATGCGCCCCACCGTCGACACCCGGCGGTCGAGCGGATCGTCCCGCCCGCTCTGGAAGCTCACCGGCGAGGTCTCGGTCATGCCGTAGGCGATGGTCACCTCGCCCATGTGCATCTTGTCGACCACGCGCTTCATCACCTCGGTCGGACACGGGCTGCCAGCCATGATGCCGGTGCGCAGCGTCGACACATCGAACTCGCCAAAGCGCGGGTGATCGAGCACGGCGATGAACATCGTCGGCACGCCGTACATGGCGGTGCAACGCTCCTCGGCCAGCGTCTCGAGCGCAGCCAGCGGCTCGAAGGCTTCGGACGGATAGACCATGGTCGCGCCATGCGTGAGGCAGCCGAGGTTGCCCATCACCATGCCAAAGCAGTGGTAGAGCGGCACCGGAATGCACAGCCGGTCGGCCTCGCTCAGGCCGATCGCCTCGCCGACGAAGAAGCCGTTGTTGAGAATGTTGTGATGCGAGAGCGTGGCGCCCTTGGGGTTGCCGGTGGTGCCGGAGGTGAACTGGATGTTGATCGGGTCATCGAACTGCAGGGTCTCGCCCAGCGCTTCCAGCGCCTGCAACTCCGGCAGGCTGGGGGCGCTCAGCAAGTCGTCGAAATTGAGCATGCCGTGGCTTTGCACCGCGCCCATGCGAATGACCATCTCCAACGCCGGCAGACGTTCGCTGCGCAGGGCGCCCGGTTGGCATGTGGCCAGTTCCGGCGCCAGATCGGTGAGCATCTCGAGATAGTCGCTACTCTTGAAGGCGGGCGACAGGATCAGCGCGCGGCAGCCGACCTTGTTGAGCGCGTATTCCAACTCGGCGCGGCGATAGGCCGGGTTGATGTTGACCAGCACCAGACCGGCCTTGGCGGTGGCGAACTGGGTCAGCGCCCATTCCAGATTGTTCTGCGACCAGATGCCGATGCGCTCGCCGGGCGTGAGGCCGAGCCGGATCAGCGAGCAGGCCAGCGCGTCGACCTTGAGTTTGAGTTCGGTGTAGCTCAGGCGCACGTTCTGATGGCGCACCACCAGCGCCTCGTGCGCAGCATAGCGCGCGCAGGCCGCATCAAAATATCGCCCGATGGTCTCGCCGATCAGAGGCTGGGCTGCGGCCCCGTGAACATAGCTGGCGTGTGTCATGTGTTCTCCGTGAATAAAGCGCGATCCGCCGCAAAATCTCTACTTTAGCGGCGGACCGCGGGGCGTGCACTCAGAGCATCATCACCACGGACTTGCTCTCGGTGTACAGATCGAGCACCGCACGCCCCATCTCCCGCCCGATGCCCGACTGCTTGTAGCCACCGAAAGGCATGGCGCTGTCGAGCATGTTGTGGCAATTGACCCACACCGTGCCGGCCTTGATCTTGGGGATCAGACGATGCACCCGGCTCAGGTCGTTCGACCAGATCGACGCGGCCAGGCCGTAGGGCGTGTCGTTGGCACGGCGCGCCACTTCGTCGAGATCGTCATAAGGCAAGGCGACAACGACGGGGCCGAAGATCTCCTCACGCACCACTTTCATCTCGTCGCGCACATCGACCAGCACCGTTGGTTTGACGAAGTAGCCCTGCCGCGCATCGCGTTCGCCGCCGACCGCCGCGCGGGCGCCCTCCTCAATACCACTATTGATATAGCCCATCACGCGCTGCTGCTGAACGGCCGACACCAGCGGCCCAATCTGCGTGCTCGGGTCGATACCCGGCCCCATCTTCATGCTCGCGGCAATCTCCGAGAGCCCCTCGACCACCTGCTCGAACCGGCTCTTGTGAATGAACAGGCGTGAGCCGGCGGTGCACACCTGCCCCTGATTGAAGAAGATCGCCTGCGCCGCACCGGCCGCCGCAATCGCCGGGTCGGCATCGTCGAGCACGATCACCGGGCTCTTGCCGCCCAGCTCCAGCGAGAAGCGCGTCATGTTCTTGATCGCGGCCTGCCCGACCAGCTTGCCGACCTCGGTCGAGCCAGTGAAGGCGACCTTCTCGATGCCCGGATGCGAAGCCAATGCTGCACCTGCGGTGTGGCCGAGGCCGGTAACCACGTTCAGCACGCCCGGCGGGTAGCCGGCTTCGAGCGCCAGCTCTGCAAAGCGCAACGCCGAAAGCGGCGTCTCTTCGGCCGGCTTGAGCACCATGGTGCAACCGGTGGCCAGCGCCGGGCCGACTTTCCAGGCCGCCATCAGCAGCGGGAAGTTCCACGGGATGATCGCGCCGACCACACCCACCGCCTCGCGCCGCGTAAAGCCGAAGAACTCCCGGTCGCGCACCAGCGGCACCGACACCTCCATGGTGCTGCCTTCAATCTTGGTGGCCCAGCCGGCCATGTAGCGCAGGAAATCGATCGCCAGCGCGACGTCGACATGCCGCGCCATGGTCACCGGCTTGCCGTTGTCCAGCGCCTCGATCTCGGCCAGCTCCTGCGCGTTGGCTTCGAGCAGATCGGCCAGCTTGAGCAATAGGCGCTCGCGGTCGACCGGGCGCATCTTCGACCATTCACCCTGCTCAAACGCATGGCGGGCCGCCGCGACCGCGCGATCGATATCAGCGGCGTCGGCAGCCGGTACGCGGCAAAAAGCTTCACCAGAGGCCGGATCGGTCACGTCCAGCATCTCGCCATTCTGGGCATGCACCCAATTGGCACCAATCAGCATGCGGCCGGTACGCTCAAGAAAGGCGCGTGTTCCGTCGCCCATGGGGAAGTCGGGGTAAAGCTGCATCGTGCTGTCTCCTTGGTTGTTTTTTCTACAAGAATGCTTACTGGCCACCCTCGCGCAATGGCATCAAGCCGGCACGCGACACGGCCTCGATCCGCGCGGTTTCGGCAACGTCCGCCGGCAAGCGAAGCTGCTTGACCAGGCGTTCGATCAGACGGTCTTCCAGCTTGAGCAAGCGGCCATCGGCATAGGCCACCTCCCACAACATGGTGAGGATTTCGCTCTGCTCGCCGGGGGTGAAACCGCGTCGTACGGCCTGCACAAACTCCCAATCGTCGAGGACTTCGGCATAGCGTTGCTCGGCCACGGCAATCAACTCGGCCACCCGCTCTTCGCGTAAGCCGAAATGCCTGCGCAGCAGCCGGGCAATGGCCTCGGCCTCCATCGGGCTGGCCTCATGATCGACATGCATGGCTTCGATCAGCAATGCGGCAACGGCAATGACGCGGCGCTCGAAAGGACCGTGCTCCGAGCCTTCGGCTTCGAGGTCGCCTTTGAGCAAACGGATGAATCGCTTCAACATGGGCACTCCTCAGGGTTTATGGACAAGGGGCGGAAGCACGCCGGACTGGCCGGCGACGAACACCGCGCCATCGGCCGCCACCACGATCGCGGCGAGATTCTGGCGATCATCACGAATACTCACCGCCAGATGATCGCTCCCCGCCGGCAACGCAGCCATCACCCCGCCGCTGCCCACCAGGAGTAGCTCGCCATCGGGGGTTTCGACCGCATCGGCCAGCGCCTGGCTCAACTCGCCCGGCACCGTTGTCCAGTGCTCGCCGTCGTCGCGGCTGATCAGCACCCGGCCGCTCATGCCATACAGCACCAGGCTGCCGTCGCGGCGCTGCAGACCGCCCCACAGCGATCCGGTGGCGCCGGTGTCGAGCAAGCGCCAGTGCGCGCCACCATCGGTGGAACGAAAGGCTGCACCCATTTCGGCGGCAATGAACAAATCGTTGTGCGGGCCGACAAACAGGTTGTTCAAGTGCATGTCGGCAGTGTCGCCCTCGCCCACGGTCAGCCGGGTCCAGGTTGCGCCACCGTCATGGGTCACCAGCGCCGTGCCATAGCCGCCGACCACGAACCCGTTCGCGGCGTTGAGGAAGCGCACCGACAACAACACCGGATCACCGCCCACGCGATAGGCGATACGCCAGTTTTCACCGCCGTCGATGGTGCTGAGAATCACCCCGCCGTGACCGACCGCCCAACCATGCGTGGCATTGATGAAGCTGACCCCGGTGAGCAGGCTGGACACCGGCACCGAGTGCGCCTGCTTCCAGTGCTGGCCGTTGTCGCGCGAGAGCACCACCGTGCCGTAGTCGCCCACCGCGACCAGCCGGTCGCCCGCACGGGCCATGGCGGTGAGCGGCACCTGGGCGGCCAGTCGGGCCGACATCGCCGGGGTCACCGGCTCGGACTGCGCCTGCACGGCACTGCTGCCCAGGGTCAGCGCCACCATCAAGAGTGTGAACAATCGCATCGCAAATACCTTGTTCAATGCGCCATCAGCGGTGCGGCCACCGGACGACGACGAGGAATGAGCAGATCAAGCGTGACCGCGATGGCGGGCAGCAAGGTGATGGCCATGATCATGTTCATCATGAACATGAAGGTCAGCAGCATGCCCATGTCGGCCTGAAACTTGAGCGCCGAGAACGACCAGGTCGCCACGCCCACCGACAGCGTGATGGCGGTAAACACGGTTGCCACACCCACTTCGCGCAGCGCCTGCTTGAAGGCGGTGACGATGTCCTCGCCGTGGGCCAGATGCATCTGGATGCGATTGTAGATATAGAAGGCGTAATCGACGCCGATACCCACCGCCAGCACCATCACCGGCAGCGTGGCCACGGTCAGGCCGATGTCGAGCGACTTCATGAACCAGTAGCCAAGAAAGGTCGCCACCGTGAGCGGCACGCAGCAAGCCACCATGGCGCGCCAGTCGCGATAGACCAGAAACACCAGTACCAGAATGGTGGCGTACACATAGAGCATCATCGGCAGCTCGGAATGCTCGACAATCTCGTTGGTCGCCGCCTGCACGCCCGCATTGCCGCTGGCCAGACGCACCGTCACCGAGGGCAACGTGTGTTCTTCGCGGTAAAGCTTGACCGCCGCCACCACGCCTTCGATGGTGCTGGCCTTGTGGTCAGCCAGATACAGGTTGATCGGCATCAGGGTGCAATCGGCGTTGTACAGGCGCATGCCTTCGGGCACTTGCCGCACCACTTCGCCGAGGGTCAGCTCCTCGCGCGGCAGCGCCGCCCATTTCGGGTTGCCTTCATTCACGCCAGCGTTGGCAAGCTTGGCCATGACCGGCAACGACTGCGCCGAGAGCACACCCGGCACATTGGCCAGATGCCAGCTCAGGCGGTCCACATAAGCCATGTTTTCGTAGATAAAACAGCCGTCCTTGGGCGTCTCGACCACCACGGTGAGCAAATCAAGGCCGAGCGCGAAGCGGCTGACCACGCCTTCCACATCCTTGTTGTAACGCGAATCGTCATGCAGCTCGGGCGCGCCGGGCAGCACATGACCCACATGCCGACCCTGGCTCTGCCACACCGCCACACCGAACAACAGAACGCCCACCAGCGTGCCGATGGCGGCATTGCGCGGCGTGGCGATGTGCACGCCAAGACGCACCATCAGCCGGTTGCGCAAGCTCTCCATCTTGCCGGCGCGCAGCACGAAGGCTTCGTCGAAGCGAAAGTAGCTGGCCAGCACCGGCAGCATGATCAGGTTGGTGATGATCTTGTAGGCCACGCCCACCGAGGCGGTGATGGCCAGCTCGCGAATCATCGGGATCGGCACCAGCGCCAGCGTGGCAAAGCCCACAAACGCGGTGATCAGCGCCAGCGTGCCCGGCACCAGCAAACCGGTGAAGCTGCGCACCGCAGCGGTGTAGCCATCCGCGCCGTTGATGACTTCCTTGGCGATGTAGTTCACCTGCTGGATGCCGTGCGACACGCCGATGGCAAACACCAGAAAGGGCACCAGCACCGCCAACGGATCGAGGCCGAAGCCGAGCAGCGTGATGGTGCCGAACTGCCACACCACCGACACCAGCGAGCAGGCCAGCGGCAAGAAGGTGAGCACCAGCGAGCGCGTATACCAATAGACCGCCAGCGCGGTGAGCACGAACGCGAGGGCGAAGAATTCGATCACCGAGGTCGCGCCTTCGGAGATGTCGCCCATCTGCTTGGCGAAGCCGATGATCTGGATCTCGATGTCGGCATCGGCGTATTTGTCGCGCAGGTCGGTTTCCAGGCGGCGGCTGAAATCGAGGTAGTTGAGGCGTTCGCCGGTTTTAGGATCGGGGTCGGCCAGCTCGGCCACCACCATCGCACTGGTCGAATCATTGGCCACCAGCGAGCCGATGAAACCACCGATCACGGTGCGCTCGCGGATGCCGGCAATCGCCTCGGGGGTGAGCGCATTGACGGTCACATCGCCACCGACCACATCCTCGGCCTTCATCCCCTCTTCGGTGATCTGCACCGCGCGGGTGTTGGGTGTCCACAGCGAGGTGACGGTGCGCCGATCGACGCCGGGCATGAAGAACAGCGCCTGGGTCACGTCATACAGCCGGGTCAGCGCCTTTTCGTTCCAGACATCGCCGGACTTCGGATGCACCACGGCGATGATCCGGTTTGCGCCAAACAGCACGTCGCGATACTGGTTGAAGGTTTTGACGTATTCGTGGTTCTGCGGCAGCTGCTTGTCGAAACCGGCGGACATGCTCAGCTGCGACGCGAAGCCGCCCATCACCACGGTGAAGGCAAGCAGCGACAGCAAAGTGACAAGCCGGTGCGCGAAGAAGAAGCGCTGCAGGCGAAGAACAAGTTGTTCGATCATGTGTGGAGCCTCGGTGGCCGGGCACCGCGAGGGTGCCCGGCGTGCCGCATCAGAACGAGTAGGAAATGCTGGCGCCGATGAAGTCCCGGTCGCGCGCGAGGTTGTTCGCGCCGCCGCCCGAGAAATTCACGTACTGGATCGAGCCCTTGACGCTGTCACGGTAGTTGAACAGCAGCGACAATGCCGCGGCCTTGCGCCCGGCGACAAAGGGAATCGTGTTCGGACTGGTGCCCGACACGTCGTGATACCAGTCCAGCTGCGGCGTCAGCGTGATGCCCGAACCAAAGGCATTCGGGTAGTTCAGGCCGATTTCGGTCACATAACCCCAGGAAGTGCGATCGGGCAGCGCGTAGTTCGGCAGGAAGTACGGAATCTTGCCGCTGCGATCGAGCCCGGGATAATGCGCCACCGCCGCCTCGGCCAGAATGAAGCCATCGGCCGCACCCAGCGCCTTGGCCAGGCCGCCCAGCGTGTCGTTATGGCTGAAGGTGTAGAAGCCGGTCAGATGGAACTGCCACTTCTCTTCTTCGACATAGCCGGGATGGCTGCCCACGTCGTACACACTGTTCTTGTCAAAAGCGCCGCCGCCCACGGCCTTGCCAAAGGGCACGGTCGGATCGACACCCACGCTGTCGCGCGGACGGTAGGACAACTCCGCCCCCACCGCCACCGGTCCGGCTTTGGTGTTCAAGGCCACGGCGTAGAGGTCACGATCCTCACCATAGGCCAGGTAATAGCCGGTCACGGAGCCGGCGTTGTTACCGGTAAAGCCCAGGAAGGGCAGTTTGTCGTGATAGCGCTGGTAGACAAAGGAGAACTCGGTATCGATCTCCTCGGCGAAGTAGCGCAAGTTCACCCCGTACTGTCCGCCATTCTTGGGCTTGCGCTGACCAAGATAGGGAACTGCCGTGCCGTTGGCGACACGCTGATCATCGGTCAGCGCGGTCTGGTCGCCGCAGGCGCCGGGCAGGCCGAAGTCGTTACAGATCGAGGTCGGCAGATAGGCCACCCGATTGCCCTTGCCCACCACGTCGGCCCCCGAGAAGTAGGTGCCGACCGGATCAAACTTGAAGCTGTTCCAGCGGAACTGGTAGTAAGCCTCCAGGCTGAAACCACTGCCCAGACCGGCCGACAGCGAGAGCATGGGCGCGGGAATGAAGATTTCCTTGAGCTGGGTACCCGGCACGTGGAACTTCTGGATGTCCAGCGCGTTCATCTGGTTCACACCGCCGAGGATGAAGATGTCTTCACCCCACGACAGCACCTGATTGCCCAGCTTTACTTTGGCGGTTTCACCGCCGATGCTGAACTCCTTGGCAATCCACGCATCAAGCAGCGAGGCCTGACCGGTGGCCGACGATTCGGTCACCTCGGTACGGCGGGTCTGATCCGCCTGGAAGTCATGGAACCAGGTCACCCGACCCAGCGCGCTCCAGCCACCGGGGTAGCGCAGCGAGATGTCGTGCGTGCCCTTGAGTGCGGCGGACACCATGTCGCCCTTCTTGTAGTTCAGGTCGCCGTCGTCGAAGTTGGTGTAGTTGAAGTCGGCATTGGCATAACCGCTCGCCCCCTGCTTGCGCTGCAATTCATTGTTGGTGCCGTTGTTGCAACCGCCGTTGTCATTGCCGAGCAGCTTGCAATCGGCATTCGACGCACGGTTGATGACGCCGAAGGAAACGGTGGAGTCGAAGCTGCCGCGCAACCCATCGGTTTCGCCGAAGCGGAAGGCATGGGCGCTGCCGGCAAAGCCCAGGCAAGCCAGCGCGACCGCCGCAGTGACACTCGAGACGCGCCCGGTCGCGGACACGCGCTTTTGATCTTGGATGTTCATCTGATGACCTCCGACTTAGCGCTCGCCCATGCGACGAATCGCACCGGCGCTGAAGAAGCTGTCGTTGTACTTTTCGCGGTTGGCGGCTTCGAGTTCGATCACGTCGCCTTCCTGCGTCCAGTTGTCCATGGCGTAGCGGCGGGCAACCAGGTCGTACATCTGCTGCTCAAAGGTCACGCAGGCATTGATGTCCGGCGAGGCCCACAGGCTGCCTTCCTGCACACGCCACAGGTTGCCCTTGGCGTCGTACATATCGACATGCAGCAGCGCCCAGGAGTCTTCGTCAAAGTAGAACTTGCGCTTGGCGAAGGAGTGACGCTTGTCTGACTTGACGGTGGCTTCCACTTCCCACACGCGGTGCACTTCGTAGCGCATCTTGTCGCGGTCGATGAAGTCCGGCTTGATCAGATCCTTGATCTTGTTTTTCTTGTCGATCAGCTTGTAGGAGTTGTACGGAACCACCATCTCCTTCTTGCCGATCAACTTGAGGTCGTAGCGGTCAAGCGCGCCGGAGAACATGTTGATCTGGTCGACAAAGTACAGGTTGTCGAAACCGGCAATGGGGTTGTCGTAGGCAAAGGCCGGGGCGCGACGCACACGGCGCTGGCCGGGGAAGTAGATCCACGCATCCGAGGGCTGGTCGTGGAAGGTGTGGATCAGATACACCTCACCCGCACGCGAAGCCGGCGTCAGCAGCTCGTAGATCTGCTTCGATTCGACCGAGTTCACCTCTTGCGGGCTTTGGATCTTGGGGTCGGCAAACGGATACCAGTCGTAGAACCACTGCTTGTTCTCCGTATAGCTGCCGTCCTTTTCGGGCAGCACGGCCGAGATCTGCTGGCGGCGCGCGTAGCCCACGTAGCGGGTCTTGAAGTTCCACATCGCCTCGTAGCCGGTCTTCGGAATCGGGAAGGCCAGACCGCCGCCATAGGCCTTGGCCAGCTTCCAGCCCTCCTCGGTCGTTTCCGCATGTGTGGCGTTCTTGCGGGTCTGGTCCTGGAACCAGCCCGGGAAGGTGCAGCTGCGTCGGGTGGGATACACATCCATCCGGTAGCCCTTGTAGGCCTTGATCAGCGCAATCTGCCCTTCCGGCAATTTGTCTTTGTATTGATCGACGTTGCTCGCGTCGATCGAATACAGCGGCTTGTCGTCGGCAAAGGGGTCGACATGGCCCGGCTTCCAGCCCGCGGGGGCGCTGCTCATGCCGCCCTTCCATTCCGGAATCGTGCCGTCCTTGCTGGCAGCCTTGATGGCACCGGTCGGCGTCAGGTCGGCGCCCAGATGCGCAGCGTCCTGCTCGCTGACGGCGGCATGTGCCGACAAGGTCATACTTGCCAATACGCCGAGACCGAGATGCTTCCAGCGCGGCGTCCTCTTCATGGTCTGTTTCATGGGCTTGTCTCCCCTTTTTTAGATGTGGGTGGTGTTATTCGACGACGACACCGCGCGCAGCGAGCTGCGTCACGACGGCCGCGCGTGCACCCGGCACGTCGTCCAGTGGCGCACTTCGGTAAGCGGCAACTTCGGCTTCGGTGTAAGGCGTGAAGTCCGCCGGCAAGGTGGATTCGGAAAACGCGTGCGCCATCCAGTTCAGCATCCGGGCGATATCGGCATTTGAGAACGGCGAGTTGGACGTGCCCGGCACTTTGACCAGAAAGGCACGTCCGTCGGGCAGGCTCAGAAAATGTCCCAACTGATTGCGCATGGTCGGGATCCCGCTGCGCGAGACCCCGCTGCCGTCCACCTGGTGACAACCGGCGCAGCCGAGGATGTATTGCGCCCGTGCCTTGGCGTCCGGGCTGGCATGCGCCAGCGCCGGAACGGCACCCAGCAGGACAGCGAGAACGGTGGCGACGAGGCGCATTTTCATGGCTGCCTCAGCTCCCGTCCGCCATGCCGACCACCACACCGGTGGTGCAGTGGAACATCGATGAATCATTGGCCATGCACCAGTTGATGTCGTTGTGCAGGCCCATCCGGTAGGCCGGTACTTCGCGCTCATTGGTGTTGCACAGGCAGCGTCCGCAGGCGGTTTTGCCGCAGCAGTCGTTGTAGCTGATGAGGTAGTCCTTGCCATCCTCGGGGTTGTGGCAGGTGCCCACCCAGGCCACTTTGGAAGGCTCCGTGCCCGGCGGGCAGGTCGAGGCGCTCCCGCCACAGCAGGCGCACAGGTAACCGTCCAGCGCGCAGAAGCGCCAGTAGTCGCAATCGGTCTCGCCGGCGGCGGCGCCCTTGGCTTTGTGCGCGGCACCAGCCGCGGCCTGGGCGCTGCGGTCAAAGGGCAAAACCGGCAGCACGAAGGCCGTGCCGACCATCAACTTGCCGATACGGATGAGCGCGCCGCGCCGTGACGAGCGCTGGGCGACCGTCCGGGTCTTGCGCTCAAAGAGGTCGTCAAACCATTTCATTGTTGTCTCTCCTTGGGATTGGCAGGGCTCAGGCGCGCTGGTGGTCGTGCTGGTGGTCGATGAAGTCCTGCACCGAGGCCACGCCGAGTTCCTTGGCGGTAAAAAGGCTCTCGAGTTGCTCGCGAGAATTGACCAGCCCCTTGGCGGTGATCCGCCCCTGCTCGTCCATCAACACCGCGTAGGGCAGCTTGCCAACATGGAAGCCGATGCCCAGATCCTGCGACAGCAGATAAGGGAACTGCTTGAGGTCGGCCTTCTCGTAGAAGGCCAGATGCTCGGGCTGCTCACCGTCGGAGGCCAGCACCACGCGCAGCCAGCTGCGCTCGGTGTCATTGACCGACCGGAGGATGGGCAACAGCTTTTTGCACACCGGGCAGGTCGGCGAGAGGAAGAACAGCAGCGTGCTCTTGTCGGCCGCGCCACCGATGCGGACCCGGGCGTTGCCGGTGAGCGTCGGCAGCTCGAAGCTCGGCGCCGCCTCGCCGACCTTTGGGCCGGTGTCGATCATCAGCGCGCCCATGGGCGCGACGCGCTCGTACAGCACACCGATCTGCCGGGCCAGGGCAAACAGCCCGATCAGTGCTGCCAGCACGGCAACCCACAGCAGTGCGTTGGAAATCATCAGGGCTTCGTTCATGATCCGTTCCTCAATTGCATCAGTCGGGGATGGTTGGCGAGCAACTGGTTGCCCGCGGCATAGATGCCGAGCAGCGCGAGGGTGCCGCCGGCGACAGAAATGAAATCGACCCACACCAGCGGCCGGGCCAGGCCAGCTTGCGCACCGGCTACGGCCAACATCATCAGCACGGCATTGCGCACGGGCAGCGCCCAGGACAGACGGGTGTTTCCGTCCGCCCCACCGCAGCCGCAGTCGATGTCGGTGTGGCCACGCAAGAGGTTGATGAGCACGCCACCGGTGGACACGCCGAGCACCGCCAGCGCCAGCACCAGACCAATGCCACGGGTGGATTCGAGCAGCAGCGCCGCGCCGGCCGCCGCCTCCAGTATCGGAAGCACACGGGCGAACAGCGGCACCACCGGGTCGGGCAGCAGACGGTAGAGCTCGACCGCCGCCTCGAACACCGCCATGTCGCGCAGCTTCTGCCAGGCGCCGAGGAGCAGGATCACCGCCAGTGCCGAGCCACAGGCCCGTGCCAGCACCGGGTCAATGAGCAGCGCGTCCATCACTGCAACTCCATCAACGTCGGGGTCTCGCCAACGCCTTCCATGCGGTCGGCCAGTTTGAGCTTGCCGTCGGCGTCGTACATGGCGATTGCGCCTTTGACGCCGTCATAGGCGAAGAGCCTGGGCGCGGCACCGCGGCTCACGCCGATGGCGATCGCATCACTGCCCGGCGCCTTGGCCACGCGTTTTTTGGCGGCGATGTCGAATGCCCAGATTTCCTTCGCTGGCGACTTGTGGCTGCCGACCTTGCCATCGGCATGCATGCCGACAAACAGTCGTCCGGTCTCGTTGTGCTGCGCGATTACCTGATAGCCGCCCGGGCGCCATCCGGCTTTGCGCTCTTCCGCGCTCACCAGCGGCCAGACCGCGTCGAAACGGGCAACTTCGCCACCCAGGTGCGCGGTGTAGACATCACCCAGGAAGGAAACGAAGCGGTAGGTGTCGCCGTCCTGCTCGCCGTGAATGAAAATCGGGTCGACATCGGGATCAAAGAACTTCTCGCTGCGCTTTTGCGCGGCCGGCTGCCCATCGGCATCGAGCGAAATGGTCAGCATCGTGCCGTCGCCACACACCGTCGAAAACCGGTTGGGCACAGTTTGCGCGGGCAGCACGATCCAGCACCCCGGCGTGGCCACTTCGGCCACCGGCTTCTTCGCTTGCAGATCGATCACCATCACCGAGGTGGCCGGCGTGGCGTTCTGCACATACAGCCAGCGGCCATCGCTCGACGGGCGGATGATGCCTTTGTAGTTCAGTGCCTGCGCATGACGCGGTGGGATCACGATCTCGCCCGTCTTGGCCAGCGTTCCGGCATCGTGGATGTCGACCACGTCGGTGCGCTCGCCGTGGTTGAGGCGCGAGTAGTACGTCGTCGCCACATAGATCGTCTTGCGATCGGGCGACAGAATCGACTGCCCGGCAAAGCCGGTGGCGATCATGCCCAGATAGGCCTTGCTCTGACCGTCGATGACATGCAGACGACCATCGACAATGTGGTTGATCGAAACATCGGACAGGTAGATCCGATACGGATTGGCCGGCGCCAAGGGCTTGACCGAAATGATCTCCGGCGCAATCTCGGCTACCGCTGTGCCGCCCGACAGCGTCAGCAGCAGCGAGAGGCCGAGTCCACTCAGGGTGTGTCGAACCACGTTGAACCTCCTTGTCGAAGGGGCACCCGCGCTTTCGCTCTGTGTGTCGGGGCCCGCTGTCCTTGTGTCCCCGACATGCAATCATCGGGGCTTCCCTGCCGTCCGAAGCAATGGCTCCGGCGACGGGTTGGACGCATCTTGTGACCGGGAGGGCGCAGGCCGTTATCCCAATTCGGCAATGCTCGAATTGATGCAACTGTCTGTAGTGAAAGGATTTTTTGTAGTGCACCGCAGCATTTTCGGTAGAGACGGGCACTTCATCGAAAAATCTTGCACAAGACATCGAAATTGACTTAGCTTAAAAAAGACAGATGCCGTAGAGCATCCGATTAAGCCAAAGGAGATAGTCCATGACGGACCTTGGGGAAGCGGCACTTGCCAGCGCCCTGCCACCGCATTGCACCGTGAGCGAAGTCACCAGCTTCGATGCAGATGACCACGCCTCAAATCTGCAGCACTGGAAACAGCACTACGTACAGTTGTCAGCTGGGCGTTTCGAAGGTCGGCTGGAAGAAGCCTGGTTCGGCAACGTTCAGGTATTTCGCGAGCGCACAAATCAGTGCGTACACGAGGGCGGCGTCGCTTGGGAGGGATCGCGAACTTTCGGAATTCCCGTCGAAATGGACGGGCTGGGCTGGTATTGCGGCGAGGTGTTCGACGAAAACTCCATCCTCACCTTGCGCGGCGGAGCCGAACTCAATTTCCGCACGCCCAACATACTCGATATCATCGCGGTCACGGCCGATTCGGAAGCGCTGAACCGCTACGCGATGCAAGTCGAACACATCGATCTGGAAGCCCTGCTGGGATCGCGCCGGATCTTGCCCAATACACCCAAGCAGGTTGCCGAGCTACGCAGCTTTCTGCTCACCGTACTGGCATCGATCAATGCCGCACCAGCAATGGTCAATCACGCACAGATGCGGAAAGCCATCGAACAAGGCATCTACAGCTGCCTACTGGCGTCGATCGGCAACGAAAGTGACGCTGAGCGTCCGCCCACAACCTCAACCTCACGGGTTCAGATTGTCGAGCGCGCGCGCGAATACATGCGCGCCCACATCGAAGACCCGATCACCGTAGCTGACCTGTGCCAGGAGCTGAACGTATCGCGGCGCACCTTGCAATACAGCTTTCAGGACGTACTCGACCTCAATCCGGTCAGTTTTTTGCGCGCCATGCGGCTCAATGGCGCCCGCCGCGACCTGCGACGCCGTCCGGTGCAGGAATCGGTCGCCGACATTGCCGCCCGCTGGGGGTTCTGGCATCTGTCGCATTTCGCCTCCGACTACAAATCGATGTTCGGCGAACTCCCCTCAGAAACACTCAATAACCGTCGATCGAGCATTTTAAGCGTGTAACTGCGCGCCTTGATATTGCGCGCGGGTGCTTACATCCGGCCCAGCTTCCGATACAAGGTGTTGCGGCTGATACCCAGGCGCCGTGCCGCAGCCGACACGTTGCCGCCCTCTTCCTCAAGCACCTGCTCAATCGCCCGCTTCTCAATGGTTTCGAGCGATTCCGTACCCTGCGGCAGCGCTACATCAATGCGTCGTGGCCGCGGTTCGGCCCGCTCGACCGGCTCGTCGGAGTCGCTTTCCATGGCGAAGAGTTCTTCGGGCAAATGCGTTGAGTCGATCAGGTCTTCGTCATCGTCGAGCAAGGCCACTGCGACCCGCAAGGCATTGTGCATCTGGCGGATATTGCCCGGCCAGCCGTAACGCTCGAAGAACACGAGCACCTCTTCGGCCACCGTAATATCGCGCATCCCGTCGGTTTCGATCGCGATGATATTGGCCACGATGGCTCGGATGTCACTGCGTTCGCGCAGCGACGGCAAGGTGACGGTGAGCCCGTTAACCCGGTAGTACAAGTCCTGGCGGAAAGCCCCTGTCTTGACCGCGTCTACCAGATTGCGGTGCGTCGCGCACACCAGCGACACATCCACCGGCACCGGTTTGGCACCACCGAGCGGCGTCACGACCCGGTCCTGCAGTACACGCAGCAAGCGCGCCTGCAGGTTGAGTGGCATATCGCCGATCTCATCGAGAAACAGCGTGCCGCCGCACGCCTGCTGGATTTTGCCGGTATAGCCTTCCTTGCGCGCACCGGTAAATGCACCCCCGAGATAACCAAACAACTCGGACTCAATCAGATTTTCGGGAATGGCCGCGCAATTGAGCGCCACAAACGGCGCCGTGCGCCGCGGGCCCACATCATGGAAGGCCTTGGCAAACATTTCCTTGCCTACACCGGACTCACCCAGGATCAGCAAGGGAATATCTTTGCCGACCATGCGGGTGGCACGTTGAATGGCTGCCCCCATGCGCGCATCGCCGGTATCGAGGCAATCAAAATTGACGCGCCCATCGCCACAAGCCGCCTTGCGCGCACTGGCCGGGGTCGGTGCCGACGCAATTTTTGAAGGCGCCGGCGTCGCGGCCGGCGTAGAGCGTGACGAAGGCAAGAGCGCAGCAGGCATATTCATGCGGGCATAAACGCGTTCGCCATGACGGCGCGGCAAGGACGACAAAGCATGCGGATCACGCATACTCCGATCCACGAAAACGCCAAAATTCTGCTCAAACAACAGACTGAAATCGAGCTGACGCAGCATCGTGCGCGTGAGCTTGAGCAGCTCCAGCGCACACCGGTTGGCGCCCAGCAATTCGCCCCCTTGGTTGAAGGCCAGCACACCCTCTTGCAAGGAACCGACGTATTCCATGCGCGGGTGGAAGAACACCAGAATTTCGCGACCAAACTCCGCCTCGAACAGGCGCTTCTCAAGCAACTGGGCGGACATGCGGACCAATCCGAGGGTGTGCCGTTCGTGCGAACGGGAGTCGCCGGAGATGTCGAGCACGCCCATCAACTGACCACCGGCATCGAAAATGGGTGACGCACTACACGTCAGAAAGGCATTGCAATCAAAAAAATGCTCAGCGCCCACCACCTCGACCGGCCGCTGTTCGGCAATGGCGGTGCCGATGGCATTGGTGCCGCGCAGCCCCTCGCCCCACTGGGCGCCAGCCTTCAGCGCGACCTGATTGGCTCGGCTGACAAAATCAGCATCGCCCATCCCTTCGAGCACCAGTCCATTCCCGTCCGACAACACCACGATGCTGCCGGTGGATCGAATCTGTTCATAGAGATGGCTAAGCACGCCACGTGCGTGCGAGAGCAAAAACGCATTGCGATCACGCGTCTCGCGCAGTTGGCTGTCGGACACTGGATCCACCTCGGCCGTATGCGCCGACGCCTCCAGCCCTACCTTTATACAACGTGACCAGGAATTGGCGACCGTCCCCACCATGGGCACTAGCGCGTCGGCCGGCGCGCCTTGCTCAAAAAACGCCGTGCGAGCGTCGCGAACACGGACATCTCGATGCTCCACCGATTGCAGCGGATTCTCCATACTCTCCTCCGACAAGCCATTTTTTATTTTTTTTCTGATAGTTATGCGAGCCTGTTCCTCAACGTAGCAGGTGCTCCAAGGTGGAGCAAATTGGGCAGACTCATGTGTCACCTGTCACGCAACTAGTGTGCCAGCAAAGACTGAATGATGGCTGACCATCCGTCGTTTCGCCACTAACGGCCGCTTCCGACAGAGCCCATCCGTCCACTGACACAACTGGCACAGCCTTTGCGGGGGAAAGCTCACCCCCTGCCATCGAGCAGCGGATCGAACTCAACCAAGATAGAGGACCCAACAATGTCTTATTTCTCTGCACGTCGTCCCTTGCGCCACGCCACGATGATCTTTGCCCTGGCAGTGTCGGGCTACGCCTTCGCCCACGGCGACGTCACACCGCAAGCCGTCGACACCTCCACACTCAAGCCCGTTGGCACTGACTGGCTGGCCGAAAACCCCTACCGGGGCGACAAGGAAGCCATCCGTATTGGCGATTCCGCCTACAACCAGAACTGTGCCCGCTGCCACGGCCTGGGCGGCATTTCTGGCGGTATCGCGCCCGATCTGCGTATGCTGCCCGAAGGCGCCGAAGGCGACGAAATCTTCCTGAACCGTATTCGCCACGGCGCCACGCGCAATGGCAAGGTCTACATGCCCCCGTTCGAAGGTATCCTGCAGCAAGAGGCCATGTGGTCGATTCGTGCCTGGTTGGAGACTGTCCATGAAGAATGAACTACGTCGTTTCGCATGCCGCGCGCTCACGGCCGCGGCATGTCTGGCCGGCGGCCTGAGCTTCGCCGCGGCAGCCGACGCGCTGGAAATCCAGCAGCCCGGCCGCCTGCGGGTTGCCGTGTATGCCGACTTCCCGCCGTACTCTGCCAAGGGCAAGGGCGTCGACATCGCCATCGGCCGTGAGTTGGCCAAGCGCATGGGCCTGACCGCCGACGTGGTGGAAGTCACCGCCGATGAGGACATGAACGACGATCTGCGCAACATGGTGTGGAAAGGTCACTACCTGGGCACCCGCCCGGGAGACGTGATGCTCCATGTGCCCGTCGATCAGCACCTGGCCGAAATGAACGACAAGGTCCGCATCTTCGCCCCTTATCACCTCGAATCGCTTGCCGTTGCGCGCGATCCGTCGCGCGTGCCGCCGGTCAAGGGCTCTGCCGCCACCGCACTGGAGGTTTTTACCCGCGAAAAGATCGGTGTCGAAACCGCCAGCCTGGCCGACGATTTTCTGCTCAGTGTGCTCAATGGACGACTGCGTAACAACGTGACCCACTTCAAGACCGTCAATGAAGCGGTGGCTGCGCTCAAGGCTGGCGACATTGCCGCGGTGATGGCCTCACGTGCCGAAATCGAAGGCGCCCTGGGCACCCCCGGCCGTATCGACGTCGGCCCCGTGTCGATGCCGGAGCTGCGCATCAAGGGCTGGGCACTGGGCATGGCCGTCAAGGCCGACAGCACGGTTCTGGCCGAGGCGCTCTCGCAGGCCATGATTGACATCCAGCGCGACGGCACACTGGCGCGCATCTTCAAAGAGCACGGCATCACCCATCAAACCCCCTGACAACAGAATCGATGGCACGACCATCGGCGAGGAGACACCCATGCGCAAAACCGCGCTAAAAACCTTGGCGGCGTTGGCATTCTTCGGCCTTGCCGGCACGGCCCTGGCCGCTCCGCTGGCCTACGTACCCAACGAAAAATCCGGCACCGTCAGCGTCATTGACACCGCCACGGACACCGTCACCACCACCCTCAAGATCAGCGAGCGGCCGCGTGGCATCGCCATCGCCCCCGACGGCAGCCGACTGTATCTGACCGACTCGCCCACCGAGTCGCTCATCGTGGTCGATCTGGCCACCGGCAAGCCGGTCGATAGCTGGAAGCTGGGCGACTCTCCCGAGGGCTTGTACATCTCCAAAGACGGCACCCTACTGGCTGCAGCGGTCGAAGAGGACAACAGCGTCGCCCTGCTTGAGGCGGCCACCGGCAAGACACTGGCGCACATCAAGGTCAAGGGCGAAAACCCCGAGCACGCCGTGTTCAGCCCCGACGGCAAGTGGATCTACGCCAGTGCCGAAGATGCCGAGCAGGTCGACGTGATCGATGTCGCCGCCATGAAGCAGGTGGCGCAGATTCCGGTCGCCAAACGTCCGCGCGGTATCGGATTTACGCCTGACGGCAGCCGTGCCTACGTGGCCTGCGAAATCGACAGCACGGTGTTCGCCATCGACGTGGCCAGTCACACGGTAATCGCCAGCATTCCCGCCGGCAAGTTCTCCAATGGCATCACCGTCAGTCCCGACGGCAAGCGGGTATACGTCTCCAACGGCAAGGACGGCACGGTGATGGCCATCGACACCATGAGCAACACCGTCGTAGGCACCGTACCAGTCGGCAAGCGCCCGTGGAACATGGCGATCACGCCCGACGGCGCCAAACTGTATGTCGCCAACGGCCGCTCAGACAGCATCACCGTGATCGACACCGCCAGCCTCAAGGCGATCAAGGACATCCCGGTCGGCAGCTTCCCCTGGGGCGTAGTGATCCGATGAGCCCGCGCTACAGCCGCGTCGCCATGGGCCTGCACTGGCTCATGGCAGTGCTCGTGATCGGTCTGATTGGCTGGGGGCTATGGATGTCCGACCTGCCCAAGGGGCCGGAGCGCGGCTGGGCGATCGGCATTCACAAATCCTTCGGGATGCTGGCCTTGCTGCTTGTTTTGGTGCGGCTCGGCTGGCGACTCGGCCACCGCCCACCAGCCAATCCGGCGCTGACAGCCATCGAAACGCGCCTGGCCAACGCGGCCCACCACCTGCTGTATGTACTACTTGTGGTGGTGCCCTGCATGGGGCTGACGTCGGTCAATTTCACCAAATACCCACTCAAGTTCTTCGGCATCGAAGTGCCCAAAGCCGGCTGGCCTGATGAGGCGCTCAATACGCTGTTCAGCACTACCCACAAGTTTCTGGCGTGGACGCTGATCGCGCTGATCGTGCTGCATGTCGCCGCCGCCATTCGTCACGCCATCCGCCGGGACGGCACCATTCAACGGATGCTGCCGGGCAAGCACTGAACACCGGGCGATACACATGTGCACCTAAACGACACACCTGCTCCATTTCGGAACAGGTGTGTCGTGCGCGCCCGCACACCCCATGTGGCCGCTACGTCAACTTCCCGAAAGCGTCGATGCAATCCGACCGGTGTCGTGGGCGACGAGGATCAGGCGCATGGCGCCGGGCTCAATCATCGCGCGGACCAATCCAAGCAAACGGGTTGTAGGCCAGCTCCCACAAATAGCCGTCCGGATCCTTGAAGTAGCCGCTGTAGCCACCCCAAAACACTTTTTGGGGTTCTTTGGCCAGCGTCGCACCAGCGGCCAACGCTTGCGCCATCACCTGATCTACCTCGGCTTCTGACGACAGGTTGTGCGCCAGCGAAAAACCGGGGAAGCCCTCGCCCTCCTTGCTCACCTGCGCGTCCTCTGCCAGCGCATCGCGGCCGTACAGCCCGAGCCAGGTGCCATTGAGCGTAAAGAAGGCAACCCCCGGCGGCGACGCCATACGCGGGAAGTCCAGGCCATCTTCATAGAAATGAATAGACGCAGCCAGATCACGCACTCCCAGGGTCACCATGCTGATACGAGGTTTCATGTCACTGCCTCCGAATTGTATTCGCTTGGCGCACGCCACTGCGCCACAGGCAAACGGTACCAGCAGTGCGCGCGCAAGGGGCTGCCATCGGCCAGGGACGGATGCATGAACTGCCCCGCCTGACGCATTCCAAGGCGCGACATGACCGCGCGCGAGCGGACATTGATCACGGCCGTAAACGAAACAATCTCGGACAGCCCCAACTGCTCGAAGCCCACCGCCAGCGCGCCACGGGCCGCCTCACTGGCATACCCCTGCCCCCAAAACGGCAGGGCAAGCCGCCAACCAACCTCCACGCAAGGTGAAAACGGCAAGGCGGTGGTGGGCTCATGCAAACCCACGAAACCCATGAAGTCGCCCGTGCGCTTCAGCTCGCACGCCCAAAAACCCCAACCGCGCGCATCGATCAACGCCTCACAACGCGCCGCCAAGGCGTCGCTGGCCGCCCCTGTCAGGGGCGCGGGGAAAAACGCCATCACTTCCGGATCGGCATTGAGCGCTGCAAACGGCCCCCGGTCGGCCATCCGCCACTGTCGCAGGCGCAAACGCGCCGTTTCAAACTCGATCACCGCTTCGGTTGTCAGCATGCTCGCCGTGCGCTCCCTTACCGCTTTAGCATAGGAAAACACCGACGCTGCGTCCACGCAAGAGGCCGGCTCCGCTGGAACCGATTTTCATCAGTCCGGCAGGCCGGCCCACTGCGTGACAAGGATACGCGACTTACTTTTCAGCGCCCGCAAGAATCCAGTCAATCGCTGCTTTCAGGTTGTCATCACTGATCTTCGCTTCGTCATTCGGGGTCATCGGAATCTGTCCCCAGACACCGCTACCACCCTCGCGCACTTTGGCAAACAAGACACTCTGCACGTCGGCCTGGCCAGCGTATTTGGCCGCGATATCGCGGAAGGCCGGGCCCACCATTTTCTTGTCGAGCGCATGACAACTCACGCAACGCGCCTTCTTCACCACATCGTACGAGGCCGACGCGGGCTGGATGAATCCGAATGCCAGCGCGGCAAGGAGCAACACTTTTGTACACATGAAAAATTCCTTTAACTAGAGACTCAGACCACGCCCGACGCTTCGAGCTCGGCCCATTCGGTATCGGTAAACAAACGCGACCGGGTGTGAAAGGACACGCCCTCCGGCCCTTCGAGCGAGAAAGTGCCGCCCCCTCGCGCTTCGATCACGTCAATGATCAGCTGGGTGTGCTTCCAGTACTCGTACTGCGAAGTGCTGATGTAAAACGGCGTGCCGCCGATCTCGCCAAGAAACACGTCGTTGTCGACGCTGATCTCGCCCTTCAGGTAACAGTTGGCCGCACTGCCATCGCAGCATCCGCCCGACTGATGAAAGAGCAGATCCGGGCCGTGCTTGGCCTTCAGCCGTTCAATCAACGCCAATGCGGCGTCGGTAGCGATCACTCGGTCGATCATGAAACACTCCTTGAACATGCAGCCTGGAAACAAAAGTGGGGCGACCGAAGCCGCCCCAAAAGACCCCTGACTGCGAGGAGAGAGAACACGGTGTGCGACCGACCCCGGGGCATCCGCGCCCGGCCGCATGCAACTTGTTGCTTAGAAGAAGCCCAGCTTCTCTTCGGCATAGCTGACCAGCAGGTTCTTGGTCTGCTGGTAGTGGTCGAGCATGACCTTGTGCGTCTCGCGACCGATGCCCGATTCCTTGTAGCCGCCGAAAGCAGCGTGCGCCGGGTAGGCGTGGTAGCAGTTGGTCCACACGCGGCCGGCCTGAATGGCGCGCCCCATGCGGTAAGCGACGTTGCCGTTACGGCTCCACACGCCGGCACCCAGGCCGTACAGCGTGTCATTGGCAATCGCCAGGGCTTCGGCTTCGTCCTTGAAGGTGGTCACGGCCAGCACCGGCCCGAAGATTTCCTCCTGGAAGATGCGCATCTTGTTGTGGCCTTTGAACAACGTCGGTTGAACGTAATAGCCTTCTGCCAGATCACCACCCAACTGCGCCGCGCTACCACCGCACAGCAAGCTCGCGCCTTCCTGGCGACCGAGATCCAGATACGAGCCGATCTTGGTCATCTGCTCGGCGGACGCCTGCGCACCCATCATGGTTTCGGTATCGAGCGGGTTGCCCTGCTTGATGGCTTTCACACGGGCCAGGCAACGATCCATGAATTCGTCGTAAATCGACTCCTGAATCAACGCACGGCTAGGGCAAGTGCACACTTCACCCTGGTTGAAGGCAAACAACACCAAGCCTTCAATGGCCTTGTCGAGGAAGCCATCGTCCTTGTCCATCACGTCGGCAAAGAACACGTTGGGCGACTTGCCACCGAGCTCCAGCGTGGCCGGAATCAGGTTGTTGGCGGCCGCCTGGGCGATCACACGACCGGTCGAGGTCGAGCCGGTGAAGGCGATCTTGGCAATGCGCTTGCTGGTGGCCAGCGGCATGCCGGCTTCACGACCGAAACCGTTGACGATGTTCAGCACGCCCGGCGGCAGAATGTCGGCGATCAGTTCCATCAGCAGCAAGATGGAGATCGGGGTCGACTCGGCCGGCTTGAGCACCACGCAGTTACCCGCGCCAATGGCCGGGGCCAGTTTCCACGCCGCCATCAGGATCGGGAAGTTCCACGGAATGATCTGACCAACCACGCCCAGCGGCTCGTGGATGTGGTATGCCATGGTGTTTTCGTCGATTTCGGAAATGCCGCCTTCCTGCGAACGCAGGCAGCCCGCGAAATAACGGAAGTGGTCGATCGCCAGCGGAATGTCAGCGTTCAGCGTCTCACGAATCGCCTTGCCGTTATCGACGGTTTCGGCGTAGGCCAGCAGCTCGAGATTGGCTTCGAGGCGATCGGCGATCTTCAGCAGTGTGTTCGAGCGCGTCGTCGCGTCGGCCTTGCCCCACTTCGGAAAAGCAGCGTGTGCCGCGTCGAGTGCCAGCTCGATATCCTCGGCGGTCGAGCGTGCCACCTGGGTGTAGGGCTTACCGGTGATCGGCGTCACCACATCGAAGTACTGCCCCTTGACCGGTGCAACCCACTTGCCACCGATGAAGTTGTCGTAACGGGATTTGTATTGGACTTTGGCGCCAGCTTGGCCAGGCATCGCGTAGATCATGGTGTCTCCAGTTTTCTGAACTATTCGGGTGCGGACACTCGTCCGTCGCAGAACACCATCGCAGGGGGCGTGCCAAAGTGGCCGGCAGCCTCGCCAGGCACCCCGAACATCCGGTCTCTGCAAGGGATCAAGCGACGATCACCGCACCGGACGGCCGGATCGCGCAGGCACCAACACGTAGCGCGCAATGCTTCGAAAAAGCACAACTGTTCCATCATGGAGCGCTCTTGAGCAGGTGGAACACACCAGAACCACCGATTCACGGCCGCCTGCAGACGGCACGAATCCTGCTGTCATCACACCATGTCGCCGCCCAAACCCACCGCTGCCACAGCCCCACACATCGACGCTTCCTGGCAGCGCTCGACCAACTACGGCCTCAGCCCCGAGCACCCGCTGCACCTGGACATCGCCAGCCGCTCCCTGCTCGCCGAGCGCCTCGAAGCCAACGCCCGCCTGATGAGCTATGCCCAGCCGGTCATGGAATACCTGCACCGCCAGCTCACACAGTCGTCTTCCATGGTCTTGCTGGCCGACCGCGACGGTCTGGTGCTGCGTACCGTGGGCGATGGCGATTTTGTCGATCGCGCCCAGCGTGTCGCCCTCACCCCCGGCGCCCACTGGCGCGAAGCCGTGATGGGAACCAATGCCATCGGCACCGTCGCCCACGAATCGCGCACCATTGCGGTTTGCGGCGAGCAGCACTTTCTCGAGCGCAACCGCTTCCTCACCTGCATCGCCACGCCCATCCACGCCCCCACCGGTGGCATGCTCGGCATTCTCGACCTCTCGAGCGACACCCGCGTCACCTTGCCCCACGCCCAGGCGCTGCTTACCTCCACCGCCGAGATGATCGAGCACCGGCTGATCGAATCGCTCGATACCGGCAAAGTCATCGTGCGCTTCAGCCCCCACGCCGAAATGCTGGGCACACCCATCGAAGGCATCGCCCTGTTTGACGAAGCCGGCCGCATGATCGGCTGCAACCGACGTGCCCGCGCCCTGCTCGGCCTCGCCGACCCCACCACGCTGCCCGACTTCACCACCTGCTTCCAACGCGACTGGCGGCGCCTCCCCTGCTTGGTCGAAGCCAGCGCCACCGGCCCGATTCTGCTGCGCACCTCACCGCCCCCAGCGCTTTCCGCCCGCCTGCAATGGCGCAATCCACCGCCACCCACTCCGCATTACAGCCACGCGGCGCCCACGGTCAAGCACGACACAACAAAGCGACATAGCGGCTTCGACGTTCTCGACCACGGCGACCCCCGCATGCAACAGGCCATTCGCCGCGCACGGCGCATCGCCCGGCACAACATACCGCTGCTCATCCAGGGCGAAACCGGCTCCGGCAAAGAACTGTTCGCCCGCGCTTACCACGCCGAAGGCCCGCGCAGCGACGCCCCCTTCGTCGCCGTCAACTGCGCCGCCATCCCCGCCACCCTGATCGAATCCGAACTCTTCGGCTACGCCCCCGGCGCCTTCACCGGCGCCAAAGCCAAAGGCGCCCCCGGCCGCCTGCAAGACGCCGACGGCGGCACCCTGTTTCTCGACGAAATCGGCGACATGCCCTTGCCGCTGCAAGCCGTGCTGCTACGCGTACTCGAAACCCGCCGCGTTACCCCGCTCGGCAGCAGCCACGAAAACCCCATCGACATCGCCCTCGTCTGCGCCAGCCACCGCCCCCTGCACACCCTGGTCGCCGAAGGCGCCTTCCGCGCCGACCTGCTCTTCCGGCTCAACGGCCTGTCCGTCACCCTGCCCGCCCTGCGCGAACGCGCCGACTTCGACCGCTTCCTCGACACCCTGCTCGCCGACGCCGCCGACGGCCGCCCCATCCGCCTCTCCGACACCGTGCGCGCCCAACTACGCGCCTACCCCTGGCCCGGCAATGTCCGCCAACTCAAAAACGCCCTGCGCGTCATGGTCGCCCTGCTCGACGACACCGACACCGTCATCGAACTCGCCCACCTGCCCGAAGACCTCGTCACCGCCATCGCCAACACCCCGCCCCATGTACACGCCGCCGAAGACCTGCGCAGCTGCGAACAACGCCTCGTCCGCGCCTGCCTGCAACGCCACGGCGGCAACGTCTCAGCCGCCGCCCGAGAGCTCGGCATCACCAGAACCACGCTGTACCGGAAATTGCGTCAGGATGATGACGCCAGACAAAACAACGACCCCAGCGAGTCGACGTAGCCGGGTCGAAGGTAGGTTGGGTTGAGCGCAGCGAAGCCCAACGCGGCGCCTAGCCCCCTATCGATGCTGCGAACCGACGATTGTTGGGCTTCGCTGCGCTCAACCTAACCTACAACAAGCGAACACCCCGCAAAAAAGACAGGAGACACCCCATGATCAAAGTCAGCGTCATGTACCCCAACACCCCCGGCGCCCGCTTCGACCACGACTACTACCGCGACACCCACATGCCCATGGTCAAAGCCCGCCTCGGCGCCGCCTGCCGCTACTACACCGTCGACAAAGGCCTCGCCGGCGGCGCCCCGGACGAAGCGCCCACCTACGTCGGCATGTGCCACATTTTCTGCGAGTCCGTCGAGGCCTTCCAAAACGCCTTCGGCCCCCACGCCGACGACATCATGGCCGACATCCCCAACTACACCGATCTGACGCCGGTGCTGCAGATCAGCGAGGTTGTTATCGAGCGCGGCTGAGGCCACCACGCTCAAAAACCACATATGACCAACCGAAACACGCGACCGTAACGAAACACACCCTTCTTACTACAGCACCCAGTAGGAACTCACCGCCTCCCGCTCAATGTTGCTTGCCGTCCCTCGCCAAATGGCATCCAATCCATACTGGATACGATGAAATGTATCGACGATTCCCATGCGAGGAAAAATGGAACTTCGAGACTTTGTTGCACAAACACTGACCGAAATTGCCGAAGGAGTGGTGCGGGCTCAAGAGACGCTTACGCCTATTGGAGCAAAGGTCAATCCGCAAATGTCCCGCGTATTTTCAAAGGGAGAGAAAAACTACGAGGCGTTCGGCTGGGCAAACGGAGAAGGCGCAAACCCTGTTTTATTAGTGAGCTTCGATGTAGCAGTAACTGCATCGGAAGGGAGAAAAACAAAGGGCGGCATCGGCGTTGTCACCGGCATTGTTTCTCTTGGTTCCAGTGGAGCAACAGATAGAAACGATACGGCTGTGTCTCGCTTGAGTTTCAAGGTTCCGCTGCTGCTCCCGCTCCACAAGAGCAGCTGAGCCCAACGCAACGCCCAACCCAAGATACTGTCCGATCTATCGGTGAGGGTGAGCGGCTGCTGCATGAATCTACGCTGCGGACTCGAGGCCCAAGGGCGCAATCGGCATCCAGCCGATCGGTTCGGGGAATTCTCCGAACCGATCTGAACGATGCCACAGCACAAAGCCGGGCAGACTCAGACCATGGAAAAAATATACAAGGGCGCAATAACCGAAGGGCATTGCGCCCTACATCACGCCAGAACACCCAATCCGTCTGCGTCAGCGCTCCCGGCGCAATCCAGACGCCGGGTGCATGTCTTGAACTACGACCTCGTCAAATACACCCCATAAAAAACCGGCGCCGCCTGACAACAGGTTTCGGCGCCGGCGATGGCAAGTCAGCCTGCGTGGATCACCCTCACTCCTGGTAATACCCAACCCCAATCAGTGCCCCGCCTTCGCGACGCACATACGAGCTCTTTTTTTCGACGGCATTGGTGACCGGGTTGCGCCAGACGTAGTCGACCACGGCTTCTTCGCCGGAGGCGGTCTTGTCGATCATTTCCTGGACAATGGCGTGGCCTTCGGCGTCGGTGATGCCGACGGCGTCCTTGCCGGTGAGCATGGGGTTCATGCCGATAGCGCTGTATTTGCCACTGGCCAGATCAATGGCAAAAACATAGAGATCGTTCTGCACAAACACGCCCTGGCGGTCGTTGAACGCGGCGTTGGCTTTGTCCATGCCTTCGGTCTTGGCGTAGGCGATGGCGCGAGTGAGCATTTTTTGCGCGTCGGCGGCGGTGGAGCGCGGGGCGAAGTAGCCGACGCCGACGACGTAATCATTGACCTTGCTCACATAGCTGACCTTCGGCTCGACATGGTTGGTCTTGCGGTTGAGCCACATGTAGCGCACCTGGCCTTCGCCGTTGCGGGCGGTAATGTCGATCATGTCGCGGAAGAGCGGGTTGCCTGCGGCGTCGGTGGTGCCGAGCACGTTGAGGCCGACCAGCGCTTCGGGCGCGGCGCCGCTGGCGTGGTAGGTGCCCTGATTGTCGATCACGAAAACGTAGAGATCTTTGCTGACGAACTTGCCTTTCTGGTTGTTGAAGGCGGCAAAAGAGCGCTCGGGGCCGTTGGCCTGCATGTATTTAACGGCCTGATCGAACATGGCGCGGGCTTCGCGCGGGGTGCCTCGATCGGCGGCATGGGCGCCGGCGATCAGGCCCAGGCTTAGGAGTGCGGCAGCGGCGTAGTTAAGACGATAGCGGCGGGTCATGATTTCAATTTCCTGTTCCGGGTTGATTGGCGTCTGGATCAGCACGGCACGGACGACGGCGTCGGAAGTTCGACGAGACCGTGGCGAGCAGCCAGTCGGAGAAGCGAAAAATCGGTTTCGGCGTCCAGCTTCTGGCGGACCGCCGAGAGATGATTAAGCACGGTTTTACGACTCAGATGCATCTGCAGCGCGATACGCGGGGGCGATTCACCGCTGGCGGCCATACGCAGCACTTCGAACTCGCGCGGGGTCAGCCGCGAGAGCAGGTCGTCTTCTTCGAGCGCTGCGTTGGCCACCACCTGCGCGACATCGGCAGAGAGCACTCGGCGACCCGCCGCAACCTGGCGGATACCACTGATCAGCTCGCCCGGATCGCTGCTTTTGGTGAGGTAGCCCATGGCGCCGGCACGAAAGGCCTGAGTCACAAAGCCCGGGCTGTCGTGCATGGTGAGCACAAGCACCCGAATGCCGGGCGACCGGGCCAGGATACGCCGAGTGGCCTCAATGCCGCTTGCACCACGCAGGCTGAGGTCGACAACGGCCACATCGAGCGCGATATCCCGCGCCGCGGCGTAAGCGTCGTCGACAGTGGCGGCTTCGGCTGCCACACACATATCGGGCTCGGCATCGATCAGGCGCCGATAGCCAGAGCGAACGACGTTGTGGTCGTCAAGCAGAAGAATCCGGATCATACCCCCTCCTTTTTGGCGTGTGCCAGCGGAAGTTCCCAAGCAATTATCACGCCAGCGGTCTCCGCGTCTTCGATACGAAGGAGTCCCCCAACCATGGCGGCACGCTCGCGCATACCACGGATGCCACTGCCGGCGTCTCGCATGATCGCCGCTGCGCGGCCTCGGCCATCATCGGCCACGGACATGACCAGGCGCTGGCCCGCGGCCTCCAGTGCAATGCGAACCCGTTTGGCGCCACTGTGTCTGAGCACATTGGTCAGCGCTTCCTGCAAGGTCCGGTAAAGCGCCAGCGCGGCCGGCGCTGAGAGCAGCGGTAAGGCACTGGGGAGGTCGATGGCTGTGGCGATTCCGGTGGCACGCGCCGCCCAGCCATGGGCGTGGTCACGCACGGCCGCGAGCACGCCCATGTGTTCCAGGCCATGCGGTTTAAGCCGTGCCAACAACTCGCGCACATGCAATTGCACCCGACTGGCCTCGCCACGAATCTCGATGGCCGAAGCGGCAAGTGCCGACGGTTCCGCACGCCCGGCATTGCGCTCGATGTAGCTGGCCGACGCGGCGATAGCCACCAACGACTGACCAAATTCATCATGCAGTTCGCGGGCGATTTCGCGACGCTCCTCCTCTTGCACGCTGATCAGCCGGCGCGTCAGATCGCCTTCGCGCGCTTGCGCCTCAGCCAGTTTGGCGGCCAACTGGTCGATGGCCCGCGAAATCCGCGCGAATTCGGGCAGTTCGAAACATGCCGATGGGTGTGCAAAGCACCCCTCGCCGATCGCCTTGATGCGACGCTCCAACTCGCGGACCGGGGACAGCGCGCGGCCGACCGCCCACCACACCGACAGCAGCGACAACACGCCAAATGCTGCCAGCGCGGCAAGTTGGCGCGACGCATCGTGAATGATCTCGTCAATCTCGCTGCGCGGATCGGGGCGGATCACGTAGGTCTCGCCCCCCAAGGCGAAACGCCGGGCCGCGGTGTGATTGGAACTGCTATCCGGAAACCAGGTGGCGATGGCATCGATCAGCCCGAGTGATTCATTCTGGAGCGGTCGCTCCATATCGGGACGATCCTGCTCCAGCGACAGGTGGCGCAATTCGTGTGTGCCGATGCTGCTCAGCGCCTGCGGACCTAGCTCGGCCACGGCCAGCAACAAGGCCGCCAGATGCGAGGAGGCCGCCATTTCCTCGGCCACATCTTCGCGCAGGGAAGTCAGCACCAGCGTACAGGCGACCGCCAGCAAGGCCACCAGCGCCGCGCCGAGATACAGCACAAGTTTGTGTCTCAAGTCCATTACCGGCCTCCGTTTTACGACAGTGCCTTTGCAAGCGACATGCCTGCCAGCGGCAAGGCGACCGGGAAAATTTCCCGGCTCGCGCGGGAAGCCCTCCCGAGCCCCGACCAGAACCGACGCCGATACTGATTGCGTCCCTCAGCGCTGCGCCGGCAGAGCCCGACCCAGCGGACACACCAACACCATTCGAATCCGGAGACAAGGAACAACCATGACACGACACCCCCTACCCTTTCGGCCCCAACTGCGCCCCCTTGTGCTGGCCATCGCGGCCAGTATCGCCATGCCGGCTGCCGCGGCCAAGCTGGTGAGTTGGGAAGACATTCAGAACGATCACCAGACGACCGGCGATGTGCTGTCCTACGGTCTGGGACTCAAGGCCCAGCGCCACAGCCCACTAAAGCAGGTCAACACCAAGACGGTCGCCGCACTGGCACCGGCCTGGAGCTTCTCCTTTGGTGGCGAGAAGCAGCGCGGCCAGGAAGCGCAGGCCCTGGTGCACGAGGGCGTGATCTACGTCACCGCCTCGTACTCGCGCTTCTTTGCCATCGAGGCCAAGACCGGCAAGCGCCTGTGGGAATACGAACATCGCCTACCCGATGACATCCGCCCGTGTTGCGACGTGGTGAATCGGGGCCCGGCCATTTATGGCGACAAGGTGTTCTTCGGCACGCTCGACGCAGCCATCGTGGCGCTCAACAAGGACACCGGCAAAGTCGTGTGGAAGAAGAAGTTCGGCGACCACAAGGTGGGCTACACCATGACCGGCGCGCCCTTCGTGGTGAAAGACCAGAAGAGCGGCAAGATATTGCTGGTGCACGGCTCCTCGGGCGACGAGTTCGGCGTAGTCGGCTGGCTGTTTGCGCGCGACCCGGACACCGGCGAAGAAGTGTGGGCACGGCCGATGGTCGAAGGCCACATGGGTCGCCTCAACGGCAAGGACAGCACTCCCACCGGCGACGCCAAGGCGCCGAGCTGGCCGGACGATCCGAAGTCGCCCACGGGCAAGGTCGAGGCCTGGAGCCATGGTGGCGGCGCGCCCTGGCAGACCGCCAGCTTCGACATCGAGAACAACATGGTGGTGATCGGCGCCGGCAACCCGGCCCCGTGGAACACCTGGAAGCGCACCAAGGAAGGCGACGATCCGCGCAACTGGGACAGCCTGTTCACCTCTGGCCAGGCCTATGTCGACGCCAGCACCGGCGAGCTCAAGGGCTTCTACCAGCACACCCCGAACGACGCATGGGACTTCTCGGGCAACAACTCGGTCGTGCTCTTCGAGTACAAGGACCCGAAAACCGGCAAGCTGGTCAAGGCCTCGGCACACGCCGACCGCAACGGCTTCTTCTTCGTCACCGACCGCGAAAAACTGGCCAAAGGGGCCGGCTACCCAAACAAGCCCACCTCTCTAATTGGTGCCTGGCCGTTTGTCGACGGCATCACCTGGGCCTCCGGCTTCGATCTCAAGACCGGCAAGCCGATCGAGAACAACAATCGGCCGCCGCTCCCCAAAGAGGGCGCGAACAAGGGCGAATCGATCTTCGTTTCACCGCCCTTCCTCGGCGGCACCAACTGGATGCCGATGTCCTACAGCCCGGACACCGGCCTATTCTATGTGCCAGCCAACGAATGGGCCATGGACTACTGGACCGAGCATCTCACCTACAAGGCAGGCTCGGCCTATCTCGGCCAGGGTTTCCGCATCAAGAAACTGCATGACGATCATGTCGGCGTATTCCGCGCGATCGATCCCAAGACTGGCAAGATCGTTTGGGAACACAAAGAAGAGTTCCCGCTGTGGGCGGGCACACTGACCACCGCGGGTGGCTTGCTGTTCTCCGGCACATCCAACGGCTACGTCAAGGCCTTCGATGCCAAGACTGGCGAGGAGTTGTGGAAGTTCCAGACCGGCTCTGGCGTGGTTTCGGTGCCGATTACCTGGGAGATGGACGGCGAGCAGTACGTCGGCATCCAGTCGGGGTACGGCGGTGCCGTGCCGCTGTGGGGTGGCGATCTGGCTGAACTGACCAAGCAGGTCACTCAGGGCGGTTCATTCTGGGTCTTCAAGTTGCCCAAGCAACTGGCGGCCAACTAACCCAGCACGGCCGGGGCAGCGAACAGGCTGCCCCGGCACACCCCGGACCCCGCACCATGACCCAATCTGTATTGCTCATCCCCCTGATCGCCGCGGCGCTGATCAGTCAGGCCGCCGCCGACACCTCGCCGACCGAGACGGTTAAAACGCTGGTTATCAACGGCTGTCCGATTTGGCCCTACACCCGCTGTCCGGGCGCCGACCTGCGCCACGCCGATTTGGTTGGAAAGAATCTGGCAGGCGCTGACCTGCGCGGCGCAAACCTGACACGGGCGGATCTGCGCGCCGCCAACCTCGCGGGCGTCAACCTCGAAGGCGCAAACCTCACCGCTGCACGCCTGCAAAAGGTCAATGCGCCGGCCGCCAACTTCCGCCACACCACGCTGGTAGGCGCCAACCTGGAAGCCGCACGGCTGATGCGCAGCGACTTGTCCGGCGCTGACCTGACTGGCGCCAGCCTGGAGTTCGCGCGGCTGAACTTCGCCTGGCTCGAAGGCGCACAACTAGTATCTGCCAATTTGCAGGAGGCCAAGTTTGCGACGGTCAACCTGCGCGGCGCCCGCATGGAGGGCTGTATAACGCGCTACACCATCTTCCCCGACGCCAATTTTGAAGACTGCCATGGCTGCCCCACCGACTGGTAATTGGCGCCTACAGGAGATACCGCAATGTCCTTACCGAGCAAGTCCGGCATGCGCAGCATCGCCGCAATCGGCCTCCTCTGGGTCGGTGCGCTGATCGCGCCAGCACACGCCACATCCACCCCGCCACCGGCACCCGATGTCGACAGTTCGGCGCTGGCCGCGCTGGCGGACCTGGCTGGCGACCTCAATCCATATCGTGGCGATCTGCGCGCCATCGCCGTCGGCCGCGACGCATTCAACCAAAGCTGTGCGCGCTGTCACGGCGTCGACGCCGACGCCCATGCGTCACCGGCTCCCGATTTACGCCGCATCGGCCGAATCTGCGCCCGCGTACCCGAGCCCGACCTCCAGCTCCGCTGTCAGACAGACGCGGACGCCTATTTCCGCGACACCGTCGAAAAGGGCAAGATCAAACTCGGTATTGAGCACATGCCGCCTTGGAAGAACGTGCTATCGACCGAGCTGATCTGGGCCATCCGCAGCTTCGTCGAAACATCCCAGGGTCGGGCCAAGTGAACCGCCCCATAGCGGCGTCCACGCAAACGGGGCGGCATGCGCACCGTTTCGCGCATGCCGCCCCGCGGGCGAGTTTCAAACGCCGGGGATCAGCTCTTATGGAGCTTGAACACCCACACCGAACCCCCTTGCTCAAGGAAGTTCACCCGCTGGGCGACGTCGCCGCCCCACAGCGGTACAGCACCGCCCCAACCGGAGACCACAGCGATGTACTGCTCGCCGTCCTGTTCCCAGGTCACCGGAGGTGCAACCACGCCGGAACCGGTCTGGAAGCTCCACACTTCCTTGCCAGTGGTGGCATCCAGCGCCTTCAGGTAGCCCTCGGGCGTGCCATAGAAGGTCAGGTTGCCGGCGGTGGTGAGCACGCCACCCCACAACGGAGCGTAGTTCTTGTTTTCCCACACGATCTTGCCGGTGACCGGATCAACCGCACGCAGCGCGCCGATGTAGTCCTCGTTCAGCGCCTTGATGGTGAAACCAGCGCCCAGGTAGGCCGCACCTTTTTTGTACGACACGGGCTCGTTCCAGATATCCATCGCCCATTCGTTGGCCGGCACATAGAAGTAACCGGTCTTCGGGTTGTAGGCGATTTGCTGCTGGTTCTTGCCGCCGAGGAAGGACGGTGCGGAGGTGACCACTTCGCCCTTCTTGCCATCACCACTCTTGCTCGGGTCGCCCGGGCGGTTGGCGTCGTCATACACCGGACGGCCGGTCTTCAGGTCGATGCTCTTGGCCCAGGTGATCTTGTGCACGAACGGGAAAGCGTTGAGCAGCTTGCCGTTGGTGCGGTCGAGGACGAAGAAGAAACCGTTGCGGTCGGCCTTGCCGCCGGCCTTGATGGTTTTGCCGTCCTTGACGTAGTCGAAGGAGACAAACTCGTTCACGCCATCGTAGTCCCAGCCGTCATGCGGCGTGGTCTGGTAGTGCCAGACGATCTTGCCGGTTTCCGGGTTGATCGCAACGGTGGAGGACGAGTAGAGGTTGTCGCCCGGGCGCAGGTGGCTGTTCCACGGGGCCGGGTTGCCGGTGCCGGCGAAGATCAGGTTGGTATCCGGATCGTAGGTCGCGCCAGCCCAGGTGGCTGCACCGCCGGTCTTCCACAGATCGCCCGGCCAGGTGGCATTGGTCTTGCCGGAAATGCCGTTATCCATGGCTTTTCCGTCGGCACCATAGGTGTAGCCCATGTGGCCTTCGACCACCGGACGCGACCACTTCATTTTGCCGGTCAGGGCGTCGCGCGCCTCGATACGGCCAACCACGCCAAACTCACCACCGGACACGCCGGAGATGACCATGCCCTTGACGATGATCGGTGCAGCCGTCATCGAGTAGCCGGCGTGATAATCGTCGACCTTCTCTTTCCACACGACCTTGCCGGTTTCGCGGTTCAGCGCCACGAGCTGGGCATCGAGCGTGCCGAAGATCACCAGATCACCAAACAGTGCGGCGCCGCGGTTGACCACGTCGCAACACGGCATGATGCCGTCGGGCAGGCGGTGCTCGTACTTCCACAGCTTCTTGCCGGTCTTCACATCCAGCGCAAAAAGGCGGCTATACGAGGCGGTGACAAACATCACGCCGTCGTGAATCAAGGGCTGCGATTCTTGTCCGCGCTGCTTCTCCCCGCCGAAGGACATCGACCACACCGGCACCAGATCCTTGATGGAATCGGTGTTGATCTTGTCCAGGGCCGAATATCGCTGGCCCTGCGTGCCCATACCGAAAGACACCACATCGTTCGCGGTGGCCGCGTCCTGCACGATGTCGGCGTCGCTCACGCCTTTGGCCTGAATGCTGCCCATGCCCATCACCGATGCGGCGATCAGCGAGACGGCGACAGCCCAGCGCTTGTTGGATTTGCTCCTGCCTTCCATTGAGTAACCTCCTTGAGTTTTCTTGTCCTGCCCCGTGCTTGCCCAGGCGGGCAATGCCGGAACATGGCAAGGGACTTCCGCAAGAGGCATGCCATTGAGCGACACCTGTCGCACCTGACCATGCCAGCCGCCGTTCAAGCGCCCGCAAACGCTCACTGAACGCGCCATCGGAACGGCTTGCGCGCCTGCCACAGCCCACCTCACGAATGTCAATCGTGACCCGCAACTGGCCAGCGCGCTGCTTCGAAACACGTCACTTGTTCCAAAGTGAAACACCTGCACGGGCATGATGCGCCGTATTGTAGGGAAGCGCCAACACACACCTGCGCCAACCCCCGGCAAGCAACAGTCGTTGCGCGGCATTGCCGTCGTCAGGCAAAAGCTGGCACGACGCTTGCGATTGTCAGACCTATCAAACAGAGCGTGCACACCACGCCGACCCGGAGACATGCATGCCCCAGTTATCACGCCTTGCCGTGTTTGGACTCACCCTGTGGGCGACGCTGGCCATTGCCCAGCCCGATCCGCTCGACTCGGCCCGCTGGGGCGACATGCGCGCCCAGCTCTTTGCCGCCGACGCCAAAGTGGTGTTCGATTCGCGGGTGAGCGTGATTGGCCCGCTCACCGCCGAAGACGCCATGAACGTGCCCATCGCCGTCGACGCCACAGCCCTGCCTGATGTGGCCGAAGTGCTGGTATTTGCCGACTTCAACCCGATCACCAAGGTGCTGGCCTTTCGTCCCGTCGCGGCGCGCGCCGAGCTGGCCTTCCGTATCAAGCTGCAGCAATCGTCACCGGTCCGCGCCGCCGCCCGCACAGCCGACGGCGTGTGGCATGTGGGCGGCACCTGGGTCATCACCACCGGCGGCGGCTGTACCGTGCCCTCGACCGGTTCCGCCTCGCCCGAGTGGCAGCGCCGACTCAATGAAGTGAGCGGGCGCATCTGGTCGCGCCCCGAAGGCAACCGGGTGCGGCTACGCATCATCCACCCGATGGACACCGGCCTGGCCGCCAGCATTCCGGCCTTCTATATCGAACAACTCAGCATCACCGACGGCCAACAGCGCGTCTTGATGGAGATCGACGCCTTCGAGCCGGTCAGCGAAAACCCGCTGTTCACGCTCGACCTGCCGCCCGCCATCACCGACCTGGGCGCGGTGCAGATCACCGGCCGCGACAACAACGGCAACAAGGTCAACGCGCAGGTGGCGCGATGAAGCGCCTGTTCGCCGCCCTCGCCCTCGTCGCCTGCCTGCCGGTCACGCACGCCGCCGGCTTCGACTACCAGCTCGCGCCGCGCCAGATCGCGCCCGACACCTGGGTGCTCGAAGGCGCGCAAGAAGACTTCTCCTTCGCCAACGGCGGACGCATCGTCAACACCGCCTTCGTCGTCACCGGCGCCGGTGTAGTGGTGATCGACAGCGGCCCCTCGCGCCAGTACGGCGAGCAGACTGTCGCCGCCATCGCGCGGATCACCGACAAACCGGTGGCCAAGGTATGGATCACCCATCACCACCCCGACCACTTCCTCGGCAACCAGGCCTTCGCCGCCAAGGCCCTGGGCGCCCTGCCGCGCACCATCACCGACATCGGGACCGAAGGCAAAGTCTTCAACGAGAACATGTACCGCCTGGTCGGCGACGCCATGCGTGACACCGAAGTGGTGGTGCCGGCCGAAGCGCTCGCGCCCGGCATCGTCGAGATTGGCGGCCACCGCTTCGAACTGCTCGCGCTGGACGGCCACACCGCCGGCGACCTTGCCGTGCTCGACCACACCACCGGTGTGCTGTTCGCCGGCGACCTCGTCTTCCACGACCGCACGCCCACCACACCGCACGCCACCATCGCCCGCTGGCTCACCAGTCTGGACGCACTCGAAGCCCTGCCCTTCAAGCAGGTCGTACCCGGCCACGGCCCGGTCGCCGCCGACGCCGGCCCGATCCGCCAGACGCGCGACTACCTCAAATGGCTGGACGGCGTGCTCACCCAGAGCGCCGCCGCCGGGCTCGACATGACCGAAGTCATGCGCCTGCCCCTGCCAAAAGTCTTCCGCCAGATGGCCGTCATCGACGCCGAGTTTCCGCGTTCGGTCAGCCATCTGTTTCCGGCCGCAGAAGAAGCGGCGCTCAACACCACATCAGGCCACGCTAAGGACTGAACAATGATCAAACACACCCCCATCGCCCTCCTGATCGCCGCCCTAGGCAGCACCTCCGCCCACGCGGCTGACCCCGCCACCCTCGGCACGGTCGAAGTCATCGGCACCGCCCCGCTGCCTGGCCTCGATGTGCCGCGCGACCACGTGCCCTCGGCCATCCGCACGCTCGACGACAGCGCGCTACGCAAGGCCGGCGGCAGCTCGCTGGCCGAAAACCTCCAGCGCCGCCTGCCCGGCGTGTCGGTCAACGAAGTGACCGGCAACCCGCTGCAGGCCGACCTCAACTACCGCGGCTTCACCGCCAGCCCGCTGCTCGGCACGCCGCAAGGCCTGTCGGTGTTCATGGACGGCGTGCGGCTCAACGAAACCTTTGGCGACGTGGTCAGCTGGGACCTCATTCCGCAGTCGGCCATTGCCGATCTCACCCTCGCCCCCGGCGCCAACCCGCTCTACGGCCTCAACACCCAGGGCGGCGCCATCGGCCTGCACACCAAGCGCGGCGACACCCACCCCGGCGGCGAAGCCAGTCTGTCGAGCGGGTCCTTCGGTCGCACCAAGGCGAGCCTGTCGCACGGCGGACAGCGTGAAGAATTGTCGTGGTTCGTCGCTGGCGACGCCCTGCACGACGACGGCTGGCGCGATCACTCCCCCTCCGAAGCCGGCCAGCTTTTCGGCAAACTGGCGTGGACCACCGCCACCACCGACATCGCGCTCACCCTGGCGCACGCCAATACCGATCTCATCGGCAACGGCCTGGTGCCCACCAGCCTGCTGTCCGACGAGCGCAACGGCGTGTTTACCCACCCCGACCAGACCCGCAACCGCAGCACCCTGCTCTCGCTCGCCGCAAACCACTGGCTCGACGACAGCAACCGCCTCGCCGCAAACGCCTACCTGCGCCGTACCCGCTCACGCACGCTCAATGGCGACGCCAACGACGACTACGAAGACGCCTACGAAAACTGGGTGACCGGCGGCATGGTCGGCCCGGCACCAGACGAGACCGGCGTGCTCAACCGCACCGCCACCGACCAGAACGGCGCCGGCCTCGGCCTGCAATGGACGCATTACGCCGAGCGCCACCAATTCGCGCTCGGCCTCAGCCACGACCGCGGCCACGCCCGCTTCAAGCAGACCGCTCAGGAAGGCCAACTGACCGGCGAGCGCGGCGTCGACACCGACGAAGCGGCCACGCTGGAAAACCATCTGTCCGGGCGCACGCGCACCACCAGCATTTATCTGACCGACACCATCAACCTGGCGCCCACGCTTCAGCTCACAGCCGCCGCCCGCTTCAACCACACCCACGTCATCAACTACGACAAGCTCAATCGAAGCGCTCCGAACCTCGATGGCGACTTCACCTACAACAAGCTCAACCCCGCGCTGGGTCTGAGCTGGCAGGCCACCCCGACGCTGACAATGTACGGTGGCATCAGCCAGAGCAACCGCGCACCCAGCCCGATCGAACTCGGCTGCGCCGACCCGGCCAACCCCTGCACGCTGCCCAACGCGCTGGCCGCCGACCCCTTCCTCAAGCAAGTGGTCACCCGCAGTCTTGAATTCGGCCTGCGCGGCCAGACCAGCATGGGACTTCGCTGGCATGCCGGACTATTCCGCGCCACCAACCACGACGACATCCTGTTTGTCGGTACCTCCACCAGCGCCGGCTACTTCACCAACTTTGGCCAGACCCGCCGCCAGGGGCTGGAACTGGGCGCCAGCGGCAATACCGGCGCCTTCGACTGGCGCGTTGACTACACCCTGCTCGACGCCACCTTCCGCAGCAGCGCCTGCCTGCTGGCCGAGAACAACTCCAGCCGCGGCCAGAGCACCGAATGCACCACCGGCGGGCAGAATGATGAAATCCTCGTCTCACGCGGCGACCGCATGCCGGGCCTGCCGCGTCACAGCCTCAAGCTCGGCCTCGACTGGCGCGCCACCGACCGACTCCTCATTGGCACCCATGTGCTCGCCTACTCTGGCCAGAACGCACGCGGCAACGAGAACGGCAAGCACCGCGCTGGCAGCGCAACTGACCGGTCGGGCAACACGCGTCAATTCGATGACGACGGCAAGCTGCCCGGCTACGCCATCGTCAACCTTTCCGCCGACTACACGCTGGGCAGCGGCTGGACGCTGTTCGGCCGCATCGACAACCTCTTCGACCAGCGCTACGCCACCGCCGCCGCGCTGGCCGAAAACCCCTTCGAGGGCGGCAACTTTCAGACCGACCCCGACGACTGGCGTCGCGAGCGATTTGAAGCGCCGGGCACGCCGCGCGCCGGCTGGATCGGCCTGCGCTACGCCTGGGGCGGCCGCTGATGCGCGCCCGCCTCGACACCCGCGTCAGCCTGGTGGTCACACTGGCCGCCGCCGCGCTGATGCTGTTTGGCGGCTCGCTGTGGCTGGCCGCCACCCGCGACGCCATTCACGAGGAAGTCGAAGCGGCCAGTCGCGTGGCCGAGCAATGGATTCAAGTGCTGGTGCACGACGCGGCCGTCGTGCCCGACGCCCTGGTACACCAACTCTCGGCCGTCGGCCGGGTACGTGCCAATACCCTTGAAATCATCGACGCGGACACGGGCGCGCTGCGCTATCGCTCGCCCGGCCCCACTTACAAGGCCGGACGCAATGCGCCCGCCTGGTTCGGCGCCCTGCTCAGCCCTGATTTCAGCCCCCGGCTCATCAGCGGCCCCGGCGTGCACATCCGCCTGCTGCCCGACGCCTCACGCTCGGTGCTCGACGCCTGGGACAATGCCGTCGCTGCCGCCGGCTGGGCGCTGGCCATCCTGTGCCTGCTCGGCATCGCCGTGCGCCGCTCCATCGACCGCGCACTGGCCCCGCTCACCGAATTCGAGACCGCCCTCGAGCACGCTGGCGACGGCCGCTTCGACCACCGCCTGCCGCGCCAGCGCAGCCTCGAACTCGACCGCCTCGCCGAGCGCTACAACCAGATGGCGACCCAGCTCGCGTCGTCACTCGATCACAACGCCCGCCTTGAAGAAGACCAGGCCTTCAGCCGCGCGCTCACCGCCCGGCTCGAAGAAGAGCGCCGTCAGCTCGCCCGCGAACTGCACGACGAATTCGGTCAGGGCATCACCGCCGTACGCGCCATCACTGGCGCCATCGCCCAGAAGAGCCGCGACGACGCCACCCTGCACGGCAACGCGCAAGCCATTCTGGCCATGACCGGCCAGATGCAGGACGGCGTGCGCGCGATTCTCGAGCGCCTGCGCCAACCCGGCGCCGACACCCCGGCCCGCCTCGACGATGCACTCACCGCCTACTGCACCCACTGGCGCAACTGCTACCCGGCGGTGGATGTGCAGCTGGGCCTCGCGCCGTTGCCGGCAGTGCTCGACGCCAACTTCAGCCTCACCGTGTTGCGCCTGGTACAAGAAGCGCTCACCAATGTGGCCCGCCACGCCAAGGCACACCATGTCGACATCGCGCTGAATACCTCCGACGCCAGCCTCACGCTGACCATCACCGACGACGGCCGCGGCTTCGACCCGGCCAGCCCCACCGCCCGCCTCGGTCTCACCGGTATGCGCGAGCGCATCGCCGCCCACCACGGCCGGCTCGACATCACCGCCGCACCTGGCGCCGGCACCCGCCTGAGCATCCGCCTGCCCTGGCCGAGCACCGCCACGCACACCCCGCTGCACGCCTTCACCCCAGGAGAGACCTCATGAACCCCCAACCGCTATCCGGACTGCGCCTTGTCATCGCCGACGACCATGCCGTCGTGCGCATGGGTTTTCGTCTCCTGCTCGAAGGCGCCGGCGCCACCGTACTGGCCGAAGCCGAAAGCGGCGAGCAAGCCATCGCACTCTTTGCCGAACACCGGCCCGACGCCCTGGTGATGGATGTGTCCATGCCCGGCCAGGGCGGCCTCGCCACACTTGAGCGCCTCACTGCCCACCACCGCGGCGCCCGCGTGCTGATGCTCTCGGCCCATGACGACATGCAGATTCCCGCCCGCGCGCTCAAGGGCGGTGCCACCGGTTACCTGTGCAAACGCGCCCGCCCCGAAGAGCTGGTGCGCGCGGTTGGCTGTGTGGCGCGCGGCGAGCGCTACATCGACCCCGAACTTGCCCCCCGGCTGGCGCTGGCACAGTTCAGCGACAGCGACCCGGTCGCACAGCTCTCGGACAAGGAATTCACCGTCTTCAAACAGCTCGCGCTCGGCCGCTCGGTGGCCGAAGTGGCCGACACGCACCACCTCGCGCCCAGCACGGTCGGCACCCATCTGTACCGCATCAAGCAAAAGCTCAACGCCAGCAACGCCGCCGAGCTGGCCCTCATTGCCGTGCGCAGCGGGTTGATCGAGGTGTGACCCGACACCGACCATGGCGCTGGCTGGCCCTGTGCGTCGGGCTGCTCACCATCGCAAACGCTGCGGCCGGCCAGCTCAGCCGTGACGAGATCGCACGGCGCATCTCGCCACCCCTAGTGGTCGGCGAAAAACCAGCCGACACGCCCGCCTGGCCGATCAGCAGTGAGCTCACGCCCGACGCCGGGCCGGTCGGCTGGGTGTTCGAGTCGATTGACCTCGCGCCCATCCCCGGCTTTGAAGGCACGCCCTACAACCTGCTCATCCACATCGACACCACCGGCAAGCTACTCGACGTCGAGCTGCTGCGCCAGCACGAACCGGTGTTTCTCAGCGGCCTTGGCGAAGCGCCGCTGCACGCGTTCCTCGCCCAGTACGCCGGCCTCAACCTGAGCCAATCCATCACCGTGTCAACGGCGTATTCAGATAGAGCTAACGCGCGGCAAGGCGACCCCAGCCGCGTGGTACTCGACGGCGTGACCAAAGCCACCGCCTCGGTGCGCATCGCCAACCAGACCGTACTCACCGCCGCACTCGCCGTGGCCCGCGCCCAGCTCGGTTTTGCCGGCCCCGCACAGCAAACGCCGCCTGCCGAAGTGCGCGAGGACCTGTTCGAAGTGCGCAGCTTTGCCCAATTGCTGGCCGACGGCGCCATCGCAAAACTCAGCCTGAGCCGCGCCGATGTCGAAGCCTTGTTTGCCGGCACCGACGGCGCCGGGCTGGACACCTCGGACGAAGCGCCCAACGCGCTGGTCACCGAGCTGTACATCGCCTATCTGAACGCACCGACCATCGGCCGCGCGATCCTCGGCGACGCCGGCTACACACATCTACGCGACTTTCTTGAACCCGGCCAACACGCCTGGTGGGTAGCCAGCGCGGGGCCTGAGGCTTTTGTCGACGCCCGCTTCGTTCGCGGCACGGCCCCAGAACGGCTTGAAATGAAGCAGCACGGCACGCCCTTCGAACTGCGCGACTTCGACACCGCCCCGCCGTCACCGCCCGGCGCGCCACCACTGAACGCCGCGCTGGTGCTGCGCACCTCGCCGCTATCGGGGCTCGACCCGGCGGCCGAGCAGCACTTTGAACTGAGCTTTACCCGCCAGCGCGGGCAGATCCTGCCGCAGCGCTTCTACGGCAAGGCCACGCTGGCCTACACACCGCCCACCGCCTACTTCCGCCTGCCGCCCAAGGCATTGCCGGAGTGGTTGATTGCCTGGCGCGAACGCGCGGTCGAGCTGTCGATCATCGGCGTCGCGCTACTCATCCTCAGCATTGCACTGGCCCGGCCGCGCTGGCTGAGTGTGTCGGCACGCAAGCTGCGCGTTTTTCGGCTCGGCTTTCTGGCCTTCACGCTGATCTACATCGGCTGGATCGCGCAGGGCCAGCTGTCAATCGTGCAGATCACCGGTGCCATCAAGACGCTGGCCGCGGGGCACGCGCTCACCAGCTTTCTGTATGACCCGGTGTCACTGCTGATCATGGCTTTCACGCTGCTGAGCTTCTTCATCTGGGGCCGAGGCACTTTCTGCGGCTGGCTTTGCCCCTTTGGCGCACTTCAGGAATTCGCCGCCATGCTCGGCGCCCGACTGGGAATCAAGGCGCGCAAGCTGCCGCCCCGCATGGCTTACGCGCTTGACCGCGGTCGGTATGTGGTGCTGCTCGCGCTGGTCTTGAGTGCCGCGTTGGTGCCAGCGATGGCCGAGCGCCTGGTCGAAGTCGAACCCTTCAAAACCGCCATCACCGTCGGTTTCGACCGCGCCTGGCCCTTTGTGCTTTACGCCACTGGCCTGCTGGCGCTGGGCGCGGTGTATTACAAATTCTTCTGCCGCTACCTGTGTCCACTGGGCGCGGCGATGGTCATCGGCGGAAAACTGCGCCTGCTCGACTGGCTGCCACGCCGCGCCGAGTGCGGCCAGCCCTGCCAGACCTGCCGCCACCGCTGCGCCTATGACGCGATCGACCGCAAGGGCACGATCCGCTACCAAGACTGCTTCCAGTGCCTCGATTGCGTCGGCATCTATCACGACGATGCACGCTGCGCGCCACTATTGCTGTATCGGCGCAAAGGCCGACGGGTGGGCACAATCAAGTCGCCCTAGCCGCCGCCGTTAAGCATTCAATGGAGGCGTATCGCCTCAAGCGATGCAGGAGCAGCACCGGATGCCCAATTCACTCAAACTGTCCGAACTCATCGGGGCGCTCAGTCACGCCCTCGACATGACCGAAGGCCAGCCCCCCGGGCATTGCGTGCGCTGCTGCTGGATTGGCACCCATATTGGCCGTGAGATCGGGCTCGATGACGCTCATTTGTGGGAGCTGTATTACACCTTGTTGCTCAAGGATCTGGGCTGCAGCAGCAACGCCGCGCGCATCTGCGAGCTCTACCTCGCGGACGACCACCAGTTCAAGCGCGACTTCAAGCTCGTGGATGGCAGCCTGCCGCAGGTGCTCAACTTCGTGCTGCGCCACACCGGCCTGAAAACCGGGCTGGCCGAGCGCTTCCGCACCATGCTGACGATCTTCCGCGACGGTGATCGCATCGCCCAGGATCTGATCCAGACCCGCTGCCAGCGCGGCGCCGATATTGCCCGCCAGCTTCGCTTTAGCGAGCAGGTGGCGATGGGCGTGCATTCGCTCGACGAGCACTGGAACGGCAACGGCCGGCCCGACCGTCTTGCGGCCGAGGCGATCCCGCTATATGCGCGCATCGCACTGCTGGCGCAGGTGGTCGACGTGTTTCACACCGCCGATGGCGCCGAAGCGGCTCTGGCCGAGGCCGAGGAACGCGCCGGAAGCTGGTTCGACCCGTCGCTGGTCGCTGCGCTCAAGCGCGTGGCGGAAGATCCTGGCTTCTGGCACATGCTCAGCGACGCACAGCTCGACACCGCGGTGTTTGCGCTAGAACCCGGACGCACCGAAGTGGCGCTCGACGATGACTACCTCGACGAAATTGCCGCCGCCTTCGGTCAGGTGGTCGACGCCAAAAGCCCTTACACTTCCGGCCACAGCGCCCGGGTGGCGCTGTACACCGACATGATCGCCGAGTCGCTGGGGCTGTCGGCCGAACGCCGGCGCTGGCTCAGGCGCGGCGCGCTGTTGCACGACGTGGGCAAGCTCGGCGTGTCCAACGCGATTCTGGACAAACCCGGCAAGCTCGACGACACCGAGTGGGCTGCCGTCAAAATGCACGCAGCACACACCGAGACCATTCTCATGCGCATCCCGGCCTTCGAAGAGCTGGCCCGCGTCTCGGCGGCGCATCATGAACGACTCGACGGTGGCGGCTATCCACGCGGCCTGACCGCCGAACAGATCAACACCGAAACCCGCATCATCACCACCGCCGACATTTTCGACGCGATCACCGCCGAGCGGCCATATCGCAGCGCCATCCCGATTCCGAAAACGCTCGAAATCATGGCCGAAAACGTTGGCACCGCCATCGACGCACGCTGTTTCGACGCACTCAAAGCCGCCCTCGAACGCCTCGACGCCCCACCGCAAAACGCCCATTCCGACACCGCCGCGCTGGCCTCGTAGGCGAACCCCAATGCCGGAAACGGAGAAACCTCGTTAGACTGGGTCGGGTACTGTGTCCGACAGGGCAAGCAATGGATCACCTCTGCTTTACCGATTTCACCTCAGCCAGCAAAGCGGTACTCCGCCATTTGCACCGCCGGATCGGCTTCAAACTGTGGATGATCACCCGCACCGAGGGCGAAGACTGGATCGTGCTCGACGCCGAGGACTACGGCTATGACGTCGAGCCCGGCACAGTGTTTCGCTGGGCCGATTCGTTCTGTTCCCAAATGGTCAAGGGCAACGGACCACACATCGCACCACGCTCGGACATGATCCCCGCCTACGCCGCCGCGCCGATCGGCCAGCAGGTCGACATCAAGGCGTATGTCGGCGTGCCGCTCACACGCGCTGACGGCAGCCTGTTTGGCACACTATGCGCCATCGACCCTGCCTATCAACCCGATTCAATCACCGACGAACTTCCGCTCATCGAGCTGCTTGGCGCCCTGCTGGGCACCATTCTGCAGTCCGAGCTGAAAGCGACCGACGAAAAGCGGCGCGCCGAGCGCCTTGCTGCCGAGGCCATGACGGATGCACAAACGGGGCTGTACAACCGTCGCGGCTGGGATGTCCTGATCCGCCAGGAAGAAACCCGGTGCCGCCGCTACGGCCATTCAGCCGCGATCATCGTTGCTGACCTGGATGGTCTCAAGATAATCAATGACACACGCGGTCATGCCGCAGGCGATGCGCTGATCGTGCAAACGGCCGACATCCTGCGCAACTGCGTGCGCGGTAACGATATCGTCGCACGACTCGGCGGCGACGAATTCGGCATCTTGAGTGTGGAATGCGATCACGCTGGCGCGCAGATCTTGTTTGAGCGCGTGCGCGCAGCAAGTCATGCGGCAGGCGTCGAGATATCCATCGGCATGGCCATGCGCGGACATGTCACCGGACTCGAAGACGCTTGCGAACAGGCCGATCAGGCCATGTTCGCAGACAAACGGGCGCGAAAGGCCACCCACGCCTGATCGCCCAGCCTCAGGCCGCGGCTTCGATCTGCTCCGAGAGTTCCAGCCAGCGGTCTTCATGCGCCGCCAGCTCATCGGTCAGTTTTTGCACCTGCACGCCGATCTCGCCAATTTGCTGTGGTGACAACGGCGAGGCCAGACGCGCCTCGAGGCCGTGCTTTTCGGTTTGCAGGTCGAGAATGGTCTGCTCCAGCTTGCCCAGATCGCGCTTGAGCCCCTTGAGCTCGGCGCTGTCCTTTTTGACGGGCGCAGGCGCCGCGGCGACCGGTGCAGCATGCTTGGCTGCCTTCACCGATTCCTTCACGCTCTCGCGCACGCGCTTGGCTTCGTCGAGCAGATAGCGCTGGTAGTCGTCCAGATCGCCATCGAAGGGTTCGATGCCGCCGCGCGACACCAGCCAGAACTCGTCACACACCGAGCGCAGCAGCGAGCGGTCGTGGCTCACCAGCATCACCGTGCCTTCGAATTCGTTGAGTGCCATCGACAGCGCCTCGCGGGTGGCCAGATCGAGGTGGTTGGTCGGCTCGTCGAGCAGCAGCAGGTTCGGGCGCTGCCACACCAGCATGCACAGCACGAGGCGGGCTTTTTCGCCGCCGCTCATGGTGCCCACCGGCTGCTTGACCATGTCGCCGCTGAAATTGAAGGTGCCGAGAAAGGTGCGCAGATCCTGCTCGCGACCGCTCTGCCCGGCGGGCACGCCTTCCTTGGCCATGCGCACCATGTGTTCGAGCGGGTTGTCGAGGGGGCGCAGCACATCGAGTTCCTGCTGGGCAAAGTAGCCGATGTTCAGGCCCTTGCCCTCGATCACATCGCCGCTGATCGGCTTGAGCGCGCGGGCGATGGTTTTCACCAGCGTCGACTTGCCCTGACCGTTCGCACCGAGAATGCCGATGCGCTCACCAGCCATCACCGACTTGCTCACGCCGCTGACAATCACCGTCGAGGGCGTGCCGGCCGGCGCGTCCTCGGCGGGCGGGTAGCCAAAACAGGCCGAGTCCATCGCCAGCATCGGGTTGGGCAGGTTGGCCGGCTCCTTGAATTCAAACGTGAAGTCTGCATTGGCCAGCACCGGCGCGAGGCGGTCCATACGGTCCAGCGCCTTCACGCGGCTCTGTGCCTGCTTGGCCTTGCTGGCCTTGGCCTTGAAGCGGGCGATGAATTTTTGCAGGTGGGCGATCTTGTCCTGCTGCTTGGCGTAGGCGTTCTGCTGCAATTCCATCTGCAGCGCGAGCGTGTCTTCAAAGGTGCTGTAGTTGCCGCCGTAACGCGTCAGCTTGGCGTGATCAATATGCAGCGTCACATCGGTGATCGCGTCGAGGAATTCGCGGTCGTGGCTGATCACCACCAGCGTGCCGGCGTAGCGCTTGAGCCAGGCTTCGAGCCACACCAGCGCGTCGAGGTCGAGGTGGTTGGTCGGCTCGTCGAGCAGCAACAGATCTGACGGGCACATCAGCGCCCGCGCCAGCTGCAGCCGCATCCTCCAGCCGCCCGAGAAGCTGTTCACCGGGTTGCACAACTCGGTGGTCTTGAAGCCCAAGCCGAGAATCAGCGCCTGTGCACGCGCTTGCGCGTCGTGCGCGCCGGCGTCGTGCAGCGCCATATAGGCGTAAGCCATGCGCTCGCCATCGTCGGTGGCTTCGGCGGCATGCACCTCGGCCTGCGCGGCGACCAGCGCGGTGTCCCCTTCGATCACGAAGTCGGTCGCCGACTGGTCGGTCTCCGGCATGTCCTGCGCCACCTGACCCATACGCCACTGCGCAGGCACGCTGAAATCACCGGCATCTTCTTGCAGCGTGCCGTTGAGCAAGGCGAACAGCGTCGACTTGCCCGCCCCGTTGCGCCCCACCAGACCGACCTTCTCGCCGGGATTCAAAGTCGCCGAAGCGTTGTCCAGCACCACTTTGGCGCTACGGCGCAGAGTGACGCCTTTGAGAATGATCATGCGGGTGAAACTCCAGCGGGTCTGGCAACAGCATGCAGCAAGACGGAAAAAGAAGCGTGCCGGGCGAGCGCCCGGACGACAAGGGCGGAAGTATCCCCGCCCGTACCGACCGCAGTCAATCGAACCGACCGGCGGTCAGGGCAGGATGCAGGCGCGCCCGGGATGCCACGCACGGCCGATGAATTCATGAGCTGTTATCGCAGCAGCAAGGTGGGCATGCAGGTCGACTTGAGCATTTCGGTCGTCTTGCTGCCAAACAACAAACTGCGCAAGGGTGAATGGCTGTAGGCGCCCATCACCAGCATGTCGAAATCGCCAGTGGCCAGCGCGGCGGCCACCACCTCTTCGGGGCTGCCTTCCTTGACGCTGCCAGTCGCCTCGATGCCGCTGGCCACCAGTGTGGCAACGGCGGCGTCCAGCGCCTTCCTGTCGGTCGATCCCGGCTTGTTCGCGGTCAGCAACAGCAGCTTCAGGCCGTTAAACAAAGGACTGCGCGCCAACATGTCGACGCCCTTGCGGGTGACGTTGCTGCCATCAAAAGCAAACAGCACGGTCTTTGGCTCGCGGTAGGCTTCAGTCACCACCAGCACCGGCCGGGTGGCGGAGCGCACGACCCACTCCAGGTGTTTGCCAAGGCCGGCTTTGGCATCGGGCTTGGGGCGGCCGTTGCGGCCAATGATCAGCAGCCGGCTGCCTTCTTGCTGCTCAGCTAGCGTCTCCTCGATGTCGCCATGGCGCAGACGGCTGTCGACAGTGCTCGCGCCGCCTTGCACGGCGCGCTCGCGCAGGCCGGAGAGCAGGTCACGACCCCGCTCACGCGCGAGACGCGTGCGCTCGGCATCTTCCTGGGTCAGCCGGTCCATCAGCTTCTCCTGGGCGTCGAGGCCAATGGAGCCGCTGTGGTCCTGGTCGCTGGACAGCTCGACGTGACGCTCGAGCACATGCAGCAGCTCCACCGGCGCATCAAGGCGACGGGCCGCCCAGGTGGCATAGTCGGTCACGACATCGGCCAGCGGCGTGGTGTCCACGCAGGCGAGAATCTTGCGATCGATATTCATGTACGTTCTCCTCAGTGGTCCAGCAGCACGTCGTCGGCGCCGTCTTTGTCGTGGACGGCGAACTTGTCCACCATCGTGGCGCTCGCTTCGTTCAGGCCGATGACTTCGACCTCGGTACCCTCGCGGCGGAATTTGAGCACCACCTTATCCAGCGCGCTGATCGCCGTGATGTCCCAGAAGTGGGCGCGGCTGACGTCGATGCGGACCGTGTCGAGCACCTCCTTGTAGTCGAAAGCGTTGGCAAAGCGTTCTGCCGAGGCGAAGAACACCTGGCCACTGACCTGGTAGCTGCGGCTGCGGCCGTCGTCCTCGGTGCGGGAGCCGATACGCAGGATCTGCCCGACCTTGTGCGCAAAGAAAAAGCCTGACAGCAGCACGCCGGTCAGCACACCCTTGGCCAGGTCGTGGGTCGCCACGGTCACGACCACGGTGGCAAACATCACCATCGAGGAACTCTTGGGGTGCTCGCGCAGATTGGTGATGGAGCCCCAGTTGAAGGTGCCGATCGACACCATGATCATCACCGCCACCAGTGCTGCCATCGGTATCTGCTTGACCCAGTCACCCAGGAAGACAACCAGAATCAGCAGCACTACCCCGGCCACCAGCGTCGACAACCGACCGCGGCCGCCCGATTTAACGTTGATGACCGACTGCCCGATCATCGCGCAGCCCGCCATGCCGCCGATGAAACCGGTGGCGATGTTGGCGATGCCCTGGCCGACGCATTCCTGGCTCTTGTCGCTCTTGGTGTCGGTCAGGTCATCGACGATGGTGGCGGTCATCAGCGATTCGAGCAGGCCGACCACCATCAGCGTCAGCGAGTACGGCAGGATGATCTGCAGCGTCTCAAAATTGAAGGGCACGTTCGGCATCAGGAAGGACGGCAGGCTGTCGGGCAGCTCGCCCATATCGCCAACCGTACGAATGTCGAGGCCAAGCGCGATGGACACCGCGGTCAGCGTAATGATGGTCACCAACGGTGAGGGCACGGCGCGGGTGATGTACGGGAAACCATAGATGATCGCCAGCCCGGCCGCCGTCATGGCATAGACATGCCAGGTGACGTCGATCAGCTCCGGCAACTGGGCCATGAAAATCAGGATCGCAAGTGCGTTGACGAAGCCGGTGACCACCGAGCGCGACACGAAGCGCATCAGCTGACCCAGCCTCAGCCAGCCGGCAAAAATCTGCAGCACGCCGGTCAGCACCGTGGCCGCCAACAGGTATTCAAGGCCGTGCGACTTGACCAGCGTCACGATGACCAGAGCCATGGCGCCGGTGGCGGCGGAAATCATACCGGGCCGGCCACCGAAGAAGGCGGTCAGCGTGGCGATCGAGAAGGAGGCATACAAGCCCACCTTGGGGTCCACGCCCGCAATGATGGAAAAGGCAATCGCCTCGGGAATCAAGGCCAGTGCGACCACAAGACCTGCAAGCAGATCGTTGCGGACATTCGAAAGCCAGTCCTGCTGGAGTCGGTGTAGGGACATAGTTATCGGTATGTCGGCCGTAATGGCCGAATGAAGAAGAATAGGAAACGCACGACACCCGGCAACACGACGGGCGAAGAAGACCCAGCGGCAACGTGCCTGCGTCGCCGACGAGATGGCGCGGGGCGCCTTCAGACGTAGATCAGGGGGGTGTTACAGCGCAGAAATAGCCGCGCGGCAAGGACGCGCCGCGATAGTTGACCGGCTGCGCGCCATGCCCGGCAAAGCCATTGAGGCGAATGCATTGCGATGGAATTGAGCGGCGCGCGGCGACTACGTACATGGCGGCATTGTGCATTGCACAACAACACCGAGTCAAGGCAGAAGCCGGCGCAACCTCGCTTCATCGGCAACTGGCACCGGCGAATCCAGCTGCGCTTATCGGGACGGATCATGGCGCACAAAAGGGTATCGGGTGCCGAGAGGCAACCGGTGCGTAGTGGCCCATCGGCCTTGGGCCGCCGCCGGAAACCGCTTCACTGAGACTGAGCGGCGTGTTTGCCAAGACATTTGATCTCGGTAGAACATTTGCTCTACCCTGCAGGTAGATCAAACATTCTACCTTGAGGCTTGCAATGCCCCTCCACCAACAAATCGCCGCACGTCTTGAACAGGCTTTCAGCCAACAAGGCTTTGCCGAACCCAGCGTGGCCGAGCTCAAGACGGCGGCCGATGTCAGCCTGCGCACCCTTTACCGCCACTTTCCCTCGAAGGAATCCATGGTGATCGGCGCGCTGGAACACCGTCATGCGCGCTACCTCAGCTTCCTCAGCGATGGCGAACCGGCCCCGGGCAAAGACGCCCTGCGGCACCTCTTCAAGCGCCTCGGCGAATGGATGAAGAACGACGCACCCCACGGCTGCCTGTCGATGAGCGCCTTCGTCGCCTTTCCCGGCCAGCCGCAGATTGTCGCCGCCGTCAGCCACCACAAGCAGGACATGGTCGCGCTGATGGCACGCCTCAGCGGCCGGCCCGATCTCGCGCAAGCCCTCTTCCTGCTCCACGAAGGCGCCTCGGCCGCCTGGCCCTTGCTGGGCGAGCAAGCCATTCACGCAGCAGAAAGCGCCGCCCTGCAACTTATCGAAGGAAATCCCTCATGAGCTCCCAAGCCACCACCATGCGCGGCGTCCAACTCATCGGCCACGGCGGCATGGAGATGCTGAAAGTCAGCACCGACCTGCCCGTCCCGACCCCCGCCCCTGGAGAGGTGCTGATCCGCGTCAGCGCCGCCGGCGTCAACAACACCGACATCAACACCCGCATCGGCTGGTACTCCAAACACGACAACGCCGCCGACGACGCCGGCTGGACCGGCGAGGCGCTCGCGCTCCCCCGTATACAAGGCGCCGACGTGTGCGGCCACATCGTGGCGGTCGGCGACGGCGTCGATGCCTCGCGCATTGGCCAGCGCGTGCTCGTCGAACCCTGCCTGCGCGAAGCCGGCGGCGAAGTGCGCGCCCAGCCCTGGTACTTCGGCTCTGAATGCGACGGCGGCTTTGCCGAATTCACCGTGGTGGCCAGCCGCCACGCCCACGCCATCAACAGCCCGCTATCCGATGTCGAACTCGCGTCATTCCCCTGCTCATACTCCACCGCCGAGAACCTGCTCACCCGCAGCCAGGTCGCCCCGGGTGAGCGCGTACTCATCACCGGCGCCTCCGGCGGCGTCGGCTCCGCCGCCATCCAGCTCGCCAAAGCCCGCGGCGCCTATGTCATCGCCGTCTCTACCGAAAGCAAAGCCCCGGCTCTGCGCGACCTGGGCGCCAACCAAGTCATCCGACGCGACGCGGTGCTGACCGAGCTCGTCGACACCAACAGCATCGACGTCGTCATCGACCTCGTCGCCGGCCCGCACTGGCCGCAGTATCTCGAGGTGCTACGCCCCGGCGGTCGCTACGCCGTCTCCGGCGCCATCGCCGGCCCCATCGTCGAACTCGATGTTCGCACCCTCTACCTCAAAGACCTCAGCCTGTTCGGCTGCACGGTGCTCGGCTCCGACGTGTTCCAGGGCCTGATCCGCTGGATCGAACAAGGCAAGATCGCGCCCGTGGTGGCGCACCGCTTTCCGCTGGAACAGATCTGCAACGCGCAACGTGTGTTTCTGGAGAAGAAGCATGTGGGGAAGATTGTGTTGAACATTCGGTCGGATGCTCAGTAAACATGCTTACCCAGCGGGGAGACGAGGCATGAACACCTGTTGGCAAACATCGCGCCCAACACTTTGGGTGCCACGCTGGCGGCGCCGGATGTTGACTTCGCCTAGCGCCACCCAGCCGACGCACGGGCCACGGAGAAATCGTCAGCGCTTGAGCGCGGGCTTTGACAGGCTCATCAACACAGAATTAGTGACAACTTACACAGCCATTGTTGGCCCCCGCGGCCAAGAGAATCGATTAGGCCTATAGCGCGCTACATCCAGTTTCACGGACAATGCCAGCTGAATGGAAACCAACATTCCATCACCCCATGGCTTTCGATCTACCTCTTCAACATGCCGGCTCTTCACTTGCTGTGACATCTCTCGCCATTCTGCTCACAGGCTTTTCGATCTTCAGCGCGATCAGCCTCGCTCTGACACATTTCGCCAGCGATCTATACCAAGATCAGCCGATGTCACGCGTAATGGCTTTGATCCTGCTTGTGGCGTTGAGCAGTCTGCAGATCGCGCATTTCGCGTGGCTACACCTCGATTCGGAATGGGTGGCAATGCTGCCCTACCGCATGAGCTTGTTCGCCGTGGCACCGTCTTTCTTCTTGTTCAGCCAGCCATTGCTGAACGCCAAAGCACTACCGTCAGTCAGACCCGCGCTTCTCGCTCACGCGCTGCCGATTGCGATTTCACCCTTCCTGCCTGACGGCTTGGCATTGCCACTGGCATTCACCATTGGTGCCGGTTACTTGCTTTGGCTGGCGCGCAGTCTTCACGCCTTGCGGCGTGAGCGCGAGAACTTCCACAAGGAAATATTGTTGTTAGGTGGCATATTCGCGATCGCCGTCGGCGTCTCGGCGCTCGGACTGGCCCAGGCATCACTGCCGGGGAAATTGTTTTTCAGCCTGTATGCGGTTGCGATCGGAGCCGCATTCTTTCTGGTGCAAACCACGCTCGGCCTGCGGCCGAAACTATCCGCGGAAATCAGGGAGGTTGTGCAGACCGCTTATGCCAACTCCACGTTGACCAACGTGGATTGCGATGCGGTCCTGTCGGAACTGAGCCGACTCATGGCAGCCGACCGGGCCTATATCGATCCGAACCTGAGCCTTCCCGCCCTGGCTGAACGCCTCGGGCTCAGCAATCATCAGTTGTCTGAGCTGATCAATGTCCGTTTGGGGAAAAGCTTCTCCCGCTATCTGCGCGAACTGCGTGTTGAGGCTGCCAAAGCCATGCTGTGTGACGAACCGTCGGCCTCCGTGCTGTCTGTTGGACTCAGCGTGGGGTTTACCTCGCAATCGAACTTCTATGAGGCCTTCCGCGAAATCGAGGGCATGGCACCCGGCCAGTTCCGCAAGCTTCGCGCTCGGAGCGGCGCCGTTCAATAGCGTTTCTTGGCTTTCCAATGCTCCGGAATGATCATTCCGGAGCTAAAAGCTGTTCCTTTTCGATCGGAACGGAAGAACCCAGCGCGCCCGATCGCCAAACTGCAGGCTCCAGTACCCCCCCAGGAGCCCTTCATGAACACCTACGTTCTGCTGCTTGCCGAGGCGCTGATCAGCATCGCCGCGAGCCTCGCGGTTCTTCATGTGCTGTCTCGCCCCTTGTTGAATATCCTCAACCAAATCTGCCCGGACGAACAGGCCGCGTCCTTCTGGATGAGCTACACGAAGGTGATGCTGATGATCGCACCGCTGCTGCTCGTACTGATGGTCGACATGTTCTCGCACTTCAGTAGCCCGACAGATACCTTACGTCTCGCCTTGGTCGCGGCATTTGCCGGGCTGCTGATCGGTCTGCGCTCAATCGGAAAGCGCCTGGGCCAGTTCGTTCGCGTGCCAGCGCAAGCGGAGCACACGTCATGAATATCCTGCTCACCGGGGCGAGCGGTTTCATCGGCCGCACGCTCACGACCGCACTGAGCGCTGCGGGGCACCACATCCAGCCCGTGTGCCGCAGCGAGGGCGTCGACTTCAAGCAGATGCTGTCGGTCGAGCATTGGCTGCCACTGCTCGACGACGTCGATGCCGTCATCAACTGCGTCGGCATCATCGGGGAACACAGCAGCCAGCGTTTTACCGTCCTGCACACCCAAGCACCGTCAGCCCTGTTCCGCGCTTGCGCCCAAGCCGGTGTCCGACGGGTATTGCAGATCTCTGCGCTGGGGGCCGACGAGACGGCTTTTTCTGCCTATCACCTGAGCAAGCGATCAGCCGACGACTGTTTGCGCAGCCTCGATCTCGACTGGTTCGTTCTGCGCCCGTCTCTGATCTACGGACCCGGAGGCAAAAGTGCGGGCTTGTTCATGCGCATGGCAACACTGCCCTGGATACCGGTCATCGGCAATGGGCAACAGACACTGCAGCCGGTACATATCAGCGATGTCGTGCTGGCCGTCATGAAGAGCCTCACATCGCCGGTGGCAAAACAGACGCTGGACATCGTCGGACCCGACACAGTGACGTTTGCCGAGTGGCTGCAAACGATGCGCGCAGCACGGGGGCTGTCCCGAGCCCGGACGGCTCGCATCCCGTTCTGGATGGCAATGGCCGCTGCCTACGTGGGTCGTTTCTTCAACCCGATGCTGCAACCGGAGAACTTGCGCATGCTGCAACGCGGTTACCGGGCTGACTTCACGCCCTTGGCGAAGTTTCTCGGACGTCAGCCGCAAACCGCCACCGCAGCTCTGTTTTTCTCCCAATCGCTGCCTACACGGAGGGCATCATGATCTACGCCACGCTCAAAACACTGCACATCCTCAGCATGGTGCTGCTCTTCGGCACCGGGCTTGGTAGTGCGTTCTACAAGTGGATGGCCGACCGTGGCGGCAATGTTGCCCACATCGCCATCACAAACCGTCATGTCGTGTTGGCCGATTGGATCTTCACCACCCCGACCGTCATCTGGCAGCCCATCAGCGGGCTATGGATGGCTTATCTGCTCGACATCCCTCTGACAACGCCCTGGATTGCGGCCAGTTTCTCGCTTTTCTTCCTGGCCGGCGCATGTTGGCTCCCCGTCGTATGGCTGCAGATCCGCATGCAAAAGATCGCCGCAGAGGCCCTTGCCAAAGGATCGGGCTTGCCGCCGCTCTACTGGCGAATGGCGCGGTGGTGGTTCTGGTTAGGTGTCCCCGCCTTTACAGCGATGGTTGCGGTAGTCGCGCTGATGGTCTTCAAACATATTCCGGGAGTGGGATCATGAAAAGCTTGATGCAACGGGCGCTCGGCGCCGACTGGGACAAGCTGCCGCCTGCCCTGCAGGCGCACTATCGATTCGGCACGACGACCGACACCGGAGAGATGGATATTGAATATCCACGGTTCATGCAGCCGCTGCTCAGTGTGCTTGGGGTGTTCGGAGTGCTGGTCAACCGATGTGGGCAGCGCGTACCAACGGTGGTCGAAAAATGTGTGGTCGACGAGCGTCAGTATTGGCGGCGGACGATCACCTACCCGAACGGGCAAGTCATCCGCTTCGACAGCTTCTGGGTTCCGGCTGATCATGGCCAAATGATTGAATTCGTCAATCCCGTGCTCGGCCTGCAGATGGCACCGTACGTGACCGAAGATCAGCTCCACTATCGCGGCGTGCGGTTCGTCGCAAAACTGGGACCGATCCTGCTCCCGATTCCGGAATGGATGGTGCTGGGCCACACGACGATCGTTGAGGAAGCGGTAGATGAAACCCATTTTGCAATGGACTTCCGCCTCACTCACCCCCTGTTTGGCCAGCTTTTTCGCTACTCCGGAACATTCGAGGCCGCTTCGAACTCCCCAGCGTCAAAGTGAGCTCGACATTCGGCATCCCGCGCCGGCACTCGGCCGACGCCGCTCAATCGCCCTTACCCAGCAAGCCCTTCAAGTTCGCAAACGGCGAGTGCGTAGCGACCGGGCCGCGGTCGGTTTGCATGCTGGTGCCGGCCTGGGCTTCGGCCTGGCGCTGGTGTTCGTTGTCGTGGCAATACACGCAGAGCAACTCCCAGTTGCTGCCATCGGCGGGGTTGTTGTCGTGGTTGTGGTCGCGGTGGTGCACGGTCAGCTCACGCAGATTGACGTGGGTGAAGCTGCGGGCGCAGCGGCCGCAGATCCAGGGGTAGATCTTGAGCGCGCGCTCGCGGTAGCCCTGGCTACGGGTGTCAGCGGCGCGGCGGGCATCGGCGACAATGCGGTCGAGTTTGGAGGGGTCGGGGGTCTTCATAGTGGCACTCGAAACGGTTCGCCTGAATCATAGACCATCAACGTCGTACTGCCTCAATTTGTGGCGCCCCCTGCATCACCAACGCGCGCCGGGCTTGTCTGACTTGCTCAGGCACTTATCCACAGTTTCTGTGGGCAAGTCCAAGGCACTGGAATCGTGCCGCGCCACGTAATAGACTGCGCCGGCATTGTTGATAGTGAGGAAACACACCATGCGTAAATCCGGCGCGGGCGGGCTCGTCTATTCCACCGAAACCGGGCGCATGTGCCCGACTTGCCGCGAACCGATGGCGGACTGCCGCTGCAAAAGCGCGTCTGCCGTGCCAGCGGGCGACGGCATTGTGCGGGTGAGCCGCGAGACCAAGGGGCGCGGCGGCAAGGCGGTGACCGTGGTGCGCGGCGCGGCGCTGAATGCGATTGAACTGGCAGAGTTGGGCAAGAAGCTGCGCAACGCCTGCGGCACGGGCGGCACGGTGAAGGACGGGGTGATCGAGGTTCAGGGCGACCACTGCGAGCGGGTGATCGAGGCGCTGAAGAAGGATGGCTTCACGGTCAAGCGCGCGGGCGGCTGAAGGTCAAGCAGGGCGCGCAAATCATGATTTTCATGAGCCGCGCTGCCACCCAGCACGGACGCGGCATTGCCAAGGCATCGGCACACTGGGGATACTTACTGAAACCCTCACGGACCCACGCCATGCGCCAACCCGCTTTCACGCCCCGCCCCTTGCTCCTTGCCCTGCTGCCTTTCTTTGCCGGCAGTGCGATGGCCGCCGACACGGCCACGGTCCTTAACCCGATGGTGGTCACCGGAAGTCGCGCTGAGGCGGCGAGCTTTGATCTGCCCTACTCGATCGACGTGGTCGACAGCCGCACGATCGGTGAGGGCAAGCTCGGGGTGAATGCCTCCGAAGCACTGGCGGGCGTCCCCGGGCTGGTGATACAGAACCGCAACAACTACGCGCAGGACTTGCAGATTTCGTCTCGTGGCTTCGGCACACGGGCGGCCTTCGGGGTGCGCGGCATCAAGCTGATCACTGACGGCATCCCGGCCAGCACACCGGACGGCCAGGGCCAGGCAGCCACCTTCAACCTCGACACCGCCGAGCGCATCGAGGTGCTGCGCGGGCCCTTCTCCAGCGTGTATGGCGCCAGCTCCGGCGGCGTGATTCAGCTCTTTTCGCGCGATGGCAAAGGCGCGCCCAGCCTCAAGGCAGGCGTCACAGCCGGCGCGTGGGGCACCAGCAAGATTGAGCTGGGCGCCGAGGGTGCGGTGGGCAAAACCGGCTACATCCTCAACACCTCGCGCTTCGACAGCAATGGCTTCCGCGACCACAGCGCAGTGACGCGCGACCAGGTCTTCGGCAAGCTCAGCTTTGTGCCCGATGCCGACAGCACGCTCAAATTTACTGTCAGTTCGCTCAAGCAAAACGGTACGCAAGACCCGCTCGGCCTCAAGTGGGCGACCTTCAAGGCCGACCCGACTGCCGTCGAGAGCAACGCCACCACTTTCAACACCCGCAAGCACATTGACCACATGCAGGGCGGCTTGCAGTACGCCCGGCAGTTTGGCGCGGGGCGGCTGGAGTTCAATGCCTACGCCGGCACGCGCAGCGTGACGCAGTATCTGTCGATCCCCAGCTTCGTGCAGGCGCCAGCATCGCACTCGGGCGGCGTGGTTGATTTTGACCGCAGCTTCCATGGCTTTGGCGCACGCTGGATTCACACGCTCGACGCAGGCCCCGGCATGCTGACCCTGACCGGCGGGCTCGACTACGACCGCTCAGAAGACGACCGCAAGGGCTACGAGAACTTCATCGGCACCACCCTGGGCGTCAAGGGCGCGCTTCGCCGCGACGAGATCAACACCGTCACCAGCCTGGACCCCTACGCGCAGGCGAGCTGGAAAGTCGGCGACGTCACGCTGCAAGCTGGTCTGCGGCACAGCCATGTGGAGTACGAGGTGGACGACGCCTATCTGTCGAACGGCGACGGCAGCGGCGAGGTGAGCTATCGCAAAACCACCCCCGCCGTTGGCGTGCTGTGGGCGGTCACGCCGGCGCTCAATCTGTATGCCAGTGCAGCGCGCGGCTTCGAGACACCGACCGTCACCGAGATGTCCTACGCCAGCGCCGGCGGCGGTTTCAACTTTGACCTCAAGCCGGCCCGCAGCGTGCAGGTCGAACTCGGCGCCAAGGCCTTCCTCAGCGACGACACCCGTCTCAACGCGGCGGTTTTCCAGATCCGCACCGACGACGAACTGGTAGTCGCCAGTTCCTCGGGCGGGCGCACGGTGTACGCCAACGCAGCCAAAACCCTGCGCCAGGGCATGGAGATCGCACTGGATTCGGAATTCTCCGAACAGTGGCGCGCCCGCCTGGCCGTGACCTGGCTGCGCGCCATCTACGACGGCGCCTTCACCAACGGCAGTAACAACGTGGCCGACGGATCGCGCATGCCCGGCATCCCGGCCACCAGCGCCTTCGGCGAGATCGTATGGCAGCCGCGCAGCGATCTGTCCGCCGCACTGGAGACCCAGTACCGCAGCAAAGTGTATGTGGAAGACAGCAACACCGAGCGCGCCGCACCGGCCTACACCGTCTTCAACCTGCGCCTGGCGGCCGAACAAAAAATGGGGCCATGGAAACTGACAGAAATGGTCCGCCTCGACAACCTGTTTGACCGGACCTATGTCGGCTCGGTCATCGTCGGCGACGGCAATGGCCGCTTCTACGAACCGGGCAGCGGCTTTGGCTGGTTTGCCGGTGTGTCGGCACGCTACAGCTTCGACTGATCAAGGATCAACCTCTGGGGCGCAGCTCACCCCTTCAAGCCCGCTTCGGCGGGCTTTTTCTTTTTGTGCCGCCCTGGCATGCCGAGCCTGCACAACGGGCACCTGCCCCATCGCGCAGCAACACTGTCCATTCGCTGTACAACCCCCCTCCAGCCCATCGAAACGCCAGCGGCATGCGCCACCAGCCCGAACCCGCATGGGTACGCGCTTTGCGCCACACCAGGCACTTCGCAAAGCGGTGACAAACAGCGCAGGCACGAAGATCGCGACCTATGACTTGCGCCGTGACGACGGTGGAGCACATCCGTCACAGGGAGGCGACTGCGCATCTGGCGCGGACATTCCATAAAGACCATGCATTGGAGACAAACACATGCAAAAAACGCTCATCGCCCGCGCCATCGGCGTGGCTCTTATCACCGCTTCGGGCTGTGCCGGCGCCGTCAGCTTTACCGACGGCGACAAGACGCTGGACATCAACACCACGGTCAACGGCTTCTACGCCTTCCGCACGACTGAAGACGACCGCGGCAAGGTGAACAACTCAGGCATCACCAACGGCCTGCTGCCGGGCTGGATCAACTTCGTGTTCACCACCAAGGCTGAAGGGCTGGACATCAAGGCACACGTGGGCTTTGCCCCGGGCCTGAACAACGATTCCAGCGTGGTCGGCCTGCCGATCAGCAAGAGCGGCAGCGGACGTCAGGATCCGTACTCGCAGATCGACACCCGCAACCTGTACTTCCAGTTCGGCAACGAGAACATGGGTACGGTCAAGATCGGTCGCGACATCGGCCTGTTCGCCCAGAAAGTCATTCTCTCCGACATGACCCTGCTCGGCCTGGGTGGCACCACCGGCGCCTCGATTCCGTACAACACCACCTTCGGCATGATCGCCCACGGTTACATGTACACCGGCTTCCAGCCGCAGATCACCTACACCACGCCGAACATGAGCGGTTTCTCGGCTTCGGTCGGTATCTTCCAGCCGAGCGACTTCATCGGCAGCGGTGAGACCTCCACACCGGGTCTGCAAGCCATCGCCAGCTACGACTGGACGGGCAGCAACCCGGGGTCGGTCTGGGGCGGCCTGATCCACCAAAATACCGACGAAGGTTTGAGCAACACCAAAACCTTCAGCGCTCGGGGTTTCGAACTCGGCGCCAAGATGGCCTTCGGTCAGTTCGAGGCACTGGCTTACGGGTTCAACGGCAAAGGCCTGGGTCTGTCCACCGTCGGCGCCCTGTTCCACTCGCCCAACGGCGAATCCGACAGCTCGGGCTACTTCCTGCAAGGCACCTACAAGTTCGGCGCCACGAAGGTGGGCCTGAACTACGGCGAGAACAAAGACAAGGGCGGCACGCTGACCGGCAGCAACAAGTTCCGCGGCACGACGCTGGGCGTCTACCACACGCTCAACAAGTACATCACCCTCGTTGGCGAAATCAACCAGGAAAAATCCAGCGGCCCCGACGCCATCAACTCGGGCGGCAACGGCGACCTGAAGACCCGCACCATCTCCCTCGGGGGCATCGTCTTTTTCTAAGAGCACGAAAAAGACAGTCTCCCTCGACTTGTGCGGCGCCTTCGGGCGCCGTTTTTTTGGCGGTAGAATCAGCTCACATTCATCGGGAGACCCGCATGCCCCGACGCCCCCGACTGAGCACAGCGCTCAGCCTGATCCTTGCCCTGAGCCTGAGCACGATCGCCCGCGCCGACGACATCGTCCATCAGCGCCTCAACACCAAGGATTACGCCACCGCCCGCATCGCCGTGACCGACGCCATCATCGACGAAGGCTTGCGCGTGGCGTCAGTCAGCAATTTTGGCGACATGCTGGCACGCACCGACGCCGACCTGCACCACGGCGCAACCCCGTATCGCCATGCCGAAGTGTTCGCCTTTTGCAGCGTCCAGGTCGCCGCGCAACTGGTGAACGAAGCGCCAGAGCACATCGCCTATTGCCCACTCACCATCGCCATCTATCAACTGGACAAGGAAGCGGGATATCCCGTCCATATCCTGTTTCGTCCGCCGAGCAGCAATAGCCCGGGCGGGCAATCAGGTCTGACCTTGCTCAATCGCATCGTCGGCCGGGTTCAGCATAATTTTCCGGCGCCGAAGTAGCAGCGGCAGTCGCGCAAGAACGGAGACGTCAACGCAAAACGCGGCGCAAGGCCGCGTTCTACAAGGGGGTTGGCGGAAGCTCAGGGATTCGAACCCTGGATACCTTTCGGTATGCCGGTTTTCAAGACCGGTGCAATCGACCACTCTGCCAAGCTTCCATTTTGTCCGCGCTCGCCGGTTTCACGAGCTGGCGCGGCCCGGAGTATAGCCGATTGTGCCGCCCCCGTCAGTCGCGCTCGAACAGCGCAATCGATTCCACATGCGAGGTTTGCGGAAACATGTTGGCAATGCCCACGCCCTTGAGCCTGTAGCCTTTTTCATAGGTCAGTACTGCGGCATCGCGAGCGAGCGAGGCCGGATTACAGGACACGTAGACGATCCGGCTCGGCGCATCTTCACCCAGGGCGCGGACGACGGCATTTGCCCCGTCACGCGGCGGATCGATGAGCAGTTTATCGAGTTTGCCGAAAGCCGCGATGCTGTCTTCGGTGGCTTCAAACAGGTTGGCCGCATAAAACTCGGTACGCTCCGCCAGGCCATTGGCACGAGCGTTCTCTGCGGCGCGGGCCACCAGGGCATCGCTACCCTCGACGCCAATGACCGTTGCTCCGGAACGTGCGATCGGCAGGCTGAAGTTGCCAAGCCCACAGAACAGATCGGCAATGCGCTCGCCGGGCTGCGGATCGAGCAGCAACATCGCACGACGCATCAGCACCCGATTGATCGGAATGTTCACCTGCGTAAAGTCGTTGGGCCGGAAGGTCATCGTCACATCGAACTCCGGCATGCTGTATGTCAGCGCTGGTGCGGCTTGCGGATGAACACAATAGGCCGACGTGGGGCCGGCGGGTTGCAGCCAGACCTGGACCGAATGAGCCTCCGAAAACTGTCGCAATTTAGCTAGATCATCGTCGCTCAACTCCACCAGATTGCGAAACACCAGAACGGTTTCGGTGTCGCCAACGGCAATCTCGATTTGCGGCACGCGATCGGGTACCGATAAACCCGCGATCAAGCCACGCATCTGCGGCAGCAGGTCCGAAATATGCCGCGGAAGAATCTGACAAGACGTCATGTCGGCAATATAGCTGCTGCGCTTTTCGTGAAACCCCACCAACACGCCGCCCTTCGATGGCACATGGCGTACCCCGATGCGGGCGCGGTAACGATACCCCCAGGGCGCGCCAACCACGGCCGGATACATGATGGCAGGCTTGAGTCGGGCGATATGCCAAAACGCGTCTTCGAGCACACGCTGCTTCGCCGCGGCCTGCGCGTTGGAATCGAAATGCTGCATCGAGCAACCGCCGCACTTGTCGAAAAAGGCACATTTCGGCATCACCCGCTGCGCGCTGGCGCGAATGATTTTGGTGATCTCGGCTTGCTCGTAAGTCTTCTTCTTCCGGACAACGGAATACTCAACCTCCTCGCCCGGCAACGCGCCATCGACAAACACAGCCTTCCCTTCTGCGGAGCGCGTCACACCCCGACCTTCATGGTCGAGCGATTGGATGATGGCAATGGGCATGGTCAGCTGATCGTCAAGAAAGGCGGTATTGTAACGACCCCTCGGGCGACATCAATCCTTCATTTTGCAACACCACCAACTATCAGAAACGGCGCAAAACACCCGACAATGAAACACTTCGACACAACGCACAATCTGAAACAATTTAATTAGTCTCTCAGAACACCAACAACCGCGGCAGAACTAGGGTTTGGGGCCGTCAAATGATGTTGCGGCACAGCAACAAAGCACTTGTATGCCATGATGTGCGTGCTACTATTTTTCATGACTCCTGTATTAGGCAGGATCAACATCAACGTAACGCCCAACCCAAGAAAGAGGCCCCCGAATATGAAGAATTCTCTCCTCGTCGCCGCCCTTGTCGCTCTCGCCGTGTCCGCCTGCGGACAAAAAGAAGAGCCGGCTGCACCGGTCGCTGCCCCGGCCGTTGAAGCCCCTGCCGCTGCTCCGGTCACCGAAGCCCCTGCCGAGGCCGCCAAGGAGATGAGCGCTGCTGACGCCGCCAAAGACAGCGCGGCTGCTGCCGCTGATTCCGCTAAGGATGCCGCGGGTCACGCGATGGACGCTGCCAAGGAAGGCGCAACCGCCGCAGTCGAAGCCACTGGCGACGCTGCTGCCGCTGCCAAGGAAGCCGCCGGCAATGCCGTTGAATCTGCCAAGGAAGCAGCTGGCAACGCTGTTGAAGCTGCCAAAGAAGCCGCAGCCGATGCCAAGCCGGAAATGCCCAAGCAGTAAGCACCTCATCTGTTGCAATCAAAAAACCTCGCTTCGGCGGGGTTTTTTGTTATTTATGCCGCAATTCCATCCATTCTGACCCAGCCTGCTGCGTGGCGATTTGCCAGGCGATTGGCGTGTCAGTGAGCGCCTGAACCAGGCAGGCCGTCACATGCGCCGGATCATTGTTGGTTTCACTCAGATGCGCAGCAAGCACAACTTGCAGGTCATCACCGCGCAAGGCGCACAACAACTCCGCCGCAACGCGATTCTCCAGATGGCCGAGGCCGCCGCTGATCCGCGCCTTCAAGCTCGCCGGATAGGGGCCGTGCGCGAGCATGGCGGCATCGTGGTTGAACTCCAGCATCAATCCTGCACAGCCTCGCAGCGTATCGCGCATTGATGCGGTTACGCGACCCGCGTCGGTCAAGACGCCCAGCGACAATCCCTCCGCCGACACGACGAACTGGATAGGTTGTTCCGCGTCATGCGGAACGGCGTAAGGACGAATCTGGAGGTCCTGGATGACGAAATCGGCGGTGCCATCGATGTCTTCGAGACAAGGGACGGCGATTTGACGACGTGCCAATGCGCGACGGGTGCCGGCTGAGGCATACACCGGGCAGGAAAAACGTTTGGCGAGGGCCGCAACCCCGGCCACATGATCGCTGTGCTCGTGAGTGAGGAGCACAGCGTCAATTTGCTCTGGCACGACGCCCAGTCGCGCCAGGCGCTGCGCGAGCACGCGTGGCCCGAAGCCACAATCGATCAGCAGGCGCGTTCGCCCCGACTGGACCAGCAGCGCGTTGCCGCGGCTGCCGCTGCCCAGCGAGGCGAAGCGGATCACTTCAGCTGTTCGTGCAGCAGGCTGAGGATCTTGGTAGCGGTCTGCGAGGTGTCCTCGCCGCCTTCACGCGTGAGCACCCGGACGCGACTTCGGTCGGCGTTTTCGCCCGCCACTTGAATCCGATACTCGCTGCCCGACACCGCGGGTTTGTCGTTGCTGCGCCAGAACGCCAGTTTGGCCAGGAAGCCTTCGGGCTTCTTGGTGTTGTTGTCGAGTTCCGGATCGATGTAGCGCACGTAGTAAACGCCTTCTGACCGGTTACGATCCTGCACTGTGAAACCGATACGATCGAGCGCGAGACCGACACGGCGCCATGCGCGATCGAAGGGCTCGTCGACCTTGAGCTGGGTCTGCCCGCCTGCAGTCGCCAGCGTGGCTTGCTCTGGCCGTGGTGCGACCGCAACACTCTCCTCTGCCCGCTTTTCTTCGGCGCCCAGATGCACCATCAGACGGCGCAGCATTTCGGCTTCGAGTTCCGGATCGGCCGGACGCGGTTGCCACACGGTGGTGGATTTCGATTCGTTTTCGTAGATTTCCATCATGCCGCGGTGGCTGATGAATACCTCGACCGTACCCGGCTCTATACCCTTCTCGATACGAGTGCGGAACTTGTCGCGCTCGGGCGTCGAATACAGGCCATCAAGCACCTTGCCCAACGTCGAACGAATGATGTCTTGCGGAATCTTGGCGCGGTCTTCGGCCCAGTCGGTTTCGAGTACGCCGATTTCCGGCGAATCGATGTTCAGAATAAAGCCGAGCTCGATCCAGAAGTTGCGCACTTCAGGCCATAGCTCTTCGGGCGTTTTCTTGATCACCAACCAGCGCTGGGAACCTGCACGTTCAACGCGCATGCCGGCCTCAGCGGGCAGCACTTCACGCGCCTCGCCCGCGCCCGCCGGTGCGGCACGTTCGGTGTTGTAGGTCGAGAACGTGGCCGTCCCCTTGCCGCCGGAATCGGGCACGGCATAGCGATCATTGCGATTGGGTACGGTCAGATCTGGCGGCACTTCCAGCGTCGGCGCCTTGGCCGCGCTCTTGTAGTCGATCTTCTTGGTTTCGATCATGCTGCCATTGCAGCCAGCCAGCACCAGGCTGGCGGCGAGCACGGAGAGAGTCGCGGTGTGACGTCGCTGCATCGTGATGAATACCTATCGAATTAGACGGACAGCCCGGCAGCGCGCATGGCATTGCGCACCCGGTCGTGGTTGATTTCGCCAAGCGGCGTCAGCGGCAGGCGGAGCGTCGGACCGATCAGCCCAAGCTGATTGACCGCCCACTTGACCGGAATCGGGTTCGCTTCGCAGAACAGCTCACCATGCAGGCCGAGCAGTTTCTGATTGATGGCGCGCGCGGTGACCACGTCGCCCTTGAGGGCCGCAACACACATCTCGTGCATCATTTTCGGTGCCACGTTGGCGGTGACCGAAATGCATCCGTGACCACCCATCAGAATAAAAGCCAGCGTGGTCATGTCATCACCGGTATAGAGGGCAAAGCCCTCCGGCGCGCGCGCGACCAGATCGCAGGCGCGCCCGATGTTGCCGGTCGCGTCCTTGATGCCGATAATGTTCGGAATTTCTGCTAGGCGCAGCGCGGTGTCGTTGGACAAGTCGGCCACCGTGCGCCCCGGCACGTTGTACAGGATCATCGGCAATTCGTCGGCCTCCGCGATGGCGCGGAAGTGCCGATACATGCCTTCTTGCCCCGGCCGGTTGTAATAAGGCACGACCGACAGGCCCGCCATGGCGCCAGCGCCCTTGGCAAAGCGTGTGAGCTCGATGGCCTCGGCGGTGGAGTTGCCACCGGTGCCGGCAATCACGGGAATGCGTCCGGCCGCGTGACCCACGGCCACACGAATCAGTTCGCAGTGATCTTCCACATCGACGGTGGGCGATTCGCCCGAGGTGCCGACAATGACGATGCCGTCAGTGCCTTCGCGTACATGGAAGTCGATCAGGGAGCGCAGGCTGTCGAAATCGAGGCTGCCGTCCTCTTGCATCGGGGTAACGATGGCGACAATGGATCCGGTAATCATGGTATCGGGTCGAAAAAGCAAAAGTGCATTGTACCCGAATCGCGCCAAGCAACATCGGCGTGATAAGGCCGGGCGGCGGGCGCCTCGACGCCCGCGGGCCCGGCCATGACGGATGATTCAGATGTCGGCGAGCGCCTTGATGTGCGCAACCACCGAACGCGCCAGCGACGACAGGGCATAGCCGCCTTCCAGAATCGAAACAATGCGCTTCTCGGCACACTCGGCAGCCAGCGTGCGCAGCTGCTCGGTGACCCACACGTAGTCCGCCTCCACGAGCCCCAACGAACCCATATCGTCTTCGTAATGCGAGTCGAATCCGGCCGAGATGACGATCAGCTCCGGAGCGTGCTTGCGCAGTGCAGGCATCCAGATGTCGGTGACAATCTGGCGGAACGCATCGCCGCGGGTTCCTGCCGGCACCGGCACGTTGATCATGTTCGGGGCCGGGTTGTCGGTACCGCTGTACGGATAGAACGGATGCTGGAAGATACTCGCCATCATCACCCGCGGATCATCCTTGAAAATGTCTTCGGTACCATTGCCATGGTGCACATCGAAATCGATCACCGCGACGCGCTTCATGCCATAGGCTTCCATGGCGTGATGCGCAGCGATCGCCGCATTGTTAAAGAAGCAAAAACCCATGGCATTGGTTTTTTCGGCATGATGGCCCGGCGGGCGAACCGCACAAAACGCATTTTCGACCTCTTTGGACATCACCAGGTCGACGCCGAGAATGCCCGCGCCCGCCGCGCGCACGGCAGCTTTCATCGACCCCGGCGACACGGCGGTGTCGGGGTCGAGGTGGCGGATGCCGGTCTCGGGCACGTTGGTCAGCAGGCCTTCGACATGTTCGCGCGGATGCGCGCGCGACAGCTGCTCCACCGTCGCGACAGGTGCATCATGAAACGCGAGAAACAAATCCAGGCCGGCGGCAATCAACCGGTCATTGATGGCAGAAAGTCGATCCGCACATTCGGGGTGATAAGGCCCCATTTCGTGCAACCAGCAATCCTTGTGTGTGATAAATGCCGTAGCTGTCATACCCCCCCTTCCCTGTAACTGAGCATTCGTGACCCGTCGGACGATTCAAGTTCTCTATTTATTATTGATTCATTATCCTCTGAACACCCTTTTTTCCCAACCGGCTTTACATGACCGTTGACCTCGCTCATACCCTGCTGACGCGCGCAGACACCATTCTCCTGGGCAAGGCGCCACAACTGCGTCTGGCGCTGTGCTGCATGCTCGCGCGCGGCCACCTGCTGATTGAAGATATCCCCGGCGTCGGCAAAACCACACTCGCCCATTTGCTGGCACGCCTGCCCGGCCTGGCCTTCCAGCGCATCCAGTTCACCAGCGATCTGCTGCCCGCCGACATCCTGGGCGTGTCGGTCTTCGACCGCGGCGCCAACGGCTTCCAGTTTCATCGCGGTCCCATCTTTGCACAACTGATTCTGGCCGATGAGATCAACCGTGCCACCCCCAAAACACAAAGCGCGCTGCTCGAAGCCATGGAGGAAGAGCAGATCACCGCCGACGGCACCACCTACCCGCTCCCCACGCCCTTCTTTGTCATCGCCACCCAAAACCCGAGCACCCAGGTTGGCACCTTCCCGCTACCCGAAAGCCAGCTCGACCGCTTCCTGATGCGTTTGCAACTGGGTTACCCCGAAGCCGCCGCCGAGCGCGCCCTCCTGCTGGGCGAGAGCCGCCGCGATCTGCTCGCCGTGCTCGAACCGGTGATCGACCCCGACACGCTGGTCCAGATGCAGCGCGCCTGCGCCCAAGTGTACGTCTCAGGCCCTTTGGCCGACTACGTCCAGGCGCTACTGGAAGCCAGTCGCCGCAGCGCCGACGACAGCCCGGGCCTGAGCCCGCGCGCCGGCCTCGGACTCATCGGCGCAGCACGCGCGTGGGCCTGGCTCGACCGGCGCGACCATGTGCAGCCCGAAGACATCCAGCGTGTGTTTTCACCCGTCGCCGGCCACCGTCTTGGCCTGACCCACACCGTCTCCGCCGCCGACGCGCGCTGCCGTGCGCTGATCGAGAGCGTGCCGCTGCCTTGAGCGCACTCACCGCGCCACGCCGGCTGTGGTCGAGGCTACGTCAGGTCATCGATCGACGCCTGTTCCGGATTCGGCCTGCCGAAGCCCTGCCGATCCGACTGCCGCAGCGACGCATCTTCATCCTGCCCACCCGTGCGGGTCTCGTATTCGGCCTCACACTGTTTGCCATGCTGCTGGCGTCAATCAACTACACATTGAGCCTCGGTTTTGCACTCACCTTTCTGCTCGCCGGCCTGGGCATCGCCAGCATCTTTCACGCCTTTCGCACCCTGCTGGAGCTCGAGATCAAGGCCGGCGCCGCGCCGCCCGTGCATTGCGGCGAACCCGCCATCTTCGGACTGAACATCGGCCACCACGGTAAAACCCCGCGCGAAGCCATCTACATCCGCACTGCACACGCCACGGCGCGCGTCGATCTCCCGCCCGACAGCCACGCCACCGTCACCCTCAGCGCCCCGACGACACGTCGTGGCTGGCAGCCGGTCGGAAGCGTCGTTATCGACACGGTCTTTCCGCTCGGCCTGATCCGCGCCTGGAGCGTGCTGACACCAGATCTCAAGGTGCTGGTCTATCCCGCGCTCGAATCCCGCCCGCCACCACCGCCCGCCGGCACCGGTCTGTCCGGCCAGGCGTATACCGCGTCCGGCGACGACGAATTCGCCGGCCTGCGCGCCCACCGCCCGACCGACTCGCCGCGCCAGATCGCCTGGAAGGCCGTCGCCCGTAGCGGTACCCTCGTCTCCAAACACTTCCAGGGCGGCGCCGGTGGGCCGCAAGTCTTCGATTGGCATCAACTCCCGCCTGCGCTCGCCGAAGAAACCCGCCTGCAGCGCCTCGCACGCTGGATGGTGGACGCGGCGCAAAACGACGTGCGCTGGACGCTGATTCTCCCCGGCGTGCAACTCGGCCCCGATCGCGGCGCACAACATCGACACCAGTGCCTGCGCTCACTCGCGCTGTTTAATCAACCCGACCATGTCCCGCGCGCTTGAACCCACGCTCTCGGCCTATCCACTGCGCTGGGCGGCGGCCTGCGCCTGTGCGACGCTGCTCCCTCACCTGCCGAACCTGCCGATCTGGCTCGGCGCCCTCGCTTCACTGATTCTGATCTGGCGTGCGCTCAGCCAGATCAACGCCCCCAGCCCAGCCCCGCGCTTTCTGTCGCCGCTGCTGGCGATCGCCGCCGGCGGGCTGATTCTTTTCGAGTACGGCACGCTCTTCGGCAAACAGGCGGGCATCGCCCTGCTCGCCTTGCTGCTCGGCCTCAAATACCTCGAATGCCAGCGGCCGCGCGATGTGCAGGTGCTGGTGCTGCTGTGTTTCTTCCTTCAGCTCGGCCTGTTTTTTGACACCCAATCGCCGCTCATCGGTATCGGCGCACTCGCGGGTGCGGTCCTTGCCACCGGCAGCCTGCTGAGCCTGTACACCCATCACCCCGTGCGTTCGCAATTGCGCACCGCCAGCGTGCTGATGCTGCAGGCGCTGCCCATCATGCTCGTGCTGTTTGTGCTCTTTCCGCGCATTCCGGGGCCCTTGTGGGGGTTGCCGGCTGATGCTTTTTCGGGGCGTACCGGCCTGTCCGACAGCATGCAGCCCGGCGCCATCAGTGAGCTGAGCCAGTCGGGCGAGATCGCCTTTCGCGCGCAATTTCGCAACGCCCCCCCGCCCCCGGCTCTGCGCTATTGGCGCGGTCCGGTGCTCACCGATTTCGACGGCCAGCGCTGGACGATCCGCCGCACCACGACCAACGACACACCGGCCTACGCCATCACCGGCGCGGCCTACCACTACGACATGACGCTCGAAGCACACAACCGCCGCTGGCTGCTGGCACTCGACTATCCCGCCGCCGGCATTGCCGACGCTAGCTACGCTGCCGATTTCACGGTGCTTGGCCGTGAGCCGGTGCGCCAACGCATTCGCTACACTGCCGCGTCCTACCCGCACAGCCAGATTGGCAAAAACGAGGCAGCCGCCTCGCTCGACGGCGCACTGAGCTTGCCCAGGGCCAGCAATCCGCGCACCCGCGCGCTGGCCGAGCAACTGAGGGGCCGCCATCAAACACCAGAGCGCATCGTGGCCGCCGCCATCGCCTGGCTGCGCGAGGCCGACCTGGCCTACACCCTGCGCCCGCCACGCCTGGGCATCGACACTGCCGACGCCTTCCTGTTCGACACCCGTCAGGGCTTCTGCGAACACTTCGCCAGTGCGTTTGTGGTGCTGATGCGCGCCGCCGGCGTGCCTGCACGCGTAGTCACCGGCTATCAGGGCGGCGAGATCAACCCTTTCGACAACAGCATGGTGGTCCGCCAGTCCGATGCCCATGCCTGGGCCGAAGTCTGGCTTGCGGGCGAAGGCTGGCGACGAGTCGACCCGACCGCGGCCAGCGCGCCGCGCCGAATCGATGGCGGCCTCGCCGCGGCCCTGCCCGATGACAGCGCCCTGCCCTTGCTGGTTCGCCCCGACCTGAGCTGGCTGCGTACGCTGCGCGACCGCTGGGAATTTCTCGGCAATGCCTGGAATCAGTGGGTGCTTGGCTTCGACCAGAAAACTCAGCGCTCGCTCTTGCGTCGCCTCGGTCTGCACACCGACGACTGGCGCCAGATGGGCGCAGCCATGCTCATCGGCATCGGCAGTTTGCTGGCCGCGCTGGCCTGGTGGGCACAGCGCCGCGCCGCACCACGCGATCCGCTGCAACGCGCTTGGCGCCGTTTCGAGCAAAAACTGGCCCGCGCAGGCGTGCCCCGGTTGCCCTGGGAGGGGCCGGCCGACTATGCTAATCGCGCGGCCCGTCACTGCCCCGATCACGCCACGGCCATTCGCGCCATCGCGCACTGCTATGCCCGCCTGCGCTACAGCGCGGACCCGACGGCAATCGACAGCAAGGCGCTTCACTCACAGATCAAAAGGTTCTCGATTTAATGCGTCCGATTTCTCTGCCCCGCCCGTTCCGCGCAATGCTCCTCGCCGGCTTCGCCGCCACCGTCGGCGCCAGCGCAGCGATGGCCGGCTCGGGTTACGACACCCACCCTGAAGCGATCCGCTTTGCTGATGAAATGGCGCAAACCCATGGCATCGCCGCCAGCAACATCCTCGGCTCGCTCGGTCGGGTCGAGCGCAATGACCGGGTCATCCGCCTGATTACGCCACCCACCAAGCGCGGCGTACGCTCCTGGGAACGCTATCGCAGCCGGTTTATCGAACCGGTTCGGATTGAAGCTGGTGCCGAGTTCTGGCGTGAGCACGCTGACACGCTGCGCGCGGCGAGCCTCAAATATGGTGTACCGGAGTCGATCATCGTCGCCATCATCGGCGTCGAAACCATTTACGGGCGCAACACCGGCAATTTTGTCGTTGCCGAAGCACTCGCCACGCTGGCCTTTGACTACCCGCCCCGCGCGCCACTGTTCCGCCGCGAGCTCGAAAATCTCTTCCTGCTGGCGCGCGACAGCGGCCGTGATCCACTCAGCTACGAAGGCTCCTACGCCGGCGCACTGGGCTTCCCGCAATTCCTGCCGAGCAGCATCCGTAGCTACGCGGTGGACTTCGACAGCGATGGCAAGATCGATCTGGAAGGCAGCCCGGCAGATGCCATTGGCAGCGTCGCAAACTACCTGGCGGCGCACGGCTGGATCGCCGGTGCGCCGGTCGCGGTGCGCGCGCACGTGGAAGATATCGCAAGTGCAAAGGCGCTGGTGGATCTCGGCATCGAACCGACCGTGTCGGCAAAGATGTTGGCCGATCATCAAGTCCTGCCGCTGGGAGAGCTGCCCGAAAGCACGCTCTCCACGCTGGTCGACCTCGAAACGCCGGGCGCCGCCACTGAATACTGGCTGGGATTCCGCAACTTCTATGTGATTACACGCTACAACCGCAGCAGTTTCTATGCGATGGCGGTGTACGCGCTCTCTGAAGCGCTGCGCAATGCACAGCATGAAACCACAGTGGCCAGCGCCCCGCGGCAGTAGCTCAGAGCAAGGAGTCTTTCGACATGCCGTGTCGCTTGACGATACGGCGCAACTGCCCGAGCGCTTCGAGCTGAATCTGGCGGACCCGCTCACGGGTCAGGTTCAGCTCGCCCGCCAGCTCCTCGAGCGTCTGCACTTCCACACCATCCAGGCCATAGCGATAGCGCACGACCATGCGCTGCTTGTCGTTGAGCATGTTGATCCATTCACGGACCAGGGCTTCAACCTCCTGATCATGAATCTGCACGTCCGGCGCGCTCACTTCGTCATCGCGCAACGACTCACCGATCGACAGCGACGGATCAACATCCAGCGGTGCATCAAGAGACGCGGTGTGCTCATTCAGCGCGAGCATGGCCCGCACGGCGTCCTCGCTTTTGCCAAGATCGCGTGCAACCTCTTCAACCAGTGAGTCGCGCTTGCCCGCGGCCTCGGCCCGGCGGCAGGCACGCAAAACCTGATTGAGCTCCTTAACCACATGCACCGGCAGCCGGATGGTCCGCGACTGGTTCATGATGGCCCGCTCGATGTTCTGGCGAATCCACCAGGTCGCGTAGGTCGAAAACCGGAAGCCGCGCTCAGGATCAAACTTTTCGAGCGCATGCATCAATCCGAGGTTGCCCTCTTCGACCAGGTCGAGCAGCGGAATGCCGCGATTGAGGTAATGCTTGGCGATATTGACGACGAGGCGCAGGTTGCGCTCGATCATGATCTGGCGGGCGTCAAAATCGCCCTTGCGCACACGGCGCGCCAGCGCGGCTTCCTCTTCTGCTGTCAGCAGCGGATTGGCGCCGATGTCATTCAGGTAGAGCTGAGTAACATCGGTGAGGAAGTCACTCTCGAAGGAAGGCGCCGGGGTCTCGACAAAGGCTTCGACCTCGGGGGGCAGATCCGGCGTTTGATCGTCAACTTCTTCGTTCAATGCCGGATCGTACATGCCTTCGCCTCCTAGCGTTTGGGTAGGTATGTCAGCGGATCGACCGGTTTGCCTCGACGACGGATCTCGAAATGCAATTTGGGCCGATCTGCATCTGTCTGACCCAGCTCGGCGATGGTCTGCCCCTGGGTAACCGATTGCCCCTCTTTGACGAGCAGGTTCTTGTTATGTGCATACGCGCTGAGGTAGTCAGCGTCGTGTTTGATAATGACGAGTTTTCCATAGCCGCGCAAGCCAGCCCCCGCATACACCACACGCCCCGCCGACGAGGCGCGCACCGGATCGCCGAGCTTGCCTGCGATGTCGATACCCTTGGTCTCGCCATTGGCAAAGGTGCTCACCACTTTGCCGCTGGCCGGCCACAGCCACTCAGAGCTTCCCGCAGCCGCGGGCGCCGGCGTATCAACACCGGGGGTCGGCGTGGCCGGCGCCACCTCGGGCTTGCTCGACGGTGTCGCTGCCGGAGTTTGCCGGATTCTCGCCCAGGCCGCGTCCGAGTAGGGTTCTACGATGGCTTGTGGCCCGTTTTTAACACCCCCGGTAACCGGCGCGGTCATGGGTGCGGCAGGTGCTGATGACGCGCCCCCCGGCATAGCACCGATGCTGGGCTGACCGACAGCGATGGGCGTCACCGTCACCCCATCGGGCGGCGCGACACGAACGGTCTGGCCGACCGAAATCTGGTTCGGATCGGACATCTGATTCCACTCCGCCAGGTCCTTGAATGTGTAACCAAATTTCTGGGCGATGCGATTGAGCGTATCGCCAGGCTGGACCACGTAGGTGGTGGGCTGCTGCGGCAACGCCGAGGCGCCCGCTTCGGGCGCGGGCAGCTCGCCCGCGGTTTCCGCCGGCATATTGCGGTCACTGACCGGCGCCGACAAATTGGCGGCGCATCCGGTCAAACTCAGGACCAGCACAGGCAGGGCACATCGGAACAGGTTTTGCATAGTTATCATTCCGTACCACCGAGCAGAGGCACAAAGCGGACGGCATCCAGGCGGGTTTCGCGGAACTGCCGGCCCTGGCGCTCTACCAGGATCAAATATTGTTGGCGACCACCGACCGGCACCAGCGCCCGCCCCCCCGGTGCCAGCTGCGCCTTGAGCGCCTCGGGCACACCGTCGGCAGCAGCCGCGGCGGAGATGATGGTGTCGAACGGTGCCGCTTCAGGCAGACCAAGCATGCCGTCGGCGTATTTCAATCGTACATTGGGCAGACGCAAATGTCGCAGATTGTCGCGTGCGCGATCGAGTAGCGGACGAATCCGCTCGATCGCGTACACGTCGGTACACAAATGCGACAGCACGGCGGCCTGATAACCACAGCCTGCGCCAATCTCGAGCGTTTTGCCCATTTCACGCCCTTCGCGCAGGATCTCGGCCATGCGCGCGACGATGAAGGGTTGGGAAATAGTCTGCTGAAAACCCAGCGGTAAAGCGGTGTCTTCGTAGGCGCGGGACGCTAGCGCCTCTTCGACGAAGACATGGCGCGGCACCTGGAGCAAGGCGTTCAGCACCTTCTCGTCACGAACACCCATCTCGCGCACACGGTCGACCATGCGCGCACGGGCGCGCGTGGCCAAAGCCAGATTCTGGGCCGGCGTGCGCACGCCGATCATGCCAGCCAGTCCGTAATCGACGGCATCTGGCCGGTGTGGGTCAGATCAATCTGCAAGGGCGTGACCGACACAAAGCCTTCGGCCACCGCATTGAAATCGGTGCCTTCGCCGGCGTCCTGCGCCTCACCCGCGGGGCCAATCCAGTAGATGGTTTCGTTACGCGGCGACAGGCTCTTGATGACCGGCTCGGCCTTGTGGCGGCGCCCCAGACGCGTGACCTTGATGCCTTTGAGCTTGCCACGCGCGCCTTCGGGCACATTCACATTGAGCAGCACGGGCTGACGCATCGGCTGGCGCTTGAAGCGCGCGGCCAACTCGGCGGCAACTTGCGCCGCGGCGGTGAAGTCTTGCGGGTTCTTGCTGACCAGCGACACAGCCATCGACGGCACGCCAAGCAGATAGCCTTCGGTGGCGGCAGCGACGGTGCCGGAATAGATCGTGTCATCGCCCATGTTGGCGCCGTGATTGATGCCGGAGACGACCATGTCGGGCAGTGTGTCGAGCATGCCGGTGACGGCCAGATGCACGCAGTCGGTCGGCGTGCCATTCACATGATAGAAGCCGTTTGCGCTGCGGCGCAGCGACAACGGTCGGTCTAGGGTAAGGGAATTGCTGGCGCCGCTGCGGTCGCGCTCGGGCGCCACCACGGTGACCTCGCCGACTTGCGCGAGGGCTGCAGCCAGCGCCTCGATGCCGGGCGCAAAATAGCCATCGTCATTGCTGATCAGGATTCGCACGATCGCGTTTTCTCGCTTGCGGGGTGGAGGCGCCGCCCGCTGCGAGCTGGCGCCGGAATCAGCGCCGCAGTTTAGCACAGGCGCCCGTTGCGCCATTGTTGCGCGGCGGGCCCTGTACGGGTCGATCAGACGATCTTGCGGGCGCGCAGATCAGCGCGGGCCTCGTCCGACAGAGCCAGCACCTCGGCCAGCACAGCGTCCGTGTCCGCCCCCAGCAGCGGCGGTGCATTCCGGTAGCTCACCGGCGTATCCGACAGGCGGATCGGGCAGGCAACCTGCGGTGCCGTCCCGGCCAGCGGATGCGGCAGATCGACGCGCAGGCCGCGCGCCTTGACCTGGGCATCGTCGAACACGTCGGCCACGGTGTTGATTGGGCCGCAGGGCACGGCCAGCGTTTCGAGCCGGGCGATCCATTCGGCCGTACCGCGGGTGACGGTGAGCGCATTGAGCTTAGGGATCAATTCGTCGCGGTGGGCCACCCGCGCGGCATTGGTGGCAAAACGGGCATCCGTGGCCAGCGCTGGCTGCCCCGCGCTTTCGCAAAAGCGGGCGAACTGGGCATCATTGCCAATCGCCAGAATCATATAGCCATCGGCGGTCGGGAAGTCCTGGTAGGGCACGATGTTGGGGTGCGCGTTACCCAGGCGCTGCGGCGCCTTGCCGCTGGTGAGGTAGTTCATGGCCTGGTTGGCCAGGCAGGCGACCTGCACGTCGAGCAGCGCGAGATCGATATGCTGCCCATCGCCGGCACGGAATCCGTCGCGATCGCGGTAAGCGATGGCGGCGAGCACGGCGTTGGAGGCATACAGGCCGGTGAGAATGTCGGTCAGTGCGACGCCGACTTTCATCGGGCCGCCGCCTTCCGCCTCATCTGGCCGGCCGGTCAGGCTCATCAGCCCGCCCATGCCCTGAATCAGAAAGTCGTAGCCCGCGCGCGGCGCGTACGGGCCGGTCTGGCCAAAACCGGTGATCGAGCAGTACACCAGTTTGGGGTTCACCGCCCGCAGGCTGTCGTAGTCGAGCCCGTATTGCTTGAGGCCGCCGACCTTGAAGTTCTCGATCAGCACATCGCTCATGGCCGCCAGATCGCGCACCAGTCGCTGGCCTTCGGGCGCGGTGATGTCGATGGTGACCGAGCGCTTGTTGCGATTGGCGCCCAGATAATAGGCGGCCTCGCTGGTCGGCGCACCGGCCTCGTCGGCGAGGTACGGGGGCCCCCAGTGACGGGTGTCGTCCCCGACGCCGGGGCGCTCGACCTTGATGACTTCCGCCCCCAGGTCAGCCAGCAACTGGCTGGCCCACGGCCCCGCCAGAATGCGGGACAAGTCCAGCACGCGTAGGTGTGACAGTGCGCCAGCCATGGTCAGCCTCAGTTCGCGAAGGCGGGAATGTCGGTGATGGCGCGGCCGATGATCAGCGCGTGCACATCGTGGGTGCCTTCGTAGGTATTCACCACCTCCAGATTCACCACATGACGGATCACGCCAAACTCATCCGAGATGCCGTTGCCGCCGAGCATGTCGCGCGCCATGCGGGCGATGTCCAGCGACTTGCCGCAGGAGTTGCGCTTCATGATCGAGGTGATTTCCACCGCCGCCGTGCCATCCTCCTTCATCCGCCCCAGGCGCAGGCAGCCCTGCAGGGCGAGGGTGATCTCGGTGAGCATGTCGGCCAGCTTCTTCTGAATCAGTTGATTGGCGGCCAGCGGGCGACCGAACTGTTTGCGGTCGAGCGTGTATTGACGGGCGGTCTCGTAGCAGAACTCTGCGGCGCCGAGCGCGCCCCAGGCGATACCGAAACGCGCCGAGTTGAGGCAGGTGAAGGGGCCACGCAAACCGGTCACTTCGGGGAACATGTTCTCTTCGGGAACGAAGACTTCGTCCATCACGATCTCGCCGGTGATCGACGCACGCAAGCCGACTTTGCCGTGAATCGCCGGGGCGGTGAGGCCTTTCCAGCCCTTCTCGAGGACAAAGCCGCGGATCTTGCCGTCTTCCGTTTTGGCCCACACCACGAACACATCGGCGATCGGACTGTTGGTGATCCACATCTTGCTGCCCGAAAGCGAATAGCCGCCATCGACTTTCTTGGCGCGCGTGCCCATCGAACCCGGATCGGAGCCATGGTTGGGCTCGGTCAGGCCAAAGCAACCGACCCATTCGCCAGTTGCCAGTTTGGGCAGATATTTCTTTTTCTGCGCCTCAGTGCCGAATTCATTGATCGGCACCATCACCAGCGAGGACTGCACGCTCATCATCGAGCGATAGCCCGAATCGACGCGCTCGATCTCGCGAGAGATCAGCCCGTAGGCCACGTAGTTGAGACCGGCGCCACCGTATTCCTCAGGAATTGTCGGGCCGAGCAGGCCAAGCGCGCCCATCTCATTGAAGATCTCACGGTCGGTGCGCTCGTTGCGGAAGGCGTCCTGCACGCGCGGCATCAGCTTGTCCTGGCAGTAGGCACGGGCGGCGTCGCGCACCATGCGCTCTTCTTCGGTCAGTTGCGCATCCAGCAGCAAGGGGTCGGCCCAGTCAAATCTCGGGTTGGCGCTCATTGCATCTCCTCCGTCGGGGTTGTTTTGTCAGGCGCCGCAGCGCATCAGTATCTGACTGTGATCTTAGAAGCCACACCACAATGGCACAACCGAGAAATTTGCACCGTTTTGTGCAAAACTCTCACTCCGAGATACCGCCAGCGGCAGATCATGAGACGCAAAATCCCCAGTACTGGCGCACTTGTTGCCTTCGAATCCGCGGCTCGCCACGAAAGCTTCACCCGCGCGGCGGAAGAACTCTCGCTCACTCAAGGCGCGATCTGTCGGCAAATTGCCAGTCTTGAAGAATTTGTCGGCGTGGCCTTGTTCAAGCGCGCCCGCCGTGGTGTGAAGCTCACCGACGCCGGCTTGAGCTATAGCCGTCAGGTGGCCAGCCGACTCGATGCCGTCGAGCGGGATACCTTGTCGGTCATGGGCCACCACGCTGGCGGGCGGAACATCGAGCTGGCCGTCGTACCGACCTTCGCCACCCGCTGGCTGCTGCCTCGGCTGTCGGGCTTTCTGGCGGCTCACCCCGAGGCCAGCGTCAATCTATCGACCAGCACCCGCCCCTTCCTGTTCGCGCAAACCGAGTTCGACGCAGCAATCTACTTTGGCGATGCCGACTGGCCGGGCACGCAAGCCCATTTCCTGATGCATGAAAACCCGGTGCCGGTGTGCAGCCCGCGCCTGCTTGGCGGTGGCACGCATGCCGCGGCCGATCTGGCCGACGCGCCGCTGCTCCACCAGAGCACCCGCCCCTACGCCTGGCGTCAGTGGTTCGACACACAGGGCGTGCGCGCCGCACGCGATCTGCACGGCCCGCGAATGGAACTATTCTCGATGCTGGCGCAAGCCGCCATGCACGACATGGGCGTCGCGCTCATCCCGCCCTTTCTGATTCAGGACGAACTGGCCAGCGGCCGATTGGTGGTGCCGGTGGACGCCACATACGATAGCGGCAAGGCCTACTACCTGATGATTCCCGAGCGCAAGACCGAGGCGGCACTGCTTACCGCGTTCCGTCACTGGCTGATGACCGAGATCGCCACATTTGTGGCTACGCCGGCGGCTCAGTCCTCCTGCGGGGCAAACTCAGACACCGACTTCGAATAACGTGGCTTGGGATACGGATAGCGCATGCTCAGCGCGATCGAGCCGCCGTCGCCCTGCGCAATGCGCACATGCTCACGCTGAAATTCGCGCGAGTGCTTCAGGCCACAGGCGTGGGCGATCATGTCGACCTCTTGATTGAGGTTGCGACAGTAATTGGCGACACGCTCGCACTTCTCCTCGACCACCAGTCCGCGCTGAAGCTTCGGATCGTGTGTCGTGACGCCCGTCGGACAAGTGTTGGTATGGCAGCGCATGGCCTGAATGCAGCCCATTGAAAACATGAACCCGCGCGCCGACGTGACAAAATCGGCCCCGGCCGACAGCGCCCAGGCAATGCGCGCGGAGGTCACCAGCTTGCCCGAGGCGATCACCCGCACCCGGTCGCGCAGCCCATATTCGACGAGTGAATCCACCACCCGCGGCAGCGCTTCGTCAATCGACAAAGCCATATGATCGGCCAGCGCCTGGGGCGCGGCGCCAGAGCCGCCTTCGCCACCATCGACCGTAATGAAGTCCGGTGCGAACTCCCGCCCACGCAGCACAATTGCCTCGCACAACTCACTCATGAAATACCAGCCACCGATGGCTGCCTTGATCCCGACCGGCTTGCCGGTGACATGTCGAATGCGGACCACCATGTCGAGCAAGGCATGCACATCCCTGATCTCGGGGTGACGGTTGGGGCTGATCGACGCCTTGCCGGCCGAAATACCGCGAATCCGCGCAATCTCTTCGGTCACTTTCTCCGCAGGCAACAAACCACCCTTGCCCGGCTTGGCGCCTTGCGACAGCTTGAGCTCAAAGGCGCGCACCGACGCAATACCGGCCAGCTCGCTCAATCGCGCCTCCGACAACAAGCCCGCTTCGTCGCGCACACCGTATTTGGCCGTACCAATCTGCACAATCAGGTCGCAGCCGCCTTCGAGGTGAAAAGGGCTAAGTCCGCCCTCGCCCGTATTCAGCCAACACCCTGCCAGCCTGGCGCCTCGCGACAGCGCCTGCACGGCAGGTCGGGAGATGGCACCGAAACTCATGCCACTGATATTGATCACCGAGCCGGCCACAAAGGGGGTGGTGCAATAGCCCTCGCCAATGGTCAGCGAGGGTGTGGGCAGTTGTTCTTCCTTGAGGACCGGAAACGGCGAATTGACGAAGATGATCGCCCCACGCTCGCGCAGGTTGTAGGTCGAGCCGAAACCGATGGTGCCGCCCTCATCCTTGGCCAAGCGATAGACCCAGCCGCGGGTGGCGCGATTGAAGGGCATTTCCTCGCGATCGCCCAGGAAGAAATACTGGCGAAAATACTCGCCCATCTGCTCGAAGAAGTAGCGCAGATGACCGACGACGGGATAGTTGCGCAAGATGGCGTGTTTCTTCTGGGTGATATCGCGTAGATACCAGAACACCAGGCCGGTCATCAGGACGACAACCACAATCACGCCCAGACTGACCGAAAATACCGTGGTCACGCTCTCCATGCCGCCTCCAATTTCACCGCTGATTTCAAAGAGTGTAAACGTCGCCCAGACATCTCGCTTAAGCCGGTACCACGGCGATTTGCGGTGATAGAATGCACACCCGACCTCAAAGAGCATCCGCCGCATGGAATCCATCGAGCAACTCCGGGTAGAAATCCAGCGTAGCGTGGCCGCCGCCCTGGCCGAAGACATCGGCACCGGCGACCTGACCGCAAGACTGATTCCAAACGCCTCCGAAGCGCGCGGACGTGTCATCACCCGCGAAGACGCAGTGCTCTGCGGCACCGACTGGTTCAACGCCGCCTTCGAAACCCTCGATCCGACTGCCACCATTCTCTGGCACGCCAAAGATGGCGACCGCGTAGAGGCCGGCCAAACCTTGTGCGACGTAGTCGCCGGCGCCCGCGCCTTGCTCACCGCCGAACGCGCCGCGCTCAATTTTCTGCAATTGCTCTCGGGCACCGCGACACTCACCCGTCGCTATGTCGAAACCGTGGCCGGCACCCGCGCCAAGATTGTCGATACCCGCAAAACCCTGCCCGGTCTGCGCCTGGCACAAAAATACGCGGTAGGTATCGGCGGCGGCACTAATCACCGCATTGGTCTGTATGACGGCATCCTGATCAAGGAAAACCACATCATCGCCGCCGGCGGCGTGGCCGAGGTGTTGGCCGAAGCAACGCGCATCGCACCGTCCAATGTGTTCATCGAGATCGAAGTCGAAACCCTGGAACAGCTTGCGGCGGCACTCGATGCCGGCGCCCGCATGATCCTGCTCGACAACATGACGCTGGAGCAGATGGCCAAAGCCGTTCAACTCACCAACGGCAAGGCCGAACTCGAAGCCTCGGGCGGCGTGAGCCTCGACCGGGTGCGCGCCATCGCCGAAACCGGGGTCGATCGCATCTCCATCGGCGGCCTCACCAAAGACGTGCGCGCCATCGACCTGTCGCTGCGCCACATCGAAGACTAAGCCGCCTGCCCGGCCGATCTGGAGACCCTGCATGCTGTTTGCGCTCTACTACATCTTTGCGATTACCGTTTTGGTACTGCACTTCTCGGGTTTTCTCGCCCGCCGGAATCTGGAGTGGCTGCTGTACATCGTGGCCATCACGGTTTTCCCCGCAGTGATGTATCTGTAGCCGCAGGGCTGCGCCATGACAAAGGGCACCCGCGGGTGCCCTTTGTCATGGCGCCCTCGCGAAACAACTCAGCCCGCGGCGCGCTGCACCACCACATCGACCAACGCCGACATACCGCGATGTCCCTCGCCCTCATCGATCACGGACTCATGCATCCGGAGCAGCAGAATATCGTGCCCCTTGAAGGCATTGAGCAGCACCGATTCGGTGTACAGATTCTCGACCGCAGACGGTCCACCCGTGCCATATTCAAGCTGCTTTGGCGTGTAGCCTTGCAGCAGCAGCAAGCCGCCCGGCTTGAGTGCCGCCATCATCCTGTCGAACAAGACCTGACGCTGATCCGGCGCTGAAAACTGGATGAAGATGGCGACCACGGCATCGTAGATCTCCTCTGGCCAAGCCCATTCAAACACATCCGTTTCGATCAGATTGACCGCAACCTGCTGCTCTCGCGCCAGTTGTCGACACTTGGCCACCGCCGCCGGCGCAAACTCGAGGGCGTCGACGCAATGGCTGGCCTTGGCCAAAAACACACTATTGCGCCCTTCGCCATCCGCCACTGACAGAACAACGCTTTCAGGAAACAGTCGCCCCGACTCACGGACCAGAAAATCGTTGGGCTCACGCCCGAACACGAAGGACTCGCCTGCTGCGGAAAACCGCGCGTCCCAGAAAGCTTTCGGAGATTGTTCTGCCATCGTCAATTCGTCACGTGTGCGCGAATGAAGTCTTTAACGAGCTCAAGGTCCACCGCCATCACCTCACAACGCTGCGGCAGACGCTCCAGGTGAGCAAATCCATCGGGGCGCGGCGGCGCTTCGTTCAGTGCCTCGCGGATGGTCTCTTCAAATTTGACCGCCTGCGCGGTTTCGAGCACCAGCACCGGCACGGACTCGTCGCGATGCGCCGCGGCGACCTTCAAGCCATCCGCAGTGTGCGTATCGACCACCACGCCATAGGCTTTCTTGGCGGCGCGAATGGTATCGAGACGATCGGCATGCGAACTGCTGCCGGAGACAAAGCCGAAGCCGGCCAACGCGTCGCGATACGGCGTCTGGTTCAGGTCGAAGCTGCCGCCCGACGCCAGTTGCTGCCACAACTGGCACACAACCGCGGGGTCGCGCCCGACCAGATCGAACACAAAGCGCTCAAAGTTGGAGGCCTTGGAGATGTCCATCGACGGACTGGAGGTCACATGGGTTTCGGCCGAGCTGCGCGGGCGATAGACGCCGGTGCGGAAGAACTCGTCGAGCACGTCGTTTTCATTGGTGGCGCAGATCAGTTGGCGGATCGGCAGGCCCATCATGCGGGCAATATGGCCGGCGCAAATGTTGCCGAAGTTGCCCGAGGGCACAGCCATGTCAACCTGCTGATCGTCGCTGGTGGTGGCACCGAAATAACCCGCAAAGTAGTACACGATCTGTGCAGCGACCCGACCCCAGTTGATCGAATTGACCGCACCAATCTTGTATTTGGCCTTGAAGGCGTGGTCATTGGAGACGGCTTTGACGATGTCTTGCGCGTCGTCGAACATGCCTTTGACGGCGATATTGAAGATGTTGTCGTCTTGCAGCGAATACATCTGCGCGCGCTGAAAGGCACTCATGCGCCCGTGCGGCGAGAGCATGAACACACGCACGCCGTGCTTGCCGCGCATGGCGTATTCGGCGGCCGAGCCGGTGTCGCCCGAGGTGGCACCAAGGATGTTGGTCTGCTCGCCGCGCTTGTCGAGCACGTACTCGAACAAGTTGCCAAGCAACTGCATGGCCATGTCTTTGAAGGCCAGCGTCGGTCCGTTGGACAGCTCCAGCAGCGCCAGCCCGCCTTGGTGGTTGGCGCCCTTACCGGCCTCCAGCCAGGTCACCGGGGTGATCGCCGACGCATCGCTGCCCACGCGGGTATTGCAATACACGGCCGGCGTATAGGTTTTCTGGCAGATCGCGCGCAGGTCATCGGCCGGGATGTCGTCGATGAAACGCGACAGGATTTCAAACGCCAGATCGGCATAGGAGAGCTGCCGCCACGCGGCCAGATCGGCCGCACTGATCTGCGGGTAGGTTTCCGGCAGATACAGTCCGCCGTCGGGCGCCAGGCCGCCGAGCAGGATGTCGCAAAACTGTTGGTCGGGCGCCCGCCCGCGGGTAGAGAGATAACGCATGTGCTTTACCAGAAGGCGGGCGGCACCGGGGCCGCCCGCCGAAGGAGGAATTAACTGTCGAGTTGCTCGATACGCAAACGGATGACCGGCGCAGACACCACGGGCAGCGCTTCGATCTTGGCAATGGCCGCATCGGCGTATTTTTCGACGGTCTCGTGCGTGAGCATAATGATGTCGGCCTGCGATTCGCCATCACGCGGCGCCTTCTGGATCAGCGCATCAATGGAGATGCCGTTGTCCGCGAGGATCCGGGTGATATCGGCCAGCACGCCCGGCTTGTCGTCAACACGCATGCGCATGTAGTAGCCGCCACGACTTTCGGACACCGGCAGCACCTTGAGATCGACCAGCTGATCGGGCTGGAAGGCCAGGTGTGGCACACGGTGCTCGGGGTCGGCGGTGTGCATGCGGGTGACGTCGACCAGATCGGCAATCACCGCGCTGGCAGTCGGCTCGTCGCCGGCGCCCTTGCCGTAATACAGCGTGGGGCCCACGGCGTCGCACTGCACCAGCACGGCGTTCATCGCGCCCTCGACATTGGCGAGCAGGCAACTCGCCGGGATCAGCGTCGGATGCACACGCAGCTCGACACCATCTTCGCGCATACGGGCGATACCCAGCAGCTTGATGCGGTAGCCCAGTTGCTCGGCGTAGGCGATGTCGGTCGCCTCCAGCTTGGTGATGCCCTCGATGTGCGCGCGCTCGTACTGCATCGGCACACCAAAGGCGATCGAGGCCATGATGGTGGCCTTGTGCGCGGCGTCGTTGCCCTCGATATCAAAGGTCGGGTCGGCCTCGGCATAACCGAGCGCCTGCGCTTCCTTGAGGACGACATCGAAGGGCAGCCCCTTGTCGCGCATCTCGGACAGGATGAAATTGGTGGTGCCGTTGATGATGCCGGCCAGCCACTGAATACGGTTGGCGGTGAGGCCTTCGCGCAGCGCCTTGATGATGGGGATGCCACCAGCCACCGCAGCCTCAAACGCCACCATCACGCCCTTTTTCTGGGCGGCGGCGAAAATCTCATTGCCATGCGTGGCGACCAGCGCCTTGTTGGCGGTCACCACATGCTTGCCGTTTTCGATGGCCGCGAGCACCAGATCCTTGGCCACGGTACAGCCACCGATCAGCTCGACAATGATATCGATCTCGGGGTCACGCACCACCGCAAAAGCGTCATCAACAAGCTTGGCCTGACCCTGTGTAATCGCCTGGGCACGCTCGATGTCGCGGTCCGCCACGGTAGTAATGCGGATGGGACGCCCCGCACGGCGGGTAATCACCTCAGCGTTACGGGTAAGGACGGTCCAGGTGCCGCCGCCAACAGTGCCGATACCCAGCAGGCCAACATTGATCGGTTTCATCGCAGTGTTTTCTTGAAGTCAGTACAACGTGGTCAACACCCCCTGCACCGCAGGGGAACATAAGCACGGCCACCACAGCCAGACGACCGTGGTGGCCGCGCGATTCTCTTTTTATGCAACGCAGCCATCAGTCACGATGAAGCCCCTTGCGGTAACCGTCGAGGAAGCGCGCAACACGACCCACGGCATCGCGCAGATCTTCTTCGTGCGGCAGGAACACCAGGCGGAAATGGTCCGGCTGCTTCCAGTTGAAGCCGCTACCCTGTACAAGCAATACCTTCTCGGCTTCGAGCAGCTTGAGAATAAACTGTTGATCGTTCTCGATCGGGTACATCTTCAAGTCGAGTTTCGGAAACAGGTACAAGGCCGCCTTGGGCTTGACGCAGCTCACGCCCGGGATCTGGGTAATCAGCTCGTAGGCCAGATCGCGCTGGCGGGTCAGCCGGCCATCCGGCGCAATCAGCTCTTCGATGCTCTGGTAGCCGCCCAGCGCGGTCTGGATACCCCACTGCGCTGGCACATTGGCGCACAGGCGCATCGACGCGAGCATGTCGAGCCCCTCGATGTAGTCGCGGGCATGACGCTTTTCGCCCGAGACAATCATCCAGCCGGCGCGGTAGCCGCAGGCACGGTAGTTTTTCGACAAGCCGTTGAAGGTCACGCACAGCACGTCATCGGCCAGCGAGGCGATCGAGGTGTGGGTTTCGCCGTCGTAGAGCACCTTGTCGTAGATCTCGTCGGCAAAGACGATCAGCTGATGCTGACGAGCGATCTCGAGCAGTTCTCCAAGAAAGGCTTCGGGATACAAGGCACCGGTAGGATTGTTCGGATTGATGATGACGATGGCGCGCGTATTGGGCGTGAGCTTGCGGCGGATGTCGTCCAGATCGGGCAACCAGCCGGCCTGCTCATCGCACACGTAATGCACCGGCGCACCGCCGCCGAGGCTGACTGCCGCCGTCCACAACGGATAGTCCGGTGCCGGCACCAGCACTTCGTCGCCATTGTTGAGCAGCGCCTGCATCGACATGACGATCAGCTCGGACGCGCCATTGCCGATATAGATGTCTTCAATGCCAACCCCCGCAATTTTCTTTTGCTGGGAGTAGTGCATCACCGCCTTGCGTGCCGAGAACAGGCCCTTCGAATCCGAATAGCCCGCCGCGCCGCGCAGATTATGGATCACGTCGACCACGATCTCTTCGGGCGCTTCAAAACCGAAGTGCGCCAGGTTGCCGATATTGAGTTTGGTAACGCGGTGGCCTTCGTCTTCCATCTGCTTGGCGCGCTGCAGGACGGGGCCGCGGATGTCGTAGCAGACCTCCGCCAGCTTGTGCGACTTGCGAACCGCCCGCAAGGCGGCGGCGTCGGCGCGGGCGGCGCCCTGCATTTCACCGATCGGCTCTGCCACCTTGAGATTGGGCGTTTTGCTCATCATCTTCCCCTGTGCGAAGGACACTGGCCGCAATAATTGCTGCAACGCAAAAGCCTTGCGTTTGGCCAGAAAATCAAAAGATTGTAATCTACCCCAAGCCACAGCCCCCGGGCAAATCCCGCCCAAATCGTGCACCGCCCATGAACCTTCATCAAGACACCATTTCCGATCAAAACGTCATCACCGGTTACGGCCCCGACTATGTTCAGGTCAACCGGGTCGAGCATCGCGCCTGCAGCCTGATCGTCCTCCCCGACCAAATCGTGCCCGACTGGACCGCTGTCGGCGGTTTTGCCGCCCTGAACGAAGCGGCCTTTGCCACCCTGGCCAAGCTCGATTGCGTCGTGGTGCTCATCGGCACGGGAAACCGTCAGCGCTTCCCCTCGCCAGCGTTGCTGCGCCCGCTGATCGATGCGCGCATGGGTTTCGAGATCATGGACACTCCCGCCGCCTGCCGCACCTACAACATCCTGATGGGCGAAAACCGCAACGTCGCCGCCGCCCTGATGTTTGACCCGATCTGACGCGCTCCGGCGCAATTGCCCACGCGCGTTTGTCATCGTGATGGAATGTCGATTACCCTGCGGTGAAGCCCTCACCGACAGGAGCATGCATGATCGATCAAGCCGCCCCCGACATCACCCTACCCGCCACTGGCGACCAGCACATCCGGCTCGCCGATCTGCGCGGGCAGAGCGTCGTGCTTTACTTCTACCCCAAGGACAACACCCCCGGCTGCACCACCGAGACCCGCGATTTTGGCGTGCTTCATCCGAAGTTCGCCGAGGCCGGCTGCGTCGTGCTGGGCATCTCGCGCGACAGCCTCAAGTCGCATGAACACTTCAAGGCCAAGCTCGAACTGCCGTTTGACCTCTTGTCAGACGCCGACGAAGTTGCCTGCAAGGCGTTTGACGTCATCAAGATGAAGAACATGTACGGCAAAGAAGTGCGCGGCATTGAGCGTAGCACCTTCGTCATCGACCGCGAAGGTGTCGTGCGACGCGAGTGGCGCAAGCTCAAAGTGAATGGCCATGCCGAGGAGGTGCTCAACTTCGTCCAGTCGCTCTAATCCCATGGCCGGCCCGGCACTGTTGTCGACCGGGCCTCAGAACACTGATTCCCTGCCGGAGCCCGCATGGTCACCAAACGCGCATCGAAGTCTGTGAAAACCAAGCTGTTCATTCTCGACACCAACGTGCTGATGCACGACCCCACCAGTCTGTACCGCTTTGAAGAACATGACCTCTACGTCCCGATCATGACGCTGGAGGAGCTCGACGGAAACAAGAAAGGCATGTCGGAAGTGGCCCGCAACGCGCGTCAGGCCAGCCGCATGATGGACGAGATTGTCCGCGCCTGCCCCAATGGCATCGACGAAGGCATCGATCTCACCGAACCGTCCCGCCGACAAGCCACCGGCCGCCTGTATCTGCAAACCGAAGCCATCGACCTGCACCTGCCGCCCGGCTTGCCCACCGGGCGCGGCGACAATCACATCCTCGCGGTGGTCAGCTTCCTCGCCAAACGCTTCCCCAAACGTCCGGTCATCCTGGTGTCGAAAGACATCAACATGCGCATCAAGGCACGGGCGCTCGGACTGGATGCGCAGGATTACTTCAACGACAAGGTCCTCGAAGACACCGACCTGCTGTATTCCGGTGCACGCGAACTGCCGGCCGATTTCTGGGAAAAACACGGCGCCGATCTCGAGTCGTGGAAAGACGAGCGCCATACTTACTACCGCCTGCGCGGCCCGCTGGCCGATTCGCTCAGCCACAACGAGTTTGTTTTCGACACCACCTCCGAGCCGCCTTTCGACGCCTGGGTGACCGAATGCGACGGCCCTACCGTGGTGCTCGAAACGCTGATCGACTACAGCCATCAGAAGAACAACATCTGGGGCATCACTGCGCGCAACCGCGAGCAGAACTTTGCGCTCAACCTGCTGATGAACCCGGAAATCGACTTCGTCACCCTGCTCGGCCAGGCCGGCACCGGCAAGACACTGCTCACGCTTGCTGCCGGACTCACACAAGTGCTGGACAGCAAGCGCTACAGCGAAATCATCATGACCCGAGTGACGGTGCCTGTTGGCGAAGACATCGGCTTCCTGCCCGGCACCGAAGAAGAAAAGATGACGCCGTGGATGGGCGCGCTCGAAGACAACCTCGACGTGCTCAACGGTGCCACCAACGAGGGCGGCGAGTGGGGACGCGCCGCGGCACATGACCTCATCCGCTCGCGGGTCAAGGTCAAGAGCCTCAACTTCATGCGCGGGCGCACCTTCATCAACAAGTATCTGATCATCGATGAAGCGCAGAACCTCACCCCCAAGCAAATGAAGACGCTCGTCACCCGCGCCGGCCCGGGCACCAAGGTAGTCTGCCTTGGCAACATTGCGCAGATCGACACGCCCTACCTCACCGAAGGCAGCTCCGGTCTGACCTTCGTCGTCGATCGCTTCAAAGGCTGGCCGCACTCGGGTCACATCACCCTGCAACGAGGCGAACGCTCGCGCCTGGCAGATCACGCAGCGGAAGTGCTCTAAACCCGCGCAACGCACCGGCCACCACGGCCGGTGCGTCCGTCAAGACGACGGAATAGCGCCCGGCGCACCTCGGGCGCGGTGCACTGCACCATCACAGGAATTCATTTTACTTTCAGCGCGTTATCGAGGATACTGATCGGTTTTCCCGTCGCCCGTTGCGTCCGGGGATGCCAGAAACCACGAGACCCGCATGACAACGTCCGACCCGACCCCCACTACCTTCGCCGCCCTGGGGCTATCCGCCCCCGTTCTGACCGCCCTGTCAGAAATCGGCTACGAAACCCCCTCGCCCATCCAGGCGGCGTGTATTCCTCACCTGATGGCTGGTGGCGACGTGCTTGGCGAAGCCCAGACCGGCACCGGCAAAACTGCCGCCTTTGCGCTGCCCGCACTCGAACGCATCGACGTCACGCGTCGCACCCCGCAGATTCTCGTGCTGACGCCGACCCGCGAACTGGCCATCCAGGTCGCCGAAGCCTTCCAGACCTACGCCCGTTACCTGCGCGACTTCCATGTGGTGCCGCTTTACGGTGGTCAGAGCATGGTCGTCCAGCTTCGCCAGCTGTCGCGCGGCGCGCAAGTCATCGTCGGCACGCCGGGCCGCCTGATGGACCATCTCAAGCGCGGCAGCCTCAAGCTCGACGAACTGAAAGTGATGGTACTCGACGAAGCCGACGAAATGCTGCGCATGGGCTTCATCGAAGACGTGGAATGGATTCTCAGCCACACCCCGAGCAGCCGCCAGACCGCGCTGTTCTCGGCGACCATGCCCTCGGTCATCCGTAGCGTCGCCCAGCGACACCAGCGCAACCCGATCGAAATCAAAATCAAGTCGGCGACCAGCACCGTATCCACCACTCGCCAGAGCTACTGGATGGTGCGCGGCCATGACAAACTCGACGTGCTGACCCGCATCCTTGAAGCCGAGGACGAACTCGACGCGGCCATCATCTTTGTGCGCACCAAGGTCGCTACCGATGAGCTGGCCAACAAGCTCGAAGCACGCGGCCACGCCGCCGCTGCACTCAACGGCGACATGACCCAGGGCCTGCGCGAGCGCGTGATCAACCAGCTCAAATCGGGACAGATCGACATCGTCGTCGCCACCGATGTCGCCGCTCGCGGCATCGACGTGCCACGCGTCACCCATGTCATCAACTACGACGTGCCCTACGACACCGAAGCCTATGTGCACCGTATCGGCCGTACCGGCCGCGCCGGCCGAACCGGCCACGCGATTCTGTTCATCACGGCACGCGAACAGCGCATGCTGCGCGCCATCGAACACGCCACACGTCAGAAAATCGCCCTGCTCACACTGCCTACCCGCAGTGAGATGGCTGATCGTCGCGTCTCCAAATTCAAGCAAGAGGTGCTCGACGTACTGGAGCAGGAAGAGCTGCACTTCTTCATGGAAGTGGTCGGCCAGCTTCGTGACGAAAACGAACTGAAGGCGCACTCGATTGCCGCAGCCCTGGCCTTCATGGCCCAGCGCGACAAGCCCTTGCAGCTCGACAACGCCAAAGGCAGTGATCTGCCCACCACCAGCGAAGTACGCGCGCCGCGCGAGAATCGCGACGATGCGCCCAACCGTCGCCGCGACACCGCCGACGGCAAGCTGCGCCCCTACCGCATCGAAGTCGGCCGCCAGCATGGTGTGACGCCGAAAGAAATCGTCGGCGCCATCGCCAACGAAGGTGGCCTCTCGGGCGGCCAGATCGGTCAGATCCACCTGTTTGACGACTTCAGCCTGGTCGAACTGCCGAGCGATCTGTCCAACGAAACGCTTGCCACGCTGAAGCGCACCCGCGTGTGCCAGCAGGCGCTGCAAATTCAGGCCGACGACTCAACACCGATGCCGGCCAAGCGTTTTGGCGCCAAGCCCGGCGCAAGCAAGCGGCCGGGCGCACCGGGCGCACCGGGCAAGAAGCCCTTCAAAGGCGGCAAGCCCTTCATCAAGCGTCCCAAGGAATAATCCGGCGAACTAAGCCCGCGCAGCCTGCACCAGCAGGTTGCGCGGCGTGATCGCCCGGTCACAGAACTGACCAAGGCTCGCCCGGTAGCCTGCTGCCTCCAGGCCGAGCGCCAGATCGCCCACCAGCCACAACTCCAACGCCCGCCGAAACACATGGCGCACCAGGTCGTAGCGCAACACCTGCGCGTGACGCGCCCAGCCGACCGCCTGCCATTCATCCCAATTCACGGCGCCGGGCAGCACGACGCCTTCGCGTGCGGCCAGTTGCCGGCAAAAGCCTTCAAAACCCGCCCGCGCCCACGCCGTCGGCACCGGCCGGAACGGGCGATACCCGTCACCTTCGAGCGCCGCACGCAGCGCGATGAAACCCAGCTTGAATGCACTGTCCAGCGCATGCTGTCGCCGCTCACGCTCACCGGCCGTGACCGACTCGGTGATGGCCAGACGCAGGTCGCCCGCGTCCAGCCTCAGCGTCGCCGCCGCCGACACTGGGCGGAAGTCGCCCGTCACGCCCCGATCGTAGCAGCACGGCGCAATACTGAAGCCGGCCGCAGCGCCATCCACCGCCCCGCGCACCAGCGTCCGGTGCAATTCGCCACAGGCATGCAAGGCCACCACATGATGCTTCACCACGTGCGCCCGGCCTTCGGCCGACAAGGCGTCGGCGCAGACCATGTGCTGCGCCAGTCGTGCGCGTGTCGCCAGCAAGGCGCTCTGGGCGCACAGCGTCGGGTCGATTTCCAGACTGGTCACTGCCTCTGCCCGCTGCATCGCCAAACGCCGGCCGAGATGCCCCTTGCCGGCGCACCACTCCAACACCGGCGCCTTGACCGGCTCGAGTGCGGCCGCAAAGGCTTCGATCTGCTTTCGCTTGCGCCCTGGAATCGCCCAGTCGAAATGCGCGTCGCAAGACGGCATGGGCCGCTGCTCGCATCCGGGCACCGCTGTCAAAGCCAGCAAATCGCCCAAAGCCGGCACACGCGACGCCACCCATGCCAGACGCGCAGCGTCATCGGCCGCCAAGGCCCCCACCGTGTCATCGGACAAGGCCAGCACGTCTGCCGCAAGCGCCGGATAGCGCGCTACCCAGTCGGGCACCTCAACGCAGAACGGCCGTGGGCGCCAAAGGTCGGCATGCCCCTCAAGACAGTGCTGCAGAGCGAAGAAACGGTCGGCAAGATTCATGGCGGCGAACAATACGCCCTTGGCTGCCACTGGCAAGCCCGACGGCAGCATGGCGCCCCCGCGGCAGATACGGTATAAGCGGAATGCCCGGCCCCATCGCCACACACCCCATGAACGCCCTCGTCGACCTCGCCGACCCTGCCGCCGTCACCGACGCCCTCTCGCGCGAGTGGCTGGTGGCCTGCCTGTGCGCCGAATGGTGTGGCACCTGCCGCGACTATCACGACAGCTTCGTGTCCATGCAGGCGCAGTTTCCGCAGGCGGCATTTCTGTGGGTGGACATTGAAACCCATGCCGACTGGGCCGACGACATGGACATCGAGAACTTCCCGACGATCATGATCCAGCAAGGCGGCGCCGTTCGTTTTCTCGGCACCATGCTCCCCTACCCGAGCCATCTCCAGCGCACGCTGGAGACCCTGCTCAACGCCTCCGGCGATGCGCGCCGCCCGGGTGAAAGCGTGCCGCTCGATCTGCGTGAATTGCTACAAATGCAGGCCGGCTGAACGGTCGCAGCTCAGGAGCCGATCTCAGGGCGCAGCAAGGGCACCAGCCGAGCCGGCGCCTGCATGGCTTGATCCATCAATTCCGAGAAAGACACCGAACGCTCGGGGCTGAGCGTCAGCCGAATACTGTCGTCCTCGCCGCTAATGAACTCGATCAGCGTAGCGCAGGCCTTCTTGCGATCACCGGCGTCCGTCACCGGCAAATCCTTTTCGCAGTCGCGCTGCGCCGAGTCGATATCGGCCTTGAAGCGCGCGTCTCGCTGCGCCGCTGCCTTGCCTTCGGTCGGCGACACCGGGATCGCGTAGCGCTTATGCAAGGCAATGCTGCGCTTGACGTAGCCGTCGTCGCGCAAGGCCGCTTCAAGCTGCTTGAGCCGCACCTCGCCAATCGATTCGAGCATTTGGAATGCCATGCCCAGCCCCGGCGGTGGACCACCACGACGCCCACGCGACCCACCCGCGCCGGGCATGGCAAACGCCGAGGGTGCGGCGCCCCCTTCGGACAAACGCGCAAGCGCAGCAACACGCTCAAGCGCCAGATTGAGGCGCGCCTTCATCACCTCAGGCTGATCGACCTCCAGCGCCAGTGTCAGCGTGTCCTCATCCAGATCCATGCGCCAATGCATCACGATCGTGGCCGGGGGCAACTGCGAGCGGCCGCTGGCCTGGACAAACGCAACATCGCCCAAGGGGCTGAACCCGTCGCTGGTGGCGACACCGCTCATCCGCAACTCGGCACGCTTGCGCCGCGGCTCATCGACAAAATCATCAATGTCCACCCGCGCGATATGCACCGCCCCCGCGCCGATGACCTGTTCGATACGCACATCATCGAGCTGCACGCTGCCGCCCAAGGGTGACGCCGAGACCGCCTGCCACGATACCTGGCCACGCATGCCATGCTGGTCGAGCGCGCCGTTGATCGCCGCCTCGGCCTTGCCTGCTGCGACATTCGACAAGACCATCCAACCGACGACGACCGCCACGACCGCGCCGCCGCCAATCATCATCAGTTTGCGTTGTTCCATCGCCATCGCTTCTGCCTCATTGACGGCGCTGGAGGTCCGCCTGCGCGGCCTCGGGCGTCCATTCGGGCTGACCGAGCGTCATGCGGGTGACGGCCAGCGGATCGAGCAGATCGGTACAACCCTCGTTTTTGCACGGCATCACCGTCTGCGCGCTCAGCAGCGTCAGCGGCAGACCCTCGTTGTCGCGACGCTTGGCGTCCACGGTCACTTCACCATCGACGCGGTACCACCCCGATGCCAGATCGCCCTTTCCGGTCAGGCGCATGGCGTAAGGCCAATCGATCTCCGCATCACCGCCATCGCTGCCATCGACCCGCACGATGCGCTGGATCTTGCGCTTGCCGCCGGCCACCAGCCCGGCATAAGCGCCACCGGATAGCGGCTGATAAGCAAGGTCCGACTCCAGGCGACTGCGCAGACGCTGCGGATCGCGGGCCGCTTCATCAACCAGTTGTTGATAGGTCTGCAGATTGCGGCGCTGTTCGGCCGCCAGGCGCGCCTGCTCCATGCGCAGGCGCTGCGCCTCGCGCTGCTCGGCGTACTGACGCTGCTGCTCGGCACGCTGTTCCTCCATCTGCTTCTGGCGGGCCAGGCGGGCATCGCGCTGGAACAGATAATTATTGGCCTGCTGCAGATTGTATTGCCACGGCCCCCAGTCCTTGCTGCGCCGGTCCCGCCCGCGCCAGACGCCGATCGAATACAGCAGGTGATTGGCGTCGCCCGCTGCCGTGCCATGTTCGAAATCGCTGGAGAACACCAGATTGGCCCGCGACGCGCGGCTCACGTCGGCGCTATCGAGCGCCAGCAAGGCCGCATCCACGGCGTGACGGATCGCCTCGGCCTGACGGAAGCGGTCGGCCTGATCGGTCAGCGCGTCGATCTGCGGATCGATCTGCCACACACCAATGCCGCCATAGTTGGTCGCGCGCGCGCGCAGTAGAAAGTGAGTGCGCGTATCGACATCGCTGGCCAGGTGAAACCACAGCGTGTTCTGCTTGTCTGTCGCCGCCAAACGGGTCGCCTTCACCGCCTGAGTGAAGGGAATACCGCCAGAAAACCATAACTGGCTGGTACGTGCGATCGGCACGCCGTCCGAGCGCTCCAGCGTCAGTCGACCCGGGCCGCTGGCGTAACCGTCTGCGCCGCAGGTCAAATCCACCGATTTCAGGGCGATAAAATTCATGTCGGTGCGCGCATCAATCCGGGTCAGCACCCGACAGCCGTTCTGATCCTTCATTTCGCTCAAGGCCTGGGCCAGTGGTCCCGTCCGCGAACCATCACCCGGCTTCCATCCGCCGATCTCGAAATCGGCGAGCACCGGCGTGACGGCTGGCGCCGGCATCGCTACCGGCTCGGGCATTGGCGCGGGCGCCGCGACCGGCGCTGGTGTCGGTGCGGGCGCGGGCGCGGGCGCGGGCGCCGCAATCGGTGCAGGCGGCGGCACGAGTATGGGCGTTGGCGTTGGCGTGGGCGTGGGCGTGCCGGGGGTGGTGGCGGGGGGCGGGGCGGGGGGCGGCGCAGCCGGCGAGGCCGGCGGCGGCGCCGTCGGGGGCGCCG